>CAYPNM010000011.1:3788-79938 GCA_964412105.1 uncultured Ignavibacteriaceae bacterium | reverse complement strand
CGCTGATTCCCAAAAATTTAGTTGAGCCTCACGTTAAAATTCTGGAGTTGAAATAATGAATAGTAATTTAGGTGAAAAGGTTCAGTGTAAAAGAATGGGAAAATTTATATCCTGAAATAGCTAATCCATTGGATAGAATTTATTTATAAATTAAGGAGATGCTGAAACAAAACTGTCTTGCCCCCTTTGACGATTTGATACAGTCATGTTCAGCATTAAGTAACTATGAAAATTAAACTAAAAGAAATAGCTCATGCCAGAAGTGGTGATAAAGGTGATGCCGGGAATGTTGGCGTAATAGCTTATGACGATAAAGGTTATGAGATAATAAAAAAACATCTTACGACAGAGAGAGTTAAAAAGCATTTTGAGGGAATTTGTTTTGGCAAAGTAGAACGATATGAAATGCCAAATATCCGCGCTATAAATTTCCTTTTGCATAATACTCTGGGCGGCGGGGGAACAGTTTCCCTTAAGCATGATGCACAAGGAAAAATTCTCGCAAGTGCAATGCTACGAATGGAGTTGGAAGTGGATGGGAAATGAATGAATGAAAAGCTGAATGGATGAATGAATGAACGATTGGATGGTTGAAGGAATGAATGGCTGAATGAATGGATTAATAAATGAATTTTATAATTTATTCTTAGGGGGATTAATTTATGGACCATATAGCTGAAATATATGTGGAAAAGAATAAAAATATTAATCGGGGTTTTAGAAAATTAGAAGTATGGAAAGAAGCAATAGAGCTTTATGCATTTGTCAAAAAAATTATCAGGAGATAAAATGTACGAAGAAGAATTAAAGACGCTAAAAGAGTATAAAATAAGAATTGATAATTTGCGGAGTTATCTTTGACGTTGATAAAAAGGATTCAAAAGTAAAGGAACTACAAAATCAAACCAGCCAGCCTTCTTTCTGGAATGACCAGATTGCCGCTCAAAAAACATTGCAGGAAATAAAATCTCTTGAATCATGGGTAAATCTTTGGAAAGAGGTACAGGATAAATACCAAAATCTCGAGGAAATAATCCAGCTTGCTAAAATGGAAAATGATTCTTCTTTCGAAGGAGAAATTCAGAAAGAATTGGATGAATTAAAAGAAGCAATTGAAAATGCTGAATTAAAAAATATGTTGAGCGGCAAGGATGATTCAAAAAATTGTATTATGACAATTCATTCAGGTGCGGGCGGGACTGAATCACAGGATTGGGCTGAAATGCTTATGAGAATGTATTTGAGATGGGGAGAGCAAAACAGCTATAAGATGACATTAGTAGATATACTTGAAGGGGATGGTGCCGGAATTAAGAGTGTTACCATTGAAGTGGAAGGAGAATTTGCTTATGGCTATTTAAAAGCAGAAAATGGTGTCCACAGGCTAGTAAGAATTTCGCCATTCGACTCAAATAAAAGAAGGCACACTTCGTTTGCTTCTGTTTTTGTTATTCCTGAAGTTGATGATACAATCGAGATAGAAATTAATCCAGCCGATTTACGTATTGATACATATAGATCCGGAGGTAAGGGCGGACAGAATGTGAACAAAGTTGAAACCGCTGTAAGAATAACTCACATTCCAACCGGAGTTGTAGCAGCCTGCCAGAGTGAGCGTTCTCAAGGTCAAAACCGATTAAATGCTATGAAACTTCTCAAATCAAAGCTATATCAAATTGAACTGGAAAAGCAGGAGGCTGAACTTGATGAAGTTGAAAAAAGCAAAATGAAAATAGAGTGGGGGAGTCAAATTCGCTCTTATGTTTTTCATCCATATAATATGGTTAAAGATCACAGAACGGATGAGGAGACTTCAGATGTGCAGAGAGTGATGGACGGAGATTTGAACAGGTTTATAAAGGCCTATTTGTTAAAATTTAGTAAGAACTAGAATTTTAGTTAATTAGCTTATAGCGATTAGCGTATAGTAATAAATGGGTAAAAAGAATCAGAATTTTTTTGACAGAGTTTACAAAGTAGTTGCTAAAATTCCTTATGGAAGAGTCACAACATACGGTGATATAGCGGAAGCTTGTGGAACACGCGGTGCCGCAAGAACTGTGGGCTGGGCAATAAATGGGGCAAGTGTCACGGGTCTGCCCTGCCATAGAGTTGTAAACAGATTTGGCGCACTAACCGGTCGAATGCATTTTGGTGATCCAGATTTAATGGAAGATATGCTGCGCTCGGAAGGAATTGAGTTTGATAAGGATGGCTGCGTTATCCTCGAAAAATATCTTTGGAAGCCGCAGCCTATAAAATCTAAAAAGAGAAAAATAAAGAAAATCAGGAAATAATCCTTAATAATTTGTTCGGATTACTTTCACTGAAGAAACACCGGTTGAAACACTTAAATAAATTTTGTTTTTTGAACTATCAAAATTCGGCGTCTGGTAGTGGTCATCGCCAACCTTATTAAAACCTGAAAAAGATTTTGATGACAGCGCAATATCTGTATGAATATCACAGCCAGCATTTTCAGGAACGTAAACTTCTATTGATGAAGCCCCACCTTCAATATCGACATTAGATTCAGCAACATTATCACCAAGTCTTAGTTTCAAAGATGCAGCTCCCATACTGATATCAACTTTGCGTGTTTTATACTTATGCAGATCAAAATCTCCCGAAGCCGCTCCAAAATTCAGATCCAGATCCCATACAGGGTTTTCGTTTAAGGAAATTTCAACCTTGTTTCTTAATTTTCCGTGCCTGAATCTTAGATGAGTTTCCTGAGCGGAGAGTGTAATATCTGCTTCCTTATTGTCAGAATCTTTGTGAACCATAAAATCATAATCAATTCCATTAGTCCTGGAAGAAAATAAATCGTGGGTTGTATCTCTGATAATAAAAGCTCCCGCACCGCTTTCAAAATGGAAATTAGCTTCTTTTATAGACGGATCGTAATTCTCAGTATATTTATGGTAATTATCCGATTTATCAATGGAGATATTAAAATCTCTTGAATCCCAGTCGAAATTATTTACAATAATATCTGTTCCTGCTTTGAAGGTGGCAAAAATCACCAAGGCCAGAATAATGCCAGAACAAGCCGCCAATATTCCCTTAAAGAATACATCTTTAATTATTATTGCCAATCCCCAGAACACTAAAACTACCGGCCAGAATTTCCAGAGATCAGCCCAGCCAAAATTTAAATAAAAGAAATTATTCAGAAGTATTAATATTCCGAGTGATATAAATAAGGCACCCCAGAAAAAATGTTTAGATTTCATATAAATCTCTCTTCTTTAATTTAATCATATCTTGATTTAAGAAGAATTCCAACTCCAATCAGAATAAGCAGCAAAGGCCAGAACACATGAAAACGAACAAAATTATCCAACAGTAAAAGTACTCCAAGAATTATAAGTATAGCTCCGAATATATGAGGACGATTGCTCTTATGATCGGATTTAGGCAGAGCATTTGGATCATTGGTCGTTTCCTGATCAGCATTTTCCTGTTTTACGCTATCCTGTCCGGTATTATCAAGCCCATATGGTTCCTCAGGAACGACAATCCATAGAACAATATAAGCCAGAAATCCCGCACCCATAAAAAGTCCCGCAACAAAAATAATTCTTACGATAGTCGGATCAATATCAAAATATTCAGCAAGCCCTCCGGCAACGCCTCCGATCATTTTATCTTTTCTAGAGCGATACCATTTTTTTTTCATTTTCGGCTCTCCGCGATTATTTGTCTTTTTTCTCCTGTATATGTTAATAAATTTTGAGCAAGAAACTTAAATAATGTTATTATCGGTGGTTTTTGTGTTAATTCGGGTTAAGAAACAGACCAACGGTAAAAATATGAGGCTCAAATTTTTGTAAAACGAAACAAGCTTTTATATTTTTACGAAAACGAATTTTAAAAATGAAAATAGCACTTTGTCAGATAGACACAATAATCGGCGATATCGAAAACAATACGGCCAAAATAATTAAAGGCTACGAAAGGGGTGTGAAAGATGGAGCAGATCTTGTAATCTTTCCGGAATTGTCTCTTCTCGGTTATCCGCCACTGGATCTGCTTGAAAAGAGGGAATTCAGAAGCAAAGTAATTAAAGCCTCTGAAGAAATTGCAGCTTCAACAGGTTCAACTGGTTTATTATTTGGTTCTATCACCGAGGATGACGATAAAATTGGAACTGATGTTCACAATTCCGCACTACTTTGTTATAGAGGAAAGATACAATTTATCCAGCATAAATCCCTAATACCTAATTATGATGTCTTCGATGAAATGCGATATTTTGACTCAGCCAAAAAAATATACATTCATGAATTCAAGGGAGAAAAGCTTGGCATCTCAATCTGCGAAGACATCTGGAATGATGCGGATTATTGGTATGTAAGGCGATATACTGAAGATCCTGTAAATAAATTAATTAAGAAAGGCGCGACGGTTCTTATTAATATTTCCGCAAGTCCATATGCCTATGGCAAAAGAAAATCCAGAAAGGATATGTTATCAGTACTTGTAAGAGATAATAAGATTCCTCTCGCATATGTTTGCTGTGTTGGTGCGCAGACAGATCTGATATTTGATGGCGCAAGTATGTGTTTCGACTCCAAAGGTGAGCTGGTCTGTCTTGGAGAAGCATTTAAGGAAGATTATTTTATTTTTGAAACCAAAGAATCATACCATGCCATTCACGAAACCGAAGGCAGTTATGAAGAAGAAGTTCTTAATGCCTTAATTTATGGAGTGAAAGAATATTTCAGCAAGCAGGGATTTAAAGAAGCTTTGATCGGTCTGAGCGGGGGAATAGATTCCGCTCTTGTTACTTATATAGCTGTGCAAGCTTTGGGAAAGAAAAATGTGCACGTGGTTTTAATGCCTTCGCAATATTCAACCAGGGGAAGCAAAAAGGATTCTCAGGCTTTAATTAACAGGCTTGGAATTTCTTCAAACATTGTTTCAATTAAAACCCCGTTCACTACAGTTTTAAAATTGCTAGCACCGGTGTTTGGCAGAAAAAAGAGGGATATAACCGAAGAAAATCTTCAGGCAAGATTACGCGGATTATTACTAATGGCGATATCCAATAAATTTGGCTACCTCGTATTAACAACGGGCAATAAATCTGAAATGGCAATGGGTTACTGTACCCTTTACGGGGATATGTGCGGAGGCCTCGCGGTGATAGCCGATGTATATAAAACTGACGTTTATCGGCTGGCAAATTACATAAACAGAAAGCATGAAATAATTCCCAAGGAAATAATTTCTAAGGCTCCTTCAGCCGAGTTAAAAGAAAATCAGAAAGATGAAGATACACTTCCTCCATATAATATTCTTGATCCAATTTTGAAAATGTACCTTGAACAAAATAAAGAATATGATGAAATTGTTAAAATAGTCGGGGAAAAGGATCTTGTTAAAAAAATATTGACAATGATTGACAAAAGCGAATACAAAAGATTTCAGGCTGCTCCTGCTCTCAGAGTCTCTACAAAAGCATTTGGCTACGGAAGAAGGTTTCCTATAGTACAGGCATGGAGAAGGTAAAAGTGAGAGGTTAAAAGTCAAGTGCTAAAAATAAATCACATTTCTAAAACTAATTACACAAGAATTGAAATGAAAAATTATTTGAAACCGGCATTGCTATTATTCATAATATTTTTGACAACTAAATCATTCCCACAGTATGAAGGGAATAAACAAATAGTAAATATTAAATCATTCCTTTCAGTTGATAAAGTTGTTCCGGGCGGCGCCTTTAAAATAGCTGTTAAAACAAACATTAAAAACGGATGGCATATAAATTCCAACAAACCAAATGATGATTTTTTAATTCCGACAAAACTTGAAATCATCAATCCGGATAAAGGTTTCTTCAATCTTGAAAATGCAATTTATCCTACGGCTCAAGAAGTGAAGTTGGGATTTTCGGATAAGCCACTTTCAGCATGGGAAGGCGATATAATTATAGGGGGAGTATTAAGGGTGCCGACTGATATTAAACCGGGCAATTACAAATTGATTGTAAAACTAAGTTATCAAAGCTGCAATAACAGCACTTGCATGGCGCCTACTTCAGTTCAAGATACAGTTAACGTAGATGTTACAGATAATAAATCTTTGGTAAAAAATATAAATTCAGAATTGTTTTCTAATTTAACTCCTAAAATAGATAATACAAATCTAAATTCTGTTTCAAATAATAGTGATAAAGCTGAATCACCATTAGAATCGCACGGATTACTAATAGGATTATTACTCGTCTTTCTGGGCGGGCTGGCATTAAATCTTACTCCTTGTGTCTATCCATTAATTCCAATTACTGTGGGCTACTTTGGCGGTCAGGCAGAAGGCAACACGAAAAGACTTTTTATGATGGGTTTGCTTTTCGTTGTGGGTATGGCATTTACTTATTCAGTTATAGGAGTAGTTACTGCCTTAAGCGGATCAATTTTTGGTTCGCTTTTGCAAAACACTTATGTGATTTTATTTATTGTTCTGATATTTGTTGTGCTTTCATTGAGCATGTTTGGAGTTTATGAATTTAAATTACCTGATTCATTGGTAGCTAAAGCGGGTGGTGCCAAGGGAGGAATGTACGGTGCCTTTTTCATGGGATTAACTATGGGCATTGTTGCAGCTCCCTGCATAGGTCCCTTTGTTTTAGGATTAGTGACTTACGTTGCTGCGAAAGGAAATCCCTATTTTGGATTCCTGATGTTTTTTGTTTTAGCTCTCGGTCTGGGTTTACCTTATTTGTTTTTAGCAATCTTTTCCGGAAAAATTAAAAGCCTGCCGCGTGCAGGTGAATGGATGGAGGCAGTCAAACACGTCTTCGGTTTCATCTTAATTGGAATGGCATTATACTTTTTATTGCCTCTTTTGCCAAAGTCATTTTCCGGATATGTTCTACCTGTATTTATGATAATCACTGCCATATATCTTTTATTTATAGAAAAATATGCCAGAAATGTAAGAGGATTCAAAATATTTAAAATAATATTTTCAATAATACTTATCGGCGTTGCAGTATACGCTTTAGTTCCTTCAGAAAAATCTTCAATTATATGGAAAAAATATGATGAAAATATTCTGATGTCTAATATATCAACTAAAAAAGGTGCAATTATTGATTTTTATGCAGACTGGTGCATCCCATGTAAAGAACTGGATGCTTCAACTTTTTCCAATCCAAAAGTGATTGCTGAAGCAAATAATTTTATTGCACTAAAAGCTGATATGACAAAATCGCTTTCGCCTGAAGTGGATTCGCTAAGAAACAAATATAATATTGTTGGTGTACCTACAATACTTATATTGAATAATAAAGGTGTGGAAGTCAAACGGATTACGGGATTTGTTCCGCCGGAAGAGTTTTTAAGAACCCTTTCAATAGTTAATAACTAATATTTGAAAAGGCTCTATAGATTTATTGAAGTTTAAAATTAATAATTTAGCCATTCTTACTTTTTATAAGTTTATTTTCCATTATTGAGAAATAATTAACAAATTGGAATAATTTCCAAAAAAATAGTCATTTATTCAAAATTCCTACCATTTTCGAATCATTTGCATTAGTTCAAATTATGGCACACTTTATGGATATGCAAGGCAATCAAACTTAATCGTTTCATACTATATAAGGTAAGAATAATGGAAAAAGAAGTGCTTGAACTTGAAGATGTGACTGTGAGATTTGCAGGTGATTCCGGTGATGGAATGCAGTTGACCGGCTCACAATTTAGTGATACAACTGCGGTAGCAGGTAATGATTTAAACACCCTTCCGGATTATCCGGCAGAAATTCGTGCCCCTTCAGGAACCATTTATGGCGTCAGCGGATTTCAATTACATTTTGGTAAAACCGAGGTTTATTCTCCCGGAGACAGAGCTGATGTGCTAGTTGCAATGAATCCGGCTGCTATAAAAAAGAATCTTCCTGAATTAAAGCCCGGTGCAATTATTATTGCTAATTCTGATTCTTTCGATGCTAAAAATCTGAAGCTTGCTAAATATGATACAAATCCATTGGAAGATAATACATTGAAAGGATACCAGGTTTACCCGGTACCAATATCTTCCCTCACTCAAAAGGCACTTGAAGGCACAACTTTATCAGTAAAAGATATATCGAGGTGCAAAAACTTTTTTGCGCTTGGAATGATGTACTGGTTATATAATCGTTCAACTGATCAAACTGTGACCTGGATAAAAGCAAAATTTAAAAGTAAACCTGAATTTATTGAAGCCAACGAAAAGGCATTACTTGCAGGATATAATTATGGCGAGAATACTGAAATATTTACTACAAGGTTTAAAGTTAGTCCCGCAAAACTTCCTAAGGGAATTTATAGAAGTATTTCAGGTAATGAAGCAACTGCTTTGGGATTTCTTACCGCATCAGTTAAAAGCGGCCTGCCATTATTTCTTGGATCATACCCTATCACTCCAGCTACTGAAATTTTGCAATATTTAAGCGCATACAAAAATTTTGGCGTAAAAACTTTACAGGCCGAAGATGAAATTGCAGGAATAACTTCTGCCATTGGAGCATCTTATGCCGGCAATTTAGCAATTACAACAACGAGCGGTCCCGGTCTTGCATTAAAAACAGAGGCTATAGGGCTAGCTATTATGACAGAACTTCCTTTAGTTATAATTGATGTTCAGAGAGGAGGGCCAAGTACGGGTCTGCCTACAAAAACAGAACAGGCCGATCTTCTGCAAGCAGTTTATGGAAGAAATGGTGAAGCTCCAGTGCCGGTAGTCGCAGCATCTACGCCAAGCGATTGTTTTAATATGGCAATTGAAGCCAGTAGAATTGCAGTAAAATATATGACTCCTGTTATTTTATTGACAGATGGATATATTGCTAATGGATCGGAGCCCTGGAGAATTCCAAAGATGAGTGAAATTCCGGATATACCCGTAAAATTCAGAACTGAAAAAGAAGGATTTGCTCCTTACCAAAGAGATGCAAATCTTTCAAGACCATGGGTCAAACTCGGAACACCGGGCCTTGAACACAGGATAGGCGGGCTCGAGAAAGCAAATATTACCGGCAATGTGAGTTATGATCCTGAGAATCACGACCTGATGATAAAACTTAGAGACCAAAAAGTTAAAAATGTTGCAAATGATATTCCTGACCTGGAAGTCGATGGTGATCAATCAGGTGAACTTCTTGTGCTTGGGTGGGGCGGAACATTTGGGGCAATAACAGAAGCAGTGATCAAAGCTAGAAGAGATGGTTATAAAGTTTCGCAGGCGCACTTAAAATATATGAACCCAATGCCAAAGAATACCGAGGAGGTATTGAAACGATTTAAGAAAATAATCATACCGGAAATTAATCTTGGTCAGCTTGCAAAAATTATCCGTAGCGAATTTCTTATTAAGCCCGAACAATTAAATATAGTCAGAGGTTTACCATTCAGAGTTTCAGATATTGAAGATAAAATAATTGAAGTGCTTGGCTCACCAAAAGCAAATAATGATCAATCAAGGAGAAAAGCGATATGACAGACACAAATATAAAAGTTGATGAAATCAAGTTAACAGCAAAGGATCTGGCAAGTGATCAGGATGTAAGGTGGTGCCCGGGTTGCGGAGATTATTCAATTCTTGCTCAAGTTCAAAGAACATTTCCTGAAATAGTAGGGATCAAAAAGGAAAACATAGTCTGGATATCCGGTATCGGTTGCTCTTCAAGATTTCCTTATTACATGAGTACTTATGGGTTCCATGGTATCCATGGAAGAGCTCCAGCAATAGCTACGGGTGTAAAAGTAAGCCGTCCCGATCTATCCGTTTGGGTAGCCACGGGTGATGGTGATTTACTCAGCATTGGTGGAAATCATTTTATTCATACCTGCAGGAAAAATGTTGACCTGAAAATAATCCTCTTCAACAATAAAATTTACGGATTAACAAAAGGTCAATATTCACCAACAAGTGAACAGGGAAAGAAAACAAAAACAACCCCATTTGGCAGTGTTGATTATCCATTTAATCCTGTTTCATTAGCTATTGGTTCTGAAGCAACTTTTGTTGCAAAGGCATTAGACAGGGATCCAAAACATTTACAGAAAATGATAAAGAGAGCGGCAGATCATAAAGGTACAGCCTTTATAGAAGTTCTTCAGAACTGCAGCATTTTTAATGATGGTGCTTTTGAAATGCTGACTGACAAAGCTACAAGAGATGAAAATGTGCTTTATATGGAGCATGGTAAGCCATTGATATTTGGAAAAGAAAAGAATAAAGGAATTAAGCTCGATGGAGCCAAGCCGTTAGTTGTAGACCTTACAGATGGCAAACATTCAGCTAATGATTTATTAGTTCACGATGAATTTGATCTAAGTCCGGTTCATGCTACAATTCTAGCTCATATGTCTGATGATCCAAACTTCCCCACACCAGTAGGCGTGTTCAGACAAATTTTCAAACCAACTTATGATGAAGGGGTTGAAACTCAGATTGAATCGGTGACCAAGCAAAAAGGTAAAGGCGATATTGAAAAGGTTCTATTTAGTGCTAATACCTGGGAAGTCAACTAATAAAACAGATTATTAAGGCATTATTTAAAAATCCGGCATTAATGATAAAGGCTGTCTTAAAGTAGGCAGCCTTTTTTTATTAAATTTTTCCAAATATTGAGAATTAAACATATTTGACAATAATCCAAAGCTTATTTAACTTATTGTAATTGTTCAAATTCCTGTCTGACAGGTAGCCTTTAAATACATATTATAATTTTATCGGATGTTTCGCTCTATCATTAAAGAGAAAAATAAATTCTTTTCTTCCTTTATTACAACAATTATTACCCCTTTTTTAATAAATTAATGTGAAACAATCCAAATTAAAAATTGGTAAAAATAATAGTTTGTGTTCTAGAATTTAAATAATTAAAAAAGCTAATAATAAAAGGATAATTATATGTCCAAAGATGTTATGGAATTAACTGATGTAACCGTGAGATTTGCAGGAGATTCGGGAGACGGAATGCAACTCACTGGTTCTCAATTCACAAATACAACTGCACTGGTTGGCAATGACTTAAGTACTTTGCCAGACTTTCCTGCAGAAATAAGAGCTCCAGCCGGTACCACATACGGAGTCAGCGGTTTCCAGCTTCATTTCAGCAGCAGTGATATTCACACTCCAGGTGATCAGCCTGACATACTGGTAGCAATGAATCCAGCAGCGCTCAAAGTAAATTTAAGTGATATGAAGCCAGGCTCAACAATTATTATAAACATCAATTCATTTGATGCCAAAAGTTTAAGATTAGCTCATTATGAAAATAGCCCACTTGAAGATGGTTCATTGGATGGATTTAATGTTGTGCAGGTTCCATTGGCTCAACTAACAGCAACTGCGCTGGAAAATAGCGGACTTTCAGCCAAAGAAATTGCAAGATGTAAAAACTTTTTCGCGCTGGGTATGATGTACTGGCTTTACAGCAGACCAATAGAACCAACTCTTGAATGGATCAAAAGCAAATTCAAGAATGCTGAGAATATAGCTGCAGCAAATGAAAAAGCTTTGAAATCCGGCTATTATTTCGGAGAAAATACTGAATTATTTACAACAAGATACCAAGTTGAACCTGCTAAATTAGAAAAAGGAAAATACAGAAACATAACCGGCAATGAAGCTATAGCATTAGGATTTATAACTGCATCGGTTAAGGCCGGTCTACCACTGTTTCTTGGTTCATATCCGATTACTCCTGCTTCGGATATACTTCACGAATTAAGTAAACATAAAAATTTTGGAGTAAGAACATTCCAGGCTGAAGATGAAATTGCTGCAATCAGCGCTGCAATAGGAGCAGCATTTTCAGGAGCACTTGCCATAACTACAACCAGCGGTCCAGGAGTTGCATTGAAAACTGAAGCTATAGGCTTAGCAGTTATGACTGAATTACCAATTGTAATTATAGATGTTCAAAGAGGCGGTCCGAGCACCGGACTTCCAACAAAAACTGAACAATCGGATTTACTGCAGGCTATGTATGGCAGAAATGGGGAAGCACCAGTCGCTATTCTTGCTGCAAAAACACCGGCTGATTGTTTTGATCTTGCACTTGAAGCTTCTAGGATTGCGATTAAATATATGATACCAGTTATGTTAATGTCGGATGGTTATCTAGCGAATGGTTCGGAGCCATGGAAAATCCCGGATCCTGATTCGATTCCCAATATCGAAGTTAAGTTTCGAACAGATGTAGAAGGATTTCAACCTTATATGAGAAATGAAAATCTTTCACGTCCATGGGCAATACCGGGTACTCCAGGTCTTGAACACAGACTTGGCGGACTAGAAAAAGCAAATATCACAGGAAATGTTAGTTACGACCCTGAAAACCACGAATTCATGGTAAGGTTAAGAGCACAAAAAGTAAAAAATATAGAAAACGATATTCCTGATTTGGAAATTGATGGCGATAAAGATGCTGAATTAATAGTTGTGGGATGGGGAGGCACTTATGGAGCTATAACTGAAGCAATCAATAAGTGCAGACAAAAAGGACTGAAAGTTGCTCAGTCACATTTCAGATATATTAATCCATTTCCGAAAAATACCGGAGATGTATTGAAAAAATATAAACACATACTGTGTCCTGAACTTAATATGGGACAGCTTTCAAAAATAATTTCTTGTGAGTATGATATTAATGTTGAATCGTTTAATAAGATTCAAGGTCTTCCTTTCAAATCATCAGAAATTGAAACTAAGATCGTAAATATTTTGGGAGGTAAATAAGATGTCTGATAACGGAAAAGCGGAAATAAAGTATACCGCAAAAGACTTTGCTTCGTCACAGGATGTAAGATGGTGCCCTGGCTGCGGAGATTATTCTATACTTGCTCAAACTCAAAGAATATCACCAGATCTTAATATTAAGCTAGAGAATTACGTATGGATATCAGGCATTGGATGTGCAGCTCGATTTCCATATTATATGAATACCTATGGAATACATGGAATTCATGGAAGAGCATCTGCAATTGCTTCGGGAGTAAAAATAAATAATCCTGATTTATCTGTGTGGGTTGCTTCAGGTGATGGTGACCTATTGAGCATAGGGGGCAATCATTTTATTCACGCCTGCAGGAGAAACATTGATCTTAAAATACTTCTATTTAATAACAGGATTTATGGATTGACAAAGGGGCAATATTCACCTACCTCAGAAAAAGGTAAAAAGACTAAAAGCACACCCTTCGGAAGTATAGATTATCCATTTAATCCTCTTTCATTAGCAGTTGGATCAGGTGCAACATTTGTTGCGCGCGCACTCGATAGGGATCCCAAGCTTTTGCAAGCTATGTTAAAGAGAGCAGGAGAGCATAAAGGGACAGCTTTTGTAGAGGTTTACCAAAACTGTAACATTTTTAATGATGGAGCATTTGAATTATTAACCGATAAGAGCACGAAAGAGGATAATGTAATATTTCTTGAACACAACAAACCGATGGTATTCGGCAAAGAAAAAAATAAGGGAATAAAGCTGGATGGATTAACTCCGGTTGTTGTTGATATCGGTGAAGGAAAGTTTTCCGCAAATGATCTTTGGGTTCATGATGAATTTGATAAGAATTCATTCAGGGCCCATATAATTTCTCAATTCACTGAAATGGAAGGATTTCCAACACCAGTCGGAGTTTTACAACAAGTAAGTAAACCTACATATGAAGAAGATTTGCATAAGCAAATGGAAGATGCCAAAAAATCAAAAGGAGAAGGTGACCTGAGGAAACTTCTATTTAGCGGGAATATGTGGGATGTGAATTAGATTGTATCATTTCATTGATATATCTTAAAAAATTTATATTTTTGGTTTAATAATAATTACGGGCTTGATTAATCAAGCCCTTTTTAATTCATTCTTATTATACTATGCCAGACTTCGATAAGCTTAAAAAAATTATTTTATCATATAATTCCTACTTGTTAACTACTCACGTTAACCCGGATGCCGATGCAATTGGTTCTGAAGTTGCTTTTTACCTTATGTTGAAAGACCTTGGCAAAAAGATAAGAATAGTTAATCACCACCCAACTCCTTATAACCTTGAGTTCATGGATGTAGATAAAAAGATAGAGAAATATAATCCAGACTTGCATAAAAATATTTTTGATGATGCCGAAGTTTTAGTGGCGCTAGATTTTAACCGTTCCGATAGAATGGTAAGCATGACCAAAGCTTTTAATGAATCAAATAAAATCAAAGTATGTATTGACCATCATCAGGACGCTGAAGAATTTGCTGATGCCTGTTTTGTTGATGCAGATTATTGCGCAACCGGGCATATTATTTACGATTTCATAAAAAAGACAGGCATAGTTCCTCTTACATATGAAATAGCATACCAAATTTATGCAGCGATAATGACAGACACAGGTTCATTCAGGTTTGAAAGAACTACGCCAGAGATTCATCAGATAGCAGCGGAATTATTGGAAAAGGGAGTGATACCAGGCGAAGTTTATGACAAAATTTATGATCAGGGCAAATTCAGTAAAATAAGACTTCTCGGTAAAGCACTAGATTCGTTAAAACTTTACGGAGATGTTAAAAAGATATCTTATATGGTTCTGACTCAGGATGATTTTAAGAATATTGAAGCTATTGAATCGGATACGGACAACTTTGTAAACTATTGCCTTTCCATTGAAAATGTTGAAATAGGATTACTTTTTCTAGAATTAAAAGAAGGCTTCAAGGTAAGCTTCAGATCTAAGGGGGAAATTCCGGTAAATAAGCTTGCAAAAGAATTTGGTGGGGGTGGTCATATTAATGCCTCTGGAGCAAGAATACATAATGGAAAATTAGATGATTATCTTTCTAAAATATTAAAAAGAGCAGAAACATATTTGAATTAATAATTAAGGTACAAAATGCTAAAACTAAAATTTAATGCCGGGAATAAAAAAATTTCCTACAAGTCTTATTCAATTAGTATAAAATACTTTATTGATAACAAAAAGCTTTCTCAAAACCTAAAACAATTTGAGAAAGTTTCAAATATTAAGTTATCCGAGCTGCAAAGAAAAACATTTCTATCGGAAAAAGGTAAGGAAGTAATAGTATCAAGACCTCAGGGGAAACCCGATGAGTTTTATATTGTAAAAATAAAATTGGATGAATCATTTTCATGTGATTTTTTTAGAAACCATCTTTCAGGCATGATTCAAAAGATATCCGGGGAGGTTGCAAAAAACCTGCATATCTTTATTCCTAAATATTCTGATTTTAAAAGTACATTTGATAATGAAGAATATTTTTATCAGACTTTTGCAGAAGGTATTGCTTTAGGAAATTATTCATTTGATAAATACAAAAAATTAAAGGAGACTCCCGCTGAAATTAATATTTATTTCTATTCTGACAATGAGAAAAAATTGAATTCAGCTCTATCCAGAGCAAAATTTATTATGGAAGGAGTTAATTTTACTAAAGAATTGCAAAATGAACCAGGGATTGTAATTACTCCAGCTAATCTGGCTAAGAGGATTCAAAGTAAATTCAAAAATACGCGGGTAAAAGTAAGAGTATTTAATGAAAATGAAATTAAAAAAAGAAAAATGGGTGGTTTGATTGCAGTAGGAATGGGCAGTGCAAATCCGCCAAGATTTATTGTGCTGGAATATAAAGGTTCAAAGAAATCAAAAACATTTTCGCTGGTTGGGAAAGGTGTAACTTTTGATGCAGGTGGAATTTCCATAAAACCAGCCAGCAATATGGGAGAGATGAAGGCAGATATGTCAGGAGCAGCCGTAGTTGCAGGAACAATTCTGGCAGCAGCTAAGGCAAAGCTTCCTATTAATTTGCTTGGAGTAATTCCTTCAGCCGAGAATATGGTATCCGGCAGTGCAATGAGACCCGGTGATATAGTAGTAACTTCATCAGGAAAGAGTATTGAAGTGGACAATACAGACGCTGAAGGCAGGATGATTCTTGCTGATGCTTTGCATTTTGCATCACAAAGGAAGCCCGATGTTATAATTGATCTTGCAACTCTTACGGGTGCCTGTGTGGTTGCACTAGGAGAATATGCAGCAGGACTTTTTACAAAAAATGATAAACTTGCTGAACAGCTTTATAACTCGGGTATAAAAACCCACGATCGTCTCTGGCGATTGCCATTATGGGATGATTATAATGAATTAATTAAAAGTGATGTGGCGGATGTTAATAACGTAGGCAGGACAAGATGGGGAGGGGCTATTACTGCTGCAAAATTCCTAGAGCATTTTGTTGATAAGAAAATTCCATGGGCACATCTCGATATAGCTGGTCCTGCGATGGCCAATGATCTGAATAATTACACAAAAAAATATATGACCGGATTCGGAGTAAGGTTGCTTTTTGATTATTTATCGGGGAAAGCAAACTAATTTTGAACAAGTTTTCCATCTTTTATTTCAAAAACTTTATCGGCTAATTTAACGAGACCTTTGTTATGTGTAACTATAACAAAGGTCTTTTTAAATTTATCACGCAGATCAACAATCAGATTATGAATTGCCTCGCTATTTGCGGAATCGAGATTTCCTGTTGGTTCATCTGCAAAAATAACTTCAGGATCATTTGCCAGAGCTCTTGCTACTGCAACCCGCTGCTGTTCGCCGCCCGAAAGTTCAGCAGGTTTATGGTCAATTCTTTCTGTCAAACCTACTGACTCCAGTAATTCTTTTGCATTTTTAGATGCTGCACTTAGAGATTTCCCTTCAATCATTTGCGGAATTGCAACATTCTCGAGTGCTGAAAATTCAGGAAGTAAATGATGGAACTGGAAAACGAGCCCCACATTTTTATTCCTGAAACGTGCAAGTTTATCTTCACTTAACTTAAAAATATCCTGTTCATGATAAAAAACATTTCCGCTATCCGGTCTATCAAGTCCTGCAAGCAAATGAAGCAGGGTACTTTTGCCGGCGCCAGAGGCGCCTATAATTACGGAAATTTCATTGGACTTAAGTCCAATCGAAACTGATTTCAGTACTTCCAGTTTCATCTTTTTATTATTCTGAAAAGATTTTACAAGGTTATTTGCTGAAATTATATTAGAGTTCATTAATTATCATTCCCATTTAATTGCTTCAAGCGGATTTACTTTTGCTGCTTTCCTAGCTGGAAATAGGGAGGCAAGGTACGAAAGAAGAAGGGATATGCCTGCGATGAAAATGAAATCCGAGAACCTCACCTGTAAAGGTAAAGCATCTATTTTGTATTGCGTCGGATCAAGCGGATATATTTTATAGTGTAATTGAAGAAAACAGATAAAATATCCAATGATTGAACCTGCGATAGTACCGATAATACCTATCAGAAGCCCTTCGAACCTAAAAATCTTTAGAATTGATTTGTCAGTAGCTCCCATCGATCTAAGAATCCCTATATCTCTTTGCTTTTCAATTACAGACATTGAAAGGGATCCTAATATATTAAAAGTTGCAACTGCAATAATCAAAGACAAAATTATGTATGCAGTCCATCTTTCAATTTTCATAACCGTATATAAATCGCGATGAAAATCATACCACGTCGATACAGAGAAGTTATCCGGGTTCAATTTAGAAGCTAACTGGTCCTTGACATCAAATGAAGAATTTATGTCTTTTACCTTGATATCATACCCCTGAAAGTCTTTCCCATAACCCAATATATTTTGTGCAAAGCGTAAAGACGAGAAAATATAATTTGCATCATAATCATTGTTATTAGAGCTATAAATTCCGGCAAGAATAACTTTCTTTGTCATCGGCAAAGATAATTGTGTAACAGCATTTTCAATACCCACAGGTGATACAATTGTGAGTGTGTCACCTATTAATGCTTCAAGACGATCGGCCAGTGTTAATCCAAGGATTATATGTTGCACTCCCCCTTGATTTGTTAAATTGTATTTACCGTATAGCATGCCTGCTTTGATATTATAAACGCTGTCTCCTTCATTTGCAGCAATACCTTTTAAATTTATGATTTGCGTCAATTTATCCCTGTAAACCAGGACCTTCCCGCTGACAAAAGGGGAGATTCCGGTAACTTCCGAATTTTGTTGAATAATATTTTTAGTTTCATCATAATGTTTTGCTGCGTTTTGAGATATAAATTCAACGCGCAGGTTCGGATCAAAATTCATAAGGTATGATGTTACAAGGCTTCCAAAGCCATTAAATACCGAAAGCACAACTATCAATGCAGCTACACCAATAGTTATACCTGAGATTGATAAAAGAGATATAATTGTAATAAAATTCAGCTTGTGTTTGCTGATTAAATACCTTTGTGATATGAAAGTTTCAAACTTCATTTTAGGTGAACCTTATGGCAGTGATGGGTTTTATCTTTGATGCAATAAAACTCGGGATTACTGAAGCCAGAATGCAAAGTATAAGAGTAATAGCGGACACCAGTATAAAAGTATTAATAGACAGTAATATTGGAACGCTTGACATCATATAAACCGAGGAAGGGATTGTGATGATATTAAAATGCAATTGAAGATAGGAAAGCGCATAAGCTAAAATATTTCCCAAAATAATTCCGATGATTGCGAGGAAAATACCCTGGTACAAAAAAATAAGAATTATTTGCTTCCTTTTTGCGCCCATTGATTTCAAAATACCAATCGATTTGGTCTTTTCTAATACAATCATCAGAAGCGTGCCGACGATATTGAAGGCAGCGACTATTATGATCAGAGCGAGAATAATTGGAATTGGTTTCTTTTGTAAATCGATCCAGGTAAAAATATTTCTGTGTAATTGATATATTGACTTTACATTATTAGGGTAGGGCATTGTGTTTGCTAGATAATTCGATAAGCTGTCAATTTTAGAAATATCCTTAACTCTGATATCATATCCTGTGATGTTATCGCCTATCCCAAATAAACTTTGTGCTGACTTTAAATTTACATAGGCGTTAAGATCATCATATTGTGCCATTCCACTTTCAAAGATTCCGCTCACAATAAATCTCTCAATATTTGGCGGATTATCAATTGAGGGTATTTTATCATTATTAAGCCCAAACAGGGTTACTTTGTTTCCAATTTTTACAAATAACTTATTGGCCAACTTTTTTCCTATAATAATAGTCGGCAATGAAGAATCGCTGAGCTCAAAATTTCCTTCAACCAGATTTGCTTGAAGACCTTTCCATTTATCGGATGGCCTTATTCCTTTAATATTTACACCGTCCTTAATTTTACCCGAACTAATAATAGCTAATTTGGAGACAAAGGGATTTATGGATAATACAGATTTATTAAGTTTTTTTTCGAGTGCTGGAAGCACATAATGATAATCGGGTAATATTGTTTGATATGAATTGATTTCAATATGTGAATCAAAATCAATGATTTTGGTTGTTAAAGTATTAGCAAATCCTTTGAGTATGCTGAGAGCGATAATCAAAGTAGCCACGCCAAGTGCTATACCGAGAATAGAAATTGATGAAATAAAAGTAATGAATCTGGAGTCCTTTCTTGAAAGAGTGTACTTTTTTGATATGAAAAGTGGAAGATACATGCCGGTTTTATCCAATTAGATCCTAATTTAGATCATTGATAATTGATAAGGAATATCTCTATAATTACTCTTAATAAATAAAAGTCAAAGGATAATATAGCCCAAAAGATTGTTTTTTTGAAGCCATTGATCTATATTTAAAATCTATGTTTAAATTTTTAGGATGATTTTCCCTATAAACCCGCTTAAATTCGGGGCGTAGCGTAGCCCGGTTCATCGCGCCTGCTTTGGGAGCAGGAGGTCGCAGGTTCGAATCCTGCCGCCCCGACAACTGTGGTTCTTTTAATTTATTGAAGATATAACCGATTGGTTGCGCGCCCATAGCTCAATTGGATAGAGCAACAGCCTTCTAAGCTGTAGGTTAGTGGTTCGAGTCCACTTGGGCGTACAGGTGGATTAGACAAATCCCAAAAGACAAATAATAAAAATTTCTTAACTTTTGATATTTGTATTTTAGAACATTCTGTTGATGGTGAGCGTAGCTCAGCTGGTTAGAGCACCAGGTTGTGGCCCTGGGGGTCGTGGGTTCAAATCCCATCGCTCACCCTTGCTCATTTTGTTTTTCATAAGGCCCCATCGTCTAGTGGTTAGGACATCGCCCTTTCACGGCGGTAACAGGGGTTCAAATCCCCTTGGGGTCACTAAAAGCCTTAAAGAATGCTTTAAGGCTTTTTTGTTTTCTTCTCGTTTTAACATCTTTCTAGAATTGATATTAAATGAAAATGAACTATTTTTAACAAGGGAAATTCAAAATCAATTTTAGTGATGAGAAATAATAAAAAGTTTTTACCGGACATAAACCTAAATCTTAATGTTAGGGGAATTCCTCAATCAGCAACATTAGCAATTAATGAAAAAAGCGACACTCTTCGTAAGGAAGGCCGAACTATTTTTAAGCTTGGATTGGGGCAGTCTCCTTTCCCTGTTCCTGCGCCGGTTGTAGAAGAGCTAAAGGTTAATGCATATCACAAAGAATATCTTCCCGTTAAGGGGTTGCCTCAGTTAAGAGAAGCGGTTGCGGAGTACCATTGCAGAGTAAACGGTACCTGTCGAAATGCCGAGGATGTATTAATAGGTCCAGGTTCAAAGGAATTAATGTTCCTGCTTCAATTTGTTTACTACGGTGATTTGGTTATACCTACCCCCAGCTGGGTTTCATATGCACCGCAGGCACAGATCATAGGAAGGCATGTGAGATGGATAAAGACACAAGCCGAAAATGATTGGAAATTAACTGCAGAAGAATTAATCGAACATTGCAAAGACGACCCGCTTAAGCCGAGAATTGTAATATTAAATTATCCTTCAAATCCGACTGGAATTACATATAGCGTGGAGGAATTGAAGAAGATCGCGCAAATGGCTAAACATCATAAACTTATTCTTCTTTCGGATGAAATTTACGGGGAGCTTCATCATAAAGGGAAACATATCTCAATTGCAAAATTTTATCCTGAAGGTACAATTATCAGCGGTGGACTAAGCAAATGGTGCGGTGCAGGAGGCTGGAGACTCGGAACGTTCACTTTTCCTTCGTCACTTCGGTGGCTGCTTGACGCGATGGCTGCAGTTGCTAGTGAGACCTTCACTTCAACAAGTGCACCCATTCAATATGCCGCTGTTAGGGCATTTAAAGGGGGAACAGAGATAGAAAAATATTTATGGGATACAAGACGTATTTTAGAAAAGCTAGGTACAAGAATAGCCAAACAATTAAAAGATGCAGGCATTTCGGTTTCCATGCCAGAAGGCGCATTTTATCTATTTCCGGATTTTAAGCCTTTTAAAGAATTGCTTCGGACCAGGGGAATTGTAAACAGTCTTCAATTATGTGAAACTTTGCTGGAAGACACGGGCGTAGCCATTCTTCCCGGCATTGCTTTCGGACGCCCGCCGGAAGAATTAACTACTAGACTTGCATATGTGGATTTCGACGGTGTTAGGGCTTTAGCGGCTGTTCAGCAGATGAGATCGTATAAAGAAATTAACGACGAATATCTTGATAGATACTGTGCTGCAACATTGGAAGCTGTTGATCTTATCTGCGCATGGCTGAGATACTAGAAAGCGTTCATGTTCAAGCTATTTATACTTTTTAATTACTGCAAAAGAGCACATTTTATTTCGAAGCTTCCTCTTATTATTTTTAATTAACCTGCTAAAAAACATTCATAAAAATCACAGCACTGCTTAAGATGCTGCAAAAATCAACGTATCATTTGATCAAAATACCGGTAATATTTGTTTGGAATAGATTCATTTCTTAAATTCAAATCGTTTTTAATTTAATCTAAAATAGGCTTTGTCAAATGAAGATTGTTAAACCTGCACGGCTTAAGAAAGGTAGCCTCATAGGGATAATTTCACCGGCATCATCGCCTGATGATTTGTCAACAGTTGAAAATGGAGCAAAATACCTGGAAAAACTTGGATATAGAGTTGAAATCGGAAAAAATGTTGGACAAAATTTTGGATACCTGGCGGGGACTGATCAGCAAAGGGTCGATGATTTACATTATATGTTTAAAAAGAAAGATATTAAGGCTATTTTTTGCGCTAGGGGTGGTTACGGTACCCCAAGGCTTCTTGATAAGATTGATTATAGCTTAATTAAGCGAAATCCCAAAATACTCGTTGGGTATAGCGATATCACAGCTTTACAGATGGCAATTATGAAAAAGACAGGACTTGTAACATTTGCCGGACCTATGTTATCAATGGATTTTCAGAGCGATATAAGCGAGTTTACTGAAGAAATGTTCTGGAAAATCTTAACATCAAATAAAAAATATGGAAGAATTTCGCAACCTGATGATGAAAAAATATTCGAGCTTCATAAAGGACAGGCAAGAGGCAGGATACTGGGAGGCAATCTTTCAGTTTTTACTTCGCTTGTTGGCACACAATATTTTCCTGACCTTAAGGACAGGATATTAATACTAGAAGAAATTGGAGAAATGCCTTACAGGATAGACAGGCTACTGAATCAGCTAAGATTGCACAAAGCATTTGTTAATATTAAGGGTGTTATACTTGGTGCTTTTATAGATTGTAACGAACATGATCCACTAAAGAAAACATTATCATTAGGAGAAGTTATAAGTGAATATCTAGAAGGCACAAAAATGCCAGTTGTATATAATTTCAAGCATGGGCATATAAGAAATAGTATAACCGTGCCTTTTGGGATAGTTACAAAAATAAATACTTCAAAGAATATAATAGAATATACTGAAGCTGCAGTCGTTTAATCATTTGATTATAATAAATTACATAATTTATCTAATCTGGAATTTGTGAATAAGTAAAGTATTGATTTTCATAAAATTCCTTAGCTTCTGCAGCCAGTACAGGATTTCTAAAAATAGCAAAAAGACTTGAACCGCTACCTGACATTAAGGCAAAGTCTGCTCCCATTTCGTATAATTCATCTTTTAGTTTTCGAATTGCCTGGAATTCCTCCATCACAGGTTTTTCAAAATCGTTTTTTATGTATTCTTTGAAATTTTCAAGTTTTAATCTTCCTCTTTTATAGGATTCTAATAATGACAGGTCAGGCTTTGCCGGCATTACTTTTTCATATGCCCATTTAGTAGAAACAAATATTCCCGGATTAATCAGGAAAATGGAATAATCAATTTTGAAGTCAATTTGCTCAAGCACTTCTCCTCTTGATGATGCAAAAGATGGGTATGGATTTAAAAAGAAGGGAACATCTGAACCAATTTTAGCGGCCATTTCATTTAGTTTAAGGGAATCAATATTAAGCCTGAAAAGTTTATTGAGTGCTTTTAGTACTGCGGCTGCGTCAGAGCTTCCGCCACCAAGCCCAGCACCAATTGGAATTTTCTTTGATAAATGAATTTTAACATTCAATTCCTTTTTAGAATAATCTTCCAACTCTGTTTTTGCCTTCATAATAAGATTATCTTTTTCTGAGTTCAAAGTTTCATTATCTGTTTCGAATACAAATTTATCCGATTCTGAAAAAGTTATTGTGTCACAAATATTAAGCGGATAGAAAATTGTTTCGATGTTATGAAAACCGTCTGAACGCTTGCTAATAACATTAAGACCAAAATTAATTTTTGCAGGAGTATTAATTGTTAAATTTTCCATCGATTAAATTTTTAATTTCTTTAATATGTACCGGTGAAGATCCACAGCAAGAACCTATATATGAAGGCGAATCGTTCATATATTCATTAATAATGTTTGAATAATTTTCAGAAGACACTCCACATTTAATATCGACATCTGTAAATGAACCATCTCCGCAGTTAAGATAAAAACCCCAGTTTGCCGTAAAAGTAATTTTTCTTTTTGCTTTTTTCATAGTTGAAGGCATAATGCAATTAAATCCCACTGCAAGAGCATTTGAATCATCAAGAAATTTTAATATTTCAGACAGTTTTTCGCCAGAAAGTAGTCGCAGTTCATCAGTAAAAAACAGGCTCATGAGGTAGGGGATATTCTTTTTATCGCAATATTTTGAAATGACATTGATTTCGTCTAAATGACTGTGTGTTTCATTCAGAATGAAATGTACATCGTTTTCCATCAGGAGATCAATGTGCCTTTTGTGATTTTGTTCAATCTCACGTTTTGAGATAGTTCTTTTTACCTGGTAGCAATCCTCAGCAGGAGCATTGGAACCGGCGATCAGAACGGGAAGATTGCCAACGGCATCTTTTGCGCATTTAACAGCACGTTTTACAAGATGTTCAGATGAATATTTTTTATTTTCCTTAGTGTCAGTTGGGTTCGTATTGAATGTGTTTGTTGTGATAATATCAGCTCCCGCCTCAATGTAATCTTTATGAATTTCGGTTACCAGTCTGGAGTGAGTAATATTTGCTAAGGACATCCAGAGATGTTTGTCCGGCTTTACGCCTTTTTGCTGAAGCAGGCTTCCCATAGCGCCATCAAGAATTAAAGGGCGGTTTATTCTTTTTGAGAGAGAAAATATGTTAACATCATTTTTTAGCTTTAACATTTTTTGCCGGTTTTATTGACTTATAATATTTATCAACTTCCTCGACAATTCTTTTGAGGTCAATCATTTTTATGCATTCAAGGTTATAAGGACATTTTTTCTTCCAGCAGGGAGAGCATTCAAGATCTTTTAGATAAAGTTTCACACCACGGTTATAAAGCGCAATCTCGGTCCAACAGCTTACACCAAACCATACAATCATATATTTATTTAGGGCAATTCCGAGATGCATGCCAAATGAATCACCTGTAATAATTACATCAGCTATACTTTCATAGCAAGCACCTTTTCTAACTCCTGTTTCAGTAGGAGTATTGATTATTTTTCCTCTGAATTTCGAATAAATTTTATTATTTCTTTCGGTGTCTTCGGGTCCCCCAAACAATGCAACTTTGTACTTTTTCTTTTTTAATAATGCACTGATCAGCGAAATGTGCTGTTCGACGGACATTTTTTTATTAGGATAAAGAGTTGAACAGCCAGTGTTGAATCCGACCACAAAATCTGTTTTTTTAAGCCTAACCTTCTTTTTGTAATCGTCAATGAATTTCAGTTCCTCATCTGTAAAATTGAAAGTATATTCATCCCCTCTATAATCGAGTTCAAAGGTTTCGGCAAGGTAATCCTGCCCGGTACGCTGATTCACTTTAAACTTGAGATGATCGTCCATCCCCAGATTATAATTGTAATATGCGCCTTTGTTCAAAGGAATAATCTGCCCATTTTTGTTCATGCCGAAGCCAAGTTTTTTTCTGCCCTTTACAGAGCTCAAAATTGCGCACGACTGCCTCGATTTGTCGACATTCAATATGTAGTCAAATTTCATCTGTGAAAGCATAGAAAGAGATTCATTATTATAGGCAAGGACGTTATCAATGTACATATTATTATGAAGAAGCGGTGCGGCATTCTTTAAAGTAATCCACCAAATCGTTGATGCAGGGAATTTTCTTTTAAGACCTGGTAGCTGCGCAGTTGTCATTAATACGTCACCCATTGCATCAAGATTTATAATCAGAATTTTTGTACCGATAGGGACATTATCTTTGCAGCCATCAATCCAGCAGTTATGGTCAGGAAAACAGGGTTTATAGCCGCTGAATCTCTTGCATTCGGGTATATCATGTCTTTTTGGCATAACTTTTTAAAATTCTTTCAATGAAAGGTTTAAGCTTATTTTCAATTTCGCTAAAAGCAATATTATGCAAGGTCGGTTCCTTAGTAATAACAGCTTCATATGTTGTGTTATAAGGAGTCCATATCATTTCATCAGTATCATAGTTTACATAAATGCCGAAAACCGGAATATTGAAGACGGCAGCAATGTGAACCGTCGAAGTATCAGGGGTAAACAGGAAATTCAACCTCGATATTACCGCACAAAAATTATCAAAATCAGAAGTAAATATAAATCGTTCTTCATCAATTATCTGCCTGGCCAAAGAAAAATCCTCGGGTTTCGCAAGCAGTAAATAGCTTAAATCGTAATTACTTAAGAAATTTATTAACTGCCTATAATTATTTGTTCCCCAGAACCTCGCCCGGCTACCTGCTGAAATATTGATTCCGACTATGAAATTATTTGGATCAAACCTATTCTTCAAAAAATTATCAGCCATTTCAAAAGATTTATTTTCAGGATAGTAACATATCCTTATCTGATTTTTCCCTGGATCTAAGTTAAATAGTTTTCCAAGCTGGAGCAGCCTGTCAACCACATGTACCTTTGAACGATCCGGTCTTTCAATTGTTTTTGTATAGATAAGTTCATTCTCCTTTTTCAATGCGAACTTATTTGTTGCGCTGCTCAGGGCAACTATAAAGCTTACTGTCGTTGAAACGTCATCGTGCAAATCGACAACCGTATCAATATTATTCTCCCTGATCATTTTTAAGACTTCATAGATCCCCATAAATCCTTTCTTAAAGATAATCAGTTTGTCGATATCAGGATTATTATTAAATGCAAAATAATTCTTTTTATCAGCAAGAAGAAAAATACGACAGCCGATATTTTCTTTTACAAGATGAAGAAGAGGAGTTGATACCAGTGCATCCCCGATCCTATTTAATCTTATAAATAATATGGATTTAAAATTATTTAATTTTTCTTCGGTCTTTCCGCTTTTTCGTGCTGAAACGATCAAAAGAACTTTAAGTAATATATTTTTCAAAAATACTTCTACTTTTTTCATTATGCAGGGTTAAAAATGCCGTCTGATATTCTTTAAATTTATTGATTTAATTAAATCTTTAATTATACAAATTTATGCGATAAAGTAGTGAAATTAAAATGAAGTGTAATATAACTGCTTTATTTTTTAAACAATTTTAACATAAACATTAAATTCCTTAAACTGACAAATGAAATTCAATTAATCTTTCTAAAGTAATTTTGACAAAGAACTGAAACAGATATTTGATAAAAAGCTAAGAATAGTGGACTTCTGGAATTCCAAGTTCACAAATTATGCGGGCAGACCTTTTTGAGAATTTGTTTTCAGTTAATATGGATCAATCAAAATTTAAAGGAATATTAATCACAGGATAGCAAAAAATAATAAATGCCAGAAGACTTGCAAATAAAAGAATACTTAGTATCTCTCGAAAATAAACTTCTCAGTGCTGCGGTTCGGAAATCAGCAGAGGAAATTGCACAGTTGCTTGCAGACGATTATTTAGAGTATGGAAGTTCAGGGAAAGTGTATAATAAAAAAGATACGATTGAAGCTCTTCAAAGTGAGCCTGTCATAGAAATATCAGCACATGATTTCGAAGTAAAATTATTGACTCCGGAGGTTGCACTTGTAAGGTATATTGCCGTGAAAAAAGATAAAACAATAATTGATGCCTCAAGTTTGCGAAGTTCACTTTGGAAAAAAACAGGGGAGAATTGGCAAATTGTTTTTCATCAGGGGAGCAAAATTCAAAAGTGAAAAATAAGAGTTGTAATCCAATGGCAAGGGTCTGCAAATTGTGACGCAGAAGCTGACCCATAGGTCATTTAAGGCCAGGTGAAGGCTAGTTGAAGGCTGGTTGGAAGCGAGGTGGAAATGTGCAGCAAATGGTAATTAATGAACGGCGGGTCATTATTAATATTGATTCCCATTGTTTTACGAAAAATAAAAGGAAATTAGGGCTTCACTTAAGTTTGATTTGCTGTTTAATAAACTAATATTTTGTTATTTTAATGCGTAAGATGTCTTGTATGATAATAAATGAAAAATAGAATTACCCAATGCACAATTGATGACTTAAGTATGCTCAAAGAGCTAGCTTACCAGACTTTTGATGAATCCTTTCGTCCGATGAACACGCAGGAAACGATTGATACATATCTAAGTGAAACATTCACAACGCGAAAATTATCTTTAGAATTAATGACTAACGGAAGCGAATTTTATTTTATTTATTCAGACAACGCGCTTGCTGGATATCTCAAAATTAATTATGCACCAGCTCAATCTGACATAAACGATCCAGACTCGGTTGAAATAGAAAGAATATATGTTAAAAAAGAATTTAAGGGCAAAGGTCTCGGCAAACAATTAATGGATTATGCAGAAGAACTGGCTGTGAAAGCCGGTAAGAAATATTTATGGCTGGGCGTTTGGGAAAAGAATAAAGATGCGATAAGTTTCTACAAATATATTAAATATAAGATAACAGGGGAACATCAGTTCAAAGTTGGCAATGAAATGCAGACAGATTTAATTATGAAGAAGGAGATTAACAAATAAGCTGATTCAAACAAATTAGAGTATTGTAATATCTTATAATTAAATTCAAAACTCCTACAATAATAGCTAAAATATTCAGGTGAGATTTTGGTTATCATCTCTGCTACATTAATAACACTCGCATTGATTTTCTATTCACTTGGCGTCTGGTCTGAAAGATTAGCAAAGTATCTGAAACTGAGTCACGTAGTTGCATTCTGGATAGGATTTACATTTGATATTTCCGGCACCTACGCTATGCATTTGTTAGCCAAAGGATCTTTTGACATTACAAATCCTCACACTTTAACAGGGCAAATAGCTCTTTGGTTAATGCTGTTTCACGCAATATGGGCTACCATTGTTGTTGTAAAACAAAACGAATCACTAAGAAATAAATTTCACAGGTTCAGTATCGTAGTCTGGCTAATATGGCTGATCCCTTATTTCGGGGGACTATATCTCGGAATGAGTAGATA
Source organism: uncultured Ignavibacteriaceae bacterium (assembly GCA_964412105.1). Lineage (GTDB taxonomy): Bacteria > Bacteroidota > Ignavibacteria > Ignavibacteriales > Ignavibacteriaceae > JAKAGZ01. Next base: position 51,220 of record CAYPNM010000011.1, on the reverse strand, counting down.
AGTATGAAAGGTAATCATTATTCCTAATGAAAAAATGCTGTAACATTTGGATAATTAATAGATGACTTATCGAGTTAATATTTTTCATTATTGCACTATAAAAAATATTTTTGCCCGCATATGAATGCAAAGAGATAAAGAGCCTAGTCAGGAGGTGAAAATATTTATGGGAAAAAACTTTAAGTATTCCAAAACAATAAAGTTTATACTGGTTGCGGGTATTGTTTCGATTGTTGCTCTTGTTTTCATGATACTGGCTTTGCTTGATATTTATCAGGGGAAGGAAGCAGATCTTAAAACAGAATGGATTGTGGTAACAACAGGTATAATAATTAATATTGTTTTTGCTCTTTTGGGAGTATTTACTACCGCAAGCTTACTGACCACTAAAGTATAAAAATTTAATTATATGCAATCAAAGGTCCATCATTAAGGCACTTTACTTCAGAACATTGCCAGCTATTTTTTTGACTTTCTCTAAAATATCCTCAACTGATAGTTGAAGCATACACTCGTGTTTGTATGGACAAACGAGTTTGTTGCACATCAGGCAGAAGAGATCCTCTTTATGAATGTAATCTGAATTTGGCGAATAGGGCCTATGTCCATACGGGCTGGTCGGGCCAAATATTCCAAGCGTAGGTACTCCGAGCGCAGCAGAAATATGCATAGGACCCGAATCATTAGCCAAAACCAGGCTACAGTGTTTTATAAGTCCGCTCATTTGAGACAAAGTTGTTTCGGGAGCATGAACTGTCAGATCAGGAATACTGTTCCTAATAAAGTCAGCGTCTTTTTCATCGCCAGGTCCCCAAAGAATTAAAAATTTTGCTCTATATTTATCTGAAATCGCTTTGCATATTTCCACCCATTTAACTGCATCGCATCTTTTGGATTCCCATCCCCCAGCCGGAATTATACCAACTACTTTTTTGCCTTTTGAAAAATTATTTGCAAAATATTCTTTCCCAAATTTATCATCTTCTAATGAAACAAAATATTGAATGCATTTTGAAATGACCGGGACATTGATCGCTTTTAACAACTCAAGATTGTGTTCAGCCGCATGTTCTCTTCCACGTCCTGAGGTTGCCAGAATGTTATATGCATATTTTCTTCCGCGGTATGCGAAACCGACTCTATATTTTACACCAGATAAAAATGTAATTTGTGCGCTTCTCGGATTAGACCAAAGATCCAATATCAAATCGTATTTCTCTTTTTTAATTCTGAAAGCGACTTTTAAGGGAAATTCTGATTTCCCCATTGTTACTACTTTATTAATGTTTGGATTGTATTGCAGAGCGGGTTTAATAAACGGTTCAGTGAGATAATCAATTGTAGCTGACGGGAAGTGTTGTTTTAAATTGTTAATTACGATTGTTGATAGAACAACATCCCCTATTCCTCGAGGTTTGATGCAAAGTATCTTTTTAATTTTTTCCTTAATTAATTCCATAATTATTCTTAAAAGATTCTTATTCTCAAAAGCGGGGCAAGCAATTCCCCGACAAGTCAGGATCCTTCAGAATGACCATTACATAAAAAATTAATGCGCGTCCAGCCAATTATTTCCAATTCCAGTTTCAACCACAATAGGTACATTCATAGGCAAAGCGTTTTCCATCATCTCTTTAATTAATGGAGTAAGTTCTTTTACTTCATCCTTATGAGCATCAAATAAAAGTTCGTCATGAACCTGGAGAATCATTTTTGTTCTAGTTTTTCTTTTAGAGAGTTCTTTATGAATCTTAATCATAGCAAGTTTAATCATGTCGGCTGCAGTGCCCTGAATCGGCATATTTATAGCAACCCTTTCTTCAAACTGCCTTACTACCCGGTTTTTGCTATTAATGTTCCTTAAAAATCTTCTTCTACCCATTAATGTTTCAGCATATCCCTTTTGTTTAGCACTTTTTACCGAATCATCCATAAAATTTTTAACCCGTTTGAAAGTATTGAAGTAAGTATCAATAATTTCCTTTCCATGCTTTTGTGTAATGCCAAGCCTGCTGGCTAATCCAAAAGGTCCTATGCCATAAAGAATTCCAAAGTTAACCTCCTTCGCTTTGCGTCGCATATCGTCAGTTACGTCTTTTGGATCGACCATAAAAACAAGTGCAGCAGTGCTACGATGGATATCTTCGCCGTGTTTGAAAGCTTTTTTTAATCCTTCATCGTTGCAAATACTTGCCATAATTCTTAATTCAATCTGGCTGTAATCAGCACTGAGTATTACGTGGTTTTTGTCTCTAGGGATGAAGGCTTTTCTTATTTCTTTACCACGCTCGGTACGTATCGGAATGTTTTGCAGGTTAGGATCATTGCTAGATAATCTGCCTGTCGATGCGGCAATCTGGTTAAGCGAAGTATGGATTCTTCCGGTTTTTGGATTTATCATAGTTTGCAATGCATCGGCATATGTTGATTTCAGCTTTGTAATTTGTCTGAAATCAAGAATTGATTCGATAATTTTATGTTCACCTCTAAGCATTTCGAGAGAACGTGCATCAGTCGAATAGCCAGTTTTTGTTTTTTTACCTGATTGAAGTCCCAGCTTGTTAAAAAGAATTACCTGCAATTGTTTTGGTGAATTAATATTAAACTCCTCACCGGCAAGCTTATATATTTTCTTAGTATTATCCTTTAATTCTTTATCAAAATCTTTGCTTAATTCTTTCAAAGCATTTCTGTCAACATTTATTCCAGTGTACTCGATATCTTCAAGAACTGAAGCAAGCGGAAATTCAACTTCATAGGCAAGCTTCTCAAGCTTTTCCTTTTTTAATTCTTTGCTTAGAATTTCATACAGCCTGAATGTTATATCAGCGTCCTCTGCGGCATATTCCGAAAGCGCATCAACATTTACATCAAATATGTGAGTAGGATCTTTTTTTTCTCCAATCAAATTGGAGATGGGTATTGGTTTGTATTTTAAATATTTTTCGGAAAGATCATCCATTCCGTGTTTCTGGTCAGGATCAATTACGTAACTTGCAAGCATTGTATCGAAATAAAAATTATTAACCTCTATACCTATACTTCGCATTACCGAGATATCAAACTTACCGTTCTGGCAAACCTTTTTAATTTTTTTATTTTCAAAAACAGGCCTGAATATTTTTACAAATTCATCCTGAGATAACCTGTCTGAAAGATCTGTCACAAAAAGCTCTTTTGAATCGCGTGAAGGATTGATGGCAACGAAATATCCTTCTTTAGCTTTAAAGGAAAATGATGCTCCAGCTATTTTCAATTCATAGGGATTTAGTCCGTCTGTTTCTGTATCAAAAACAAAAAGTTCCTCTTTGTTTAGTTTATTTGCCAGGTCTTTTGCTTTTTTTACATTTTTGATCAATACATATTTAACCTTCTTCTTATCAAATTCGGTGATTTTATCAGAGGTTTCTTTTTCGATCCCTTTCTCTTCGCCATCAAGTCCGTAAACATTTAGCAGTCTGTTATATAATCTTGAGAATTCAAGCTCAATAAATATCGACTTAATTTTTTCCAGATCAGGTTTAGTAAATTTCGCATCTTCAAATTTCATTTCTAGGGGAACATCACAATGTATAGTTGCTAGTTCCTTTGACAAAAAAGCATTTTCCTTCCCTTCAACTAATTTGTTCCTAAGGCCTTCCTTTTCAATTTTATTAATATTTTTGTATATGCCTTCGATAGTTCCAAACTCCTGAATGAGGGGAATTGCTGTTTTAGGGCCGATCCCAGCGATACCCGGTATATCATCGGACTTATCCCCAATAAGGGCTAGATAATCGATCATTTGTTTGGGTGCAAATCCGAATTCTTCCTTTACCCTGGTAACATCATAAATAACAATCTCATCGAGACTCTTTCCAGCCTTAATTAATTTTACTTTATTAGTGACCATCTGGTTGTAGTCTTTATCAGGAGTAATTACATAAGATATCATTCCTTTTTTTTCTGCTCTTTTTACAGCGGTACCTATTATGTCGTCCGCCTCAAATCCCGGAAGAATATAAAGGGGAATTTTCAAGGCGTCGATAATGTCTTTAATCCGTCCAAGTTGAGGGATCATATCATCGGGCATTGCTTCACGTGAGGATTTATACTTATCGTAACGTTCGTGGCGGAATGTTTTTTCTTTTGAATCAAATGCAACTGCAATATAGTCGGGTTTATTTTCTTCAAGTATTTTTAATAGCTGGTTAAGAAATCCATAAACAGCAGAAGTTGGCTCACCTTTTTTAGTTGTCAGTGGCCTCGATATAAAGGCAAAGTAGGCACGATAGGCCATCGCCATTGCATCAATAATAATAAACTTTTTGTTTTTCATAGATTTGAATAATAATTAAAATATGCAGATTATATAAAGCAAAATATAGATTACCTGCTCATTTTCAAAGAGGGTCGAATTAACAGAAAATCTCTTCGGAACGAAACTATCTGGAAGAATTAATGAAGAAGCAGCACACATTATATGGGATTTGAATGAATTTCCTTAGAATTTTTTATTAATAAACCATTTAACGTATATTTTGATTAGTGTTCATTAGTTTTTTAAGTTATATAATTAATCATTTTCTCAGTTATTACTAATATTTCATAATGCCTCTGAAGGAAAGGAAATTCTCCTCATTTAAGGATATTACAAAAGCCGCAGGATTAGTTTTTGGTGATATAGGTACAAGTCCGATATACACTCTAACAATTATCTTCACGCTTACAAAACCCACCGAAAGTAATTTAATGGGAGTTTTATCCTTAATATTCTGGTCCCTGGTGATTTTAGTGAGCATAGAATATGTCTGGCTGGCTATGAGCCTTAGTATAAAAGGCGAAGGAGGGATAATTGTACTTAAAGAAATCTTATCTGGAAAATTAAAAAAAGGCCGGAAAATTGGCCTTGCTGTTTTTTTAGGCTATTTGGGAGTTTCCTTATTAATGGGGGATGGAGTAATTACGCCGGCAATAAGTATTCTTTCAGCAGTTGAGGGACTTGAATTAATTCCAGGTATAGGACATATAAGCCTCAGTACGATTATTTTAATCACAGTTATAATTACAGTAATCTTATTTTCCTTTCAATATCACGGAACTGATAAGGTTTCTTTCTCTTTTGGTCCAATTATGTTGCTCTGGTTTGGGGCATTATTCATAACAGGTATCTTTTCAATTACGCAGGCACCACAGGTTTTATTAGCAATTAATCCCTGGTATGCCTTAGATTTTCTGCTGCACCATGGTCTTGTCGGATTTTTTGTATTAAGTGAAGTAATATTATGTGCAACAGGGGGTGAAGCTCTATATGCTGATATGGGACATCTCGGTGGGGATCCCATAAAGCATGCATGGTATTTTGTATTTTTTGCTCTCGTAATTAATTATTTCGGACAAGGAGCATATCTGCTGAACACGGGAGATTCTACATCTATTTTATATTCCATGGTAAGATCCATAACTTCTTTTTTATACGTTCCATTTTTAATCTTAACTCTGCTAGCAACAATCATCGCATCGCAAGCTATGATCAGCGCAATTATGTCCCTGGTATACCAAGGAATTACTACAAGAATTTTTCCTTTACTTAAGATTAAATTTACTTCGTCGCACCTAAAGTCGCAGATTTATATAGGAGTGGTAAATTGGGGACTGCTGATTGCAGTCATCTTTATGATTTTCTTTTTCCAGAAATCTGAAAATATCGCAGCTGCATATGGTCTTGCAGTTACTGCAACTATGACTATCAGCTCAATATTTATGATCTGGATTTTTAAGCTTGATAAGAATTACAAAAAAATGGCAATTGCCTGTTTCACTTTTGTAGTTGTACTGTGCTTTTTGATTGCAGTGATGAATAAAATACCTCACGGAGGTTACTGGTCATTGGTTATTGCAGCAATTCCATTTCTAATTATTAAGTTATGGGAAAGAGGGAATAGGCGAATGCATCGCTCATTCAGACCTTTGCCAATTGATACTTTCATTATAAGTTACAATCAGATATACGGACTGGGAACAAATATAAAGGGAACAGCACTATTCTTTACAAAAAGTCTGGAAGAAATTCCACCTTATATGGTTCATTGCATAATTAGAGGAAACATTATTTACGAAAACAATATTCTTGTTTCTATAAGGACTACCGACAAACCTTATGGTGTAAATTTTCAAAAAGTTGAAAATATTGCCCATGGGTTATCAGGGATTATAATTGAAGGCGGCTACCTTGAAGTTCTTGATATTCCGGCATTATTAAAAAAGAATGGTATTAGTGAAAAAGTTATCTTTTATGGAGTGGAAGATATTTCAACAAACAAGCCCGTATTAAAGATCTTTGCTTTCATGAAAAAGATTACGCCATCATTTGTAAAATTCTATACTCTTCCTTATAATAAATTACACGGAGTTGAAACGCGGCTGGAATTGTAATACATTAATTTTATTAAGGAAACAAACAATGAAAAAGGAATTATTGATATTCGGAGCAAATGGCGCTTTGGGTAGAGGTGTTACAAATACCTTAATTAAAAAAAATTATGATAATATCTATTTATTTGATTTTGATTTTAAGGGTATGGATATATCTAATAGTAATGTAAGTTTAGTTAATGTAAAGGATCTCACTAAAGAGGAAAATATTGAAGAAGCATTTAAAAAAGTCCTTCCTTCTAAAGATAAAGTATTTTACCTCTTCAGTACTATAGGTGGATTTTCCGGAGGCAAAGCAGTTTGGGAAACCACGCATTTTGAATTAGAAAAGATGATTGATATGAACCTGAAAACCAGCTTTTTCATTTCAAAATATTTTTCAAAACTGGTTTCGGAATCATTTTCAGGTTCAATTTGTTTTACCACTGCTTTTACAGGAATAATTGCTGAAGAGAAGAAAGCTGCTTATGGATTATCAAAGGCAGCGCTGATTCATCTAGTAAAATCATTAGCGCTTGAAGGAAGGGGTATTAAATTGTCGGTCAATGCAATAGCTCCCTATATTATTGATACTAAAGCGAATAGGGAGTGGATGAAAGATATCGATTTGGAATCTATAATGAAGCCCGACGAAATTGGTGAATTAATTAACAGCATATTTGATAATTATCACTTCGTGACAGGTAATATAATAGAATTGCCCCATAGATTTAGGCCATATTGAACCCTAATTTATTGTTAAATTATTTTAAAAAGGACAATGGATAAACTGTTGACTTTCTTTTTTGAAATCATTATTCTGACAGGGTATTTTTTGAATAATTGCGGAAGATATTCTCTCCTCAAGTGTCTTTTATATAATTTTTAGGAGGTCACCCTATTATGGAATTTGTATTCATTATTTCATCGATAGTTGGAGTAATTGCTCAAGCAGCAAATGATTCCGGAGCTTTAAATTGGCTTGCAACAAAATATGAAGCAGGTGGTATTTTTATGCATCCGATTCTAGCTTGCCTTGTATTAGGTTTGGCATTTAGTATAGAAAGATTCTGGACATTATCAAGGGCTAAAGTAAATACAAAGGATTTTATCATAAAGGTTACAAAAGCTCTGGAAGGTGGTGGAATTGAAGAAGCAAAGGAAGTTTGCGCAAATACAAGAGGACCGGTTGCTTCGGTATTTCATGCAGGATTATTAAGAGCAGATGAAGGACTTGAAGCTGCGGAAAAAGCAATTATTGCTTACGGTGGTATTGAAATGAGCTTCCTTGAAAAAGGAATGATCTGGATATCAACATTTATTACACTTGCGCCTATGCTTGGTTTTACCGGAACAGTGCAAGGTATGATTACAGCGTTTGATGCTATTAAAGAAGCTGCTCAGATTTCACCAGCAATCGTTGCTAACGGTATCGCTATTGCTTTGTTAACTACACTATTTGGGCTTGTGGTTGCTATGATACTACAAGTATTTTATAATTATTTCGTATCCAGAATTGACAAACTAGTTGGTGATATGGAGGAGAGTTCTATAGAATTAATTGATGTGCTTTACGAACTAAAAGCCGGCAAAAAATAAAGTTCATTACTCGATTTTTGATCAATTAATTTTAATAAATTTTTTATGAGTGTTGTGCTATGATTAAAAAAAGAAAAATTGCTGAAGCCACTATTCCTACCAGTTCAATGGCTGATATCGCATTTTTGCTGCTACTCTTTTTCCTAGTTGCGACTACTATCGATGTTGACACTGGTATTGGGTTGGTACTACCGGAATATGTAAAGGATGTTAGCACGGTTGAAGTTCCCAAAAACAGAATGGCCGCTGTTTTAATAAATGCGAATGGTGATGTGCTTATGGATGGCAAACCCATTTCCATTTATCAAGTAAAAGACAACCTTAAACCGAGAATAATATCTAAAATAGATCTACCTAAAAACAAGAAATTAATTGTTTCCGTAAAAACCGACAGAAAAACAAAATATAACAGCTATATACAGGCTCTTGATCAAATAAAGTCAGCATATTTTGAAGTTAGAGATGAGTATTCGAATCAAAACTATGGCAGGAAGTATAATGACCTGCCTGAGGATGAGCAAAAGGTAGTTCAGGAAAAGATCCCAATTATTATTTCGATAGCAGAGCCAGAAAAAGTTAAGCAATAAGAATTAGAGGTAAACCAGAATGAAATTTCAAAAAAGAAGAGCTAATACCAAACAAGAGATTCCTACTGCTTCGATGCCTGATATAGTGTTTATGCTTCTTCTCTTTTTTATGGTTACCACAACCTTAAGAGAGTATGACGTAATGGTTCATTACAAATTGCCCGAAGCTAAGGCAATTGAGAAAATTGAAAATAAGAGACTCATTCAGTATGTATGGGTCGGTGCGGGCAATCGTATTCAAATTAACGATAGTATTGTTAAATTAAGTGAGATTGAACCATTAATGTATGCAAAGAGGCAGGCTTTACCTAATGTTATCATTTCCCTAAGAATTGATAAAGGAGTAGATATGGGATTGGTAACAGATATTCAGCAGGAACTCAGGAAAGCATATTGTTTAAGGATAAATTATTCGACTACGCTTAAAATTTAACATATAAATAAAAAATTTTTATTTTTGCAAGGCAGGTTGGTATTTATACTTTCCTGCCTTTTTACATTATGAGGAAATATGGGTTTAAGAGAGACAATTAATGAAGACTTAAAAAGTGCTATGAAATCAGGCGATAAATTAAAGCTTGAAACGATCAGATCAATCAGAGCACTAATATTGGAATTTGAGAAAAGCGGATCCGGAAAAGAGCTTGTACCGGATGAAGAAATTAAGCTTCTAACTTCAGCTGCTAAAAAAAGAAAAGATTCCATCGAACAATACAGAAATGCCGGAAGGGAAGACCTTGCATCAAAAGAGGAGAAAGAGCTGCAAATTATTCAAACCTATCTTCCAAAACAATTATCCGAAGCAGAAATTCTGGCTGAAACTAAAAAGATAGCAGATACAATTAACGCAAAAACAAAAGAAGATTTTCCTAAATTGATGCCTGAAGTAATGAAAGTTCTAAAAGGCAAAGCAGACGGTAAAACAGTCAGAAGTATCGTTGAAAATTATTTGAGCAAAAATTGACATTCCTGGACCTGATTATAGTAATTGTGATCCTTATTGGATTTATACTGGGCTTCAAAGACGGCTTTGTTAGAAAAATAATAGGCCTTTTAGGTTTTATAGGAGCAGTCATATTGGCTGCTCTTTTTTATGAAAAGGTAGGCGTATATGTTGAATCATTTACAGGCATTGAGATTTATCTTTCAAAAATCATCGCAGGCATAACTATTTTTCTTGTGGTAATGATCTTAATTTCAATAATTAAAAGATGGGTGCATCCTTTTGATAAGGTAAATAACTTTGTTAACCAGATCCTGGGAGGGGTGATTGGAACTATTCAGATATTATTTTTTCTAAGTGCTGTTTTATTTCTATTAAAAATATTTGAAATTCCCGATGATAAAACTGCAAAATCATCATTGCTATATTCTAAAGTATATGAATTATTGCCTTCAACTATTGATTTATTAAATAGTTATACCCCTAAAACTAAAGAATTGCTTAAGGATTATATTAATGAAAAAGATACATTAAAATGATTACTGAATCAGTATATGATAAATTAGAATTTCAGAAAATTACAAGGCACATATCTAATTACTGCGTTACAGATACAGGGAGATCTCAGGTCATAAATACAAAACCGCGCACCGATTTTAAAAAAATTATTGCTGAAAGCAAATATGTTAATCAGGCAAAAAGATTATTGATAGAAAGGGAGCATCTGCCACTTGAGCATTTGCCGGATTTAGGAGAAGACCTTTACAGAAGCAGAATCGAGGGATCAGTTCTTGACAGTAAAAAAATACTCAGCGTTTTACATTTGCTGATAAATTCAAGGCTGACATTACAATATCTTAAAAATAATAGAGAACTGGCAAACGAACTTGCTGAACTAGCAAGTGATCTTTTTTCGGATAAATTATTAGAACATCATATTCAAAGCATTATAAATGACAAAGGTAATGTTAAGGACGGAGCAAGTAAAAAGCTGACAGAAATCAGGAAAGACATAAACAATAAAAAAGATGATCTTATACGATCGGTGAATAGAATAATTAAAAGCCTTGCAGATAAAGATATTGTAAGGGAAGATTATATAACATTAAGAGACGGCAGAATAGTTATTCCTATTAAATCAGAACATAAAAGGCACATAAGGGGATTTATTCATTCCGAATCGTCAACAGGACAGACTGTATATATTGAACCGGAAGAAACACTTGATCTAAATAATGAGATACTATCGCTAACATTTGCAGAAAGAAGAGAAATTGAAAGAATTCTTAAAGAACTGACCAAAAAAATTTCAACTGTAAGTGAGGAATTAATAAGGGCCCTGACAATACTAGGGCATATTGATTCAATATTTTCAAGAGCAAAATATTCAATAGAAATAATAGGCAGTTTTCCTGAATTTGATGATAGACAAAGTTTTACTTTAATCGACGGACGACATCCATTATTACTCAAGAAATTAGGGAGAGGAAATACAATTCCCCTAAATTTATCAATTAATAAAAAAAATATAATAATAATTACCGGACCAAATGCCGGAGGTAAAACTGTCGTATTAAAAACAATAGGATTGCTGGTATTACTAGTTCAGAGTGGGATACCCATTCCCGCAAATCCAGATTCTAATTTTCATATATTTAGAAATGTTTTGCTTGACATCGGAGATGAACAATCGATAGAAGATGATCTTTCTACTTTCAGTTCTCATTTATCGAACCTCAAAAATATTATAAAAAATGCAGATAAAGATTCTTTGGTACTAGTGGATGAAATTGGCACAGGAACTGATCCTTCTGAAGGTGCGGCTCTTGCAACTGCGTTTTTAATTGAATTAAGAAAAAAGAGAGCTACCGTTTTAGCTACAACTCATCATGGGAGCTTAAAACTGATAGCAAGTTCGACGGAGGGATTTGAAAATGCTGCAATGGAGTTTGATCATAAATTATTAAAACCAACTTACATCTTTAAGCAGGGGATACCCGGATCAAGTTATGCATTTGAGATTGCAAAACGTATTGGTTTTTCGGAAGAACTCTTGAATACAGCAAAAGACAACCTTGATGCCGACAAACACAAAATTGAAGAATTTCTCTCTGAAATTGAATCCAAGTCGTTTGAATTGCAGGAGAAACTAAAAAAGATGGAAATTGAAAACTCAAGATTGGCCGGTCTTTCTAATCTTTATAAAGAAAAACTGGACAAATTAGACACAGAAAAAAAAGAGATATTAAAGAAAGCTACCCTGGAGGCAGCGGATTATCTCAAAAATGTTAATAAAAAGATTGAAAATATTATTAAGGAATTACGGGAATCTAAAGCGGGCAAGGAATCAATAAAGTCAGCAAAATTGCTTATTGACGAACTTAAGGCAAAAAATAAAGAACTAATTAAAGAAAATGTGGAATTAATTGAGGAAAAGGTTAATTTTAAAGAAGGGGATTACGTTAATATAAGAGATTCAAATACTGTAGGGCAAATAATTGATAAAGATGAATCTAAAAATAAAGCTGTGCTTCAGGTCGGGACGATAAAGATGACTGCCGATATTTCAACTTTAATCCCAGCTAAGAAACAAAACTTAAAAGTATCAATAAGACCCACGGAGAGTTATTCTCAGGCCCAAACAAAATCCAGACTTGATATAAGAGGACAGCGTGCATTAGAATCAGAGTTTGAAATAATTAAATTTGTTGATGAAGCTTATTCGGCGGGGCTTGACAGAATTGAGATATTGCACGGAAAGGGTACCGGAGCACTTAAAAAAACGGTTAATGATATATTAAAAAAACATCCGGGTGTAAATAATTTCTATTTTGCGCCTATTGAAATGGGCGGTGACGGAATTACAATTGTTGAGTTAAGGAAGGAATAATCTTGTTCAGGAAAATATTAATTGCTAACAGGGGTGAAATTGCGGTTAGAATAATCAGGGCTTGTAAAGAGTTGGGAATTAAATCCGTATCGGTATATTCTGAAGCGGATAAAACATCTCTTCATACTTCACTTGCGGATGAAGCTTATTTGATTGGTTCAGCTCCTTCATCAGAATCTTATCTGAATAAAGAAAAAATCTTATCAATTGCTAAAAAGATAAAAGCCGAGGCAATACATCCCGGTTATGGATATTTCTCAGAAAATGCTGATTTCATAGAATCGGTGGAGAAATCGGGTATAATATTTATTGGACCTTCAAGTGATTCTGTCAGAAAGATGGGGAGTAAAACAGCTGCCCGCCAATTAATGAAAAAGAATAATGTTCCTATTGTTCCGGGAACTACAGAACCGATTAAATCTGCAGAAGAAGGAATAAAGACTGCAAATGAGATCGGGTATCCAATCCTGCTTAAAGCTTCCGCAGGTGGGGGCGGAAAAGGTATGCGAAAAATCTCTTCGGACAAAGAGTTTTCTGATGCTTTTGAAGCTACAAAACGGGAAGCAATGAAAGCATTTGCAAATGATTCAATTTATATCGAAAAATTCATTGAAAACCCAAAGCACATTGAAGTCCAAGTAATTGCGGATAAGCATGGTAATTATGCGCATCTTTTTGAGAGAGAATGTTCAATTCAAAGGAGACATCAGAAAATCATTGAAGAAGCTCCTTCTTCATTTGTTGATCCTGAAACTAGAAAAAAAATTACTCAAGCGGGAGTAAATGCCGCAAAAGCCTGTAATTATTTTAATGCAGGCACGATAGAATTTCTTATGGATAAAAACAAGAATTTTTATTTTCTTGAAATGAATACCAGGCTTCAAGTTGAACACCCAGTGACAGAATTTATAACCGGAATTGACCTTGTAAAAGAACAAATTTCAATCGCATATGGGAATAAAATTTCATTTAAGCAGGAAGACCTAAATATAAAAGGTCATGCCATAGAAAGCAGAATTTATGCAGAGGATGCTGAGAATAATTTTTTACCTGCGACAGGAAGATTAAATGAATTTGAAATACCATCCGGACCCGGAGTTAGAGTTGACTCAGGTTTTTCAAGAGGTTCTGAAATATCAATGTATTATGACCCGCTGATAGCCAAACTTGTTTGCTGGTCTGCTACAAGAAATGAAGCAATATCGAGGATGATAAGAGCATTAAAAGAATTCAATATTGCAGGAGTAATAAATAATATTCCATTCCTGCTTGAAGTATATATAAACAAAAATTTCATAGATGGTAATTTTGATATCGATTTTATTGAAAAAGAAGATTTAATAAAGAAATTTCAGAAGGATGGCAGTTCAAACTATAAAAATCTTGACGAGGTGGCCGCAGCATTTACTGCAATATTAATGCAGCATTCCCATCCACATAAGGCCAACGGCAAGAGCGGAAAAGATTCAAATAAATGGGCAGATTTAAAATATGAATGAATATGTAGTTACACATAAAGATAAAAGAAATCTTATCAAGATTTCAGCAAATTCTGAAATAACAATTAATGGAGAGTCTCATCATTATGAGCTTATAGTATTAAATAATTCTACATTCAGACTACGAATAGATCAAAAAATTTACGATATCTCACCATCGAGGATTGACAATAATAGATTTAGTATATCTTTGGAAGGTTACACTTTTGAAACTGTAGCCATGACAACCTTGCAGGAAAGGGCATCAAAGGTAATAGAACAGACCAGTTCTGTACATAAATTAAGAGAAATAAAGGCGCCCATGCCAGGAATGATTCTAAAGATTAAAAAGAAAGTCGGCGAGCAAATTGAATCAGGTGAATCAATTATTATCCTGGAAGCAATGAAAATGGAAAACGATATCAAAGCACCGGCTTCTGGTATTGTAAAGAATATTTTTATATCTGAAGGATCCGCTGTAGAAAAAGGGGCACGACTGTTTTCAATTGAATAATTATTATAATTTACGGCTATCTTTATACCACTTTAATGAAATACAGGACTTCTCATATTTGAGAACACATCCCAACTTTTTCTTGAAATCTATTATACCTGGTAATCGTAATATTTTATTTCTTAATGTATTATAAATATTTAAAACATTATCTTAGTGGCATAAAATTGGCTGCGTTTGGTAATTATTAAGAATTACCAATTAAAAACAATAAGAAAAGCCAGCCCAATAAAGTAAAGTAATACTGAGATTTTAAATTTCTTTTTATTCAAGGGGTTATAGAATTAAATATTATAAATTGTTTCCATCAAGAATTTTAAAATTCAAGAACTCATAAAACAAAAAACTATCCAACTTCCGATGTATAATTTTAACTCATATGTTATTTCTGCTTACCAATAAAAAAAAGGAGGTATCTTGAAACTAAGACTAAATATATTTGTATTGTTCATTTCTATTTTTACCAGTTCTATTTTTGGCGGTGGTTTTCAGATAAATGAACATTCAGCCAGGGCGATGGCAATGGGGGGTGCTTTTACCGGATTGGCAAATGATGCCTCTGCCATTTACTTTAACGCGGCAGGACTTACGCAATTAAATGGTACTCATTTTCTTTTCGGTACCACTTTAATAGCTCCAAGTTCATCGTGGACGAGTGGGGGACCTGAATTTAAGACAGATGATCAATTATTTTTCCCCACACATATTTTTGTATCTCACAGAGCAACAGATAATATTGCATTGGGAATTGGTTTTACAACTCCTTTCGGTTTAGGCACTAAATGGGATGCTAATTGGCCAGGAAGATATGATGCCATTCAAACTGACCTTAAAGTATTCACTATTTCTCCGGTTGTTGCATTAAAAGTTTCTGACCAACTTTCATTAAGCGCTGGTTTGGTTTATAGTTGGGCAAATGTTACAATCACCCAGAAAGCTCCTATTCCAAATGCTTTTGGCGGAGGAGATGCTCTTGTCACTCTCGAAGGCAAAGACAATTCTGCGTTCGGCTTTAATTTAGGTTTGTTCTATAAACCATCCTCTGAAGTTTCCTTTGGCCTTTCATTCCATAGTCAACTTAAATATAATTTTGAAGGAACTGCTACAACAAGTGGATTACCATCGCCAGCATTGGCACCTGCTTATCCAAATGGACCAATAACAGCGGATCTTACTGCTCCGTTTAATTTAACTGGTGGTATTGCTTATCAGATTAGCCCCAAAGTGAAATTGCTTGCTGATGTACAATTTGTCGGATGGTCAAGCTTTGATACACTGAAGATTGTTTATACTACTAGTGGTGCTTCCACTCCAACTCCAAGAATGTATGATAATTCTTTTATTGTACGACTTGGAACTGAGATTGAAGCTACAGAAAAATTGAGTTTAGGGGCAGGCATGTATTTCGATAAAAGTCCTGTTAAGGAGGATTATGTAGATCCCCAATTACCCGAAGGAAATCGATTAGGCTTCACCTTAGGTCTTGGATATAAAATAAATGAGAATGTAACAGTTAACGCCTCTTATTTGTTTATATATAATAATCAAGTTAATGTTACAACTTCGAAAATTTCACCTCCGTTTAATGGAACTTATAATTCTCATGCACATCTAGCTTCTATAGGTCTGTCAATAGGCATATAAGAAAAAATATACTAAATCAAAAAAAAGGGATGGCTAATTGCCATCCCTTTTTCATTTATTACTACAATTACATCTATTCATTTTTAATTTCATTAAGCAAATTCTTAGCTTCAACAATTCTCTGATCATCATCTTCTTCCTGCTTAGGACTCGTCAGCACTTTATTAAGCATTTTCCTTGCAGTAGCATAATCGTCTTCCCGGATCAGGGAACGTGCATAATCAAGATAGAACATTCTGAAATTTGGATAAAGAGCTATTGCTTTTTTATATTCAACAATTGCTGTTTCATTATCTGCCCATGATAATCCAAGCGGCCATCTCAAAATCTTAGATTTTTCACTAACTTTTGCATTAGATCTCGCCAGCACATAATGCGCAATTGCCTGTATATAGTTTCCGCCGTTGCCAAGACTAATAGCTTTTTCGCAATCATCCTTAGCTGCATTAACGACTCCACCGACTGAAAATACTCCTTTGAATAATGCTATTTTTCCTCCGGCAATAGCACGCCTTAAATAAGTAACGGATTTATCCGGAGCCAATTTTACAGATCTATCTGCAAGATCATAAGCTTTTTGATATTCGGCTAATTGAGCATCTTTTAGTTCATCTGTCGTATCCGGCATCTGGTTCGCAATATTAACGTACACTCTGCTCAGCCTCCAAAGAATATCCCAATTGTTAGGTGTAAGTTTATCAGCCTGTTGATATTTTTGTAAAGCACCCTGATCATTAAAATTCGAAATCAGAGAGTCCCCCTGTGCAACCAGTTGGTTAGATGTTTGGGAAAAAATAAATTGGCTGGTAAAAATAATCACGATAAAAAGAACATAAATGAATCTTCTTTTCATAATATTTTACCTTTTCTTAAATTAGATGAAATTTTATATAATTGAAGTTATAAAATAACCTGATGAGCCGGAATAAGCAATAATTGGTATTATTTTGAACTTTGATTCAGTAAAATAATAGATTATTTTAATTAACTAAATATTAACCTTGAGAGACAATTGTAAATGATTAAAAGCAAATTAAAATTATTGCATCTTTTATTTTTTTTAATCATTGCTTTCTTAATTCAATCGTGCAGCGGAAGTAAAGGAACTGAAAATCAAACAGGGACTCCATCTGATTCAGTTTATGTATTTGATCAGCCTGTTTCTACTCCTACAAAAAAGAAAACACCTGTAGAGAAAAAGGTTGATAATCCTCCCAGTAAATCACAGTTCTTTATAGTGCAGATTGGGGCATTTACAACCAATGAAAGAGCAAATGAATTTGCTGATAGTGCCAGAAAAGTTTTGAGATATAAAATAGATATATCCTACAGTAATAGTGTTAATCTTTATGTTGTTCAGATTGTACCACCATTTGCTACAAAAGCTGAAGCAGAAATAATAAGAAATGAATTATGGAAAAATGAAATGTTCAGAGATGCATGGATTCTTACTGTAATAAAATAATTTAACTAGATTTGGTATATGATTGTATCATAATAAGTTATAAAATTCTCTAAATATAATTTTTTAATTGTTTGTTTTAATAAAAAATTATTAAATTAAAACTTTAGCACTTTTAATAAAAAAAACCAAGGGAGAAAAGAAATGGCTTTTTCACTTAACAGAATTGAATTGATTGGTAATCTTGGAAGGGATGCTGAAACCAGGTTTACAGCCAATAATCTTTCCGTTACAACTTTTTCAATTGCTACTACACACAGTTATAAAGGTAAAGATGGAAATTTTGTGAATGAAACCACATGGCATAATTGCGTTGGTTTTAATCTTTCTGATTTTTATAAGGAAAATTTAAAGAAAGGAAAAAAGTTTTATATAGAAGGCAGGCTTACCAAACGTGATTATACAGATAAAGATGGAAATAAAAGATATTCAACCGATGTAATAGTGAATCAGCTAATTCCGCTTGAATCAACTTCCGGAGCAGGGGGAGCAGATTACAATTCAGGGAATAGCGGCAGCGTTAATGAGCCGGATGTTCAGGTAGATAACAATGATGATCTGCCGTTTTAAATTTTATGTTCAATAATGCAGGAAATATTTAATTTTTGGGCGTTGACTGGCAAACTAAGATTATAGCACTTCTTATTTTATTTATTGCTTCGGCTTTTTTTTCTGGTTCAGAAATTGCTCTTTTTTCTTTGAACAGAAAAAAATTAAAGAATGAATTTTCTGCCAATCATTTGATTGGCAGATATATTTTTCAGCTTCTTCAGTTTCCCAGGCGGCTTCTTGTTACAATTCTAATTGGAAATACAATTGTAAATGTAGCTGCTTCCATAATTGCCGTATCCCTGGCACTTGAATTTGCACAACATTTTGTAATATCAAAAGAACTTGCCTTAACAATTCAAATTATACTTTTGACTCTTTTAATTGTAATATTTGGTGAATTAATTCCGAAGGTTGCAGCTTCAAAAAATCCTGTGACCTTTTCTAAATTTTGCGCCGTTCCTCTTTACATGATAAATATTGTTCTCTATCCGATCTCTGAAATTATAACTGAAGCAATAAAAATTTCAATTGCAAACCTAAAATATGATAAAACAAAGATAGCTATGAAACCGGATGAACTTACTGAACTTGCAAAATTAAGTCATGAAAGAGGAACTATCGTTGAGGAAGAGCAGGGGCTTATTCATAGCATAGTAAATTTCAGATCTGTCTCTGTTCAGGAAGTTATGACACCAAGGGTAGACATAGTAGCAATCCCCGATAGCATAAATATAACGGAGCTTTTTGCACTAATTAATTCTTCAGGACACAGCAGGTTGCCATTGTATCGCAATGATCTTGACAACATCATAGGTGTTATTTATGCAAAGGATCTTTTGCCATTTATAAAAGAAAAAGGAGAACAAAGTATATTCTCAGTAAATTCAATAGCACGAAAAATATTATTTGTTCCTAAAACAAAAATGATAAATGATTTAATGTATATATTCCAGGAAAAAAAGATGCATATAGCAGTTGTTGTTGATGAATATGGCGGTACAGCAGGAGTTATAACTCTTGAAGACATACTTGAAGAGATAATTGGTGAGATTAGGGATGAATATGATAAGGAAGAAAATCCGGTAATTAAAATATCAGAGACCTCATTATTGGTGCTTGGTAAATATTCAATCAACGAGCTTAATGATTTGTTAAATATTAGCATAAATACGG
Organism: uncultured Ignavibacteriaceae bacterium; assembly: GCA_964412105.1. GTDB lineage: Bacteria > Bacteroidota > Ignavibacteria > Ignavibacteriales > Ignavibacteriaceae > JAKAGZ01. Next base: position 31,985 of record CAYPNM010000011.1, on the reverse strand, counting down.
ATAAAAATGATTTTGAGACTGTAGGGGGATTTGTTCTTAACCAGGCCGGCCATATACCAAAGGAGGGCTATTCATTTTCTCTGGAAAATCATAAATTTACTGTAAAAGAAATTGCAAATAAGAGGATAAAGAAAGTATTAATTGAAAGGATTAATGCTTAATAAGCATATGTATGAAGAAGGGCTGTTTTATAAAGACAATAGTTATACTAACAATTGTTGTCGCATCCATCACATACATATTACAAAATAAATTTAATGACTTTATCTTTACTCCAGGCAAAAAAATAATATTGCCGCTTTTTGTCAAGGAATTTAAGAGTAAGTTAACTTATGTAAAAGACAGTCCTCAAAAGGACTCGTTATATGTTATGATAAAAAATTATATTGAAAACGCTAAAAATATTCATGATCTATCGGATGAAAATCTTAAACCATTGGTAGGAAGATTTACTAATGTTATAGCCGATAGCGTAATAACAACATCCGAATTAAAGAGCATTAGAGATTATCTTAATAGTAAAAAGAAAAATGAACGATCAAAGAAAAACTGAAATAAGGGTCGGAATTACAGTAATTATAGGGCTTCTTTTATTCCTTTGGATTTTAGGATGGGCCAAGAATTTTAGTTTAGTTTCCAATGAAAAAGAAACAACAGTTATATTTAAAAATGTTGCTGGTTTGGAAATTGGGGATAATGTTACTATTAGTGGAGTAAGAAAAGGCTTTGTAAAGGATATGCAGATTAAAGGTGACGACGTTTATGTAACTCTTTCACTTGATAAAGATGTAAAACTTAGCAATGATGCCTCATTTTCGGTTGCTATGCTTGATCTAATGGGTGGAAAAAGAATTGAAATTTACCCAGGCACTTCCAGTGAACCTTTTAACTTTAATGAGATACATAATGGGAAGTTTATGTCAGATATTCCTTATGTAATGAATATGGCTGGAAATATGCAAAAAGACATTGCTGGTTCACTAAAAGACATAAAAATAACTTTAAGTTCATTGAATAGTTATCTTACAGACGATAAATTGCACAAAGATGTAAAAAATTCAGTGTCAAATCTTAGTGAAATAACCGAGAAACTAAATTTAATTTTGAATGAAAACAGGGAAGATATAAGAAAACTGATTGAAAACAGCAACGCACTTACAGGTGACGCTAAAAAAATGATAAATGAAAACAAAGACAATATTGCATCATCTTTAGGAAGCCTTAAAGATGTTCTACAAAAAACAGATACTTTGCTGACAAAAATAAATTCATTTACTGTGGAGACTACTGAAAAAAGAAATAATCTTGGAAAGCTAATTTATGATAAGGAATTTTATGGCGACCTAAACAAGTCTCTACACCAATTAAATAATCTCACCAAGATATTAATAAAGCAACTCCAGGATGAAGGTGTCAAAGTCGATGCGCACATCAGCATTTTCTAGCAAGAAATATTTGACGTTCCTTTTGTTTATAGCATTATCAAATTTTATGTCTTCACCCCATGCATCCCAGCCGGTTTGCTATAAACACGGAATGGTAGTATCAGCCAGCACAATTGCTTCTAAAGTTGGAGTTAAAATTCTAGAAGAAGGTGGAAATGCCATTGATGCAGCTATTGCTGTAGGATTTGCATTAGCTGTAACTTATCCTTATGCCGGTAATATAGGCGGAGGAGGCTTTATGGTAATCCACCTTAAAAACGGAAAAAATACTACGGTGGACTTTCGTGAAAAGGCTCCGCTGGCAGCCTATAAAAACATGTTCCTTGATAAAAACGGTAATTATATTCCGGCTTTAAGCCAGGAAGGAACCACTTCGTCGGGTGTACCAGGAACCGTTGCCGGCTTAATTTATGCCCTTAATAGATTCGGGACAATGAAACTTGCTGATGTAATCCAACCGGCTATTGACCTAGCAAGTAAAGGATGGGCATTGGATTTTAATAGCGCACAATCGTTTAAAGAGGAATTGTCTGAATTTAAAAAATATCCCTCTTCATATAAAATATTTTGTATAAATGGGAAACCTTATAAAGAAGGTGATATATTTAAGCAGCCTGATCTTGCCATGACGCTAGAGCAAATTAAGGAAAAAGGAGCAGATGGATTTTACAAGGGTAAAGTTGCCGAAATGCTTATAAGGCAGGTAAAATCGATGGGTGGTTATATAACACAGGATGATCTAGATAGATATGCTCCTATTGAGAGGAAACCGGTAACCGGAACTTACCGCGGATATGAAATAGTGTCTATGGCTCCACCAAGCAGCGGAGGAATTGCTTTAATTGAACTATTGAACATTTTGGAAAATTACAATTTTAAATCAAATGATTGGGGAAGTAGTCAATATATTCATAGACTTGTTGAAGCAATGAAATATGTTTATGCAGACAGGACCTATAATCTTGGTGATCCTGATTTCTACGATGTTCCAGTTAAAACACTTATATCGAAGAAATATGCTAAGGCAATTTTTGATAAAATCGAAAAAGCGGGAAACCATGCAGAACCTGCAGATGAAATAACTTCACTGAAACCATCGGATTACAAAGAAAGCAATGAGACTACACACTATTCTGTTTATGATGAAAATGGAAATGCAGTTAGTGTAACAACCACAATAAATTCTGCGTTCGGATCAAAAATAGTCGTTGATGGAGCCGGATTTCTTTTAAATAATGAGATGGATGATTTTAGTGCAAAGCCGGGAGCACCCAACCAATTCGGATTGCTTGGTACAGATGCAAATTCAATTCAACCTCAGAAACGAATGCTAAGTTCGATGACCCCTACTATTGTTTTAAAAAATAATAAGCCTTATATAATAATTGGATCTCCGGGCGGTTCAACAATAATTACTGTTGTATTACAGGTTATAATGAATTGTATAGATTTCAATATGAATATTTTTCAAGCAATAGCGGCCCCCAGAATCCATAATCAATGGTATCCTGATGTGGTATACTCTGAAAAATTTGCTTTGAGCAAAGATGTGATAAGAAATTTAATTAAAATGGGATACAGACTTGCAAATATTACGAGAAAATTTCGTGTTCTAGGCCTTGCTGAAGGTATTATGATTAATTATAATGATCACCTTATTTATGGAACCGCTGATCCAAGAGGAAGCGGTTCTGCTGAAGGATACTAAAATTATGATCATCGGTGTTGGAATAGATATAATTGAAATTGACAGAATTAAGGAAAGCGTTGATAAATTCGGTGAAAAATTTCTTTCGAAAATATATACAAAATCTGAATTAGAATATTGTTTAAGTAAAGCCAGCAAGTATCAGCATTTGGCAGCAAGATTTGCCGCAAAGGAAGCTGTTTATAAAGCATTAACAACAGGCTGGCATGAAAAGGCAACTTGGCAAGATATAGAAATCTCCAATGAGCCTAACGGAATGCCTGTAGTCAGCCTGAAGGGAAAGCTCAAAGGATTTCTAACTAAAGGTAAGAATCTGAGAATATCAATGAGTCACTCCAGAGATTACGTAGCTTGTGTAGCAATTATTTATAAGAATTCATAAATAGGATTGCTCCGCCCTAATTATTACTCACATAATTATATACATTGATTATTTTAGGCAATTTAATAAGGTTCTAATTCAAATCAGCAATTTTCACAAACAGTCATTTTGATCCTATAAGCTTATCTTTCCAAGGCTGCGTGAGAATTTTTAATCTCTGACCGAACCAAAATTATATACCGATATGTAATCCGATAGACAACCACTTTGTATTAGGCGATTCCCTGAGGCCTAGCAGTATTATCTTTTCCAACTACGGAATAACCCAACTGTTTTGACTATCATTCAGCGGTTTTCAAGTATAAAAGGGCCTCAGTTTAGTATGTCAAATTTGTCAAATTAGAACAGATTTTGGTACCTGTTTTTAGGGATTTTTAAGGGGGGTACATACCAGTTGTATAGGAGTTGTACAGGAGATAGAAAAGTCTGCCAATTTGGCAGACTTCTTATAGAGACGTTAATTTTAAGGTAAATGAGGCTTCAGAACAATTATCAGAGCAAGCGGATATAAATGGGGCTAATAACAGCTGCCAAGCTGCCTAAATGCAAACAAAAGGAGTAATAGAAGGCAATGCCGTTTACTTATTGGATAATCTCCATTATTGGTCCTGATTGATTTTAATTTAGACCAAATTGCCCGTGATTTTTTATCCTTCTAACTGGGACATTATCGGTAATTTTAGTTTGCCGAATAATACTCAAAATGCATATATTTACATATTTAGTAACTAAAGTAAACTATTAAATAAAAGCTGAAAATAAATTATTAATAAAGAGAAACTTTAATATCTTTATTTATGTTTCTAGCTGCATAATTGCCATTTTACGGCTATTGATGATACCTTAATCAATGCTTGTTTTTTGGGTTTAAAATATTTCCGGCAATTTGTATTTTTCTTTTTATTGTTAAAATTATTTAAAGAATCTATTTTAATATATAGGATAAAAAAGAAACTGGAGGTTAGTCTTCGAATCTTCAAAACGCTTAAATGGTAAATTGAATGCAAAGGTTCTTATACTAAATCAAAGCTATGAACCATTAACAATCTGCAATATAAAAAAAGCGATTATACTTATTTACCTTGGAAAAGCTGAACTCATCCTTGATGATGGAAGAAAAAATTTAAGGACAGTTTCCAGAGTTTATCCCTGGCCCAGCATTATACGACTTAGCAGGTTTATTACCATTCCTTATAAAAAAGTCGTTCTTACCAGAAAAAATATTCTTAGACGAGATTCATTTAAATGTGCTTATTGCGGCAGAAGTGATCTTCCATTAACTATTGACCACGTGGTTCCCAAAGCACGGGGGGGAAGTGACTCATGGGAAAATCTTGTAGCTGCTTGTACAAACTGCAATAATAAAAAAGGAGACAGAACTCCAGACGAAGCAAATTTAAGTCTTCTTAACAAACCATTTAAGCCAAGTCATATCATGTTCATTAAGAATGTTGTCGGCAAATTAGACGATAACTGGAAACCATATCTTTATCTGTCATAAATTTATTTCTCAGCAAATAAATAGAAGATTATTACTCACATTATTATTATTTTATTTGATTATTTTCTCAACTTTTTAATCGTTTATGCAAAAAAAAAGAATATTGAGTGGAATGCGTCCAACCGGAAAATTGCATATTGGACATTATGTAGGGGCACTGGAAAATTGGGTGAAATTGCAGGATGAGTTTAGTAATTTTCATCTCATCGCTGATTATCACGCATTAACCACTAATCTCGATTCATCCAACATATATAATGATTCAATTGATATGTTAATAGATTGGCTTGCTGCAGGATTGGATCCGACAAAAAGCCCAATGTTCAGGCAATCTCAAATTAAGCAGCATACAGAACTAAACTTGCTTTTTGAAATGCTGATTACAGTAAGCAGGCTGGAAAGAAATCCGACTTTAAAGGATCAGATAAGAGATTTGAATATTGACAATGTCATTTTTGGGCATCTTGGATATCCTGTTTTGCAGGCAGCTGACATACTGTTGTATAAGGGGGATGCTGTTCCGGTCGGTGAAGATCAAGTTCCGCACGTTGAAATAACAAGAGAAATTGCAAGAAAATTTAATAATCAATATGGGAATGTTTTTCCAGAGCCTGAACCGATGCTTAGCAAATTTTCAAGGCTTCCGGGACTTGATGGAAATACAAAGATGAGCAAATCATTGGGAAATACTATACTTCTATCCGATGATTCAGAGACCATAAAAGCTAAAATGAAAAAAGCGGTTACTGACCCAAATAAAGTTAGAAAGGGTGATCCTGGAAATCCGGAAATATGTCTGGTTTTTTCCTATCATAAAAAATTTAATACTGAGGAAGTTCCTGATATTGATAAAGGATGCAGATCCGGAGCTCTCGGCTGTTTTGACTGTAAAATGAATTGCTCTGAAAAAATTTCTACATTCCTTGAGCCAATAAGGGAAAAAAGGAATTATTTTGAAAAAAATATAAACGAAGTTAAAGATATTCTGGCGGACGGGGAAAAAAGAGGAAGGGAAGTAGCAATAAAAACCATGAATGAAGTACATGAAAGTATGGGTTTAGGGTAATGTATAAGATCAAACTTGACCACTTTGAAGGGCCGCTGGATTTGCTTCTCTTTTTTATTAAAAGAGATGAACTAGATATTTATGACATTCCCATTTCAAAAATTACAAAGGAATTTTTAGAATATGTAAAATTCATTCAGATGCTTGATCTTGAAACGGCAGGCGATTTTATACTTATGGCTTCGACTCTTATGCATATTAAGGTCCGTATGCTTTTGCCTCGTGAATTAGATGAAAAGGGAGAGGAGATTGATCCACGAGCAGAACTAATCGCTGCACTTCTGGAATATAAGCGATACAAGGAAATGTCCGAAGAACTTGCATTTCTTGAATCAAACCAAAGGAAATTGAGTTTCAGGAACAATTTTACAAATGATGCCAAAATAAGGATTCCGGACTATGAAATTCTTTTGAAAAATGTTACGTTATATGACCTAGCCAAGGCATTTAAGAAAGCAATTGATAATATAAAACCAGAAGTTGTTCATCAGATAATGAAAATTAACATTACCGTCGATGAACAGGTTCAGTATATTTTTAAGAAGCTGGAAGAATTTAATGAACTGCACTTTATGAGTCTAATTGACGGAATGAAGGAAAAGATAAGAATAGTTATTACGTTTGTTGCTTTATTAGAAATGGTTAAGATGCAGCAAATAGGAATAAAAGAATCACCTGAGTTTAACGAATTTATAATTTATAAAATATAAAATGGATAAGATTTACAATTCAATAATTGAAGCATTAATTTTTTCATCTGATGAGCCAATTTCGGGTGCTGACATTGTAAAAGCAATCAAAGGAATTGATGGTGAGGATACGCAGATAACAAATGATGAAATTGATAAATGCATCGACGAAGTTAATGCCACCTATGAAAAGCAAAACATTTCTTTTCGAATAATCAGAATTTCTGAAGGATATATATTTGCAACAAGGCCTGAATATGCAAATTATGTCGGATTTTTATCTTCAGAAAAAAGCAAAAGAAGACTTAGCCAGGCTGCCCTTGAAACACTCGCTATTGTTGCCTACAAGCAACCGATAACTAAACCAGAACTTGAATCTATTAGAGGCGTAAACTCGGATTATATTTTAGGTACTCTTCTGGAAAAAAACTTGATTGCAATAAAAGGAAGGGCTGAATCAATTGGCCGACCTCTTCTATATGCAACAACAAATGAATTTTTGAAATTTTTTGCCCTAAATAAATTAAGTGATTTGCCAAAACCCCGAGAAATTGAAGAGATAATGCAAGACGAAGATTTTATAGAACAAAAAAACAAAATTATGATGAATGAAATCGTCGAAAATGCTGAGAACGAAATGCAGGAAGGACAAAAAGATAATGGTCAGGCTGAATAAATACATAGCCGACAGCGGAATCACATCAAGAAGGAAATCTGAGGAATTAATATTAAATGGAAGGATTTGCGTAAATGGGAAAGTGATAAGACAGTTATCATTTAAAGTCAATCCAGAAAAGGATGAGGTAAAATATGACGGTGATCGGATTCTACCTAAAAGACATTTGTATTTCTTAATGAACAAACCCAAAGGTACCATAACGTCTACATGGGATGAAAAGAACCGGAAGACAGTTTTGGATCTTATAAAAACAAAGGAGAAAATTTTCCCTGTCGGACGACTTGATTATAATACTACCGGTGTTTTGATTCTTACAAATGATGGTAATTTTTCCAATTTAATGACACATCCCAAAAACCTTGTGCCAAGGAAGTATGAGGCTACTATTGATAGAGACCTTGAAGAGAAAGATATACAAAAATTATTAAAAGGAATTTTTATTGATGGGATAAGAGGCAAGTTTAAAAAGCTAAAGTTTCCAAAAAAAAATACTAGAAAATTTGTTGAAGTAGTTACTGTAGAAGGGAGAAATCATTTTGTTAAAAATATGTTTAAAGCACTTGGTTATAATGTAATTAATCTTAATCGATCGGAGTTTGGCCCTTTTTCAATAGATATCCCAACCGGGACATATAGAACTCTATCAACTTCTGAAATTAGTAAAATAACTAGCACTTATGGTAAATAGCAAACTACTTGTGTTGTTAATCTACTTATTGTTGCCAATTTCAATTTTTGCACAAGATTCCAGCAATATATCAATTCAACAATATGGCACAACCTTGCCTGATTTTCGCGAACAACTTGATGATATATTTAATGACCCAAATTTTAGTAATGCTGAATGGGGAGTAATGATTCAGTCCCTGAAAACAGGGGAATATTTTTACAAAAGAAATGAGGATAAATTATTATTACCGGCATCAGATCTTAAACTTTTTACAACCGCAGCAGGTTTGATATTACTTGGCAGCGATTACAGATTTTCAACCAATTTGTTTTTAAGGGGTTCTCCCGATGGTTCTATATGGAAGGGGGACTTGATTGTACAGGGACGAGGTGATCCTACAATTTCAGGAAGATTCTATGGTAATAATATATTTAAAGTATTTGACGACTGGGCTGATTCATTATCAGCTTATGGAATAGACGAAATAACAGGGAACCTTATCGGTGATGACAATGCATTTGATGATAAGGGACTTGGGACAGGCTGGTCGTGGGATTACGAAAGCAATTGGTTCGCAGCTCAATCAAGTGCAATTTCATTTAATGATAATTGTGCTGATATTATAGTGACTTATAATAAAAAGACTAAACTTCCGGAAATTTCTATTCAACCCTGGACAAAATATATTGTTACGATAAATAATGTTATACCAGTTTTAAAAGATTCCACAACATTAATTAATGTTTACAGGGAGAGGGGAACTAATGTTGTCACAGTCTTTGGCACTATAAGAGAGGGCGATTCTGTTAAAACATATGTAACGGTTAATAATCCCACGCAATATGCAATGGTAATTTTGAAAGATGTATTGCAAAGGAAGGGAATAAAAGTTAAAGGATTTGCAATGGATGTTGATGATATATCGGCACCGTTAAATTATTCTAATTTGAAAAAGCTTTGCACCACTTATTCACCTCCCCTTAAGGAAATTATTAAAGTAATTAATAAAAGCAGTCAGAATTTTTTTGCAGAACAATTACTTAAAACTATCGGTTTAGAAAAATTAGGATTCGGGAGCGTATCTAACGGAGTTAAGGCTGAGAGCAAGTTATTTAGCAATATCGGTATAAATCCCGAAAGTATGAATATTGTTGATGGAAGTGGCCTTTCGAGATTAAATTACACCACCACAAAGCAATTTGTCACATTACTTAATTATATGTATAAAAGCGACTGCTTTGTACCTTTTTTTAATTCATTGTCGATAGCCGGAGTAGATGGAACACTAGGAGACAGATTACAAAATACAAATGCACGTGACAAAATCAGAGCAAAAGCCGGATATCTTGAGGGAGTTAGAAGTCTTTCGGGCTATGCTTTTACAGGGGATAATGAACCTATCGCTTTTTCAATTATAGTAAATAATTTTAACGTTCCGGTTAAACTGGCAGAAAATATTCAGGATTTAGTGTGTTTGCGTCTGGCAAACTTCAAAAGAAAATAATCTGGAGGATAAGTGGATAATAATATTCAGCAGGAATTAAATGTATTAATAAAAAGAAGACACGAAGAATTATCTGAATTGAAAAACAAAGGTGTTCAACCTTTTGCATACTCATTTGAGATTAATTCCAATTCAAAAGAGATAAAAGATAATTTCAAGGATGGAGAAGAGAAAAATGTCAAGATTGCAGGAAGAATAATGGCTTTGCGAAGAATGGGAAAGGCGTCGTTTGCTCATATTCAGGATCAGACTGGTAGAATTCAAATTTATCTTAAGAAAGATGATATAGGCGTTTCTTATGATGCTTTTAAGTTAATGGATATAGGTGATATAATTGGAGCAGAGGGTTTTGTATTCAAAACAAAAACCGGTGAGATTTCAGTACACGTAATGAGATTAGAGCTTCTTACAAAATCATTGAGACCGCTTCCTATTGCAAAGGAGGTTTTGGATGAGAAGGGCAACAAGACTATTTATGATCAATTTGCTGATAAAGAATTGCGTTACAGGCAGAGATATGTTGATCTGATTGTTAATCCTGAAATAAAAGATGTTTTTATTAAAAGGAGCAAAATAATTTCATCTATGCGAAGTTTTTTGGATAGTAGTGGATATCTTGAAGTTGAAACACCTGTTATGCAACCACTATACGGAGGTGCCGCAGCCCGTCCTTTTATTACGCATCATAACTCGCTTGATGTAGACTTTTATCTTAGAATAGCTGATGAATTGTATCTTAAAAGACTAATAGTGGGAGGGTTTAACGGAGTTTATGAAATCTCAAAAGATTTTAGAAACGAGGGAATGGATAGAACTCATAACCCTGAATTTACTATGATGGAATTGTATGTGTCTTATAAAGATTATGAATGGATGATGAACTACGTCGAAAAGATGCTAAATAAAATTTGCTTGGATGTTTTCAATACCACTGAATTTGTTTATGAAGGTAATCAAGTAAATTTTAAAGCTCCCTGGAAACGTATTTCTATGCTTGACGCAATTAAAGAAGAAACAGGCTTAGAAGTGATGTCAACATCAATAGAGCAGCTGAAAGAATCGTGCAAAAAATATGGATCAGACCTTAAAGGACTGGATGGAAGAATGAAATTAATTGATGAATTATTTAGTGTTGCTGTGCAACCTAAATTAATCCAGCCAACGTTTATAATAGATTACCCATTGGAACTTTCTCCGCTTGCTAAGAAACATCGCTCAAAAACGGGAGTAGTTGAAAGATTTGAAGGCTATGCAGCAGGCAGAGAACTTTGCAACGCATTTAGTGAATTAAATGATCCTTTGGATCAAAGAGAAAGATTTGAGGGACAGGCAAAGATGCGTGAAGAAGGTGATGAAGAAGCTCATCAAATTGATGAAGATTTTGTACGGGCCTTAGAATACGGTATGCCACCCACAGCAGGACTTGGAATTGGAATCGACCGACTTGTAATGATTCTTACTAATCAATCGTCAATAAGAGATGTTATATTCTTTCCGCAAATGAGGCCTGAAGTTAAATGATGTTGTTACTTTTACCTGCGTAATATTTACAACCGGAGTTAAATAAATTGAAAAGAATATTTCTGCTCCTATTTATTGTTTCTTCAGCATTATATGCACAGACTGAATATGTACTTTCAGATGATCAAGTTTATGATTTTCTCCAGAGAATGGAAACGCTTCATATTATAAATAATTATAGCTCTTTTGAAATACCAAAGCCGAGAAATGAAATAGCAAAATATCTTAAAGAAGTAATCGCAAACAGGCATAAGCTTGACAATGTTGATAAGAATATACTGCTTGACCTCGAAAAACAATTTGAATTAGAACTTTATGGAACATTAAATAATTCTGAAAAGCTTATCGCTGGTAAACATTTTGATTTCTTATCACAAAAAGAAAAGTACCTGTATTTTATAAATGACACTGTAAATAATATCAATTTATTTTTTAATTCAGCTGGTCATGCTGATGGAATTATGGGTATTTATTCCGGCCCATCAAAAACTGTTGCTGCAACAGTCATGTCGTATGAATTACAGGTGAGGGGATCGTTTTATAATAAATTTGGGTTTTTCTGGCGTGGTGGGGATGGTGTCGTATTTGGCCAAAGGGAAGCAGCACTTTTCAGACGGGATTTACAAATTAATTATAAGTATAATACTTTTGATAAACCGAATTCATTCGATATTACAACCGCAGGTTATTTGACTGCTGATTTTAATGCAATAAAGATTAAATTAGGCAGAGATAGAATGAATATAGGTTATGGAGCCGTTCCGGTTATATTAGGTAATTATTCAAATATTTTCGATTATTTATATTTTAATGCGAGATACAAATCCATTGATTTTTCATATTTCCATGGTAAGCTGCTTGGCAATTCCTCTTCAATATATGATTCAACACAAGGTGAAATAAATACAATAGACGATAAATATATTGGATATCATAGGTTAGGTTTAAATTTATCAAATGATTTTAATATAGGTGGCGGTGAAATTATTATTTATAGTAATCGTCCAATAGATCTGACTTATTTAAATCCTTTTAATATTTACAAAACCGCACAAAATTCAGAAAAAGATCGGGACAACTCCCTGGTTATATTTGATTTTAATAATAAGTCGATAGAAGGTCTAAAGCTGTATGGTGTTTTAATGATTGATGATGTTGAACTTAGCAAACTCGGAAGTAACTATTGGGGAGATCAGTTCCTTTATAATATTGGTTTTATTTCGGATAATTTGTATAATAATCTGCCTCTAGAGTTTCAGTTTGAATATGTTAGAATAGATCCGTATGTATTTACTCATCGTCTGCCAGATAATAATTATACCAACAATGAAAATTCACTTGGCTCATTTATGCAACCTAATAGTGAATTGTTTTTAACTCAATTAAATTATAGATTTACCAGCAGGCTAACCCTGTCGGCAAATTTCGGGTATTATTTACACGGAGCTAATCCTTTGAAACCAGACGGCAGTGTTTCAAAAAATGTTGGTGGTGATATAAACCTTGGGCACAGGGAGTTTGATGCTAATGATGCTCCGTTCCTAGATGGTGACAGGGAGACTACAAGAAGATTTAGCGCAAAATTAAATTATGAGCCTATAAAAGATGTTTATTTTTCAGGTACTTTGACTTACCTTAATCAATCTTTACAAAATTCTATTTCGAATAAAAGATTTGAAACGTTTATTTCGTTCGGTTTTGTTTTGTAAAAATATGATAGGCTATAAATGAAATTAAAAAATGTAACTATATCCTTATCTCTTGTAATTTTAATTCTTGGAATTACTCTGGGAATTCAAATTGAAAAAGTATTTTCTAGTGATAGTCTTAAAGACAATCTGGCTAAATTCAATGATGTAATGGTGCTTACGGAAAAATATTATGTTGATTCTATTAATACAAAAAGTTTAGTTGATGCGGCCATAAATGGAATGCTGAGCAAATTAGATCCACATTCTGTTTACATTCCTGCAAATCAAATGCCATCAATTGAAGAATCATTCCGGGGAGATTTTGAAGGAATAGGAATAGAATTCCAAGTAGTTGATGATACATTAACTGTAGTTTCACCAATTAGTGGTGGTCCCAGTGAAGCTTTAGGAATTATGGCAGGTGACAGGATTATTAAAATTGACGGTAAAAGTTGTATTGGTATAACAAATGACCAGGTAAGACATAAATTAAGAGGTCATGCAGGAACAAAGGTTGAAGTAACTGTATTACGATTTGGCATTAAAGAGCCGATAAATTATACAATTACACGTGCAAAAATTCCTCTTTATTCTGTTGATACACATTTTATGATAAATGATAAAACAGGATATGTTTTAGTTTCAAGATTTGCCGAAACAACTTATGATGAATTAATAAAAGCTCTGACAGATCTTAAGGACAAAGGGATGAAGCAGTTAATTCTTGATTTAAGAGGAAATCCGGGCGGATATTTAAATCAGGCAGTAAAAATTGCTGATCTCTTTTTAAATGGAGATAAAAAAATAGTATATACAAAGGGACGCCGCTCAGAATTCGATGAAGAATATGATGCATCTGCGTCTTCACCATATGAGAAGATACCTCTCATTATTTTGGTGAACAGAGGAAGTGCATCGGCAAGTGAGATTGTTTCAGGAGCTATCCAAGACTGGGATAGAGGACTTATTGTGGGAGAAACTACTTTTGGTAAAGGTTTAGTGCAACGACAATTCCCTTTGCCTGACAGTTCAGCTTTAAGACTTACAGTTTCAAGATATTACACTCCTTCGGGAAGATCAATTCAAAGAGATTACAAAGATCTAAAAAATAGAAGTGAATATTATTCTGAAGCAGGTGATACTGCTTTAGCACAGGGAAATAATATCAATCATATTGAAGAAAAGGATACTACAAAACCTGTTTTTCATACAAGCGGAGGAAGAATAGTATATGGAGGGGGCGGGATCACACCTGATTACATAGTTAAATCAGATAATATTACAAGCTATACAACAGATCTTTTAAAGAACAATATATTCTACCAATTTATACTCGGATTTTTAAATCAGAATGAAGAGACAATTAAAAATAAATATGGTAAGAATTTACGATCTTTTGTGAGAAATTATCAATTGCCGGCAAACACGATGGGTAATTTTATTGGTTTTGCAAAATCAAAAGGTGTAAAATTCAATGAAAAAGATTTTAATACTGATGAAAAATATATTGCGACCAGACTAAAAGCACAGATTGCAAGAAATTTTTGGAAAAATGAAGGTTGGTACATGGTGATGCAATCGATAGATAGACAACTTGAAAAAGCCGAAAACCTGTTTGGTGAAGCTAAAGATCTTGCTAAACTTAAATGAAATACAGCCTTAAAATTATTATTCTTTTGCCATTTTTTACTTTTTCCTTAATTTCAGGTAAACTCTTTAAGAAAAATCATGATCAAGATAATTCCAAGTACCCCAAGAAACTTGAAGTCGGAGAAGAATTAGTTTACGTTGTTAAGTATTCAGTAATGAGACTAGGTGAAGTTAAACTGAGAATTACAGATAAAAAAATTATAAAAGGAAAAATTTCTTACAGTGCAATTGCCGATATTGACTCATATCCAGGCATACCTTTCGTTAACCTCCATCAGGTTTATGAAACCACAATGACGCCAGATTATTATTCCAAATATTTTAAGGGAATTATAAAACATTCGGATGATACCAGCTATGCAGAGTATCATTTTAATTATAGCGATTCGCTTGTTAACATAAGTGAAGGAAAGATAAATGATCAAGCACAAAGTTATGATACAACAATCAGTGTTGATAAAAGATATCAGGACGGACTATCTATTTTTTATTACGCCAGGATGAATTCAGGACAGGACAAAGAAGTTGAGATTCCAACATTTATAGATAAGAAAAAAGTAAACACAGATATTACATTTGAAGATAAAAGTGAGGAAGTCTCCATTGATGCAGTTGACTACGACGTTGATTGTGTGTACCTTGAAGGCGAAGCTCATTTTATAAGTATATTTGGCCTTACAGGAGATTTTGAAGGCTGGTTTTCAAATGATAATGCAGCGATTCCCATAAAGGCAAAAATGAAAGTATTGCTAGGTAATATCACTTTAGAATTAATAAGCTGGAAAAGGACCGGATGGAATCCACCAAGATACAAGGAATAGGCGAGGAAATTAAACTTTTTCCGTATTTGGATAAATTTCCAAAACTGGGTAAAAATGTATTTTTGGCTTCTGGAGCTAAAATAGTTGGAGAGGTAGAAATTGGAAATGATACCAGCATTTGGTATAATACAGTAATCCGTGGCGATGTTAATTTTGTCACAATAGGTAAAATGACTAATGTGCAGGATTCATCAACTCTGCACGTAACCAATGGAAAGTTTCCATTAATAATTGGTGATAAGGTTACGATAGGTCATTCTGTTGTTTTACATGGATGTATTTTAAAAGATCTTTGCCTCATTGGGATGAGAGCAGTAGTTCTTGATGGAGCAGTTGTTGAGGAAAAAAGCATGGTTGCCGCTGGTAGCGTAGTAATTCCAGGTTTCGTTGTCCCTTCCGGTAAACTCGTAGCTGGAGTTCCGGGAAAGGTAATAAGGGATCTTAATGCAGAAGAATTGGATGAATTCGAAAAATCAGCTGAAAGATATGTTAAATACACAGAACTAACCGTGGAATCATTAAAGAAAGCAGGTTACGAATAAATTAATTTTCTTATAATAAGCTAAGTGATAAAGAATTTAAGAGTTTATTGTTCTGATAAAAAATATAAGGTAAATAAAATCCGCATTCATAAACTTTTAAATAAATTAAGAAAAGAACTTAATTTTTGCATATCTTCGTTGCCAATAAATTTCATTTCTTCTGATGAGATCACAACTATAAATCATAAATACTTAAAACATAATTATTCAACCGATATAATAACATTTAATTATTCGGGGAATAGGAATAATTTAGATGGTGAGATTTTTATTTCATATGAAGATGCAAAAATTAATTCAATCAAGTATAAAAATTCTGTTGCAGAAGAAATAACAAGGCTGGTAATTCACGGAATACTTCATTTATTGGGATACGACGATATGGGAGCAAAAGACTTTAAAAGAATGAAAAAACTAGAGAATAAATTGCTAAATAAATATAAATTAGTTTAATTAACTCAAGAATACGAAATATGATAACAGAAATAATCGAAGTTTTGGCAAAAATAACTGAAATGGATAAAAATAATATCCCTGAGGAAGAAGCTGCTGAAACAATTCAAAGAGAATCTAAATATAATAAGAATACAATAGCAGCGGCTTATAGCTGGTTGCACGAAAAAAACAGGCAGGATTTGAATTATAAGGCATTAAAAAATAATAATGAATCCAAAAGCATCAGAATGCTATCAAATGATGAAGTAAGGCAAGTTGGGATAAGAAATTATGACTATCTTTTACATTTATACAATATAGGTCTGTTGACTAATAATGATTTTGAAGAGATTATGGATGAATTGGAATTATTTCCGGAAGAATCTGTTAAGACTGAAAATATTAATATTTTGATTCTATCAAAATTTTTGGATCTAGATAAGTGGTCACTTCCCGGAAGCAGACATTTACTATATTCAACAGATAATATCAATTAAAACAAAGTGGAGTAATGGCAAAAAATTTAGTTCTTGTAGAATCACCAGCAAAAGCAAAGACGATAAATAAATATCTTGGTAAGGATTTTACTGTAGAAGCAACAATTGGACATATAAGAAATCTGCCTAAGACTAAACTCGGGGTAGATGTCGATGATGGTTTTAAAGCAACGTATTTAAATATTCGTGGCAAGGGGGATTTAATTAAGAAGATTAAATCGTTAGCATCGAAAAGTAAAAATGTATTTGTGGCAACTGACCCGGATAGGGAGGGGGAAGCAATTGCACAGGATATTGCCGATGTAATTACAGTTCCAAATGATGCAAAGCTTTACCGCGTTCTTTTTAATGAAATAACGAAAACCGGGATTAAACATGCAATGGAAAATCCCAGAGGGATAGATGAATTTCTTGTAAAATCGCAACGAGCAAGACGCGTTATGGACAGGATTATCGGTTATAAAATGAGTCCTTTTTTGTGGAAGGCTATTATTGAAATATCAGGCAGCAGTTCTATTTCCGCTGGCAGAGTTCAATCAGTAGCATTGAAAATCATTTGCGACCGTGAAGCATTAATAGATAAATTCATTTCAACTGAACATTGGTCAATCTGGGCCATATTTAAAACAGATAAAGAAGAAACATTCAAAGCAAAACTTTTCAGTGTGAACGGGAAAGACATAAAAATTCCGCCAAAACCGGAGATGACTGAAGAAGACTGGAAGGAATTTTTAAAAGATAATTTTGCAATTACTGATGAAAGCTCAGCGCAAAAAATATTTGATGTGTTGACGAATAAAGATAATTATGAAATTACAAATATTTCTAAAAGAAACACAAAAAGGAATCCTTCAGCACCTTTTATAACAAGTGCACTTCAGGCTGAAGCTTCGAGAAGACTAGGTATGAGACCCAGACAAACAATGATGTTTGCTCAAAGATTGTATGAAGGGGTAGAATTAGGCAATGAAGGAACTGCGGGTTTAATTACTTATATGAGAACTGACTCTACAAGAATCAGTGATGAATTTATGCCTTTAGCCAGGGATTACATAAAAAATACTTATGGCAGCGAATATCTACCTGATACACCAAATACTTACAACAAAAAGGGCAAAACCAATGTGCAGGATGCTCACGAAGCTATAAGACCTACATCAATAAAATACACCCCTGAATTTGTAAAACCACATTTGGAAAAGAAAGCTTACAAGCTTTACGAATTAATTTGGAACAGATTTATTTCTTCTCAAATGAATCCGGCTTTGATGGAAACTACTGTAGTGGAAATATCTGCCGACCAATATCTTTTTAAGGCATTTGGATCAGCTATAAAATTTAATGGTTTTATGCGAGTATATGAAGAAATATTTGAACAAAAAGAAAATGCAGAAGAAAAAGATGAATACAGAAATGAAACTATTCCACTTGGACTTGAAAAAAATCAAAAACTTGCTCTTAGTGAATTGAAAAAAACACAGCATTTTACAAAGCCTCCTGCAAGATTTACAGAAAGCTCTTTAATAAAAGAACTAGAAAGCAAGGGAATAGGCAGACCGAGCACTTATTCACACATTGTTAGTACAATCCAGGATAGAAAATATGTTGAAATGACTAATAGAAAACTCGTACCGACAAAGTTAGGAAAAGAAGTAAATCGTATTCTTGTAAAAAATTTCCCCAATATAATTAATGAGGGATTTACTTCTTTAATGGAAAATGAGCTTGATCAAATTGCCGGTGGAGAGAACGAATATGAAAAAGTTTTGAATGATTTTTATCAACCTTTTTCCAAGGCATTAAAAGAAGTTGAGGATAAAATTGATAAAATCATCTGCGATAAATGCGGTGGAGAAATGATAATTAAGGTCGGCAGATTCGGTAAATATCTTGCGTGCAGTAATTACCCTGACTGTGAAAATATTAAGTCATTTAAGGAAATGGCTGCTCAGAGTCAGGAACCAGAATACACCGGCGAAAAGTGCGAAAAATGTGGCGCCAGAACTGTTTACAGAGAAGGCAAATACGGACGCTTTATAGGATGTGAGAAGTTCCCTGACTGTGATTTTATAAAAAATATTACTCTTGGTATAAAATGTCCCAAATGCCAGGAAGGGGAAGTTGTTGAAAGAAAATCAAAAAGAAATAGATTATTTTACGGTTGTTCGAGATTTCCTGATTGTAATTTTGTTAGCTGGTACAAACCTATTGAGCAAGCATGTCCTAATGGAGATTCTGAATATATGGAACAGAGATATTCGAAAAAGAAAGGGGAATATTTGAAGTGTCCGGTTTGTGGTGACGAAATTGTCCAAGAAGAAGTGCAAGAAATCGAAGAAGAATAACATGGATATTACATCCATAACCGAAAAATATATTGAAGATCTGAATAATATCAAACGATATTCTTATAATACAATTAAATCTTATCGAACAGATCTTGAGGAATTTGGGGATTACTGTATTGGTCACTCAAAACTTAATCTGGAAAATATTTCAGAGAAATTTATAAAAACCTTTTTAATGACTCTTAATGAAAAAGGCACTGGGAAAAAATCAATTTCCAGGAAACTAGCCTCAATAAGGGGATTATTTAAATATGCATATCAGCAAGAATTACTAAAAGTTAATCCAGCTTCATTAATATCCAATCCTAAATCAGCCAGGAAATTGCCTGAGATTACGTCTGAAAATTCAATTCTGAATATTTATAAATTAGTTGAAGAAGAGAAAGATGAATATGAGGCTAAATTAATAAAAACAATGATTGAACTTCTATATGGATGTGCCTTGCGCGTTGATGAACTATGTAAACTAAATAATATCGATCTGGATTTAGCTGAAAGAGTATTAAGAGTCAAGGGGAAGGGAAGTAAAATAAGAATTGTCCCCATTGGTGGGAAATCAGTATCAATAATTAATGACTACTTATCAATTAAAAAACCAAATGGAGGCAAAGGAGCATTACTTATAACAAAAAAGGGCTATCGAATTTACTCTCGTTATGTTTACAGAATTGTTAACAGATATTTGTCCAAGGTAACTGACCTAAAAAAGAAAAGTCCGCACATTTTAAGGCATAGCGCAGCAACACATATGTTAGATAACGGTGCAGATCTACGCGCAGTTAAAGAAATACTTGGACACGAAAATTTATCGACAACGCAGATATATACACACGTAAGCATAGAGAGACTAAAATCTGCCTATAAAAAAGCACATCCCAAATCCTAATTAAATTGGAGTGTATTTATGAATATAATAATAACAGCCAGAAAATTTAAAGCACACAATACTCTTAAAGAACATATTGAAAATGAGATAAAATCATTAACGAAATTTAACGATGATATTTTAAATGCAGATGTTATATTAAGTTATCAAAATAATCATGACAGCATTAAAATAGCCGAGATTATATTGCAGGTTCCCGGTCAGACATTAGCCTCAAAGGAAGAATCCGACAATTTCGAAAAATCTGTCAGCGCTGCCATTGAAAAAATTTCACGACAGTTAATTAAATTAAAAACAAAGAGGATATCGAGAGCTAAATGATCAAGATTGACGAAAAGGCAATTTCAAAAAAAGAAAGCATAACGGTAGATTTTTTCTATCGAGCTGCAAAGGACACATTCAGGTTGAAATTGTTATCAGATCGTTCAGGCTTTGAGAATAAAATTTATGAGCAAAATATACATAGACCTGGCTTAGCATTGGCCGGATTTGTTGATTTATTTTCATACTCAAGAGTTCAGGTAATTGGCAATACTGAAATGAGATATCTAGCACAATTGTCAGATGATAAAAAAAGAAAAACTCTTGAAAGGCTATTTAAGTTTGGTATTCCGTGCATAATTATTACTGATAAGAACCAACCTTTCCCCATATTGCTGGAGCTTGCAAATAAAAGCAAAGTAACAATATTTGGATCAGATTATTCTACTACAAAAACCATATACCTGATTGGCGACTTTTTGGATGATCAATTTGCCTCGAGGATATCCATACATGGTTCTTTTGTTGATGTTTATGGGGTGGGGATTCTCTTTATTGGGAAATCAGGAATAGGCAAAAGCGAGGTTGCTCTGGATCTAGTCGAAAGAGGGCATAGACTGGTTGCTGATGATATCATTATTCTTACAAAAAAGGGAGAGGGGATTTTGATGGGCTCTGGCACGAATTTAGTGAAACATTTTATGGAAATAAGGGGACTTGGCTTGATAAATGTAGAAAAAATGTTCGGAATTAGGGCCATTAGACATCAAAAAAGGCTTGAAATTGTTGTAGAATTGGAGATTTGGGATGAAAAATCCGAATATACACGTACGGGACTGGATGAAAGCACGGTAACCATATCGGATGTAGAAATTCCCTATGTAAAGTTACCAATAATACCGGGGAAGAACATCACTGTAATTTCTGAAGTAATTAGCCTAAATTATCTTCTGAAGCACTATGGCTATGATTCAGCAAAATTCTTTGAAAAACGACTTAGTAGCAGACTGACCAGAAAGACAAATGGAGATATTCGCGGAGTGGACTATTTTGAGCACGATTTTGAATAAATGAGTCCTATACTTGACAAATTTGCTCTAATTTAATACATTCTTGCTTCGTTTATGAAGAAATTATACTACTTTTCGAAATCGAAACTGCAATTTATTGAAATCAGGAACTATAAGGTTAAACTGCTTTCATACTTTACCCTTGCGGTTCTTACATGCAGTGCTTTTATTTTCGGTGCATACTTTTTTATCAATTCAATTGCAAATCCCAGTAATAGTCTTATAGCATTAAGATCAGAAAATTCTATGCTAAAGAAAAGACTTATAGCGGTATCCGATCAATATGATCTACTAAATAAACAAATAGATCGATTAAGTAAGGACAATAAAGAACTAAGACTTGCAGCTGATCTCGAGCCTATTTCTGATGAAGAAAAGAAACTTGGTATAGGTGGTGGATCGTTTGATAACTCATTAGATTTCTTGAATGATGAATCATCATTCAAAATAAAAAAGGCTTTATCCTTTGTTGATGAAGTAACCAGAAAAATTAATTTTGAAAAAGCCCAATATAATGAGATAGGCCAAAAACTTAATGAAAATAAAAAGCTTTATGCCTGTATACCTGCTATCAAGCCTTGTACCGGGGAGGTAGGATTGCATGGATTTGGAATGCGTCTCCACCCTATCTTGGGAATAAGAAGAATGCATGATGGAATTGATATTATTACAGATCGCGGAACACCTGTTCACGCAAGCGGTGATGGAAAGATAGAATTTGTTGGCTACCGGGGCGGTTATGGTTTATGCGTTGAAATTGATCACGGATTTGGCTATCAATCATTATATGCGCATCTTTCAAAAACTATGATAAAAAAAGGGCAATCTGTTAAACGCGGTGAGGTTATTGCGCTTACAGGAAGTTCTGGATTATCTACTGGACCACACCTTCATTATGAAGTTCATCATAATGGAGTTTTTGAAAATCCAACGGGATTTTTCTTTGATGATATAAGCTTCTTTGATTCAACCAAAAGTAACACAAAAGATTAAAATTGCGGAGATAATTATGATTTGGACAGTGGAGCTTGCTTCATATTTGGACGATGCACCTTGGCCGGCTACAAAGGATGAATTAATTGAATATGCTGATAGAATTGGTGCCCCATACGAAGTTATTGAAAATTTAATTGAACTGGAGGATGCTGAGGAACCTTACGAATCTATTGAAGACATCTGGCCTGATTATCCCTCTGAAGAAGACTTTTTCTACAATGTTGATGAATAAACTCAAAAAGGCGCCTTGAGGCGCTTTTTTTTTAATAATTAAAATGAAAAATTGGACAGGCATATTCGGACAACATTCTGTTATTGAAATATTAGACAGGCTAATTGAAAGTTCATATATTCCTCACGCACTATTGTTTACAGGATTAAGCGGAGTGGGTAAGGAATTTATGGCTATACGCTTTGCCCAAGCTCTAAACTCACAAGATCAACCAATTGAAAACCAGGAAAGAATTAGCAATTTTATAGGCAATTTTGCAGAACCATATATAAAATACATCCTCCCTCTGCCAAGGGGCAAAAATGAAAATGATACATCTGGTCCTTTCGAAAAGCTATCTGCCGAAGAAAACGAATTATACTGGGAAGAACTGAATAAGAAAATAAGGAATCCTTACTATAAAATTGAAATGCAAAGGGCAGCGACTATTAAAATCAGCAGTATAAGGGATATAAAAAAATTTATATCAATGAGTTACGATGAAATTAATTACAGAATTATACTTATTTCGGATGCTCATTTAATGAATGAAGAAGCACAAAATGCTTTATTAAAAAATCTTGAAGAACCTCCAGAAGGAATAATATTTATATTATGTACACCATTTCCCAACTTACTGCGAGAAACCATTAGATCAAGATGCTGGCAAATTTCATTTCAGCCATTAGAAAATAAGGATATAAAGCAAATACTGGCTGAATATTTTTCTGTTGATAATTTGCTTGCAGAAGAAGTTGCTCCTTTTGCAGGAGGTTCCGTAGCAACAGCTCTAAAGCTGCTGGACCAGGATTTTGAATTATTAAGAGACAGGACAATTTATATTCTCAGATACTCATTCGGTCGAAAATACCATTCTGCTTTAAGTGAATTTAATAACATCATCGCTGACAATTCTGCTGATGCATTAAGATTATTAGTACAGATGATAGTTAAGTGGTTGATTGATCTTCAAAAATTCAAATATGGAGCTGAAGATTTTTATTTTACAAAGCATATCGAAACACTGGAGAAATTCAACAAAAGATTTCCTGATGTAGATCTGCAAAGTACGATATTTAAAATTGACAGAATGGCTTCATTAATTCAGAATAATATTAATCAAAACCTGATCTTATTAAATATCATCCTGGAATTATCTGCCCTAACAACTCCCCAATTAGCAAAAGTAAGTTCATAGCCTGATTCTTAAATCTATTTTCCTTAAATTTGTACACCAAATAAAGAATTAGAACAAAAAAATTTAAATTGATAAGGTTTTATTATGAAAAAAGTAGTTATCACGGAGGCTAAACGAACTGCTATTGGAGCTTTTTCTGGCAGTTTAGCTTCATTCAGTGCAGCACAGCTGGGAAGTTTTGCTATTAAAGCCGTTCTGGAAAATTCAAAGATAGATAAGAATTTAATTGACGAGGTTATTTTCGGTAATGTTCTCACTGCCGGACAGGGACAAGCACCGGCCAGACAGTCGGCCATTTATGCCGGTTTACCCAATAAAACAGAATGTATGACAATAAATAAAATGTGTGGCAGCGGTCTAAAGGCCGTTATGCTGGCTCATCAAGCCATTTTGTGCGATGATGCAGAAGTTATTATAGCAGGGGGACAGGAGAGCATGACAAATGCACCTTATCTGCTGCCCAAAGCAAGAACTGGATACAAGCTGGGAAATGATGAAATCGTTGATTCGATGATTAAAGATGGTTTATGGGATGTGTACAATAATATTCATATGGGAAATTGTGCGGAATCCTGCGCTAAGGATTTTAAATTCACAAGGCAGGAATTGGATGAATTCGCAGTTAATTCTTATCAAAAGGCTTTGGATGCTCAAAAAAATGGAAAGTTTAAAGATGAAATTGTAGATGTTATTTTAAAAACAAAAACCGGTGAAACAGTAATTAATACTGATGAGGAACCGACAAGGGTCAAATTTGATAAGATCCCGGCTTTAAGACCTGCATTTGATAAAAATGGGGTAGTTACAGCAGCAAATGCTTCATCAATTAATGATGGTTCTGCTGCATTATTGGTTATGAGCGAAGAAAAAGCTAAGTCACTTGGCCTTAAGCCCCTGGTGGAAATAATTGCTCAAAGTTCTGCTGCAAAGGCACCAATAGAATTTACGACCGCTCCTGCTGATGCAATTAACAAAGTACTAAAAAGAGCAAATTTAAAAAAGGATGATATAGATCTTTTTGAAATTAATGAGGCCTTTGCTGTTGTTTCACTTGCAGTCAATAAATTATTGGGACTTGATACTACGAAAATAAATGTTAATGGCGGGGCTGTTGCTCTTGGTCATCCAATTGGTGCCAGTGGTGCAAGAATTCTCGTTACCTTGATTCACGAAATGAAAAAAAGAAATCTCAAGTATGGTTTAGCTTCGCTTTGTATAGGTGGGGGAGAAGCCTCAGCATTAATAGTCAAAAATTATAATTAATTTAATCGGGGATAATATTATGGAAATCAAAAAAGTAGTTGTAATCGGCGGCGGAACTATGGGCAATGGTATTGCGCACGTTTTTGCTATGAAAGGTTTTGATGTGAACCTAGTCGAAATGAGTTCTGAACTTCTTGATAGAGCTTTAAATACTATTTCTAAAAATCTTGATCGTCAGGTTAAAAAGGAAATAATCAGCGAGAATGATAAAAATGAAATACTAGCAAGAATAAATAAAGTTGTTGGAGTTGAGAATACTCCAAAGGACGCGGATTTGATTATTGAGGCAATATTTGAAAATAAAGAATCTAAATTAAAAATATTCAAAACACTTGAAAGTATGATTAAGAAAGAAGCCATTTTTGCTTCAAACACTTCCTCAATATCTATAACCGAACTTTCTTCCGTATGCAGAGCAGACAAATTCATCGGCATGCATTTTATGAATCCTGTACCTGTTATGAAACTTATAGAGATAATTCGTGGTTACTCTACTTCGAATGAGACATTTAATGCAATTAAAGATCTGTCCCTAAAACTGGATAAAACGCCGGTCGAGGTATTTGATTATCCCGGTTTTGTAGCCAATAGGATCCTAATGCCTATGATTAATGAAGCTGTTTATGCGCTTTTTGAAGGAGTTGCATCAGCAGAAGATATTGATACAGTCATGAAATTAGGAATGAATCATCCTATGGGTCCTTTAACTTTAGCCGATTTTATTGGACTTGACGTTTGCCTGTCAATAATGGAAGTATTATATACCGGTTTTAATGATTCAAAATATCGCCCCTGCCCGCTGCTTAAAAAAATGGTAGCAGCAAATAAATTAGGAAGAAAAACAGGCGAAGGATTTTTTAAATATAATTAGGAAATAAAGTTATTCTTGCAGCTATATAATAAATTAAGAAAATTTTTCAGGTTCTATCGAGTAAGGATAAATAACTTTTTCCAATCTTTTTCCCTATCTCAAGATACCTATTTACTATTATTAGGATCCATAATCGGAGTATTATGCGGATATGGTGCTGTTGTGTATAAAAAATCCATTATGGTGGTAAAAAGTTTGCTGTTCGATGATCCAGGAAAATTCTGGGGACTTAAAACACTTATAAATGGACCAAAGACCTGGGAAATTGTTGTTATACTAATATTAATTCCGGCTTTTGGAGGTCTTATTGTTGGTATATTGGCTAAATATTTTAAAGGAGCCAAAAAGGGGGAAGGTATTCCAAGAGCAATTGATGCAGTTGCATCAAGGGGAGGAGTAATAGAAGGGCAAACCGGCTTCTTTAAGACCCTTGGTGCAGTAATTAGCATTGGGACAGGTGGAGCCGGAGGTAATGAAGGTCCTATTGTAATGATGGGTTCATCGATTGCATCTTCGCTTGGAAGATATCTTTCATCATCACCGGAAAGATTAAAGATACTTGTAGGATGCGGAGCAGCAGCCGGCTTGGCTGCAGCGTACAATGCTCCTTTAGGCGGTGCGCTGTTTGCTATGGAAATTATATTAAGAACGTTTAATGCAAAATCCTTCAGCCCCATCATAATTTCATCTGTCTTTGCAACCGTAATTTCAAGAAGTTATCTAGGAAATGAACCTGCCTTTAAAACCTCATCGTTTGCTTTGAATAGCAATTATGAATTTTTCTTCTATGTTGTTTTAGGAGTTCTTGCTGCTATTACTGCTGTTTATTTTGTTCGAACTTTTCTAAAGATAGATGAAGCATTCGATCTGCATAATAAGATCCCTGAATGGCTGAAGCCAGCTATTGGTGGCTTGATGGTTGGAATAATTGGGCTCTATTTGCCCGGAATATTTAGTTTCAGCGAAGCCGCAGTTGACAATACTATATTTAATGCAACACCTTTTCTTGTACTCTTTTTATTGCTGCTATTTAAGCCTATTGCCACCGCATTAACGATAGGTTCCGGAGGAAATGGTGGTACTTTTAGCCCAAGCATATTTACTGGAGCAATGCTTGGCGGAGCATTCGGACAAATTGTTAATTATTTATTTCCATCCGTATGTGCGCCTCCAGGAGCATATGCATTAGTTGGTATGGCTGCAGTGGTCGCCGGTACTACACACGCATCGCTTACTGCACTTATAATGGTTTTTGAGATGACTAATAATTATAAGATTATACTTCCATTGATGCTCACAATTATTATTGCTACAACAATTTCAAAGCGTATACTTAAGGGGTCACTTTATACATTAAAATTTGACAAGGAGGGCAAAGGTATAGATATATATGGAAGGAAAACATCAGTTCTCAGAAATATTTCAATTTCCAGCCTGATTGAGAAGTTCGATGATGTGGTAACTGATGATTTTACATTTCAAAAGCTGCTTGCAAAGGTTAAGGAATCAAGATTTAATAATTTATTGGTTAAAAATGATAATAATAATATCATCGGAAAGATAGCATTTCAAGATATCAGGGATGCAATACTAGATGATGAAACCAGAAGCATTATGCCATTCCTTGTAGCTGGGGACCTTATGGTTAGAAATGTTCAAATCATTACAAATGATAAGAATAGTGAAGACGCACTGCAAATATTAGAAAAAATCGATATGGACTTTTTGCCTGTACGTGATAAGGACACCGGCAAATTTCTGGGTATTGTATCTACTGAAAATATATTGAAGAAGTATCAGAATGAATTATTTATACAGCAAAGTGAACAGGATCTGGCTTTAAATTAATTATTGCTCTCCTTGCTCCCACCAAAATTTATAAACCCTTTTAGTATTACCAATATGGACCTGTTCTAAAGAACCCTCCCTAAGTTTTATACTAATTTGCATAGCTGAAAATTATTAGTTAATAGATGATAATAAAATTATGAATAAATATTTTGATTGATTTAAGCTTATAAGTGAACCAACACAATGGTCTATTATACAAAATCTTACTATGTTTTCTTCATCAAAGTTCACAAAATCAGTTCTCAGGTTATAATTTTTTGAAAAGCTATTTAAACTATTTAATTGTATTGATTAAGTCTATTTATTTAATATAATTAGCATATATTGCTTAGAAAATGTTTTATTATATAATATCCCTGAAGATTAAAAGGCCTGGCAACAAGTATACTATAATTTCAGTATAACAATGCAATATATATGCAGGACTTAATGAATCATATA
>CAYPNM010000011.1:0-3688 GCA_964412105.1 uncultured Ignavibacteriaceae bacterium | reverse complement strand
ACTATAATTTCAGTATAACAATGCAATATATATGCAGGACTTAATGAATCATATAATAATTTGGCTATTCATATTTGGGATAAAACCAGGGATAAAATAAGAATCACTGGAAAGCAAAGTTAGAAATGCTCTGAAAATTCGATTGGACTGTAAATAATAATTTGTGCATTTATTACTACATTATTATATATTCGTTTGTCCGATAATGTATATTATGTAAACTAAATTATTCCCTGCTAAATTCCCATAAGCATTAAATATATAATAATAAGAATGATAAGAAGTAATATCCAGACTAACGGACTTCTGCTTTTTCTTCGCT
This sequence comes from uncultured Ignavibacteriaceae bacterium, assembly GCA_964412105.1. GTDB lineage: Bacteria > Bacteroidota > Ignavibacteria > Ignavibacteriales > Ignavibacteriaceae > JAKAGZ01. The sequence continues at coordinate 3,366 of CAYPNM010000011.1, read as the reverse complement.
GCATGTGCAGTTTTCTAGAAAATCCTAATTTTCTCTTTTTCTTTTCCAGTTCATCTTTTTCCGGGACATAAAATCTGGGAGTATAATCAAAAGTTCTATGTTTAGGTTTTTTCATGAACATAATTGATCCTATTTGCTATTGAAAATAGCTGAAATAAACGATTCGGGATCAAAGAACTGCAAATCATCAATTCCTTCACCAACCCCAATATACTTTACTGGAATCTTTATTTGGGAGCATAGCTGGAAAATAACACCACCCTTAGCTGTACCATCCAGCTTTGTAACAACCAATCCGTCAATTTTAGTTACATGGTTAAATTCGTCGGCCTGAATTAAAACATTTTGTCCTGTATTTGCATCTATAACCAATAATGTTTCATTGGGAGCATAGTTAAGTTGTTTCTGAATCGCTTTTCTTAATTTCCGGAGTTCATCCATAAGTTCAGATTTATTATGCAGCCTTCCGGCCGTATCAATTAAGACTACATCATATTTTTCATTGATACCTTTTGTAATTACGTCAAAGGCCACGGAAGAAGGATCAGAACCTTTATCCTTTTGAAGAATTTCAACTCCTGCTCGATTAGCCCAGATATCGAGTTGTTCATTTGCTGCCGCCCTGAAAGTGTCCGCTGCTCCCACTATTACTTTCAGCCCTGACTTCTTATAATTGTGAGCTAATTTACCTATTGTAGTAGTCTTCCCTACCCCGTTAACCCCAACAACCAGTACGACATACGGTTTAAATTTATCTATATCATTTCCATTTTTATTTAAGGCATTACATTCTTTCAGAATTGACCCCAGCTCGGATTTTATAGATTCAATAATATTTATGTTGGTTCTGTCTTTCTCTGTCTTTAGAGCTATCCTGGCATTTTCAATAATCTTCTCAGTTGTTCCCGCACCTATATCTGAAGTAATTAATATTTCTTCAATTCTATCAAGAGTATTTTCATCAATAACGGCTTTACCCGTTAATGCTTCGTTTATACTATTATAGATTTTATTCCTTGTATTGGAAAGGCCGGATTTTAATTTTCCAAGGTTAAGATTCTTTAGCAGGTTCATTTTTCTTTTGTTTAATAAATTCAAAAGATCTGATCAAATAGCCTATGAGCGAGGAAATAATTAAAATTATACTTAAGTAGTACAATCCCTTAAAATATACTGCGTTTCTATTTACCTGAAGTAATATAAAAAACAATGTTAATCCGATGCTTACTACCGTGATCTTACCGAGCATATTTGAAGGCAAAATTCTACCAATCTTGTTGGAAACAATAATACCTCCCACAAAAATCAAAGCATCACGCCCGACAATCATCCAGAAATAATAATCAGGTATTTCATTAATTAAAAATAACTTCAGAACTACAACTCCTATAACAAATTTATCAGCTAGAGGATCAATGATTTTTCCCATTTCTGTAATTTCATTAAACCTTCTGGCAAGGTAGCCGTCCATTACATCAGTAATTGCTGCAAACCAGCAAAGACTAATCACGATAGTTCTATTATATCCTGAATCTATATTATCTAAAAGAATCCATATTGGTATAATAAGCAGCAACCTTAAAAGGCTTAGCAGGTTAGATTTTGTACTAAATAATTCTTTTATTTTGATCATTTAGAGTATACTTAATGTCAATACATATTTACCAAATATTATCAATTTATGTAAAATAATTCCATTAAGTAAAGTTATAGTTCATATATTTCTTTCTTAAAATTTATGTCAACCGGAGTGGGATAACTACCGGTAAAACAAGCTGTGCAGAAATTTGAGATACCTGCCTCAGAGACTGCCTCGAGCATTTCTTCTTTAGTAAGGTATTCTAAACTGTTAACATTTAAGTATTTTTCTATACCTTTAATATTTTCGCAACGATTAGCAATAAGTTCTTCCTTGCTTGGGAAATCCATTCCATAGTAACATGGATATTTTATAGGAGGTGATGATATTCTTAAATGAATTTCTTTAGGATTCGCTTCTTTAATCAAATTTACTAATTGCATAGAAGTTGTTCCTCGCACAATTGAATCATCTACAATAACAATTGTTCTGCCTTCAAGTACTCCCTTTACAATATTAAATTTAATTCTAACCCCTATCTCTCTTTTCTCCTGTCCTGGTTGAATAAACGTCCTTCCAATGTAGTGACTTCTGATCAATCCGATTTCAAGCCGCGAACTTATACCCTGTTTTTCAAGTTGTGTCTGATAGCCAATTGCACAGGTATTTGAGCTGTCCGGAACACTTATAACAATCACTTTTTCATTATCTTTATCAATTACCGGATGTTTCTTTGCTAGTATTTTACCTAGTCTGCGTCTCATTTTATCCACACTATGGCCAAAAATAAAACTGTCCGGGCGCGAAAAATAAATATATTCAAATATGCATTGTTTCTTATTAATGGCCGGTACACCAATCATTATTGATTTTTCTATTCCAGATTGGATTACTTGCTGATCAATGACGATCATTTCACCGGGTTCAATATCCCTCAAATACGTTGCAGAAAGAATATCAAATGCACATGTCTCAGAAGCAATCACAAAAGAATCTTTAAACTTTCCGACAGCAAGCGGTTTGAAACCATTACAATCCCGAGCGGCAATAAGTTTATCGTCAGTCAATATTGTGAGGCAGAATGCACCTTCCAATCTTGATAACGCCTCTTTAATTTGTTCAATCTGGTCATCCAGCTTGCTGCGGGCAATTAAATGCAAAATTACTTCTGTATCGCTGGTTGTTTGAAAGATCGCACCCTCGTTTACAAGCTCTTCTCTAAGCTGTTTTGCATTAGTTAAATTTCCATTATGTGCAACAGCAAGGTTACCAAGTCTGTAATTGACAACAAAAGGCTGAATATTCTTTTTAGACTCCGAAGACCCTGTAGTAGAATATCTATTATGTCCGATGGCAGAATTTCCAACCAACATTTTTTTAAAGATTTCAAAATCAGAATAAACTTCAGAGACGAGTCCTTCACCTTTCTGCATATTAAAAACAGACTTTCCTCTTTCATTAAAGCTTTGTGTAACTATGCCGGTGGCTTCCTGTCCTCTGTGTTGAAGGGCGTGAAGACCGTAATATGTTTTCAACGATGCTTGTGGGGTCCCAAAAATTCCAAATATTCCACAAAAGCTTTTAGGTTTATCTGAATTTATAATCATATTATTATTCTCTGAATTAGGCATGCGCAAAATTACTGAAAAATACTAACACTATACAAATGATAAGCATGACAATAAAAAAAGCAGTTGCCCACTGCTTAGTCGGAACGGCGGGATTTGAACCCGCGACCACCTGAACCCCATTCAGGTACGCTACCGGGCTGCGCCACGTTCCGAAAA
>CAYPNM010000010.1:85289-87674 GCA_964412105.1 uncultured Ignavibacteriaceae bacterium | reverse complement strand
CAAAACAGGCGAAATCATAAATAAAAAACGGGTGGATTCGAAAACAGCCTGGAGCAATGTACCTACTCCAGCGATATAGCGCCGGACAAATCGCTGCCACTGACCGCCATTCCTCTGACGCTCCACAGCAAATTGTGAGCTTAGACGTTAGGCTTTCAAATGAATAAAAAAGATTATGATACTAGCCATATTACATTTATAAATTGGATTACTTGGTATGGAGATTTTCTCCATTGATTAATTGAATCTAAGCGATTAGTGAGAACAAAATTTGAAAGATTTGAATTACTTTATGGAATAAGTAAAAAAGGCCTGGCCGCTTTTTCCGCCCGGCCGCTGATAATAAATTTGGGGCGGCAGGTTGGTTGCAAGAGCGACTATACCATATATATAGAATGAAATCATAATAATACACTCACATCGAGTAATAATATCCAATGTATTAAAGGAGTTTATTATGAATAAGTTAAAACTACTCCTTGCGACGACTTTGATAGTAATTCCCCTCAATAGTTGTATTAATAAAAACATTACCACTAATATCGAAGGATTGTGGATATCAACTGAAAAAACATCTTCTCTATTTGAGCCGTGGGCAGAAAAAGTTGCTTTGCTTATCGGAAGAGATGGTAATAAAATACTGACAGCGAGGGGTCATTTCTTAAAGAACGACGAGTCCATAGCTGAATGGAAGTTTATTAATGTACAATATGATAGTATTTCAAAAAGAATTTCTTTGCTTGATTCGGATTCAGATACTCTAATATGCAGACTGGATGCTAAAAATGAAATTCTTAAGGGCGCAGTCCATTCACAGGATGGAACCCAAAAGTCATTGGATTTTATCCGTGCTGACAAAAATCTTGAAGTCAGATTACTTTACCCTCGAATTCCAGATAAAAACGGTGAGATAACATATTCATACACAAAACCCGAACAAATTCATGATGGCTTGAAAACGGAATCTATTTATAATAATTCTATTGATTCTTCATCATTTTCAAATCTGATGAAAGAAGTTATCGATCAGAAATATGGCAGAATAAAATCACTCTTAATACTCAAAAACAACAAATTAATAGTGGAAGAATATTTTTACGGTCATAACCGGGATTATTTGCAGCAAATTCGTTCGTGCACAAAAAGTGTTACTTCTTTATTATTTGGAATCGCGCTTGATCATCATAAAGACATAGATATTGAACAACCTGTATTTAGATTTTTTCCTAAATATGATTCCTTAAAATACGGTGGAAGAGAGGAAATCAAATTAAAACATATTTTGACTATGACAGCGGGATTGGAATGGGATGATTATCCGTCAGAGATGTTTAAAACCGATGATTGTTTCCAATATATTCTCAGCAGGCCAATGGCAGGTAAGCCGGGTGAAAAATTCAACTATAACAGCGGTTGTTCCGTTCTTCTCGGAGGTATCATTCAATTTCTTGAGGCGAAAAAGACTTTGGCATTTGCCAAGGAGTTCCTTTTCACACCAATGGATATTACAAATTACATCTGGGAAAGCCATAAAAACGATATATTGAGGTGCGGCGAAGGGCTTTCATTACGTCCAAGAGATATGGCAAAGATCGGATTATTGGTTCTTAACGATGGGAAGTGGCATGATAAACAGATTGTTTCAAAAGAGTGGATACGTAATTCAACCGAACCTCATGTGCAGGAAAGTAAATTCTTTGACTATGGCTATCAATGGTGGCATCATTCCAAAAATAATCTGCAATGGTGGAAAGAACCAAATGCCCCATCGCCTAAAGAGCATGATCTAATAACTGCGCTTGGCTATGCAGGTCAGTATATAATGATTATCAGGGATTTAAACCTGGTATTAGTCACTACTGCATCAGATTTTGAAAGTGGTGCAATGGCGCGCAGTAAAATTCCGATGGTCATTGAAAAAGTCGTTCCAATTTTTGAAGATTCCAGAATATAGTGCAAAAAGATATTATTGTTGTGTAACAATCGATTCGGGTCGCTCGCTTCTTCGAAGCGGTTGAGCCTCTGCCGGCATCGTCCTGTTCGCAAGTCTTTAGGTTATTCAAGCTGTCCCCTGAATTCAGGAAATCCCCGGCTCATTAATGGGAATAAAATTCTTGCTGCCAAATCACTTTTATTTATATATGTTTAATCCAATCCTTATGCAGCGGGGTTATAGCTGATAGCGTCAATAATTCTTCATTATAATATCTTTGAAAAATCTGGTTAAGGCAGAATGGGTGATAATTTATTTAAGAAAATATTTTTAATAAATCGTGTTATGCAGGTATTTTCCGCATGTAGAACTTAAGCGGTTAAGCCTGCCTGCCGAAGGAAGGCCCATCAACATCCCCCGTTGGTGGGCTTTTTAAATATTCAGCCTGTTAA
>CAYPNM010000010.1:0-85189 GCA_964412105.1 uncultured Ignavibacteriaceae bacterium | reverse complement strand
GGAAGGCCCATCAACATCCCCCGTTGGTGGGCTTTTTAAATATTCAGCCTGTTAACGGATTTTAATAAATCTTCAGCTCTCAGATGCGAATAAATTTCAGTTACCCTTATATCTGAATGTCGGAGAAGCTTTGACACTTCAATTATGCTAACACCTTTCTGAACCGACCAAATTGAGAATGTAAGCCTTGGAGAATAATGGGGGCGGAATGAACCGTAATTTTATTTTCATTTTCAATAGTTATAAGGTCAAGACTAAATGCGAATCCATATATTATAAAATTTAAAGCTATTGAAAGATTTAAAAATATTTATTAAAGTGTTGAATTATTCACCGAATTCAGTTACAATTTAATTATTTCCTTGCTTTTACCCCGATCATTTTTATTTTAGTGCCCTTTAATCGTAGCCATTTCCATAAATTTTCGCTTTTAATACAGAAATCGTAAATCTTTCACTAATTGTTGAATAAATAATTTCTCTCATTCCTGCTTAATTAATTACTCATTAATAACAATCATATGAGGTAACAATATATTCACCATATCACCGTGGCGTTAGGATAATTACAGTATTTATTACTGCATTTATGCTTTCAGCTCCCATGTATGCTCAGGAGACTGCAGATAAAGATTAGCAGCAGTTATTCTTCCGTGTAGAACATATTTCTGCAATACTTGCGGTATAATAGTCTAAGATGCCCTTAGAATTTAGCGGTATAAGTAATAGTTCAAACAAACTAACTAACTAAAGGAGAGAGAATATGAAGATCAAGAAAGAAGACATACCAGTAATCAACGAAGCCGGCGGAAACATTATGCGTGTGCTTAACGGCTTTGGCGAATTCGTAGTCAGCTACCACGAGTTCAAGAAGGGAACGGATTTTACTCCGGTTTTGAAGGGCCTGCCCGGCGATATGTGTCCATGCCCGCATTATGGATATATATTCGAAGGAGCATTTCGGTTTATCTATGCAGACGGAAAAGAAGAAATCTACAAGAGCGGAGAAGCCTATTATGCGCCTGCGCCGCATACTGCGATTGTAGATGAAGATACCCGCTTATTGGACTTTAGTCCACAGCATGAGCATGACGAGTTGATGGTACATCTCTCAAAGGTAATGTAGCAGCAGGCAGGCAAGCAGGATTGTATTCGAACAAGTCGCTGGAGGTAACGCTGTTCGCTAACGCTAACAGCGAACCTCAGTTCTACGTTAGTTGTGTAAATAAAATTGTGATTTGTAGAATTATAGCTCGAGTGAGTGATTTTTTTCTCCAAAGAGGTATATAATCTCAAAAGCAGCGTTGGCCTTAGACCATACTTTAAACGCTGATTAATAAATTTATTTATCATTAATATTCCAGGGGCTTACATTTATGAAAACTAATATTATAATATTAGCTTTAGTCTTTTGTTTATATTATTCATCTTCGGCTCAGACATTTAATCTCCAACTTGACCATACAACTATATTAGTTAGTGACCTTGAAACGAGTTCTAATTTTTATAAAGATATATTACAGTTTAAGGAATTAGAAACACCCTGGGGTGTAATTAATTGGGGTCGGTTTTTTTCAATCGGCAATAATCAACAACTTCACCTGGCAAAAGTAGATACTGACAGTATAAAATTGAATAAATTCCTTCATATTGCATTCACAGTTCAAGACTTTGATGCCTACCTTCGTTTCTTGACAGAAAAGGGAATTGAATATGGGAATTTTGCAGGGGATAGCAAAAAACCTCAAATAAGGCCAGATGGTGTGAAACAAGTATATTTTCAAGACCCTGATGGATATTGGATTGAGATTAATGATAGGAAACACTAATAATTTAAGAATAAATTATGTGTGCAAAGGATCTTAAAAAAGAATGCAACTAACAATGTGCTGTAGGTGATTCCGGGAAGGGAGCGTGAATTCGTTAAATGCATTGGATGTTTGTAAATTAACGGTGCGCGCATAAGCATAAGACCGTTAGGTATAAAATTACAAAAAGGTAAATAACAGAATATATTGTCACTTAATTGTTATTCGTTTCAAGCTATTTTAATATATTATAATAAGTTATATCCTATATTCAGAATTTTAACTAAAACTGTTTAGCCTGCCGGCATACCTGCTGGCGGGCTTTTTTATGTAGAAAAAATGAACATTCTTACCGAAAGCACAAATTTATTCTTGACAATAAGTAAAAATATTTTAAACTGAGTTTTATTATACTTTTACTCCACGGGGGCAAAGAGTTAGAGCCATCTAACTGTAAATATCTGGAGATGACATACCGCATAACTACCCCTAAGCAGAATTGCAGAAAATATCCGGTGCCATTGAAAATAATTTGAAGTAATTGTTCTTAATCAACCTCAGGGAGAGGTTGAGGAATAGATTACGATGCCTTTCTAACTATGCTTCCTTTAAACATTCTTCCTGATGGTGAAAATTACAAATAAGATTTCGGGAGATAATTATGAAAAGATTTATAATACTTTTAATAATTATTCTATCCCTGCTTTTATTTATTGCCGTACCCTGACAAAAATAAGAACTGCGGGGTACAAATCATTAAGTAATGGTTAAGAATATAGAAGGAGGGTGTTATGAAAAAAGTGAAACTATTCTTTATTCTTTTATCATTTTTAGCCACAAATGCTTTCTGCCAATCTTACATTTCATCGGGTGACGTTTCAGGTACCTGGGGAGTTAATGGTACACCGTACTACATTCAGGGTGATATAACAGTCCCGGACGATTCTACGCTTACTATTGAACCGGGTGTTTCCGTTGTCTTCGAGGGATATTACGTATTGAATGTTCAGGGCAGATTGCTGGCTGTTGGCACTGAAACTGAAATGATATCTTTCACAATTAATGATACCACAGGATTTTATAACCCCGACAATACAGCCGGGGGATGGAACGGAATTCAGTTTATTGATACACAACTGGATAATGATACTTCCAAAATCGTTTATTGTTCTATAAAATACGGAAAAGCTGTTGGATCAGGTGCACCTGATAATTCCGGTGGAGCAATTTATATCGGGAATTTTAATAAAGTAATAATATCTGATTGCATTATATCTAATAACAGTTCCGGAGGATCTAACTCTCCTTCAGGAGGAGGTATTTGTCTGTTCTCTTCAAGTATTACTCTTTTGAATAATGAGATCTCATATAATAATGCCTGGGATGGCGGGGGTATACAGATTTGGGAATCCGATCCTGTTTTTAAAAACAATTCAATTTTATTCAATCGCGCTGAAGAAGGCGGGGGAGGAATATGGATAGGTGGATTATCAAATTGTGCTTTTAACAATGATATTATTTCGAATAATCTATCAGGAAATAATGGCGGTGGCATTGTTTGTTGGCAGACTTCCAAATCAGTTCTTGATTCAGTTAAATTCAACGACAATTCCGCATATAACGGTGGAGCAATCGCTATTTTTGATTGTGAACTGCAGTTGAACGATTGCGATATAAAAAATAACACTTCTGATTGGATTGGCGGCGGAATTAACTCTTATGGCAGCACAGTTGGAATTAATAGCTCATATTTTGAAGGAAACAATGCCTTTCTTTTTGGTGGTGCTATGGGCATTTACTATTCAGACCTAACAATACAAAATTCCAGTTTGGTTAATAATAAAGCTGACACACTTGGTGGGGGAATTCATTCCGATTATACCAATATAAATATATCAAACACGCTTTTCGAAACTGATACAAGTGGTATTGCAGGCGGGGCAATTTTTACCTGGCATTGCGATTTAACAATTAATAATTGTGAATATAATGATAATTATTCTGCTAACGGTGGTGCTATTAGTTCCGATTCAAGTTCAGTTATAATAACAGGTACAGACTTTGCCCGTAATTCCTCTGCATGGGGCGGGGCAATTTTAAATAACACGAGTGAACTTCACTTGAATGATTGTCAGTTTACCGCGAATAACTCCGGGAACGGAGGTGCAATCTTTATCACATACAGTAATGCAGAGTTAAAAAAAACATCAATTGTGCAGAATACTTCCACCTGGGGCGGCGGTATTGATGCTTTAAATACATCGATGAAAATTGATAGTTGTCAGTTTTCTGAGAATGCGGTAACTAGCAACGGTGGCGGAATCCGCTACCTTGTAGATACTGTATTCTATGTAAAACCATACGACCTTGAAATATCTAATTCGGTCTTCAGTAAAAATTCAGCGGCAACCAGAGGAGCTGCTGAAATAGAACAAATGAACATTGAGGATACTCTCCTCAGTATAAAAATAGATAAATGTGATTTTATTGATAATATTGCTAACCGTGTGGGTGCAATGAGAATAAGATATGTTAAAGATCTGCAGATTTCAAATTCTAAATTCATGGGTAATACAGCTTCGCAGAATACTGCGGCCTGTACCTTTAATCAATCTACTAAAGGGTATGTTTATAACTGCCTGTTTGCAAATAATTATGCCGGACTCGGAACTTCAGGTGCAGCAGGAGTAAGCGTTGGTTCAAATATTGATTTTATGAATTGTACGTTTGTAAATAACAGCTCATCAAGCGGGGGCGGAATACACCTTCGTCAAGGGGGAACGGCCACTGTGACTAATAGCATTTTATGGGGTAACTATCCTGATCAAATCTCTTTGCTAGCAGTAACTGATACAACTGACTGCACACTTTATTTAAATTATAATGATATTCAGTATGGTATTGACTCAGTGCATATAAATGATACTATCTCTGTTAGTAACTGGGGATTAGGAAATATTGATGCTGATCCTCTATTAGCAGATACAACAAATGGTGATTATCATCTTCTGGATGCGAGCCCCTGCATTGAAAAAGGTATTGATACAATTAAGATTGCAGCAGTCTGGTATTACTCTCCTTTGAAAGACATAGAGAATAACTCAAGGCCTTATCCCGCAGGTACAATGCCTGATATGGGTGCGTACGAATCACAGTATACTGTCGGAATTGACAGGAATAACTCATTGTTACCGAACAAATACGAGCTTTATCAAAATTATCCTAACCCATTTAATCCGGCTACTAAAATTAAATATACATTAATAAGATTATCTAAAGTGCAAATAATTATTTATGATATACTCGGTAGAAAAATCCGCACTTTGGTAAATGAAGAAAAGCCTGCCGGAATTTATGAGGTTAATTGGCAGGCAGCAAATCTTCCCAGCGGAGTATACTTCTACCAATTGAGAGCAGGGACTTATGTTCAGACGAAAAAAATGATATTGTTAAAGTAGTATCCCAACAAACCGTGTTGGGCAGGTTTTATGGTTAAGCCCGTTAACAATCCCTGTTGGCGGGCTTTTTTTATTTATACTTTTCCAGCGATCTGCTTTATTTGGTTATTTCCGCGGAGTAAAAGAATAGCTGCCTTTTTTATTGACCTAAAAAATATCGCGCTTGCATGCTATTTTGTATTTTATAGAATCAAACCTGGGGTTACTTCGATATTGTCCTCACTTCGTTGGGACAACTCAGCAGCCGTTATGCATAATATCCTTCTCCAATAATAAATTATAATATTCAAAAAGAATTCAAAAAGAAATTTTTAATCTATCTTTTCCTTCCGCTTGTCGAATCTTCACAAAATGTGATTCCTGATAAATCCTTCCATAATTATCATATAGCCAAATTCAAATTATAACTGATGGGAGTGCGCTGATTTTTGAATGAAGAAGTGATCTATGTTGAAATCGGCAGAGCCGTAGTGCACTTTCTGCGTGATAATGGCATAATAAACGAAACCGGGTTAAGGAACTTCCTCATAAAACAGGATTATAAAAAACTGAGAAATACATTGAACGCATCTGATGCTGTTTCAGCCCTCACTGACAAATATAACCTCTCTGATAATGCAATTAATTCCATCCTTTTCAGAAAATAATTAATACTCTCAAGACAACGCACTGTATGAATTAATACAGTATTTAGCCGTCAATTCCGACTAAAAGCTACACGCTTTTACGCTATACGCTGTTTCTCCACTTGCAAAAATCTACAGTGACATGCCTGGTAATAATCCTTATTCTTGGTTCGGGATGATTGATCACCCATAAATAATAAACTAAAAAATGAAAGGAGATAAAATGGCAAGACTAGTAAACCCGGTATTCGGGAATTTTAAAGGCAGAATAGGAACATTAAGCGCAAGGGTAAGGAATGGGGTAACTATACTTTCAGCGAGACCCTCAAGTTTCAACCCCTCGGATGATCCGGAAAATGTTGCAATAAGAAACCGGTTCCGTGTCACTTCAGGATTATCAAGTGCAATCAACGGCATCGATGATCTGAAGAAAATATGGGACGATGTTTCTCCCGCTGGCATGTCGGCATTCAATGCGATATTCAAGGAGAATTTCGATTATTCGGATGAGGATAAGCCTACAATAAACAATAAGTTAACACCGGATGGCGGATTTGGTTTCGATGTCACTTCGGCTGTTGTAGATGCGGCTGCCGTGGTTGTCGATCTTCCGGCTCTGAATACCTTCAAGACATTCGGAGCAACCGAGCAGGATCTTTCAGTGAATATAATACTGGTCCCGTTTGATCCTATCGATCCGCAGTATGATTATTTCAGCCCGCTGGCGCTGGAGTATAACGAGGCCAATTATGATAGTTCTGCAGCTCTGAATTTCACTGTAAATCTCACACAGTCGCAGCAGAATGAAACTGCATTATACAATCAAAGTCTTTTGTTAATGTGTCTGGCAACAAAGGACTCACAAGCTGATGTAGTGGAATATTCATCAACATACAGCCAGGCAGGTTAAAATAAGCGGGAGGCTGCCTTCACCCGGATGCGTATCAATTGCAGAAGGGAAGGGGGCAGTCGCCCCTTTAAAGGACAAAAAATGAATACAATTAAAAATTTTTTGAAAGACGATAGGGGCAAGCTGAGCCTGGCAAGGCTTGTAATTTTAATAATCATTTTATGGTTTCTTGGCGACTGGATAGTATGCGTTCAATCAGAGGGAATCTACACATTAACGGCTAATAAAATGACTTTGTTAATGTCGGTTCTGTCGCTTAAAGCTGTTCAGAAGTACAGGGAATCTAAAAAATAGGGGGTATAAAATGGCTGATTTCTTAAAATCATATAACAAACTGAAAATTTATGAAGGTATGTACAGCAACAATCCGTTCGATAAAGGAGGCGAAACATTCAGGGGCATATCAAGGCCTTGTCATCCTGACTGGAAAGGCTGGGAATTGATCGACGCCGCTAAAGACGGAGATAATTTTTATAACGACCTGTTGGGCAGTTCAGAGCTGGCGGATATGGTCAAAAACTTCTACAGGGAAAATTACTGGAACAGCTTCCGCGGTGATGATTTATTCAGTCAGTTGATAGCGGATGAATTACTTGAAATAACCGTAAACCTCGGACTGCCGGACGGGATAGAGATAATTCAAAGCGTGATCAATCTCTTGAACCGCAATGAAAAATTATACTTTGACATTATTGTTGACTGCATATTCGGCGATGAAACTCTGAAAACATTAAAGATATCGCTAAATAAAAATGGTGAGAGGCTCTTCTTTAATGTGATGAATTTTTATCAGGCAATGCAGTACATACTGATAATGGAAGGCACTCCGGACAATGAACTTTTTATCGGCTGGTTCAAAAGGGTGGAGGTTCTGAAATGAAAAAGAGCTTCCCGGCCTATATTGCCGTCATGTGCAGCGCATCAGCTATTCTTTTTTTATTAAGGATGCTGTCGCCTGGCAATAATGAATTTCAATCAGTAAAGAAAGAGCTTAGTAAAGGAAAGATTACCCGGAAACTCAATCGCGGAGTTGAACATATTCAGGTGTTAAAGAAAAATTATAATAAAGAGAAGAAAATCAGGAAGGAGAAAAATGATAATGCTTATATGCTTCAGGACTCTACCAAAGATTATAACCTGGATATGATCATAAAACCCCAACAGGATTCAGGATCAATTAAACTGGATTACAGTCTCGAGGTTAAAACCAGAAAGCTGATGCGGATAGATACCGTCTCTTTATTCAGGATAGACACATTAAAAATAGTGAAAATAAAAATGCGTGAGAATCCGTTTTACGATACATTCTGGTTCGGCTCGGCAATTACAACTTTAGTGATCTTTTTATTTAGTCTGTTAATTAAATGAGGAGGCGCAGATGCAGGTCCTGAAAACAAAATATACTATTGATGTGGTAAAATTTCTTATCTACCTGCTCTCTCTTTCTTTTGCGTTGAATGCCCAGTTCTCGAATCTTGAAAAGAGACTGACGGTTATAGAATCGGAGATGAAATATAAAGTAAACGAGAGCAGAATGCTGGAGAAACTCGATAACATTAAAAATGATATTACTAATAAAATAGAACTCGAAATCGACAAAATAAAAACAATCAGGAAATGATCGTCAAATTCGCAAAGCGAATGATTTGTGAAAATAATTAAAGCCGGATTAATTCCGGCTTTTTAAATCGTGTTCATTGATGCAGTAATATGCTGAATTTGTGATAACTAATTTATCCCGGTTTAATTCCATTCTTTATGATACCACTTTTCAATTACCTCCTGCGCAGGTTTGCCAGGGGGTACATAAAGATCCCTTCCGAAAAAGTCTTCGTAATCCGTATTGCTCGGCCACTTCCACCAGAATATTCCCGCCAGCCATTTTATTTTATAGGAAGCCTGCAGCATAGCATTATATGCTCTTGCCTGTTCAATTCCGGTGGAATCAAACTGCGGATTTTGTTCCAGGGCTGTCTCCCACGGACTCTTTGAGTTCCTGTAACCCGCTTCGGTAAATAAAATCGGCTTATTATATTTCTGATGAATCTTATCAATTACTGAAATAACTGAATCGGCGCCCGCAATTAATTCCTTATCTGTCGGATTCTTTTTCATTGAAAGAGGGAAGTACTGGCTTATACCAATGTAATCCAGCTTATTCCAGAATGCAATATTTTCAAATTCCCTGTTCCAGTTTGCTCCGTAGGTTAATTTACCGTCATAGAGTTTTCTTAATTTATCAATAATATTTATCCATTCTTTTTCATGCCCGACGGTTGTTTGCGACATTTCATTCCCTATACACAAAATTGGTATCCTGTACATTTCAGCCAGTATTGCATAGTGTTTTATCCACCTGTAATAATCGTCGAAGAATCTTCTCCAGTCATCCTTGCTATTCATTTCTATATCGCCCGGCCACCCACCGCGCCCGACCCATATATGAGGCTTCAGCATAACCGTCAAACCCAAACTGTCGGCGGCATTCTTTAAGAATATCAGGGTCTCATCATTCTCCGAGCCCGCGGATTCCCAGAATCTGAGAGGTTCGGGTTTATCCGGCAGCCTGACCGATGTAAATGGAGTAATGGAAATTGCATCAACGCCTAATGACTTCAGCCCGGTTAAAGAGGATAATGATTGTTTTGAAAGATAACCGTTATAAATGCTGTAGCCGGTGTGGGCATAAGAGAATCCTTTAAGAAAGGAAGAAGTAACAGCAGGGAAATCCTTCCGGTCCTGTTCTATTTGCTCTTTAAATCTTCCGGCGGTTGCTGAAAGATATTTCATCCATTGATTTCTGAATTCATTACTCTTAAAATCACCCGGTACCCATTTGTTATAATTCTGTATAAATATTTTCCTGCCGTATTTTGATAGCAGGAAGTCAACAAAAACTCCCGCAGCAGGATCAACCAGCAAAGGCGATTCGTATTGACTTTTTGCTGAATCAAGTAAATCGGATATATCGGGGATACTGTCAGCTAAATAAAATTTACCTGCCCAGTATTGGCATCCTTTGAATCTCCAGTCCTTTGAAAAGTGTATTGCCAGTCCCTTTGCAAGTAATGGGATCTTCGGGACCCCGAAATTATTCAGTAATTCTAAAGCCGCGATTGCGGTAAAATCATCCCCGCGCACTCTGGAATTCATTACAACGTGTACTGATGAATCAGCCGGGTCATAGTTGGAAATATCCGTATTATTAATTACCAGGCCTTTCTCTTCGAAAGAATCATATATATTATAGTTTAAAGTGGAAAGTCTGAATGATTTACCGAAAAAGCTTCGCATTCCTGTTAAAGCTTTTTCATCGGCAGCTGATATTGAATCAATTTCTTTGCGGGAAATCTTATCCGAATACATAGTAAACTTGAAATGACCGGCGGGCTTGTAAATCCTTTTCTCCTTTTCGAAGTCCCAGTATTCATTTCTATTAATCATCCATTTGTTATTATCCGTGATGTTAAAATTTCCCATCAGCAGGGTATAGCCGCTCTTAGTAATGCGGAAATCTGAATTGTAGAATAGAGCAAAGTGTTTTAGTATTTCCCGGTCATTATTCCCTGAAATAACGAATATGAACTTCTTTTCGCTAAATGGATTTTTATAAAGCAGATGTATTACATCCCTGATGTCGCTGTAGTTCTTTTTAAAAAATGTAAAACCATTGCCCCTTGCTGCCAACGGAAAATCATCGTGCAATCTTTTGAAAAGTATATTGGAAAGCACTGAACCCAAAACAATAATATTATTACCAGCTAAAATGCTGTCCGTTATGGAAGTATCGGGCAGCAAATTAAACCTGGCTCTTCTGAACCTGAAACCGCGTGTCTGGATTATCTTTTTGTAATCTTCCGAATAAGCTGAAGCCGCCGGATATAAAATAACGGCTCCGCTTTCGGATAATGCCCTGAAGTAGGATGCTTCAGCTCTTATCCGGTTGTTACCTGTTCCATTGGGCGATGCCTCTTCCTTTCCTAACCAATGAAATGCAAAGACGAAAACGGCCAGCGAAATTAATACCAGGGCCGTAATAATTAATAGATTATTATTTTTCAATTTTGTGATATGGTATATTCCTTTTAAGGAGTCTGCCTGTAAAAAAGCTTTTCACCTATTTAAGTTTGTTATGCAGAAGCTACTCTGCAAAGCTTGCAATAAAGTGTGAAAAATCAAATACCGATTTTTATTCAATGTAAGAGGAAAGAAAAGGCTACTAAAATCATAAATGATAGTAAATTCGCTGTAACCAAAAAACTCTGGCTTCTTATGATAATTTTATTATTTATTAAAAACAGGGAAGCATCTTTACTTTTGAAATGAGCTAATTTCCCTTATGCTGCCAAAGTTCAATCGGTAGGTACTTCTGATTCGTATTAAGGTCCGGTTCATAATAACCGGACTTGTTATTTAATCTCTCTGATTGAAGCCTTTATTGTTTCAAAAGATAATCCGCCATAACATGTAATTCTTTAACATTTAAAGTATCATAAGACGGCATTATATAACCTTTATACTGATCCTGGAATTTTATCATCCTTTTGTTATCTATGAATGCAGCGGTGTTTCTCATATATGTAACTAATTCTTCTTTTGACCAGTATTTACTGAGGCCGGTTAACTCAGGACCTTTTTTGGTCCCTTCCAGATTGGAACCATGGCAGGTTGCACAACCCCATGATGTATACAAGTCTTCAGGATTTGCAGCATTACTTCCAGTTAGATTTGTGGAGCGGATTACGATGAATATTATTATCAGGATAATTACAATAACAGTGGAGTATATTATAGTCTTATTCATATCTACCCCCTATAATAATTACCATTAATATAGGTAATTTTTTGCATTAATGGTCAGAAAAATTGCATCAAGCTCAAAGTTGATGTGCTGGAAAAGCTAATAAGATATTTCAGGTTTAGTATTTTTAATATTTAAGGGAGATTTTAAGGCGGGCAAGTTAAAGAAAGGTGAGATTATTAAATCTCACCCTTGCTTACAGGATAAAAATCGCTAATTAACTTTTTCCCAATAGTCTGTGAACATTCCCTTTTTGGTTGCTATCATTTTATTTCCTTCAAATGTAGTATACGGTGGATCAAAAGGAAATTGAAATGATATCTTTCCGTTCTCCATCTTAACAGGAGAGGATTTTGTTTTATTCATATCATAAGTTATCCCTTTCTTTATGATCCCTGCTTCGTCGTTCATAACCGAATAAAGCAGAGTTTCAGTATATTCCTTGTCGGTCAGCTTATATTTTGAAACTACAGAAAGAGAGAAATGATGTCCGTCTTTATCGACCCACATGACATTAAAATTTCTGTATTCCTTTGTGAAAGTTTGCAGGCCCATCGCTGCGGGAGGCTTTATTTCGGTCCCGTCAGGCAATTTTCGGTACATGAATTTATATGTACCCTCAATCGAGACAGTCTTTGAACCCGAATTCTCCGCAGAATGATCTGAAAAAGTGAAGCCAAGAGAACCAATAAAGCATAGTATAAGCAGGTATCCGATCAATCTTCCAGCTTTCATAATGTACTCCTTTTATAGTTATTGAAATGTTAATTATTTAAACGAGCAGAAGACTTAAATATCTCCGAAAACTTAACTTTTAATGCCATGGTTCATCTGGTGTCGGACCGTAAATAGACGGAAGCTTTGCTCCGGCTACCCTGTAATAAACTGAAAGTTGTCCGCGATGATGTATCTGGTCTTTTAATAGTAACCATGCTAGTGCACTGTAAGGAATTTTACCCGGCTTTTGCGGGGCAACAAAAAACTCCACTTTCGACTTTTTGAACTTGTCCGGCTTCATATTTAATAATTTTGTCTTAAACTTCTTTGAGTAATCTTTAAATAAGATGATCATCTCATCGATAGTAACGGGCAGGGGCTGCAATATTGATTCCCAATCAATAGCTCCCTTGGATCCCTGAATTGCTATTTGTAAGTCCTGTACCATTGTCCAAATCAATTCCTTTGCAGTTCTGCTTTTTTCAGCAGGTTTAACATCCAGTTTATCCGCAGGATACGCTTTAAGAATTTTGAGAGATGTTTGCAGCTCCTGTTCGAACTGCTGCACAAGCAATTTCTGTTCTGACATAAGTAATCCTTCTGGATTATTTTTAATAGAAACCGATTTGAATAGCTGTTTTAGAAATTATAGAAGATATCTTAATAATTAGGCTGATAATCTTCTCATAGGGTCGAACAAAGTAATTATCAAATTAATGATTTTCAAGCTTAAGCCGATAAATCCAAAAATATGGAAATGCCTTATGAGCTATAGAACAAATTTTACATAATATAAAGTTCCTTGAACGGGGATTATGTAGAGAAATTAAACGGCTTTGCTCTTTTCAATTCTGTGTTTTATGTATTCAATAAATGGAGGCATAAGCGAAAGCGCTATTATGGCAATAATTACCAAAATAAAATTGTTCTTTACAGCCGGGATGTTTCCGAAATAATATCCGCTGTAGGTGAAAAGCGCCACCCATAGTATTCCTCCAATAATGTTGTATTTAATAAACTTTCCGTAAGTCATACTTCCCGCACCGGCAACGAACGGAGCGAACGTCCTTACTATAGGCACGAATCGTGCAATTATAATCGTCTTTCCGCCATACTTTTCAAAAAATCGGTGAGTTTTTTCAATGTGTGACTGGTTAACAAATTTTATTTTTTTTGATTCGGTTATCTTTTGACCAAAGAATTTACCTATCCAGTAATTTACAGTGTCGCCTAAAATAGCAGCAGCGGCAAGTATTATAAATAACAGGAGGGGATTAAATGAACCCAGTGCTGCGAATGTTCCGGCAGCAAAAATCAGCGAATCTCCCGGCAGGAAGGGCGTGACAACCAGACCTGTTTCCGCAAATATTATTAAAAAAAGGATTAAATATGTTAATGCACCATACTGAAGAATTAATTCATTAAGATGCACATCCAGATGTAGTATAAAATCAAAAATCTCTTTCAGAAAATCCATTCTTTGGCTGCTGTGATATTTGCTAGTAAGCTTAAATTGATGTAAATAATCCTTAAAAATAGGTATTTATACGTTGAACTTACAATATATATGATTATAAAAATGCTGTGTGTGAATATACTTTTATTATATTAATTTCTATTATATTGAACTCTAAAATTATGGCCTAGAATGAATAATTTTATTCCTACCGAAAAAACAAAAGTTAATCGACTTCCAAAGCGGGGATTTTATGATAAGGAAACTATTTACAGTATACTTGACGAGGGAATTATTTGTCACGTGGGCTTTATAATCAATAATAGTCCGTTTGTAATACCAACTGCCTATGTCAGGATCGATGATCATATTTATATTCACGGCTCAAAATCAAATCGGATGATTAATGCGATTAATGACGGGAGCGATGCTTGTATTACCGTAACTTTACTGGATGGTTATGTACTGGCACGTTCAGCATTTCATCACTCGATGAATTACCGGTCCGTGGTAATGTTTGGGAAAGCTAAAATTGTTGAAGATGATGACGAAAAAATGAAAGTGCTCAAAGCATTTACAGAACATGTAGTCAAGGGAAGATGGGATGATGTAAGGAAACCGAGCGAAAAAGAAATGTACATAACCGGTATACTAAAATTTCCAATTAAAGAAGCTTCCGCCAAGGTTAGAACAGGTCCGCCGTCAGATGAGAAGGATGATTACGATATGAATGTCTGGGCGGGTGTGCTTCCGGTTAAAACTATGTTTGGTGAACCGATCAAAGATCAACAGCTTAAAGAAAATGTAACTATTCCCGGATATTTATTTAATTATATCTCGTCAAAAAATAAGTAGTCTTTAACAAAAAGCAGGGAGGTAAACATGATAACCTATCAGAACGAAGTTCTCTATCCAAGACTTACCGGCAATATGAAATTTGTCGGGATTTATTATATGGTAATCGGCGTTGTAACTTCGCTCACAATAATCGGTGCAATCGTGGGAATACCAATTTTTATAGCCGGCTCCAGGTTAAGAGATGCGGCAGAAAACCTGAAACTGTATAATGAGAATAGATCCGATGATACACTCAATCGTGCCATGAACCTGCAAAATTCTTCCTTCTTTATCTATAAAATATTAATAATAATTGGACTTGTATTAACGGTGCTTTATATCATAGGCATAATTATATTTTTAAGCACCTACAGTTTTTCACATTTCCCAAGAGTTTAATTTTTGTCTTATTCCATCAAGGCCCTGCAGACCGCCGTTATGCAGGGCTATTATTTTCGAACCTTCAGGAAAATAATTCTTTTTGATCAGATCATATATCCCAAACAGCATTTTCCCGCTGTATATTGGTTCCAGCTTAATATTATTCCGGTTTTCAAAATTGGTAATGAATTGCAGTAATTCTTTTGTGAATTTTGCGTACCCGCCAAAATGATAATCAGTAACGATCTTCCAATTTCTGCGGTACGTTTCTGCTGAATCGTCTAATAGATTTTTGACTCTGCTATTTAAAAAGTCCCCCCCTTTTAACACAGAGAAACCGAGAGCCGTTTGATTTTCCTTCAAACCCGAAATTAATCCGGCTAAGGTTCCCCCGGTTCCACAGGCCGTACAGATGAAATCAAACTGTTCGGTGATATCATCTAGAATTTCTTTACATCCCTGAACTGCGAGTGAATTGCTTCCACCTTCCGGGATGAGATAGAATCTGCCGTATCTGTTATTCAGGAAAGATAGAAGCCTTTGATTGTATTTATCTCTGTATGAAACCCGGTCAAGATAGAATAATTCCATACCATTTCTTTTTGCAAATGATAACGTCGGATTCAAGGGTAAATGTGCCTCTCCGCGAATAACGCCGATGGTTCTGAATCCAAACAAGGTGCCGGCCGCAGCGGTAGCATGTATATGGTTTGAATAAGCACCGCCAAAAGTCAGCAGAGTATCATATCCTTTTGTTCTTGCTTCGATCAGGTTATATTTTAGTTTGTACCATTTATTGCCGGAAATCTGGGGGTGTGTTAAATCTAATCTTTTTATATAAAGGCTATTTCCTGAATTGCGAATAAAATCATCTTCAATTTTTTGTAGTGGTGTCGACGGGTTTTTAATTAACTCTTTGATAAGCATAGGCAATATTAATAAAAATAAGGGAAGAAATTATTTGCAAGACTAAAATAGGAAAGGGCGTTTTATATTAAAACGCCCTGAATAGTTTACCTGTTCCTGTTAGGCCTGCCGGGAAATCTTGGAGTCTCAGTCTTTTGGGAAGCATACCAGGCATTATTAGAATCATCAACATCCGGAAGTTTTTCTTCAGGATCCAGTATAACTGAAGTAACCATACCGGTTGAAGGGTAATGAAAACTAAATTCATCTCCGTTATGCCATATCTCTACAGGAAGTTTTACAGTATCTACTTTCCCATTGGACTGTGTAATCTCAGCTTCCACGGGCATCGGCAATTGTTGATTATTTTTAATTTTGATTATTACTCCTTTCGTGGTATCATTATCTACATAGCTTACGCTTTCAACGGCCTGATCTATTTCCCATTTTTTATAGAACCATCCTTCCCAGAAATAATTCAGATCTTCTCCTGCTGCCGAGTTCATAGCTCTAAAGAAATCATTTGGTTGGGGATGTTTGAAAGCCCAGTTTTTTATATAATTTCTAAAAGCGTAATCAAATCTTTCAGGGGTTAAGACATATTCCCGCAACATAACTAATCCAAGTGCGGTTTTATAATATTCGTCGGGATGCACATATTGCCCGGGAATGTTATCTGCATAGGTAATAATAGGCGGGAAACCTTTTAAACTGAAGTACGGAACAAATCCTTTCGCAGGATTTCCCCCTTTGGGCGCATACTCTCCATCACGCTTCGGAGCGTATTCGCCGTGATTAAAATCAGCAGTTGCATAAATATCAATAAATGTATTGAAGCCTTCATCCATAAAGGCGTATTCTCTTTCATCCGAACCAACTATCATCGGAAACCACGTGTGCCCGATTTCGTGATCAGTTACCATAAAAAGCTGCCCGCCTTTAGCTCTCCAGTGACAGAAAGCTAGTGCCGGATATTCCATTCCTCCAACCGGACCACCGACATTAACGGCCACCGGATATGGAAACTCAAACCATCTTTTGGAGAAGTCTTCAACGCTTGCTTTTAAATACTCTGTTGATCTGCCCCATGCCGAATCGCCAGCACTTTCAACTGGGTACACTGACATCGCAAGCGCTTTTCTGCCGCTCGGCAAATCAAGTCTGGCTGCATCCCAGATAAACGCTTTTGATGAAGCCCAGGCCACATCGCGTGAGTTTTGCATCTTAAAATGCCAGGTCAGTCTTTTATCTTTGAAAACACGGTCGGAGCTGTTTGTAATGTCTTTTTCCGATCTTATCATGACAGTTTTATCGCTTTTTCTTGCTTTTGCTAACCTGTTCAATTCAGTTCTGGTTAATACTTCATCAGGGTTTACAAGTTCGCCTGATCCGACAACTATTTGATCGGAAGGAACATTAATGTAGTAATCGTAATTGCCGTACTCGCAATAAAATTCTCCGGCACCCAGATAGGGGAGGGTATTCCATCCAATTACATCATCATATACGCACATCCTTGGGAACCACTGCGCCACATCGTAAATAGTTCCATTTTTGGTTTTCATGCTACCTGTACGGCCGCGTGCTTTTGATTGCAATATGTAAGAATAATCTATGTTTATTTTAAGAACACCGCCACTTCGCTTTAATGGTTGTTTCAACCTTATTTGCATTCTTGTATCTGTTACAACATAGTCGGGTTTGTATGTACTGCCGTCATAACTTATTGTTAAGGATTTTATTTCATAGCCGTTCGTCGTTTCGGCAGGTTGATGCATTCCACCGTTAACAATGTTTGCCCTTGAATCTTTTTTAAGAATATTTTGGTCCATTTGCATCCACAGGTAATCAAGATTATCAGGGCTGTTGTTTGTGTAGGTTATGACTTCGCTTCCTGTCATTCTGTTTGTTGCTGTATCAAGGCTGACTTTTATTTTATAGTCCGGACGATTTTGCCAGTAATCTTTTCCCGGCATCCCGGAATTACTTCTATAAACTGTTGAAGTATTACTCAGAAAAGTTGGGTCAAATGCTTTAAGATGATTGTAACCGCTCTTTTCTTGGGCAAAAGAACTGCAGGCAAGAAATATCAAGCCTGCTGTAATTATTGATAAAAAATATTTTGATGTCATATAATTTATTAAGTGGTTAAAGTAATTTTATCTTCTTCTTTGTTGGTTTTGTGTCGGCTTTTGATAGCCGCCTGTCCACACGTTATTATCAAGGTTTACATCCGGTAGTTTGTTATCAGGATCGATTGTAACAGAATCGATCATGCTTGTGGAATTGTATTTAAATGTCCATTCACCCCCACGCTGCCATATTTCGACAGGCAGATTTACTGTACCTGTATTACCATTTTGTTCTTTAACTGCAAGAGTTACCGGCATTGCCATTTGATCCAGGTTTTCAATTGTTATTAAAACACCCTTCGAAGGATCATTATCAAAGTATTTTACATCCTTTACCGCCTGATCAAGTTTCCAGGTCTTATAGAACCATTCTTTCCAGAACCAGTTGAGATCTTCCCCTGCCGCATCGTTAATGGTTCTGAAGAAGTCTTTTGGCTGTGGATGTTTGTATGCCCATCTTTTAATATAGGTTCTGAAGGCATAATCAAATCTTTCCGGGCCCAGGACGTCGTTCCTCAGCAGAGTCAAAGCCTGAGCAGGTTTGTAATAAGCTTCTAATCCAAGATCCCGTGATTCAAGTACATCCGGATAGGTCATAATTGGTTCGGTATCTCTTTGCATAAAAAACATGGACATACTTCTTCTTGACATATTCCTGTGATAAGAAAATTCTCCATTTTTATAATTTGCAGTCGAAAGAGTATTAATAAAGGTATTAAAGCCTTCATCCATCCATGCATATCTTCTTTCATTGGAACCTACGACCATTGGAAACCAGGTGTGACCGAATTCGTGATCAGTAACGCTCCATAAGCCTCTTCCGTATGATCTATAACTGCAAAAAACAATTCCGGGGTATTCCATACCGCCGACTCTTCCCGCAACATTAATGGCGTTAGGATATGGAAATTCATACCATTGTCTAGAATTAAATTCGATAGAAGCCTTGGCAAATTTTGTGGCACTTCCCCATGCCGTGTCTGCATCACTTTTTATTGGGTAAAGTGACATAACCATTGCTTTCCGGCCGCTCGGCAAATTTAATCTTGCAGCGTCCCATATAAATGCTCGAGATGCAGCCCAGCTTGCATCTCTTGCATTATGAATTTCAAAATGCCAGGTTTTGGTTTTTGTCTCAGTTGAAACCGAATCAAGCGCCTCAACTTCCTTCGGAGTACGAATATAGATTGTAGAGTCGCTTTTTGCTGCCTTTTCAAGCCTGTCTCTTTGAGTGTTCGTCAGAACTTCATCAGGATTTTGAAGCGCTCCTGAGCCGACTACGATCATATCGGCAGGAGCTGTTATTTTATAATCGAAATTTCCGTATTCAAGATAAAACTCTCCTGCCCCGAGATAGGGAAGAGTATTCCATCCGTTTACATCATCATAAACTTCCATTCTCGGATACCATTGTGCAATTTCATATATAGTACCTTTTGGAGTTTTTAGTTTCCCCATCCTGTCAGAGCCGTAATTTGGTATCTTAAAACTCCAGGCGATGTTAATTTCAACTTCACTTCCTCCTGGTTTCATAGAAGCAGGCAAAATTATCTGCATACGCGTATCAGTAATTACATATTTAGGAGTTGAGGTATTGTCGTCCTGCGTTACAGTTACAGATTTTATAACATCTCCGCCGTTGAAATCTTCATTGCCAAATCTGCCACCGTTATATGGAGTGGTCTCAGCGCCGCGCGAATCTTTGGTAAATAAATTCTGATCAAGCTGCAGCCACAAGTAAGGAAGATGGTCAGGGCTGTTATTTGTATATGTTATAATTTCACTTCCTGTAACAATGTTATCTTTTGCATCCAGCGAAGCATTTATTTTATAGCTGGCATAATTTTGCCAGTATAAAGGTCCCGGCTGACCACTGCCGCTTCTGTATGCGGTTCCGGGTTCACTTAAAAATGTTGGGTCAAAAAGCTTGTGTTGATCATATTTGCTCTGTTGCGCAAATAAAGAATCAGCAGAAATAAATAATACAACCATTGCTGATAAGAGTAAGGTCTTCATGATTCTGCTCTCTCAATATTATAGATAAATAATTTTACTTACCCCAATTTTTTAATATATAAACACTCTAATTAATAAACTAATTATTTTTGATGAATGAGGGCAAACGGTTTAATTTTGCAAGCGATACTAAATAATGTTATTAATAAGGAAATTCTATAAATTAATAATATATTTCCTGTAAAGAATACAATTAAAAGAGGAAGAAATTATGTCTGCAATCGAGCTGCAGAATTTATTGAAAAAACTTAGAACTGAAATAAATAACATAAAAGTGGTGGATAAAAGTTCCGTTGAAATGCTGAATAATATGAAAACGGAGATTGATAAAGTCCTTGAACAAAGTGAAACTGATCGGGAAATTGAAAAATCGTCACTTCTCGAAAGACTGGAAAGGGCTGTTGAACATTTTGAAGCCTCACATCCGGAACTAACCGCAAAGATGAATAATGTGATTAACTTTTTGAATAATTTAGGATTGTGAAGCTGCTTAGATACAAAATAACCGCCGCAATTCTTAAATCCCGGCGGTTAATTTTAACCAATTAATACCTAAGCCATTTAAACACTTCCGACCATTGCGGTTTTTTGCCTGTCAATAAAATTCCTATCCTGTATATTTTTCCTGCAAATGGAAATATTGCAAGCATAACAGCAATATTAACAAGAATCGAAAGAGCAAACTGCCAGATGGGAATTTCTACCAGACTCATTCTTGCGGGCATAACAATAATCGATGAAAACGGGAGCACAGAAGTTATGTTTGCAAGGAGATTATCCGGATTTTTTAACATTGAAACACTTATAAAGAAAGGAATCATTACCAACATCATTATCGGCCAGATTCCTGATTGCGCATCCTGCTCGTTATCAAATATGGCACCTACAGTTGCGAATAATCCAAGGAAAGTAATCAGGCCAACAAAATAATTTAAGAGGAAGTAGAGTATCTGCCACATGGAAAGCGTGGGCATATATTCCTGGGGAATAACAAACAGGCTTGAGCTTATCAGCACGATTATAGGGGATATCCATATTATCATTTGAAGCAAACCGGTTACGGCCGTACCAATTATTTTACCTGTCATTAATTCTTTTGCCTTAACTGATGAGAGAACCAGCTCCACTATTTTAGAATTTTTTTCTTCAACGACCGACCGCATCATCATCATCCCTATGAACATTAAACTGAAATAGAGTATAAAAGAAAAAATCATAGAGATGATTGTTGCTCCTTCATTTGATTTCTTTACTTGATTGTCACTTGAAATTCTAAATCCATTAAAATCAACCCTGTCTCGTGCGAAATCAATATCAGCTTTTGACAATTGTTTACTGCCGAAATAACTGTCCATCAGGGCCTGGTTTATTGTTCCCCTGAGCTTTTCAAATAAATCATTGTTGCCCGGATTTTTAGAATAATATTCTATTCTTTTATCCTTTAATGCTGATGCCGGAATAAATACTACTCCTGTTAATTTGTCTGAAAGCAAATTACCCTTTAGTGCATCAATTTTGTTTGTTATTTGTGAGCTGCCTGCAGTCTCAAAATCAATTTTGTATTTGCCCTCTTTAACCTGAGGCATTTCAGCAAAATCATTCTTCAGGCTTTGTGTCAGTTCAGGTGATTCGGAAACTATTAAGAGGGTTGCACTATTTTCACCGTTGTAAGCAATCAGGAATGTCTGGAAAGCCAAAATTCCGAACATAAAAACCGGGACAAGAACGGTCATTAAAATGAATGTTTTGCTAAGGATTTTTTCTCTCAATTCTCTTTTTATAATTGTGCGTATTCTGAAATTAAACATTGATAACCTCCGCATTATGATCTCCGGCAAGCCTCACAAATACTTCATGCAGAGAAATATCGTTAGCATTAAATTTTCTGATTTTTACATCGTTCTCAATTAATAACCTCAATAAATCCTGAGTTTGCGATTCTTCCCTTACGGTAATTCCGGTAGTGTTTCCAAAATCCTGGATCTTTTCAACTATCTGATGATTCTCTAAGAATGAAATATCACCGTCATAATTCAAACTCACATTTCTATTACCGAATTTTGCCTTTATATCTCTTAGCGAACCGTTCAAAATTATATTGCCGTTGTCTATCATTGCTATATGATCGCACATTTTTTCAGCAAAATCCATAAGATGTGTTGATAAAATTATAACCTTTCCCTGGTCTTTCAGATCTATTATTATTTGTCTAAGCAAATCGGTATTGATAGGATCAAGTCCTGAAAACGGTTCATCCAGAATCAGGAATTCCGGATCGTGGAGTATTGTAGCAATAAATTGAATTTTCTGCTGATTTCCTTTTGAGAGATCCTGTATTTTTGAAGCTTTTCTATCTATTAATTGAAACCGTTTTAAGTAGTCATTAGCTTTTCTTTCTATGTCTTTGCCTGACTTACCTTTTATTTCAGCAAAGAACATTAATGTATCCCAGACATTCATTTTTTTATAAAGGCCTCTTTCTTCTGGGAGGTAACCTACTTTCTGCTTAAAATCTTCTGTTACCGGAGCCCCTCTCAATATTACCTCTCCGCTGTCCGGTATATAAATGTCCATCATCATTCTTATGGTAGTAGTTTTCCCGGCACCATTTCTGCCGATAAGACCAAATACCGCTCCTTCGGGAACATTAAATGAGGCATCATCCACTGCCTTAACCTTGCCGAAAGATTTTTTTAGATGCCTGACTTCCAGTGCATGCATAATAGAACCTAATCCTAAAATTGAAATATTTTATTAACTAATTGAATAGTAAATATAATGGAAACGGTAGTAAATCAGAAACCTTTGATCAAATTCTATTATATAATATTTATTAAACCGGCCGAATTGCATTGAATCAAATATGAATTCATTGAATATTCTTTTATCTTTATTTACTTTTTACATTATTAATATTTTGATTGCAAAATCTAATGTCAGGTAAATTAATTGTTCTCTTATTTATTATTTCTTTATTTCTTGTCGGGTGCTCAAAACAGGAAAACCGAAAAATTGAATCGGGTAAATATCGTGCGGAATTATCAACGGCAGGCGGCAAGCTTCCATTTTATTTTGAAATTAAAAGTAATGATGGAATAAACACTGCAAATTTATTAAATGGAGCTGAAACCGTTAAAATTGATAAAGTGCATATTTGGGACGATAGTCTGAAGCTTTATTTACCGGCTTTTAATTCAACTATAGAGGCTATGAAATCGGATTCAGGATTAATTGGAAATCTAACTCTCGTTAAAGCAAATGCAGTCTTACAGGTTATTCCGTTAAGGGCAGAACAAAACATCAATTACTTATTTTTTCCGAATCCCTCAAATGATATCGATGTGACAGGCAGATGGTCCGCCACTTTTACTGAAGATGATGGCACTATTTATCCGGCAGTGGGTGAATTTCATCAGAATGGATCTGATCTTACAGGAACCTTTTTAACGCCAACAGGAGATTACAGGTATCTTGAGGGCCAGGTTAAGGACAGCACAATCTATCTTTCAACCTTTGACGGCGGGCATGCTTATCTATTTAAAGCCAGGCTTAATAAATCCGGCAAACTTAACGGAGGCTATTGGTCAGGATTATACTATCATGAATCGTGGACTGCATTCAGGGATAAGAATGCTAAACTTCCTGACCCGGACAAACTTACATATCTAAAGAAAGGTTATACCAGGTTTAATTTTTCTTTCCCTGACCTGAATGGGAAAATGGTTTCATTATCAGATAAGAAGTACAAGGGTAAAGTAGTTATCGTGACTTTGGCAGGGAGCTGGTGCCCTAATTGTCAGGATGAGGCTGCGTTCCTTACTCCATTTTATAATAAATATCACAGCAAAGGTCTTGAAATGATTGCTCTTATGTTTGAAAATTATAACGACACAGCTAGAGCAGTCGCTCAAATTAAAAGGTTCAGGGATAAGTTTAACATAAAATATGATCTCCTTCTGGCTGGGACAAATGATAAAGACCTGGCAAGCAAGAAGTTACCTATGCTTAACAAGGTACTGGCTTTTCCCACAACTATTTTTATTGACCGGAAGGGGAGGGTAAGAAAAATAAATACGGGTTTTTCGGGCCCCGGAACCGGTGAACACTATATACAATTAACTGATGAATTTACAAGATTCGTTGAAAAATTATTAAGCGAAAAATAAGGAGAAACAACGATGCGACTTAAAGACCTTCTGAAATTTCTTTTAATAATGTGCTTTATGCTTTTGTGTTTCACAAAAAATAGTTACTCCCAGATTCAAAATGATTCAACAAGAATAATAACTGTTATTCAAAAAATGTTTGAAGGAATGAGGCTCGGTAATGAAAAGTTATTTATATCGGCATTTGATAGTTCTGCTGTTTTAATGAGTATAGGTAATTCGCTAGGTAAAACAAATATTCATACAGATGATTATATATCTTTTGCCCATGCAGTGGGGACTCCCCACCCGCAGGCTTGGGATGAGAGGATAACTAATCCGGTAATTCATATTTCGGGCGACTTGGCATCTGTTTGGGCTGAATATAGTTTTTATCTGGGAGATAAATTAAATCATTGTGGAATTGATTCATTCCAATTAGTAAAGAGAGATGACGGCTGGAAAATTCTTGTTATTGTAGATACCAGACAAAAGGGAGGCTGTGAGAAATAATTCCATTATTTATCTTTTATGTTAAATTATTTGGTTACGATTTCTTCCTCGATTTTTATTAAAATTGAAACATTATTTTGGTTTTTATAGTATCTATCAATTGAAAAAAGCATATATGTTTAAGGGTGTAAATGCGTGGCAAAAATAATTATTTCATTTAATATTATTGCTTTAATTTGCATATTCAATCTTTCCTGCTCTTCGTCAAATCCTGATTATTATAATCTGGCAACAAAAGATTATAATACAGGCAAATATGAATCTGCAATTATTAATTATGCCAAAGCAATTGATCATAATCCCAATGATGCTCTTTCCTACTTCGGAAGGGCTAAGGCATTAAGCATGTTGAATAGAAATATCCTGGCAATAAATGATTATACTATTGCTCTGGCTCTTAATCCGGATTTTGGAGATGCTTATCTTGGGAAGGGCATTAGCGAGCTGTTAACAGAGCAGTACAAACCTGCATTGGTGGATCTTGAAAAGGCAGTGAACTATTTTCCCAATAAAGAGCAGGTTTATTTCAGCCGCGCCTATGTCAAATCAAAATTAAAAGATCCTGAAGGAGCTCTAAAAGATTATAATAAAGCAGCACAATTAAATCCGAACGATAAGAAAATTTATATTAATCGTGGTAATGTAAAAGCTGATATGGATGATCACCTTGGAGCTATAGATGATTTTACAACGGCTCTTGCCTTAGATTCAACCGATGTTAACGCATATATTGATCGCGGCACTGATAAGGGAATAATCGGAGATTACGAAGGGGCGGTCTCTGATTTTACAAGCGCTATTCAACTCGATCCGGAAAACAATGATCTTTATTTTATGAGAGCTGAAGCATACAATATGATGAATAAATTTTCCGAGGCGATACTGGATTTTTCGCATATTTTAGAGGTCGATCCTAAAAATGCAAAAGTCTTTTATCGAAGAGGGCTTGATTTTATCGCATTGGAAAATAAAAAGGATGGCTGTGCAGATTTAAAGGTCGCCGGCGATATGGGTTACTTTGATGCCTATGAAGCAATTAACAAGTATTGTAAAGTGGAGAAAAAGCCGCGAAGTAAGAGAAGAATAAGGAAAAAATAGGCACAAATACGTTTCTCACATTTAGGACAAATCAGCTCTATTTTATCATGTGTTAAAAAATACATCTCATTTAGTATTGAAATTTTCATTGTATTTCTTTATAAAGCTGGCATATTGATTGAGTATTTCAAAAAAAGATCGCTAAAATGAGGGTATTATGAAAGTAAAAGTTTTGCATGACAATTCTTCTGATTCGAGACCACTGATTGAAAGAACAAAAGGAGCAGTCAAGGCTCTAAGAATAAGAACAAAAGTTGAAAATGTAGTTGATAAGAGACAAATTAACAAATATGGTATAACTCATACGCCCAGCCTTGTAATAAATGATAAGGTTGTTTTACAGGGAAGAGTGCCCGAAATGCAAAAAATCCAGGATATTCTGATTCACGAAACAAAGCGAGCGAAATCGCATTGACTGCATTTGCAATATTTAGATATTGCCGAAAAGTTAATTTCAGGTATTAGGGTCGATCTAAATAATTATTCTGATTAAAAATAGTTAAGCTCATTTAATCAATTCCTTTCACTATTCTTGCAAAAATTAAGCTCTTTCTCTATATTTATAAGCTTAAAATGTCTTATTTCTTGAAAAAAACCAATTAAATTGCCGGGATGGCGGAATTGGTAGACGCACAGGACTTAAAATCCTGTGGGAATTTATTCCCGTGCCGGTTCGAGTCCGGCTCTCGGTACAATAAAAAATTTAGGAATTCAGGTTGATAATTTTGGATTTATAAGTAGTTTAAAATCATTTTATCTTAAATCTGATTTCGAAATCGGTTCCGGGGTTCTTAGCTCAGTTGGTTAGAGCGTCTGCTTGACGTGCAGAAGGTCAAAGGTTCGAATCCTTTAGAACCCACAGTCTCGGAGGCAACTCCGATTTTTTTTAATGAGATTATGGAAAAAATAAAAATTACATTTCCAGACGGAAACACAAAAGAATATGAAAAAGGTGTTACCGGCAAGCAGGTGGCTGAAAGCATTTCACAGCGTTTGGCTCAGGATGCCCTTGCAGTTGAAGTTAACGGCATAGTGCATGATTTAAACTTGCCTATTAATAACAATGCTGTTGTAAAAGTTTTAACGTTCAACGATGATAAAGGAAAAGAAGTTTACTGGCATTCTACATCTCATTTAATGGCACATGCAATTTTATCAATTTATCCAGAAGCAAAATTTGGTGTGGGCCCTGCAATCGAAAGTGGTTTTTATTATGATTTTGATATTAATACCAAATTAAGTGAAAACGATCTTCAGACTATCGAAAATAAAATGATAGAAATCGCACATGAAGATAATTCATTTGAAAGGGTCGAACTCACAAAGGATAAGGCAATTTCCTTTTTCAAAGAAAAGGGAGACGAATATAAACTTGAAATATTGAGCGGCATTAACGAGAATGATGAAACTATAAGTATATATAACGAAGGGAAATTTACTGATCTGTGTACCGGTCCCCATCTGCCTACTGCGGGTAGGATAAAGTATGTAAAATTGCTTAGTGTCTCTGGTTCATATTGGAGAGGGGATGAAAATAATAAACAACTGCAGAGAATTTACGGCGTCTCTTTTCCTAAAAAGAAAATGCTGGATGAATATCTCGAAAGACTTGAAGAAGCAAAAAAACGAGATCACCGAAAGCTTGGAAAGGAACTTGAGCTTTTTCTGATCTCTAACAATGTTGGAAGCGGGCTTCCAATCTGGTTACCAAAAGGAGCAATTTTAAGAGAAACACTCGAGAATTATTTAAGGGAAGAACAACGAAAAAGAGGATATGAACCCGTTATTACTCCTCATATAGGAAATATAAATCTATACAAGACAAGTGGTCATTATCCCTATTATAAGGATAGTCAGTTTCCACCAATTGAGCTTGAAGACGGTAAGGAAGAATATCTATTGAAGCCAATGAATTGTCCTCACCATTTTCAAATTTATGCTTCAAAGCCGAGAAGTTACAGGGATTTGCCTATAAGGCTGGCAGAGTTTGGAACTGTTTACAGGTATGAACAATCCGGAGAACTCAATGGATTGACACGGGTAAGATCTTTTGCAGTTGATGATTCTCATATCTTTGTAAGAGAAGATCAATTGAAGGACGAAGTATGTAATGTTATAGAATTGATTCAGGTGGTTTTTGATCAGATGGGATTTAAGGATTTTGTTACTCAGCTATCTTTCAGAGATGATGATTCAGAAAAGTACGGCGGCGATATAAAAATGTGGGAAAGGGCACAAAAGGAAATCAAAGAAGCCGCTGATGAGATGAAATTGAATTATGTGGTTGCTGAAGGTGAGGCTGCGTTTTATGGCCCTAAAATCGACTTTATGGTAAAGGACGTGCTTGGGCGAAAATGGCAGCTTGGAACCGTGCAGGTTGACTACGTAATGCCGGAAAGATTTGATCTTCAATATGTGGGAAATGACGGTCAGAAGCACAGACCTGTAGTAATTCATCGTGCTCCTTTCGGTTCGCTTGAAAGATTTATTGGTGTGCTGATAGAACACTATGCAGGAGAATTTCCGCTGTGGTTGGCGCCCATTCAGGCTGTTGTAATTCCCGTTTCGCAACATTTCCAGGATTATGGAAAAACTGTATTTGAAGAGCTTAAAAAGAACGGAATACGCGCTGAATTGGATGATAGAAATGAAAAAATAGGCTATAAAATAAGGGAATGGGAAATCCAAAAAATATCGTATATGCTTGTTGTTGGTGAGAAAGAAAGAGAATCAAAATCCGTTTCGGTTCGAAAGCACAGGGAAGGGGATAAAGGGGCTTTGTCTTTGTCAGAATTTATCAATAATATTAAAGATATTATAAAAAATAAAAGTTAACAAACTGGATTTAATAATATTTATAGAGGTTTTATATCGCCCAAAAAGATAATGTAAGAGTTAATGAGGAGATTCGAGCTTCTCAGGTAAGAGTAATCGATATTGATGGTACGCAGTTAGGGATTTTTAATGTAAAGGATGCATTAAAAATTTCGAGCGAAAGAGGGCAAGACCTGATTGAAATTGCCCCGCAAGCGAAGCCGCCTGTCTGTAAAATTATAGATTACGGAAAGTTTAGATACGAACAGCAAAAAAGAGAAAAACTGCAAAGGAAAAATCAAACTGTTTCTGTTCTTAAAGAGATCAGGCTTCATCCGAACACGGATGTTCATGATTTTGAATTTAAGGTTAAACATGCCATAAATTTTCTTGAAGAAGGAAATAAAGTAAAAGTTTCTGTAATGTTTAAGGGAAGAGAATTGGCTTATACGGAGCAGGGAGAAGAACTTTTGAATAGATTTATTGAAAAGGTGGAGGAAATTGGAAAAGTTGAATCTCCAATTAAAATGGAAGGGCGGAACATGAATATTATACTAATTCCGGCTAAAACAAAAAGTAAAAAGAATAATTAAAAATCTAATAAGTGCAGGATAAAACTATGCCAAAAATGAAAAGTAATAGCGGTGCCAGAAAAACTTTCAGAAAAACTGCCTCTGGTAAATTTAAAAGAAAAAAGGCTTATAAGAGTCATATTCTTACTTCAAAGAGTACCAAGCGGAAAAGAAACCTCAGACACGCTACATTGGTTTCGGATGCCGAACAAAAACGCGTAAAAATAATGCTTCAATAAATTAAAAAAGGATAGGAGATGCCACGTTCAAAAAATAAAGTTGCTTCACACAAAAGACGTAAGAAAATATTAGACCAGGCAAAAGGTTATTGGGGAGCACGAAGTAAAGTTTACACAGTCGCAAAAAACCACGTAGAGAAAGGGCTTGTTCACGCATACAGAGACAGGAGACTTAAAAAAAGAACTTTCAGGAATCTCTGGATTATTAGAATAAATGCTGCGGCGCGACAAAACGGAACTACATATTCAAGGTTAATTCACGCACTAGATGAGAAAGGCGTAACCATTAACAGGAAAGTTCTTGCAAATCTTGCTATTGAAAATCCATCAGCATTTACTGAATTGGTGAATTTTTCTAATAACTAATTTTTTTATTCCCCCGATAAACAATTATTGTTTTAAAGGGGAATTCTTTTTAAAATTTAAATTTCACCTAGATGCTTGACGAAAAAATCAAACTAGTTTCAAATGATTTTGATTCTGAACTTCAATCTGTTCAGAGTTTGCAGCAACTAGAGCAATTAAGAATAAAATACATTGGACGAAACGGGCGCATTTCATCACTATTTGATGAACTGAAAAATGCTTCCAATGAAGAAAAACCTGCATTGGGGAAGTCTTTAAATTCATTAAGAGCCAGAGCAAATGAATTATTTAATTCCTTAAAGAACAAGTTAGAATCTGCTTCTGATTCAAAAGAAAGCAGAATCGATCTTACTCTGCCAGGTAGTCAGATACAAATTGGAAGCAGACATATTCTTACGCAGACCCTTGATGAAATAAAAGCGATTTTTAAGGGTATGGGTTTTTCAGTTTACGAAGGTCCTGAACTTGAATCTGATTACTACAACTTTGAAGCCTTAAATTTTGCTCCCGATCATCCGGCCAGAGATATGCAGGACACATTTTTCATCAATAAAGACTTTGTCCTCCGCACTCATACTTCTCCGGTACAAATAAGGTTAATGGAAAAACAAAAGCCTCCGGTGAGGGCAATAATGCCCGGAAGGGTGTACAGAAACGAAGCCGTAAGTGCCAGAAGTTATTGTATGTTTCACCAGGTGGAAGGATTATATGTAGATACAGATGTAACATTTGCAGAACTTAAAGGGACTCTGGTTTCTTTCGCAAACCAGTTTTATGGGGATGACCTAAAATATCGATTCCGTACAAGTTTTTTCCCATTTACGGAACCTAGTGCTGAAATGGATATTACCTGCTTTTTATGTCACGGTAAAGGATGCAAAGTCTGCAAACAGACGGGTTGGCTGGAAATTTTGGGATGCGGAATGGTTGATCCGAATGTTTTTAAATATGTCGGATATAATTCTGAAAAATATACAGGTTATGCATTTGGAATGGGCATTGAAAGAACAGCAATGTTAAAATATGGTATAACGGATATCAGAGTCTTTTTTGAAAATGATCTTAGATTCTTAAAACAGTTTTGATATGGAGATATTAGATTGAAAATATCACTTAACTGGCTTAAGGAATACGTTGACCTGAAAGGAATTTCAACAAAAGAAATTATTTCCAAACTGACTCTTGCAGGTTTGGAAGTTGAGGATTTTATAGATGAATCGGAAACCTACAAGGGATTTATTGTCGCACTTGTTAAAGAAAAGCAAAAACATCCAAATGCTGACAGGCTTTCGCTATGCAGGGTTTTTGATGGGAAGGAGGAACTCCGGGTCATATGCGGTGCACCTAATGTAGATAAGGATCAGAAAGTGGTTTTTGCTCCTGTAGGAACAATAATACCAAAAGGAAATTTCACTATTTCCAAAGCAAAGATTCGCGGAATCGAATCAAACGGTATGATTTGCTCCGAGGACGAGCTGCTTTTCAGCGATGATCACGAGGGTATAATTGTTCTTGATTCAAAGTTAAAACCAGGGACAAAAGTTACCAAAGCGCTTGGACTAAATGATGTTATTCTTGAAATCGGTATTACTCCAAACAGACCTGATGCACTTTCACATATTGGGGTTGCAAGAGATTTAGCCGCCTTATTTAATCGAAAACTTATGCTTCCCAGGATAAAATTAAAAGAATCAAATAATAAAATAACATCAGCTGCATCAATAGAAATTCATGATCCGATTAATTGTCCCAGATATACAGGCAAAGTTGTAAGGAATGTTACTATCAAAGAATCACCTGACTGGTTGAAAAACCGGATAAAAAAAATTGGATTACGCCCCAGGAATAATATTGTTGACATAACAAATTATGTTATGTATGAGTGCGGTCAACCATTGCACGCGTTTGATCTTGATTTGCTCACCGGACAAAAAATTATTGTCAAAAGTACAAATACAGAATCTTCATTCACAACTCTTGATTCTAAAGAACGTAAATTGCCATCCGGAAGCTTAATGATTTGTGACTCTGAAAAGCCTGTTGCAATCGCCGGAGTGATGGGAGGTGAAAATTCCGAGATAAGTGACAATACAAAAAATATTTTGATTGAGAGTGCATTCTTTAATCCATCAAGTATCAGAAGAACCTCGAAAAGTTTAGGTTTGGGAACTGATGCTTCCTATAGGTTTGAAAGAGGTACTGATCCTAATAATACGCTTTATGCAGCAGATCGAACCGCACAAATGATATCAGAGTTGGCTGATGGAGACGTACTACGAGGGAATATAGATGTTTATCCCAAGAAGATAAAAAATAAGAATATAAAAATAAGATTTGAAAGAATTGAAAGAATACTAGGCTACTATATCTCATCCAGATTAGTAACCTCTATTCTTAAAAAACTTGGAATGAAAATCAGCGCAACATCGACAAAAGCTGTTACTGTATCCGTTCCAACTTTCAGACCGGATATTGAAAGAGAAATAGACCTCATTGAAGAAATTGCCAGAATTTATGGATATGATAGTATACCTACCGTTTCAAAAATTTCTATTACATTAGGAGAGAAAGGCGACGAGTCATCTTTTGCGGATAAGGTTAGAGAGACTGCCTGTTCAATGGGATTTTATGAAATGATTAATAATCCGCTGCAGCCCAAACATCAGGCTGCATTGACCGGCGAAAATATTAAAATTATGAATCCTCTCAGTCTTGATATGGAGTATTTGCGCACTTCATTGATTCCCGGGGCACTTTCAGTAATTTCTCAGAATATAAAATATGGCGAAAAGGATTTACAATTGTTCGAAATCGGCGATATTTTCAATAAAAAGACATCCAATGAGATAAAGAATTTTGAAGATTTTGAGGAGTCTCAGAACTTAATTTTCATTTTAAGCGGGAAAATTCGTTCAAAAGAATGGGATCAAAATGAAAAAAATGCCGATTTTTATACGTTGAAAGGAATGCTTCAAACATTTGAGCGTAAGATTTTACTTGACAATGTTTTAAATGATTCCTATTATCACAGTGAAAATTGTTGCTTCGATTGGCTTTTGGCAAAAAAATCAAGAAAAAGCGAAATAGGGCGAGGCGGCAGAATAAAGAAGGCTGTTCTTAAACAATTTGATATTCAAGAGGATGTTTTTTGTTTTGAATATTTATTGGATGAATTAAAGAAAATCAAAACAGAAAAAAGGAAATACTCTGAGCCGTTAAAATATCCAAAAGTCATCAGAGATTTTGCGTTTATTTTTGATAATAATGTGGAATATGATGAAGTAGAAAAATTCATCAAGAAGGAAGGCTCGGAATTATTAAGATCCGTTAAATTGTTTGATCAGTTCGAAAATGAATCGATTGGAATGGGGAAAAAGAGTTTGGCTTTTAATCTTGAGTATTATTCCGAAAAGAGAACTCTTACAGAGGATGAAGTTGAGAAGGAATTTAGCAGATTAATTAAATCTGTGACAAATAAATTTAATGCAAAATTAAGAGGGAATTAATTTGCAAGATCAGACAAAATATGAAATGCTTTTAAATGATCTCGGTTCGGTAGAAACGCAGGCGTCTGTGCTTTTAAATAAATGCAAAGACTTGATGGAGCGAAATCTGGAATTAGAAGATTTTGCAAATAAGGCCAAAAAAGAAATTAACATACTATCACAGAAGATAGTTAATCTGGAGAGCGAGTTAGAGAAAGTGCGTTCTGAGCATGATGGGGAAGAAGGGAAGCTGTCTTATTTATTAAATACAAAGGAGACCGAAACCTTAAAAATTAAATTGCAAAATTTAATTTCGCGGATAGATTATCATCTGTCTTCAGACAGATAAAAATTATAGTTCTTAACAAAAATTGCACTGGACGGGTGCGACATAAATGACGGATAAAAAGAAGCTCAAAATAAAAATATTTGACAAAGAATATTCTTTATTAGTAGAAAATGAAGATATCGCTAAGGAATTAGCTATTTACGTTGATAAAATTATGGAAGAAACAAAAGAGGAACTTCCTGATCAGCCAGCACAAACAATAGCTATAATTGCATGCTTGAATATTGCTTATGATTTATTTATTGAGAAAAATAAAAACAGAGAATTTATTGTTCAGGCCACTGATAAAGTTAAAAAAATCAAGCTTCTTTTAAACGAACCAAGTGTCACAAACCCTTCCTGATATTTCCGCTCTGTCAGTCCGAATAATTATGGAAAACTTACTTAAGCACCGGGAGTTGGACTTACGGCGTGTATTGCAGGCCTCAGCCCGTTTTACCTACCGACAGGCAGGTTCAACAGGATTTCGGTTTAATCCGGAACGGTGGAAGCAAAAAACGCACGGGCTTATTCCCACTAATTTGGCTGAATAAAAGTTTTTCTAGAATCACCGGTCTGGCAGTAGCGGTTAAATAATTTTAATTATCTCTACATTTGGAGGAAAAATGGCGGTAAATCTGGATATAATTATTCTGATACCGATGGCAGTAGTTCTTGTAGCATTGTTTTTCTACTTTGGATGGATCTTCAATTCTAGGATTGGTAAAAAGAGTTTGCTTTCTGCTGAAGAAAAATCAAAACAAATGATAACAGATGCTCAAAAGGAAGCCAATAATCTTAAAAGAGAAAAATTACTTGAAGTAAAAGATGAATGGTACAAGAAAAAAATTGAGTTCGATGCTGAAATAAATCAGAAAAGGCAGAAAATTCAAAATCTTGAAAAGCAGTTAACTTCCAGAGAAGAAAATATTGAAAGGAAGTTTGACCTGGTGATTAAGAAAGAAAAAGAAACCAAGGAAATGGAAAAAGAACTCCTGGAATTAAAAAAGAATCTTGATCTCAAAATGCAGGAAATAGCAAGGCTTGAATCTGAGCAGAATGAAAAGCTGGAGAAAATCTCAGGATTAACAACTGAAGAAGCGAAGAAAATGCTGATGGACAATATGGTAAATCAGGCAAAATCCGATGTGGCAGTAAGTGTAAAGGAAATACATGACCAGGCCAAAGCCGAAGCGAAAAGGGAAGCTCAAAAGGTTATTGTTCAGGCTATTCAACGAACTGCTGCCGATCACTCGATTGAAACTACTGTTTCTGTCGTTCAAATTCAAAATGATGATATGAAGGGAAGAATCATAGGTAAAGAAGGGCGAAATATTCGCTCATTTGAAGCGGCAACCGGTGTCGATGTAATTGTAGATGATACTCCTGAAGCGGTAATTCTCTCATCGTTTGATCAATTTAGAAGGGAAGTAGCAAGAGTATCACTTGAAAGATTAATTACGGACGGCAGAATTCACCCAGCAAGGATCGAAGAGGTTGTTGATAAAGTC
The DNA here is from genome assembly GCA_964412105.1 of uncultured Ignavibacteriaceae bacterium. Lineage (GTDB taxonomy): Bacteria > Bacteroidota > Ignavibacteria > Ignavibacteriales > Ignavibacteriaceae > JAKAGZ01. Next base: position 50,071 of record CAYPNM010000010.1, on the reverse strand, counting down.
AGGCAAGAACTTGAAGAGGAGATGATTCGGGAAGGCGAAAATACGATTCTGCAACTAGGATTACACAATATGCATCAGGAGCTTGTAAAGCACATTGGAAAAATGAAGTATCGTTCAAGCTATGGGCAGAATTTGCTTCAACATAGTGTTGAAGTTGCATATCTTACAGGCATAATGGCTGCTGAAGTCGGCCTGGATGTTAATCTGGCTAAAAGGGCCGGACTGTTGCACGATATTGGAAAGACAGTCGATAAAAATGTTGAGGGTCCACACGCATTAATTGGATATGATCTTACAAAAAAATATAAAGAACATCCTATTGTTACGAATGCAGTTGGATCTCATCACGAAGATATAGAAATGGAGCATCCAATAGCCCCGCTCGTTCAGGCGGCAGATGCAATTAGTGGAGCACGACCTGGAGCAAGAAGAGAACCATTGGAAGGTTATGTAAAAAGGCTTGAAACCCTTGAAGCCCTGGCTAAATCATTTGAAGGAGTCGCAAAAACATATGCAATTCAGGCTGGCAGAGAGGTTAGAGTAGTTGTGGAACACGATAAAATAGATGATGTTGTTGCCGACAAATTATCTCACGATATTGCGGCCAAGATTGAAGAAGAAATGGAGTATCCAGGTCAGATAAAAGTTACCGTTATTCGCGAAATTAGAAAAATCAGCTATGCAAGATAAGAGAGCTGCGGCTTATTTGCGGTACCAAAGGTGATAGGAAATTCTGTTTATGAAATTTGATACCAGAAGAATTGCTGTTACCGGTAATATAGGGTCGGGTAAATCTGCTTTTTGTAAAATATTAACGGATGCAGGTTATTTGGTAATAAACGCCGATGAACTTTCCAAAAAATTGCTTGTCACGAACGAAAACTTAAAAAACAAAATTATTCAGACTTTCGGTTATGAAGCATATGTTAACGGCCAAATAAATAAAAAATATATTGCAGACAAAGTGTTCTCTTCTCCGACTAATGTAAAAAAAATAAATTCCATAATTCATCCATTTGTAATCTCTGAAATAGATAAAATATTCATCGAAAAGGAAGGAAGAGAAAAAATAATTTTTGTGGAAGCTGCATTAATTTATGAAGCTAAAATGGAAAGCCTATTTGATTATATTGTCCTGATCTCTTCAGAAGAAGATATAAGAAAAAAGAGAAAAATAAATAACGGCAGTATGAGGGAAGAAGAATTTTATAAAAGGAATTCCAATCAATTTTCGAATGATGAAAAGAAAAAAAAGGCTGATTTTGTTTTTGAAAATAATTCATCACTAGATGATTTAAAAATAAAGGCAGACCTATTGCTAAATCTTATTGCAGGAAGGGAAAATGATTAAGGTTGCCTTCCAGGGAGAAAGAGGCGCTTATAGTGAAATAGCTGCAATAAAATATTTTAGTAAGAAGGTTTCATTTTCACCCACTTTAACTTTTAACGAGGTCTTCGATAAAATTAGAAAAAGATCTGTTGATTATGGAATTGTGCCCATTGAGAATTCTTTGTATGGTAGTGTTTACGAGACATATGACCTATTAATAAAAAACTCCATTCGCATTGTGGGAGAATGTAACCTGCAAATAAGACATAATTTGCTTGCTAAAAAAAAGTTAAAGATGAGTGAAATCAGGGAGGTCTATTCACATCCTCAGGCTTTGGGACAATGTTCTGAATTTTTAAAAAAGATGGCTAATTCAAAAATATTTCCTTCTTATGATACTGCAGGTTCTGCAAATATTATAAATGCCAGCAATTCTCATTTCGCAATAATTGCAAGCAAGGAAGCGGCGGCAATTTATAATCTTAAGATTTTAAGACGAAATATTCAGAACAATGTGGATAATTTTACAAGGTTTTTGATTTTAGGTAAATTATCAAATAAGAAATATTTTGATATGCCAAAATCCTCCATATGTTTTGAATTAAGGAGTATCCCAGGCGCTTTGTTCAAAGCATTAAGTGTCTTTGCGTTGCGAGATATTGATTTGCTTAAGATTGAATCTAGGCCAATTCCGCATAAGCCGTTTCAATATCTTTTCTATATTGATTTTAAAGGGGATTTAAAAAATGAAAGAATTAAGCAGGCGATTAATCATTTATCAGAAATATCCTTAAGCATTAAAAAATTTGGGACTTATGAAACCGGAAAAATATTTTACAGCTAATTTCAGGTGGGATTGTGGAATTTATAAATAAAATAATTGTTGCTATAGTCCAGATGATGCCAAAATCCATAGTCTGGATTTTTTCAAAAAGATATATTGCGGGTAAAACACTCGATGATGCTACCCAACTTGTAAAAAAATTAAATGGGAAAAATATTTATGCGACTATTGACGTGCTTGGAGAGGCAATTCAAAATAAGGAAGAAGCAATTATTTCAAAGAATGATTGTCTCAACGTTTTAGATGCGATAGAAGAATATAAACTTAAAGCCAATTTATCATTAAAGCCTACACAACTCGGATTAAATTTGGACGAGGTTTTTGCTTATAATCAGGCAAGTGAAATATTAGAACGGGCACGTGAATTAAAAAATTTTGTCAGACTGGATATGGAAGATTCTCCCTACACTGATGCCACCATAAATCTATATAAAAAATTAATTGTAGATTATGAAAATGTTGGAATTGTTGTGCAGGCCTATCTTAAAAGGACACTTGATGACGTTATAATCTTAAATAAACTAAATGCAAATTACCGATTGTGTAAGGGAATTTATGTTGAAGCACCTTCAATTGCATATAAACATAAACAGGTAATCAGGGATAATTTCGTAAAAGTCTTGGAAAAAATGCTGAAATCAGGAAATTACGTTGGAATTGCTACCCACGATGAATATTTAATTAATGAAGCCTACAGATTAATCAGGGAACTAAATATTTCAAAAGATAAATTTGAATTTCAAATGCTGCTTGGTGTCAGAGAGGATCTCAGGGATAAAATAAATTCAGAAGGATATAAAATAAGAGTATATGTACCATTTGGAGAACACTGGTACAAATACTCGGTCAGAAGACTTAAGGAAAATCCCTCCATCGCCGGTTTAGTATTTAAAAATATATTTTCTATTAAGTAATGAATGTTTTAGGTATAGAAAGTTCTTGTGACGAAACTTCGGTAGCAGTTATTTCAAATGATGAATTAAAAGCTAATCTCATATCTTCTCAGGATTTTCATAGTAAATACGGAGGTGTAGTTCCGGAATTATCAAGCCGAGCTCATCTTCAGATAGTTACTCCTCTTGTAAAAGATGCTCTTCGCGAAGCACATTTAAACATAAATGAAATTGATATTGTTAGCGCAACTGCAGGTCCGGGACTAATTGGTGCGTTGATAGTGGGACTAACTTTTGCAAAGGGATTGGCTTATTCTCTAAAAAAGACCTTTATCCCTGTAAATCATATAGAAGGGCATATTTATTCAGGCTTTTTGATGGAGAAAAAGCCAGATTTTCCATATCTGGCTATAGTTGTTTCCGGCGGTCATACTCTGTTACTACTTGTCAAAAGTTTTACCGAAATAATCAAAATAGGATCAACTGTTGATGATGCTGCCGGAGAAGCTTTTGATAAAGTTGCCAAGATGCTTGGAATGGGATATCCGGGGGGACCAAAAATTCAGAAAGCAGCAACATTAGGAGACAGAAATAAAATTGATTTCCCTGTAGCGGAGTTAAAAGACCACAACAATTTTTCTTTTAGCGGTCTAAAAACTTCTGTGCTAAGGTTTATCCAAAGAAATTATCCCGATAAAAAAATTCCTAGGATAGACTTAAACGATATAGCTGCTTCCTTTCAATATGCTGTAGTTAGGGCATTATTAAAGAATACAAGAAAAGCACTTAAAAACTTTGAGGTGAAATCAATTTCTTTGGTAGGAGGAGTTGCAGCCAATTCCGAAATAAGGGGAGCTTATATAGATTTAGCTAAGGAATTCAGGAAAAAGATTGTAATACCAAGAGTTGAATTTTGTGGTGATAATGCTGCAATGATAGCCTTACGTGGATTAAAATTATTTGAAGCTGGTTATAGATTTGAATTTGATTATGCACCTTTTCCGGCTTTGCCTGAAAGTATTTACTCCGAATAGTAATTAATCTTTTTAGATTATTTTTTATTTTAAAGCTTTGATATATTCGATATAAGAAGAGTCTGGATGTATAATATTTTAAAAAAAATCGAAAAGGAATTAGACAGACTTTCGGTTGATAAAAGAAATGAGCTTATTTCCAAGTTACGAGACCAGGTCGATGGCATTGATAAAGGAATAGTTGAATTACTGAATGAAAGAACATTAAGATCGGTTTTGATCGGCAGGATTAAAAGATCATTAGGAGAGCCAACTTATAATCCTGAAAGGGAAAAGCAAATAAGTAAAAAAGTATCTGCATTTGCTAAAATTCCCTTAGCTAATGAAGCGCTGGAAAGAATATACGAAAGAATAATTGACGAATCTCGTGCAATACAAAATTATGAAGCTACTAAGGGTAATATTAATCTGATGATTAAAGATAAATTGAAATTAAATTTTAAAGGCCTGCTTACAAAAAAACAGTTTATTTTTGTAGGAGCAGTTTTCATAATTTTACTTATGTGGTTCTTTTATATTTTCTTTACTCCAAATTATTATAAAATGCAAGAACCGGTAAAGTTTGAAATTGAAAAGGGAGAAACACTATCAGAAATAGTGGATAGTTTGTATGAGAAGGGAATTATTCCTAATAAACTAAATATGAAGATAGCTACTTTTGTTTCGGGTGCGGATAAGCGGTTTAGAACGGCGAGATATTTTATACCTAATGGATTAAGTTATCTTGATCTTGTTAATCTTTTTGTAAGAGGCAATGCTGATTTTCAGAAAGAAGTATTTGTACGTGATGGTTTATCAATAAAATGGTTGGCTTATACAGTACAAAAGGATGCTGACATTGATTCTGCTTCATTTGTGAATCTGGCTATGGATAAATCGGTTGCAGAGGCATATGGAATAAATGCGGACGATCTTCAGGGTTATTTGATGCCCGGCACTTACTGGTTTTATGAACACAGCTCTGCCAAAGAAGTTATTGACCAAATGGTAAAAAATTTCAAAAGATTTATGGTCGATTCATTACGGCAAAAGGCAAAAAAACTTGGATATTCGGTGCATGATGTATTAACTCTGGCATCAATTGTAAAAGGAGAAACAAATAAAGTTGACGAAATGCCGACTATAGCGGAAGTTTATTATAACAGGCTGAAAATTGGAATGCCATTACAGGCTGATCCGACGGTACAATATGCGCAGCCTGATGGGTGGAAGAAATTAAGCTATAAAGACCTAAAAATTAATTCTCCCTACAATACTTATAAATACACCGGATTACCACCCGGACCAATAAATAATCCAGGTAGAAATGCAATTCTAGCTGCGCTTTATCCTGATTCAAATAATTATTTATATTTTGTTGCAAATGGAGAAGGCGGACATAACTTTTCTGAGACTTATTCAAAGCATTTAAGACAGGTTGCTAAATATAAACGATGGCTAAGATCCCAATCAAGAAAATAAATATTACTGTGGAATTTATATTGTTAATGCTTCTTGCTGGCTGTGCTAACCAACTCCCACCAAGCGGCGGCGATATAGATAAAACTCCACCTGAAATAGTATCTGTATATCCGGCTGCTGGTACAACTAAGTTCAATGATGATCATATTGAATTAGAATTTTCAAAGTACATTACCAAAAGTACTCTAAATAATGTTTTCTTTATATCACCATCCCTAAATGGGAAAATTAATTTTGACTGGACCGGTAAAAGCGTAGATATAGAATTCCCTGAATCCTTAAAAAAGGATGTGACGTATGTTGTCACAATAGGCAGCGATCTTGAAGATTACCATAATAAAAACAAGATGAAGGAATCATATACCTTCACATTCTCAACAGGTAATCATATTGATAGGGGGACTCTATCCGGTAAAGTATTTGATGAAAAACCCAACGGGATTTTGATCTTTGCTTATATAAAAGGGACAAAAGTAATTGATCCTTTAACTGATAAACCGGATTATATCTCTCAGACAGGAAGTGATGGTGCCTATAAAATTTCAGGTTTAGCAGATGGGGAATACCGGGTTTTTGCAATAAGAGATCGATATAAAGATTTATTGTATCAACCCACTCAGGATGAATATGGCTGTCCTTCATCAGATGTAATTCTAACTAAAAGTGATTCGGCATTAGTCGGGATTAATTTTATGCTAACCAAGAGAGATACTATACCCGCTCGGTTACTCTCGGCAACTATGACCGACCGTTATCATGTACTTGTTAGATTTACCAAAGAAATTGATTCTACTGTAATAACAGCCAGTAACTTCTTTTTGGCCGATTCAACTACAAACAGAGATATTATTCCAAGTTATGCATTTAAAGGTACATCTAAACCTGAAGAAATGGTTTTAAGGATTCCTTATGAATTACCTCAAACCGATGCAGTTTTTCTCTTTGCAAAAACTATTAAGGATGAATACGGAAATGAGTATACAAATGATGATGTTCGATTAACAATTAGTGACAGAGCAGATACAAGTAAGCCCGGCATTCTAAAATCCATCCCTCCAAACAATTTTGGTAATGCCGATTTTAAAGGGCAGAAATTTATATTTTATTTAACAGATGCTTTTGATAAAACTTTGGCAAAATCTGGTATAACATTAACTGATACTCTTGGTAATTCATTCTCTTATTCCATCAATTTTTTAGATGATGCATCCTTTGTGATTGTTCCTCAGCAAAATCTGGATAGAGTTAAGTACTACAGGATAAATCTCGATCTAAGCAAATTTAAAAATCCATCGGGGAATAGCTATGATTCTACTTATATCTATAAATTCAGAACTATTTCGGGAATTGATTTTACAGGAATTTCAGGAGACATTAAAAGTTTTGATATCTCCAAGAATCCGGTTTTGGTTTTGCAGGGAATAGGCAGGGAGAAAGAATCATACAGTCAAAAGATTGAAAAGAATGGGAAATTTAATTTTGTCAGGGTAGAACCTGGCAATTATAATCTATGGTGCTATTATGATACTGATGGTAACGGTAAATATTCCTTCGGATCGGTTTATCCATTTATCCCTGCAGAGAATTTTTTTGTATATCCTTCTAAGATTACTCTAAAACCGCGATGGACTGTAACAGATATAAACTTCGATTTAATCCACTAAAACTCAAGGATTATTTAATTTTGATTTTATAATTGCAATTAAACTGCCGGACATATTTTTTACTTCATCATAAATAATCTCTGATTTCTTCATAAATTCTCTTCCGACAGTTTTATTTGTAAGCGAGGTGCAATTAATCACAACATTCAAAAATGCTCCTTCAGCAGCGGTCGATAGTAATGAGAGCGCCACCCCAGCGTCTGAAACAGAATTTTGATTACCTTTCTCAGCAACCCTTTGAATATAAGGAAGAGCCTTTCTGGCAGTTGATATAACTTCCGACGGAACCACAGCAGCAGCTAATGTAGCCTCTTCAATTTTTTCAGATCTAAGTTGTTTTTGTTCTTCAGAATCCTTGGGCAATCTAAATGCTTCCATTACTTTATCAAATGCAAGATTATCTTTTGCAGCTAAATCAAGAAATGAGCTGTTCAGATTTTCTAATTTAGATTTTATTTCTTTCATCTCTTCCTCAACAGCTGCATATTTTTTCTTTCCAATTGTAAGGTTGCAAACCATTATTCCAAGGTTACATGCTAATGAACCTGAAAGCGCGGAAACATTTCCCCCTCCTGGAGTAGGTGAGTTAGATGATAGTTCTAGCAAATAGTCTTTCAATGATTTTGTTAAGTCCATTTATATTCCTGTTGAGATGTTGTTAGTAATTTTTAACCTTGTAACATATAATCGATAACTTTATTGTTTTTATCAAAAAAATTTAAAGTGCTTAAACCAAGTTTTTCAATTGCGAGACTAACTAATTTTTCTTCGCTGGTTTCTTTGCCGTTTGAGTAAAATTTCCCTGCAAGCAAAAGAGCTTCCAGAGGAACCAAGCCCACTATTTCGCTCCCGTCAACTTCCACTCCTATTTTAGCAGCTTCTTTTTTTACTTCTTCAAATGCAACATGAATTGGTGTTATTTCATAGTTAGTTAAATTCATCGAGACTTGTGTAATATTATATTTTTCCAGTGAGACCCCCATACCTTTTACCTCTTTTAATCTACCCGGGATTCTTACACTTTTCCCATCGAGCTTTATTGCTTTACCTTCTGCATCACGTTTAACTGTCCCTGATTCTCGTAAAGTCTCCGCAATTTCCTTAGCAAATTTCACATCAGTTGATTTTATATTTACATTATATGCTATCAAAAAGAATCTTGCACCTGTAACAATAGCTCCCAGCTTCGGGTTAAACTCAGCAACTCCAAAATCTGGTTTCCATTCAGGATTTGACAATTTTTCCTTCAAGCCTTCATATTCTCCTTTACGAATGTCGCTCAAACTTTTTCTTTCAGGGCTTCTAGCGGCAGCTTCATATAAATATACCGGGACATTCAATTCTGCTGATATTTTTCTTCCGAAATTCTCAGAAAGTTTTACACAATCATTCATAGTAACATTTTTAACCGGGACAAAAGGGACGACGTCTATTGCACCTAATCTTGGGTGTTCACCTTTGTGTATTCTCATATCAATAAATTCAGCTGCAGCTTTACAGGCATTTACGGCACCATTAACAATTCCTTCCTCATCACCGGCCATTGTAACAACAACCCTGTTATAATCAGCATCAGGTTCTAAATTTAAAAATTTAACGCCTTGTGTGTTACTTATAGCGTCGATTATAGCCCTGAAAGTTAATTCGTTTTGTCCCTCACTAAAGTTTGGGACACACTCAATAATTTTCATTTTTTAACTCCGTCTGATTCATAAGTTATATTTCCATTTTTAATAGTAATATAATTAAGGTTTTCCCCGATACTGTAGACTATATCTGAAAAATCCTTAGTATCAAAAATTGCAATGTCGGCCCTTTTCCCGAGTTCTAAACTGCCTCTATCCTGACTTAGATTCAACACTTTGGCCGAATTAATAGTTACTGCCGAAATCGTTTCTTCAATTGTCATTTGCATTTTTAATGCTGCCAGGCTCATTATGAATGATAAATTAGAAATATGAGAAGAACCAGGATTATAATCAGTGGCCAGCGCTACAATTGCATTATTATTTATCAATTCTCTTGCAGGTGCAAACTGATAATTTAGAAAAAATGAAACTCCAGGCAAAAGGACGGCAACAGTATCACTATCACCCAACTTTTTATAGTCATTTTTTTGCAATACCTCGAGATGGTCCACACTTGCAGCATTATATTTTAAGGCAACGTCAATTCCACCAATTGAGTTAAATTGATCAGTGTGTAATCTTAATCCGAAGCCAGATTCTAATGCGGCTGCAAATATCTTGTCAATTTCTTTTGCCGAAAATGCTGTCTTTTCGCAAAAACCATCACAGAAGGTAGCAAGTTTATTTTGAGATATATACGGGATCATTTTCTTAATTATAAGATTTATGTAACCTTCACGATCATCAGCAAAATCTTTCGGGATAGTATGTGCTCCAAGGAACGTAGGTACTATATCAATCTGAAAAATTTCATTCAAGTATTTAATTACCTTGAGAAGTTTAATTTCGTTTTCAAAATCTAAGCCATAACCGCTTTTAATCTCAAGTGTTGTTACTCCCTGTGAGACGAAATTTTTAACTTTAGGAGAAATTATCTTTACCAGTTCATCAAATGTTAAATTTCTTACAGCAGTGACAGTAGTGTTTATTCCACCCCCTGCTCTGGCAATTTCTTCATAGTGAATTCCATTTAATCTTTGACGGAATTCATCCGCTCTGGAGCCGGCGAATGCTGTGTGAGTATGACATTCGACCAGTCCTGGCAAAATAATCCTGTTTTCTGACTCAATAATTTTATCAGCCTTAATTTTGTCTACTGAGGAATCAGGAATGAAATCCTTGATAACGGTGTCTTCTATCAGAAGGGAATGGTCATACAAAACAGATAGATCCTGGAGATCATCGCCTCTTTTTACATTTTTTCCTTTAGTGTCTACAGTTATGATTTGGGAAGGGTGCAGAAGCAGTGTAATCATTTCCGGACAATAGTTTTTTATTTATAAATGTTTACTTTTTCACCAACTACTCTAGCTTCATTGTAACCAATTTGGTTAAGCTTGAATCTAAGATAGCGAGCTGATGAGATATCAGTAAAATCTCCAATTTCTATGCGGTAAAATGGGGGATCAAAAATAATATATATCTGTTTTTGATTTGTTTTGTTATACAGTTCATTGCGCAAGCTATCGGCTTCGTTTAGGTTTTCCGTAGACAAAACTCTGACTCTATAACCATTTACAGTATTTATAATTGTTGGTGGACCAACGCTGGTGTCAATTTTTAACGGATAATCGTACCAGGCTTTAATCAAATCCGTGTTAATCTGTCTGGAATTATCTCCAAAATCAATCCTGGTTTTATATTTGGAAATATCTATATCTTCGCGCAAAATTTTCTCATGCTTGTTACCACTTGTTTCCGTTGTATTACTGCCAAATCTTGAATCTGTTGATGAAGCGCAACCAATAGAGAAAATTACAATAAAGCCCACAATGCTTTTTATTATTGCTTTTGAATGAATCATAATAAAAGTTGGAATTTAAGCTATAATATATGATTAATAACAGATTACTAAAAGTAATAGTCCAAAAATTATTGCAAAATGCTCATAAGCAGCGGCCAGATATTTTGATGTATAAAAGCACTGAAAATATCTGCGCTTGTAACCTTGAGTTAAAGTTTTCTTTGAGAAAAAGCTATTTTTTTCTTAAATTGTAATATTCATTAAAAATAATTGTCTATCCAAAATGTCATCCAAAAAACTAAAAATTCTTTTTATAACCTCAGAGGTAGTTCCTTTTGTAAAAACAGGAGGATTAGCTGATGTATCATCGGCATTACCTCAAATGCTTGCTGAAATGGGACACGAAGTTCGAATTGTTGTTCCTAAGTATGGAGCAGTTGATGAGAGAAAATTCAAAATTCACGAAGTCGTTCGCTTGAAGGATATTATGATCAAAATCGGAAGTAAAGATGTTGTTTTTTCATTGAAGTCGTGTTTTCTTCCTGGCCAGAAAGTCAGAGTTCAAATATATTTTCTGGATAATCATGAATATTTTGGAAGCAGAAATAGCCTTTACATTGATCCGATGTCAGGAAAGGATTACCCGGATAATGAAGAAAGATTTACCTTGCTGGCAAATTCTGTTTTTGAATTAATATCAAGGCTTGGCTGGATTCCTGATGTAATTCACTGTAACGATTGGCAATGTGGACTTATTCCAGCTTATTTGAAGAAAGTTTATAATAGCGACCCTCAATTTTCAAAATTCAAGACATTGTTTACTATACATAATATTGCTTACCAGGGTGAATTTGCTAAATCTACCTTTAACAAATTGGGATTGCCTGATGAATTAAATAGTGAAAAGGGAATTTTGAATAAAGGTAAAATTAACTTTATGAAAAGCGGTTTAATTTTTGCGGATGTAATAAATACTGTAAGTAAAACTTATGCCAATGAAATAAGAACAGATGATAAATATGGCGCCGGTTTGAAAAAAGTTCTTGCAAAAAGGAAGAATGATCTATATGGGATTGTAAATGGCATAGATACAAGGATTTGGAATCCTGAGAAGGATAAACTTATTCCCAAAAAATATTCTCCAAAAAATTTTGAAAGCAAATATCTGAATAAGAAGGAATTAACAGAAAAATTTGGATTTAAATATGATGAAAATGTTCCGCTTATAGGAGTTGTATCAAGGCTGTACGATTCTAAAGGAGTTGATTTGATAAGCAAGGTTTTGCCTTCATTAATGAAATTGAATATTCAGATGGTGCTTCTAGGAACCGGAGACAAAAAATATCATTTGCTGTTTGAGAAAACAGCAAGAAAATATTCGAATAAATTTGCCTGTTATTTAGGATTTAATGACGAATTAGCGCACCTTATTGAAGCAGGGGCAGATATATTTTTAATGCCTTCAAGGTATGAACCCTGTGGATTAAATCAGATGTACAGCCTGATGTATGGTACAGTTCCGGTTGTTAGAGAGACTGGGGGACTTGCTGATACAGTGAAAAGTTATGATAAAAATAAGAGTGAAGCTAATGGCTTTATGTTTAAAAAATATAATGCCGAAGAAATGCTGAAAGAAATTAAAAAAGCTCTCAAAATCTTTCAAAACAAGGAAGAGTGGAAAAGAATTATTAAAAATGGAATGAAATCTGATTTTAGCTGGAACTCTTCTGCTAAAAAATATGTGGAATTATACAAGACAGTTATTAATAACTAATGGGTAATTTCGCAGTTTTTTTTGATAGAGATGGGACTTTAAATGAGGATCCTGGATATTTGGGCGATCCTGATTCTCTTAAGCTTTACCCTGATATCGGAAAAGCATTATCAGACCTTAAGAAAAAGCTAAATCCTAAACTTATCGTTATATCAAACCAGTCGGGAATAGCGCGGGGCATATTAACTGATGAGATGGTGCAATCTGTAAACAAAAAAATAAATACAGTATTGGCTGAAAGCGGAGTGGCAATTGATGCATTCTACTATTGTCCTCATCACCCTGATTTTAGTGAAAAAAAAGACTGTTCTTGCAGAAAACCTTCTCCTGAAATGGTCTTCAAAGCCGCAAAAGATTTTAATATTGATCTAAGCCATTCTTTTCTAGTTGGTGATTCGGTAAGCGACATAGAATGTGGAAAAAATGCCGGAGTTAAAACTATTTTGATAAAAACCGGATATGGAGAGGAAAGTCTTTCTGTGTTGCAAAATCAGAATAATTTTCCAACTTTTGTTGCTCAAAATATGTTGGAAGTAAACAAAATCATTCAAAAAGATTTTATTGGAGTTACCTAATTGTTTATAAGAAAGATTTTAATAGTATTGTTCTCTTTTATTGCAATTATTTTTTATTCCTGCAAAGAGAATCCCAGAGATTTTAATTCCGGTTTGCTTGGTCCTGATCAAATTAATCTAGTAAACTTAGATTCTTATGTGGCTGGGTTAAACCAGAACTCAGCATCTTTTAAGACTGTAATTGAAACAGGTGCAGCTAATACTTTAATGCTAGGAAATTATAAAACTAATTCCGGAAATATACAGCAGGCCTCTATTTTAATGCGTTTTAATTACTCGACAATTTCGGATACGGATAAAGCCGAAGTGTTGAATGGAAATGCAGTGGTTGCTGACAGCTGGATTGTTTTTCTAAGAACATATGCATTTGGAGATACGTTAGTCAATCAATTGGACTTTGGTGCCTACCCGATTAATACATCATGGACATCATCAGGGTTTACTTCTGATAGCCTTAATGCTTTTTCATATGATAATAATGATGTCAGCGGACAAAAAGACCTTGCTACTGATTCAACAAATATTTTCAAAGTTCACATTAATGGTTCGACAATACAAAACGAAATTAAAAATTATGCAAATAGTATTCAGGATAATGGAATCTATTTGAAACCAGGCTCCTCCGGAAATACTGTTTGGGGATTTGGTTCTGTTTCATCCTCTTACAAACCTGCTTTGGTGGTAGTTCTAAATAAATTAGGAGTAATTGCAGATACATTATATTTTGATATTCTTAATGATGTAAGCATTTTATCCGGGAATGTTGTAACAGGAGCGCAGGACATTTATTTGCAGCCAGCCCTTGTTGGTCAGGCCAGAGTTGCATTTGATTTATCAACTATTCCTAAAGGTTCTATTATTAACCAAGCAAAATTGCTTCTTACTGTTGATAAAGCAAATACAGTTAATGGAACCGTATTTAACTCAGATATATTGTGTTACAATATTGCGGATAGTGCATCCAAAATAATCGATTCCACAATGTCGTATGTAACTATTACGCAGGTTGATTCATCGACATACGAAGGTGATATTACTTTATTTGTGCAGAAGTGGGTCACATATAAAATGAACCAAGGATTGCTTCTCACGCCTCGTTATGGTTTAGATGGAATGGATATATATGCATTTAAAAGCAGCAGGGCTGCCAATGCATTGCAAAGACCACGATTATTAATTTTCTATACCAAGAAATAATATGAAATTATTCATTAAAATCTTTATAGTACTCATTTTATTTGTAAGTCAAATTGATGTATTTCCACAAATAAGCTCAAGCTATTCGAGATTGGGATTAGGTGATAATATCTATACTTATAGTGCCAGGATGGCAGGTATGGGAGGTTTGGGAAGTTCAATTATTGATGTTAATTTTATAAGTATATTAAATCCAGCGAGCTTAACCGGTTTACGAAGCACAAGGACAGAATTAGGGGTGATGTATAATGGATTGTTTCTATCAAACAACAATGCTAGTTCTTATAGTGGCAGTGCAAACTTTGCTGGTGCAACGATGGTATTCCCGATCAGCAAAGAGCATGGTATTACTTTTTCAGCAGGATTAATTCCTTACTCCAAGGTCAGCTATATTGAAGAAAATCAATATATTGAAACTGGTACCGTTAACACCAGATATGATGTCAGCTATGAAGGTACAGGGGGTTTGTCCAAAATGTTCCTCGGAACTTCATACAGATTACCATTTGATTTGAGCCTTGGTGCAAGAGTTGAATATTATTTCGGAGAATTAAATTATAATTCTACCATCACTTTCCCAAATGATAATACAATACTAAAAGGTACATTTACTACCAGGAATTCTCCTTCTGGTTTTGGTTCAACTGTTGGCATAATTTCCCCTGATATATCAACAATATTTAACTCAGAGAGTTTATCTGATCTCAGGCTGGGATTAGCAGTTTCATTTAGTTCAACTTTAAATGCAGATACTTCATTAATTATATCTTCGAGTTTGATTACTGATACGGTTTTAAGTTCATCGATAGATATGCTTTTACCCTATAGAATTGCAACTGGTGCGAGTTTTGTATTAAATAAAAAATACCTATTTTCACTTGATTATTTATTCCAGCCTTGGAGTAAGTATGCATTGAACGGGAAGACATCCCCATATTTGCGTGACAGCTACAAAGTAAGTGCGGGATTTGAGTACAGACCCATTAAGGAAACCGGGCAATCGTTCTGGGAACAAGTTATGCTTCGTCTGGGTTTAACCTATGAGCAAACGCAGTATTACGTAAATGGTCAAGGTATAAATGAATATTCTGTAATGGGTGGAATTTCGTTGCCTCTAAGCTATGAAAATACGCTTGATCTCAGTTTGGCATATTCAATAAGAGGTACGAATGATTTTAACCTGTTCAAAGAAA
The DNA here is from genome assembly GCA_964412105.1 of uncultured Ignavibacteriaceae bacterium. GTDB lineage: Bacteria > Bacteroidota > Ignavibacteria > Ignavibacteriales > Ignavibacteriaceae > JAKAGZ01. The sequence goes on along the minus strand of CAYPNM010000010.1, from coordinate 34,674 downwards.
AACTTATAAGGCTCACTGGCAGTGTTAGTCTAGGGGAGTTATGGTTCTTAAGAAGTGTTCATTATTAACTAATTTGAGGTTAGTTTTGAAAAAACTAATAAAATTAATTTGCATTTGCTCTTTAAGCGTGCTTTCTATTAATTTCAAAGTGAGTGCTCAACAAAATGTTGCACCCACAACTACTCAAGTAGACTCATCACTTATAATTTACAGCCTCTTTGCTGAATATTATAAAAATAAAGATTTCATGAGTGCTATGCCTTATGGCTTTAAGATTCTAAAGCTTTATCCTGCAAAATATAGTAAGTGGGTTTATTATAAGATGGAAGACCTGCTTTGGGAATTACATGATTCCACCTCAATTTCACCAAAGATTAAAAAATCAATTGAGGATACAATACTTTATTTTTATGATGTTGCATTAAAATATGATACAACGGATAGAACCTATTTTGAACCAAGAGAAGCTTTTGTTGAGGAAACATGGCTACATATGGACTCTAGCAAGGTTATAGCTGATTATGAAAAAGCTTTTGCAGATAATCCTAATACTTCTTCATATTATTACAATAGACTTGGTCAGTTATATATAAAATATCAGTCAAATGACAATGATTATAAATCCAAAGCAATTGATTTATATACTAAACTGAGTGAAAGGGAGCCTGATAACCCGCAATGGACAAATGAATTACAAAATTTAGTTGAAAATCTTCAAGAACTGGCTGCAATTGATAAAAAAGCTTGGGACTTGGACAAAGATAATCTGGAAAAGGCCTGGACTTATGCGTCGGTAGCTATGAAGGCCGGGTTATATAAGGATGCGATTTCAGTGCTTGAATTTCTGGTCTCAAAATCACCTGAAACCATAAATTATTGGGCTCAATTAGCCTCCGCTTATCAAAAAGTTAATGATCTTAATAGCGCGGAAAGTGCTTATAAAAAGTTAATACAACTTGAACCTGACAAAAAGGAAGATTATTTAAATCTTGGAATTGTTTATAAAGATAAGAACCAATATTCCCTTGCAAGAAGTTATTATGAGAAGGCGAGTGAAATAGGGAAGGGCTGGGCTTTGCCAATATTCTATCTGGGAAATTTGTACGAACAGTCTGCCAGAGGATGTGAATTTAACTTTGAAACAAAATTAGTTTATTTGCTTGCACAAGATACCTACAGAAAAGCCAGAAATATGGACCCTACTCTCGAACAGGCTGCTGAAAGAATTACTGCTCTTAATGATTCCGTTCCGAGCAAAGAAGATTACTTTTTCAGAGGGTATAAATCCGGACAAACATTGCCCATTACCGGTAAATGCTATGGTTGGATACAAAGAAGTGTGACTGTCCCATAATTATTTTAAATAGATTATTTAATTAGAAAGGTTTCAGAATAAACTCTGAAACCTTTTTTATTTAGGTGTCTGCAAGAATTGTAGATAATCTTAACTTTATTGATTAAATTTATAGTATTATTTTCAATAAAATGACACTAAAATGACAAATCCACTTCAGAAAGACAAAGCTATATTTGAAGCATTAGAGCTTGAAACCAGACGCCAACAAAATCATCTTGAATTAATTGCATCTGAAAATTACGTAAGTCCAGCTGTGCTTGAAGCTGCTGGATCGGTTTTAACTAATAAATATGCCGAAGGATATCCAGGAAAAAGATATTATGGCGGATGTGAATTTGTTGATATGGCCGAGAATATAGCAAGGGATAGATTAAAGCAACTGTTCAACGCTGAATATGTAAACGTGCAGCCTCATAGCGGCAGCCAAGCCAATATGGCTGTGCTAATGACATTATTAAAGCCTGGAGATAAATTTATGGGATTAAGCCTTGCACACGGAGGTCATTTGACCCATGGATCTCCTGTTAATTTTTCAGGACAGCTTTACCAGGCAATAGGATACACGCTGAATAAGGAAACTCAGGTTATTGATTATAATCAGGTTGAAGATCTGGCGAAAAAAGAAAAACCAAAGCTAATTGTAACCGGAGCAAGTGCATATTCAAGGGAATGGGATTATGCAAAATTCAGGCAGATTGCTGATTCTATTGGTGCTTTCCTTATGTGTGATATGGCTCATCCAGCGGGATTAATTGCAAAGGGTTTGCTTGATAATCCTCTTGCTTATTGTGATGTAGTAACTTCTACAACTCATAAAACTCTTCGCGGACCCCGCGGTGGAATTATATTAATAGGAAAGGATAAGGAAAATCCTTTCGGTATAAAAACGCCTAAGGGCGACAGGATTAAAATGATGTCTGAACTGCTTGATAGTATGGTGATGCCGGGGATACAGGGGGGGCCATTAATGCATATAATAATGGCTAAGGCGGTGGCCTTTGGTGAAGCTCAAGAAGATTCTTTCCTTACCTATGCTAGACAAATTGTTTCCAATTCCAAAACATTGGCAAAGCACTTAAATGGGAATGATTTTAATATTATTTCTGGCGGAACCGATAACCACCTTATGCTAATTGATCTGACAAATAAAAATATTACCGGCAAGCAGGCAGAAAATGCATTGGGCAAAGCAGGTATGACCGTAAATAAAAATATGATCCCTTTTGATCAGAGAAGCCCATTTGTTACAAGTGGTATCAGGATCGGTACCCCGGTTGTAACGACACGCGGTATGAAAGAAAAAGAAATGGATTTAATTGCGGGTTTTATAAACCGTGCAATACAAAATGTTGATAATGACACTGAATTGGAAAAAATAAAAAAAGAAGTAAAAGAATTGTGTTCAGGTTATCCTTTATTTAAAGAATAACCAGTAGGAATTATTATCTGTGGCGACTGACGATTTTACCAATGAATTAGAGGATAAGGAAGGGGAAGGGCTAGAAATGTCCTTTCTTGATCATCTTGAGGAATTAAGATGGAGAATTATATACTCTTTAATTGGATTGTTGGTAGGGACCTTAATTGCGTGGATATTTATAGATTTTCTTGTAGATAAAGTTCTTTTAAAACCTGCCCGCGATTCTGGTGCATCACTTCAGAATCTGAGACCATTTGGCCAGCTATTTATGTATATGGAGGTTGCTATAATAGTTGGGGTAATTATAAGCTTGCCAAATATTTTTTATCAGTTCTGGAAATTTCTGGCACCGGCATTGCGTAAAAAGGAAAGGAAATATATTACATCCATTGTATTTTTTTCAACATTTTGCTTTTTATGTGGGGCAGCTTTTGCATATTATGTAATGATTCCTTTTGCATTAAAATTTGCCGTGCAATTTGGATCTTCTGCTATTAAGAACGAATTTGCTATAGATGAATATCTTTCTATTGTATTAAGTATTATAGTTGGAGCCGGTATAGTATTTGAGCTTCCAATGATATCATTTTTCCTTACGAAAATTGGTATTCTTAAGCCTGAGTATATGCGCAAATATAGAAGGCACGCTATCGTAGTTATTTTTATTTTGGCAGCGGTGCTTACTCCGGGAACTGATCCGGTTTCACAGGTTGTATTGGCAGTACCGCTATTTTTGCTTTATGAAATTAGTATTTTCATTTCAAAACTTGCTGCAAAGAAAAATTGAATAAGCCACAATTATCAGAAATAAGTCAGCCAATAAAATCCGAATTGGATAAATTTCAGGCACTCTTTAAAGAGTCAATGAAATCCAAAGTTGGTCTTGTAGATCTTGTTGCAAACTATATTCTTAGACAAAAGGGGAAAAAAGTAAGACCGCTTCTGGTTTTATTAGCTGCAAAAGTTTCCGGAGGAATTTCAGCCAGGGCATATAGAGGCGCAGTGCTTGTTGAATTACTTCATACTGCCACACTGGTACATGATGATGTAGTTGATAATGCAAATAAGAGGAGAGGATTTTGGTCAATTAATGCTGTATTTAAAAATAAAGTTGCAGTACTGATGGGTGATTATCTTCTATCCCGTGGTTTAATGCTAGCAGTCGAAGGGAAGGATTATGATTTTTTAGGGGTTGTAACTGATGCTGTAAAAAGAATGTCGGAGGGTGAATTACTTCAAATCCAAAAAACACGGAAGCTAGATATTGATGAAACAACATATTTTAAGGTCATTTCAGACAAGACGGCCTCATTACTTGAAACTTGTTGCCAGATAGGTGCAATGAGCGCCACAGAAAATAAAGACTACCATAATGCTATGAAAATATTCGGTTCAAATATTGGCATATCTTTTCAAATTAGAGATGATATCCTTGATTTTGAAGGGACATCATCAATGATAGGAAAACCAGTCGGTGGCGATATAAAGGAAAAGAAAATAACATTACCACTAATCTATGCAATGAATCAAGTTTCAAAAAGTGAAATGAATAATATAAAAAGTCTAATTAAAAATGGTGGAAGGAAAGAAATAAAGGAAATTTTAGAATTTGTCAGGCAAAATCATGGAATAGAATATGCCATCGAAATATCTCATAGCTATTCACAAAAGGCAAAAGAAGCCCTCAAAATATTTCCGGAATCACCAGCCAAAATTGCTCTTGGGGCACTAGTTGATTTTATAATCGATCGAAAAAATTGACTATAAATCAATTTAGATAAAATTTCTAACTTTTATTATTTAACTTATTTAACTCTTCTTTAAACTGAAATCCCTTAACAGGTTCTCTTAAAGTCAGAACAGGACATGGCGCCTTTCTTACAACTTTTTCTGCCGTGCTCCCAAATAGGATATGTTCCACGCCCGAATGTCCATGGGTTGCAATAATAATTAAATCAGAATCCAATTCATTAGCAGTATCAATTATTTCAATAAATGGCTTACCAGTTTTTACTATAATTTTTGTTTTTAATTCTTTAGGGATCTGCTTTTTGGCAAGATTTTCTAATTCTTCTTTTGCACGCTTATCCATTTCAAAGTCAACAGATGGAACAGCAATTTGTCCCATACTGAAATCGGGTGGATAAATCACAGGTTCAACAACGTATATTAAAGATAATTCAGCATTAAAAAACTTCGCAAAATCGACGGCATATTTTAATGCACTTTTGGAATAGTCAGAGAAATCTATTGGTACCAATATTTTGCTAATTGTAGTATTCATTTCTAACCCCCATTAAATTTTAGTGAGAATTTCATATTGTTCCTCATTCATTCTTCTCAAACGTGTAGCAATTATTTTTGAAATTCCATCCAGAATTTTTACACCTTTCTTTGGAAACTTATCAATAAACTCATCAAGATCCGGTTTAAATATTACAGCAAGTTTTGTATCAGTTTTTGCTATGGCTGAAGCAGATCTTTTTTCACCGTCCACCAGAGCGAGTTCGCCAAAAAAATCACCTTTGTTTAATTGAGCTAAAGATAAAGTATTACCATTTTTGCCAGTTCTTTGTATTTCAATTTCCCCTTCACGGATTAAATAGATGCCAAGTCCAGGATCGCCCTGATAAAATACATATTCACCAGCTATATAAATCCGGTCGTGAACAAGATCCATTAATAAAGAAAAATCTCTTTTATTCAATTCCTCGAAAATAGGAATAGACCTTAATGCCTTTTGCAAATCCATTTTCTCGGCAGATGAATTGAAAAGGTTAGCCCAAAAACTGCTATGAGGCAAATTCTTAATTTTAGTGTTCATATTTTATTCCTTATTGAAAAATTCCGGATTCAGCGACACGCCATAATTTTTGACAGGGAAATCTGTTCTCATACAGAGCACGTCCAACTATTACTGAATCAATTCCAACCGGGATTAAATTTTGAAGATCCATTAATTCATCTTTGTTCCTGACGCCGCCAGAATGAGTAATTTTTGCACCTGTAATTTCTGCAACTTTTTTAGACATCTCAATATTGGGTCCATTCATCATTCCATTTGTGTTTACATCAGTAACAATAAATCTTTCAACTCCAAGTTCGGCCATTTCTTTAGCAAAATCCAAATATTTTATCCCAGTCTTAATTCTTCTTCCTCTTATAACAATCTCTTCATCTACGATATCCAACGAAATCACAAGCTTTAAGGGTCCAAAAAATTCCAAGGATTTAATAAAATCAGTTCTGTTTTCAATAGCCATTGTACTAACAACAAGCCTGCTAATTCCGGTTTGCATCATTTGTTTTGCTTCATCAAATGTTCTGATACCACCGGCAAATTCAACAGGAATTATAACAGAAGAACAAATTTCCTCAATTATTCTAAAATTCCTTTTTGAATGATCAGCTGCACCATCAAAATCAACTACATGGATTAATTTTGCATTTTCAGCTCTCCAGATTCTGGCCATTTCAACAGGATCGTTTCCATATTCTTGACAATTCAGTTCTGGAATTCCTTTAACAACTCTGACAGTTTTGCCATCTTTAATATCAATTGACGGGATTACTAATAAATAGCTCATATTGCTGCTTACAAGAATACTTACTGTTTGTGCTTATGCAAAATTAAATGTTTTGGTATTCAGTTTTTTGCAATTTTTAGTGCATCATAAATAATTACATTTTTAAACGCAAGAAAAATAATAATTCTTGTCTAACAACCTAAAATACAACAACAATTCTTTAGAAAAGTTTTATCCCTTATTATTAAAGATGAAATTTATGCTTTCTTTCAGGATGTTTATATACAATTGGACTATAATTGAATAAGGGAAGCTTATAAGCAATGAAAAGGCAAATTTTCAGTTTATATCATAACTTTACTAAAATTAGCTTATCACAAAAAGAAGATTTCCATTTTTAATTGATTTTAGTTAAAAAACAGCCATTTAACTATTATCTTTAAAAATTGCCTTTTTTAGTAAATTCTTGACTTTTCTTGGTTTAATAAGCATATTTCGTTTTAATGAGCGATAATTTTGTATTCAGAACCAGCGAAAATAACTCTCTGAATATTTCTACTTTCGGAATTGAAAATGTTGGAAGAGCTCCCTGTATATTTTTAATTCATGGATTTAAGGGATTTAAAGATTGGGGATTCTGGCCTTATGTTGGAAAAACGCTTTCCAACAGAGGTTTCTTTGTGTGTGCATTTAATTTTTCGCATAACGGAATTGGCGATAATCCAATTGAATTTACTGAAGGGGAAAAATTTGCTAAAAATACATTTTCACTTGAAATAGCTGAATTATCGGAACTTATTGATGCCTATTTGAATGGTTTTTGGGGAAAAACTGATGGTACAAAAATAGGTTTAATAGGGCATAGCAGGGGCGGCGGAATTGCACTTCTGACAGCATTTCAAAAGAAAATTGTGAATGCTGTAGCTGTTTGGGCTTCTGTTTCAGATTTTGATCGATATTCGATGCGTCAGAAAGAGCAATGGAGAAAAAAGGGCTATTTTGAAGTTATAAATTCCAGAACCAAGCAGATTATGAGATTAAACCTCTCTCTACTTGAAGACCTGGAGAAGAACAGAAGCAGTCTTTTAAATATTGAAAAATCGGTTAGTAATCTAAATAGACCTCTTTTAATAATTCATGGAGAACAGGATCTGTCGGTTCCTGTTAAGGAAGGAGAAAGGTTGTACAATATTTCCAATAAAAATTTGACAGAATTGATTAAAATTCCAGCTACAGGTCATACCTTTGATATTGTTCATCCTTATAAGGGTAGCAATCCTAAATTTGATAAAGTTTTAAATAGTACACTAGAATTTTTTAATAATAACCTAAAGTAGGATGTTGGTAAAATGGCTATAAGAGAAAATGCAAAGAATAACCTGTTTACAAAGATTATAAGTCGACCACATTTAGCCGATTTTTTATGGATATTTTCATTCTCAATATTGACTGCGGTAGCTGCTCAAATTACTATCCCCGTTGAGCCCGTACCGATTACATTGCAGACGATGATTGTTTTGTTATCGGGAGCTTTTTTAGGCGCAAAGAAAGGTGCCTATAGTCAGCTAGTTTATTTGGGACTTGGTGTACTAGGCTTTCCAGTATTTGCTCAAATTCCGGATGCTACCATAGGTTTTGCACGGTTATTTGGTCCAACTGGAGGCTACCTCCTTTCCTTCCCTTTAGCTGCTTTTATAGCGGGGTATCTGATTGAAAAAAACAAAAGCTACATAAATTTTGTCCTTTCAATGTTTATTGCAAATGTTTTGATACTATTAATCGGATCAATTTACCTTGGAATATTTTTCCTCGGAGATATAGCAAAGGGTGTGGAAACAGGAGCTGTTATTTTTCTTTTGTGGGAGGTTGTAAAAGATTTTGCAGCAGCTACTATTTATTTTGGGATTTCAAAGAATAATAAGAAGATTTCTTAGTCAGTTTTAAAAATGTTCCCTAACATTTTTTGTTAATTCGGAAAATAATGGAACTTAAAAATATCATCTTTGTTTTGTTCTTCCTGTTGGCAATGGGATTCTTCATCTGGAGTTGTAAAAATCTCCTAAAATATATGCTCGTTGCTCAAAAAAAGGATGACCGTTTCGATAAAATTGGCACACGATTAAAGCGGGTATGGAACATCGCTTTTGCGCAAACAAAATTATTGCGTGATCCTTCTGCAGGTATTTTGCATTTCCTAATTTTTTGGGGATTTATACTTTTTCTTTTTGCTGTTGTTGAAGCTCTTATACAGGGATTTTATTCTCCATTCAGTCTCTCTTTTCTTGGCCCTGTTTATTCAGTCATTACAATAATTCAGGATATATTCGCAATTCTTGTATTTCTTGCCTGTCTATACGCACTTTACAGAAGATTTGTTCTTCATATTCCAAGATTGGAAGTGGATAGATCAGGAAAAATTGATGCAGTGATAATTCTAGTTCTTATTATGCTTGTGTGTGTTTCAATGTATGGAGAAAATATCTCATTGATTGCTAAGCATAATTTTGTGTTAGGACCATTTGAAATCAGACCATTAACCTTTCCGTTAAGTAAGATGATTTACGGATCTGATGCTTCATGGGCAGCAACAAATTTTCAGATTTTCTGGTGGATGCACATAGTAGTTGTTTTGAGTTTTATGAATATTTTGCCGTATTCAAAGCATCTTCATGTAATTACATCCATTCCGAACACATATTTTGCAAATCTTGATCCAATCAGAAATACTTTAAAGCCGATAAATCTTGAAGATGAAAATATCGAGTTTTTCGGGGCAGCTGATATTGAACATTTATCCTGGAAACAAATTCTTGACGGATATTCCTGCACGGAATGCGGGAGATGCACTTCTGTTTGTCCAGCGGCAACAGTGGGAAAGTCTTTATCGCCAAGAGAAATAATGGTTGATATAAGAAGAAGGACAAAAGATAAAGCTCCTTTAATGGTAGCTGGAGTTACTGAAGGTCAAGTATTTGAAAAAACACTTGTACATGACTATATCCAGGATATTAAGCTGTGGCAATGTACAACCTGTATGGCGTGCGTACAGGAATGCCCAGTGATGATAGAGCACGTGGATTCTATCGTTGATATGCGCAGAGATCTGGTATTAACAGAATCTCAATTTCCTTCAAATCTTAATAATGTTTTCAAAAGTATTGAAACAAACTTTACTCCGTGGGCTTTTAATCAGGCAGATCGCGCCAATTGGGCTGAAGGGATGAATATTAAAACAATTGCGGAAGATAATAGTGGTGAAATTTTATTTTGGGTTGGATGTGCAGGTTCATTTGATGCCAGGTATAAAAAAGTCACACAATCATTTGCAAAGCTGATGCAGAAGGCTAATGTGGATTTCAGAATTCTTGGAACTGAAGAAAAATGCAATGGCGATACTGCCCGAAGACTCGGGAATGAGTATCTAGCACAAATGATGATGAAAGATAATGTAGATACCCTAAATAATTACGGTGTCAAAAAAATTGTTACAGCATGTCCGCATTGTTTTCACTCACTTAAAAATGAGTATCCCCAGTTTGGAGGAAATTTTGAAGTGATGCATCATAGTCAATTGATTGATCAATTGATTGAAGAAGGTAGAATACAACTTAAAGAAAGTGGAGAGAAAAAGGGAAAAATTACCTATCACGATTCTTGTTATTTGGGAAGGTACAATGGTGTTTATGATTCGCCGAGAAATTCATTAAAGAGGATAAAGAATCTTGAACTTACAGAAATGAAGAGGAACAAAAGCAGGGGTTTTTGCTGTGGTGCCGGCGGAGGGAGGATGTTTCTTGAAGATGAGGAGGGCGGAAGAATAAATGAAGAAAGGACTAAAGAAGCATTAAGTACAAACGCAGATACGGTTGCGTCTGCCTGTCCGTTTTGTATGACAATGATTACCGACGGTGTTAAACAATTTGAAAAATCTGATGATGTATCAGTTAAGGATATTGCTGAAATTATTCTTGAGTATTCCAATTAACTTATTCGTCCAACAAATAATAGGAGGTATGTATGAATCACTTTGAAGAATTGATGCAGTCCGTAAGAAATCTCGAACATGATTTCGAGAAATTTTACATTAAGGGGCAGGCTGCTGCCGGAACCCGTTTACGTAAGGGATTAAGTGAGCTGAGAAAGCAGTGCCAGGAAGTTCGTAAGAACATCCAGGAAGTAAAGGCACAAAGGAAAGCTGAAAAATCAGCATAATACCTTTACGATTGTTCGAGTTTCAATAAAAAAGGCTGGAAGATAAATGTCTCCAGCCTTATTTTTTGCTATGAAAAAATACCTCATAACTTCATTAGAACGATTAAGCATTTGTTCGCTTCTTATTTTATTGCTATGTGCTAGAATATTCCCACAAGTCAAATCCGATTCTTCAGTTACTATAACTATCTCAGCTGTTGGCGATCTGATGTGTCACTCCGTGCAATTTCAGTATGCAGAAAGCCGAAAAGATACTTTTAATTTTAATCCTGTTTACAGAATAGTAAAACAATATTTATCTACATCTGATTTTACAATAGGCAATCTTGAAACAGTAGTCGCGGGCAAAGAAAAACGGTATTCAGGATATCCGCTTTTTAATTCTCCTGATGAATATATAAATGCTCTTAAAAATGCCGGATTTGATTTATTATTTACTGCAAACAATCATGCTCTAGATAGAGGAGAGTATGGGATTTTAAGAACGATAGAAATAATAAAAGGAAATAAAATAAATTATGAGGGCACTTTTGTTTCTCAGATGGATCGAGATTCTATTCGCATTATTGATATCAAAGGGATAAAGGTGGCATTCCTAGCCTATGCTTATGGGACAAACGGCAATATAGTTCCTAAAGATAGGCCATATTTAATAAATAGAATTGATTTTAATTTAATTCGAAAAGACATCCAAAGAGCCAGAACAAAAAATGCAGATATTGTGCTTGTTTATTTACACTTTGGAACTGAATACAAAAGAGAGCCCGACAAATATCAAAAAGTTGTAGTAGATAGTACAATCAAATATGGTGCAGATATAATAATTGGGAGTCATCCTCACGTAATTGAACCCATGAAAATGTTTAAAACAAATAACGGCTCGCTTGATTCCGGACTCGTAGCCTATTCGCTCGGAAATTTCTTTTCAAATCAAAGATGGAGATATTCTGACTGCGGAATAATCCTAAATTTATCTATTACAAAGGATTATAAAACCTGTAAAATATTTATTTCCAAAATAGATTATGTTCCTACCTGGACGTTCAAGGGTAAAGTCGGTTCAAAAAATGAGTATGTAGTTATTCCTTCACAAAACTTTATGTTGAATGATATATTTTCACATCTTTCAAAAAAGGATTTTCAAAAAATGATTCAATCATTTCAGGACACTAATGAAATACTGGGAAAATATGGATTAAAACTTCCTTATTATTCTAAATAAAATTATATGCCACATCACTCATAAATCTCCTTATTAACTCTTTGTTTATTCCATAAAAATGATAAAATCTTCATATATTATAATTCTTTAAAATTGATATTTGGGAACATTACAAAATATTACTGGTTAAAACAGCTAAATTCCCTGATATTAAAATTCATTTTTTAAATTATTGCGCTATCTAATAAAGGGAAGTTAGTGCAATTCAAAACATAATCATTGAGTTAAATTCAGCCAGAGAGAAAATTGAAGAACAGAACTGCGCTAACGCTCATTTTTCTTACAGTCTTTATCGATCTATTAGGATTTGGAATATTGATTCCAATTCTTCCGACCTTTGCTACAATCAAACTTAAAATGGACGAAACTATGATAGGGGTTGTTTTGGCAGCATATTCTTTTATGCAATTCCTATTCAATCCCTTGCTCGGTAAATTATCTGATAAGTACGGAAGAAAACCTATAATAACAATTTGTCTTTTTCTGAATGCAGTTGGTTATGTCATTTTTGCATTTACACGTTCAATCGAAGTATTAATTATTTCAAGAATTGTCGGAGGAATTGGAGGAAGCAGCGTCAGCGTTGCAATGGCATATATTGCAGATATTACAACTAAAGAAAATCGTGCTCATGGAATGGGATTAATCGGAGCTGCTTTTGGATTAGGTTTTGTATTTGGTCCATTGATAGGGGGAATCCTTTCTAAATATGGATACCCGGTTACAGGTTTCGGAAGTGCTGCTTTTTCTTTTATAGCATTTCTTACAACATTAATGTTTTTGCCTGAAACTAATATCAATGTTAAGAAATCAAAAGAAGATGTTCGCAAAATTCTGGATGTAGGCGCTCTCAAAAAAGTATTTACGCATCCAAGCCTTGGCGTACTTATCATTTTATTTTTTATTCAAACTTTTGCAATGGCAAATATTTACGGCACATTTGCTCTGATAGGTTATGAACATTATCACTTTACTGATATGCAAAATGGTTTGATGTATGGAATTCTCGGCCTTGTTTCCGCGATTGTACAAGGAGGGCTTTTAAAGCTTTTTACGAAATATATGGATCAGAAATTACTTTTAAAATTTGGTTCATTTACGATGATGCTGGGATTAGCTTTAATTCCGTATGGAATTAATTTTGCCGGCCTTGCTGTAATTGTATCTTTACTTTCGCTTGGTTCAGGTATTTTGCAGCCGACTCTTCTTAGTATGATATCAACGATTGCTCCCAGTACAGAACAAGGAATTACGCTTGGAACAAATCAATCAATGTCTTCACTAGCCAGGGTACTTGGTCCATTCTGGGGAGGATTTGTGTTCCAGTATCTAGGATACCAATGGCCTTTTTTAACAGGGGGGATAGTTTTGTTATTTATAGTTGGAGCCAGTTTCTTTTATATTCCAAAGAAACTAAATACAGCTGTAACCTCCTAATTGTATATCCTAAGGCCATATATAAAAGTTAGCGTTAATGCTAAAACAGCGTATTTATTTACATGGTTAAAGTGCAAAATTATTGATATCAAATTATACCTCAGTTCAAATTATTTATTATTTATCCATAATAATTTTTATTTTTAGTAGGCAATTTCGATAGGATTTATGTTTAAAGTAGGTAAAATAGAAAAAGAAAAGGCGATTCTCCTCGCACCGATGGAAGACGTTACAGATATTTCATTCCGGCTGATATGTCGTGAACTTGGGGCAGATGTTGTTTACACCGAGTTTGTGAACTCTGAAGGACTTGTACGTAAATCTGAAAGAACTCATAAAAAGCTGGAAATCATAGAAGAAGAAAGGCCGGTTGGCATACAAATTTACGGCAGCGGAATAGAATCAATGGTTGGAGCGGCAAAAATTGCAGAGCAGAAGAATCCAGACATAATAGATATAAATGCCGGTTGCTGGGTAAAAGGAGTTTTTGGGCAGGGTGCCGGTGCAGGGCTTTTAAAAGATCCTCATTATATGCAAATGCTTGTAAAGGAAGTTGTCGATAATGTTTCAATTCCTGTTACAGTGAAAACCAGGTTAGGGGTTGATAGCGGCAGCATAAAAATTGTCGAAGTTGCAAAGAGGATGGAGGATGTCGGCATTCAGGCGTTGACAGTTCATTGCAGGACAAGAGTAATGGGACACAAAGGAGAAGCAGACTGGAGCTGGATTCCCAAAATTAAGGAAGCTGTAAACATACCAGTTGTTTTGAATGGCAATATTCTGTCTGCGGAAGATGTCAGACGGGCATTTGAAGTATCAAATGCAGATGGGGTTATGATCGCCCGTGGTGCTATAGGTAATCCCTGGATATTTAAGGAAGCAAAAGAACTTTTACAAGATGGTTATGCATCAACGATGATTGATGAAGAATTAAGAATCAAGACGTGCCTGCGGCACCTGGAACTTGCAATAAAGGTCAAAGGAAATAGAAGAGCAATTCTTGAGCATAGAAAATTTTATACCGGCTATCTTAAAGGTTTGCATAATGTCTCTGAAATCAGAAAAGCTTTAATGGTCCCGACTGAGTATAATGAGGTTGAAGATATTTTATTGAAGTATCTGGATTATCTTACAAGTCTGAAAGTAGCCATCTAATTAATGGAATTATATCATAACATTACTAAATATTGTATAGTATAAATTCTGCTAAAATAGCCCGAATAATTTCAACACTTTTTGTCCCACCATCTTTTACAATTTTAGTATTTGCATATTTTGCTATTGTTCTTGAACCATATCTTATAAACAAAATTATTTTGATATCCGATGCACTTACATTCGGTTTTGCATTTCACATTATTTTCTTTTTCTATCTTCGAAGAAAAGGTACTCTGGCTGATGGTGATGCTTCGATCAAAGAAGAGAGGAGCTTACCTTATCTTGTAGCCGTTCTTTTTTACATTCTGGGTTTAATAATTCTAGTCTATTACAAAATAAATATTATTTCAATCGCAGCCTGGTTTTGTTATATTTCTAATACATTTGTTATTTATCTGATAAACAAAAAATGGAAGATTAGTGCACACGCCATGGGAGCCGGAGGGCCTCTTGCCGCAATTACATTTGTACTTGGCCCTATAGGTATGATATTTGCGGTTTTGCTTTTTTTAATTAGCTGGGCGCGTGTTAAACTTAAAATGCATTCTATAAGTCAGGTAATCGCGGGAGGCTTGTTTGGATTTATTTCAACATTTTTACAAATGTATCTGATAATTCATTATTTTTAATAGTTATAAAAATTTGTTAATCTGAAGTAAATTATGATTAAATATCTAAACGAAAAGGGAACAGGCGTTATTATGCTCAACCGTCCGGAAAAGAGGAATGCTCTTCATCCGGAAATGGTTAAACAGCTAAAAGAAAAATTAACCGAAATAGAGAAGGATGATAGTGTCAAAGTCATAATAATTGCAGGTGAGGGAAATTCTTTTTGTGCGGGCGCTGATCTTGAATATTTAAATCAACTTCGTAATTATTCAGTCAATGAAAATGAAAATGATTCACATAGCCTGGCGAAATTATTCCTGCAACTATATAAGTCTTCTAAACCAACAATTGCATCGGTCAACGGACCTGCAATAGCAGGAGGGTGCGGTCTGGCCAGTGTTTGTGATTTTATTGTTGCAAACGAAACAAATGCAAAATTTGGTTATTCAGAAGTGAAAATTGGCTTTATTCCTGCAATAGTATCTATATTCTTAATTAAAAGAGTGGGGGAGGGCAGTGCAAAACAATTGCTGCTTTCAGGTGATATTATTGATGCAAAAAGAGCCTATGAAATTGGTTTCGTAAATTATCTTGCTAATAACTCAATGAAGGAAGCGTTAGCATTATCGGAAAAACTAATTAAGAACTCTTCTTATAGTATGAAGTTAACTAAACAAATGATTCATTCAGTTTCTAATTTAAATGTCGATGAATCAGTAGATTATTGCATTAGGCTGAATACTATCAGCCGTTCGTCCGAGGATTTTAGAAAGGGGCTGGAAAATTTTCTAAATAAAAAGTAGCAGGTAAAAATGTCTGAAGATCTTAAGAAATATATAAGAAGCGTAAAAGATTTTCCTAAACCTGGAATTGTGTTCAGGGATATAACAACTATTTTAAAAGATCCAATACCATTTAAATTGACAGCCAGGCTTTTATTTGAACATGCAGAAAATCTTGATGTAAATAAAGTTGTTGGAATCGAATCACGTGGGTTCATTTTTGGCTCTCTTCTCGCAGAAAAGCTCGATGCAGGATTTATACCGATCAGAAAACCGGGGAAACTACCAGCTGAAACAGTTAAGGAAACATATTCATTGGAATACGGAACGGATTCAATAGAAATGCACAGAGATGCAATTCAACAGGGCGATAAGGTCTTACTGCATGATGATTTGCTTGCTACGGGAGGGACTGCAGAAGCAGCCTGCAAATTAATTGAAAAGCTTGGCGGCAAAGTGATGCAAATATCTTTTATAATTGAATTATCATTTTTGAAGGGTAGAGAAAAACTAAAAAATTACAATGTAATATCGCTTGTAGATTACGACAGTGAATAAAGATTAAATTACCTTCCAGTTTAAAGGAGCTATAATAACCGTAAATTCTCCTTTTGTTACTTTCTCAGGCAGATCATCAATTATATCGGAAGGTTTACCTCTCCACGTTTCTTCGAACTTTTTTGTCAATTCCCTGCAAACGACTATTAGTCTTTCAGGCATATATTCGTTCAATTCCCTCAGGAGTTTATCAATTCTATAAGTGGATTCATAGATAATGATGCTTCTTTTTTCTTCCGCCAGTTCTTTCAGCATTTTTTGCCGGCCTTTTTTTTGTGGTATAAAACCTTCAAAGACGAATGAGTCAGTAGGGAAGCCAGAAACAGTTAGAGCTGCAATTGCTGCAGAAACTCCAGGAACTGTTGAAATATTTATTCCTTTTTTAATAGCAGCAGATATCAATCGTGTTCCGGGATCTGAAATTCCCGGAGTGCCTGCATCCGAAACAAGTGCGCACGATTCACCATTTTTAATTCTTCCAAGGATATAATTAATTTTGGCATTTTCGTTTGCAGCATTCAGCGAAAGCAATTCAGATTTTATTTCATAATGATTTAGCAGAAAGGCAGTAACCCGAGTATCTTCACAAGCAATGAAATTTACTTCTTTTAAAATTTCCAGCGCGCGTAAGGTTATATCTTTAAGATTGCCTATAGGAGTACTGACTATATAAAGTATCGAATCCATACAATTTGTGCTAAGTGAAGCTAAACTAATTTATTATCCTTACAATTTAAGCAATTGTTAAAATAATTCATTATTCGCTTTAAAATAACAACGGCTTCCATTTTATGGAAGCCGAAGTGCAAGTAGTTAAATAGATAAGTTAGTTTTTAGATGACATTAAAGTTAATACTTTTCTAATTATTTTCAAGGCATCGTCTAAATCCTGCCTGGTGATATTTAATGCCGGCCTAAATCTTATTGTTTTTACGCCACATCCCAGTATCAATAATTTCTCCCGTTCAGTAAATTTCCTGAAATCATTTCTTTGTTGTGCAGTAGGCAAATCAAATGAGCACATAAGGCCCAGTCCACGCACATTGGAAATTAACTGTGGAAACTCAGTTTGAATTTTCATAAGGTTCTCTTTTAGATATTCACCCTGAATACGAGCGTTTTCCACTAAATTTTCGTCCCGCATAATTTCCAGTATTCTCTTTGATCTTACCATGTCAACGAGATTAGCACCCCAAGTCGAATTTATTCTGCTCGAAACTTTGAAGCAATTATTTTCAACATCATCAATCCTGTCCGATACCATTATTCCACAAACCTGCGCTTTTTTGCCAAAAGCAATAATATCAGGTTTTACATAATATTCATATGCCCACATTTTACCGGTTATTCCCATTCCTGCCTGGACTTCATCAAACATTAAAAGTATTTCATTTTCATCGGCAATTTCTCTTAATTTCATAAAGAATTCTTTTCTGAATAGATTATCTCCACCTTCTCCCTGGATTGGTTCAATGATTATTACAGCAATATCATCTTTATTGTTTTTGATTGTAGAATAAATTTCATCAATAGCCTTTGCTTCCAGAGCTTTTACTTCTTCGAGATGAGCTTCCAGAGGAAAAGTTATTTTTGGATTAGTTATTCTGGGCCAATTGAATTTTGGGAAGTATTTAGTTTTTACAGGATCAGTATTTGTTAATGACAACGTGTATCCGCTTCTTCCATGAAAAGCTTCTCTAAAATGAATAACCTGCTGACCTTTTTCTTCTTTGTATCCCTTTTGAAAGTTTTTTTGGACCTTCCAGTCAAAAGCGACCTTTAGTCCGTTCTCAACGGCAAGTGTTCCTCCTGAGACAAAGAACAGATGTTTCATATAATCCGGCTTTGCGATTTGTGCAAAGGTTTCTACAAATTCTGCAAAATATGTAGTATAAATATCAGAGTTTGAAGGTTTTACAAGTGCAACTTCAGCAAGCTGCTTTTTGAATTTATCATTATTTATAGCTGGATGATTCATCCCAATTGGATTTGAAGCAAAAAAAGTAAACAAATCGATAAATTCTTCACCGGTTTTCTCATCGATAATTCTCGATCCGTGGCTGTTTTTCAAATCAAGCACTAGTTCAAATCCATCAGCAAGCATATATTTGCCAATGGTTGAATGTACCTCTTCCGGAGATATTTTGTTAGAATTATACTCATATTTTTCTGTGACTGACTTAATTTCTTTTTCCATGATCTTATTCTCCTTTAGGAAAACGATAATAAATTAAAGAATTTCCATTATCGAACTAATATTTAAAGCAAAATGTGAATTGAGAAGAGGAGGGAAATTTTAAAATACTTCTTCGAAGGCGGAACTGATATAGCTCCGTAAACTTTTAAAGCCGGTCTGTTTCATAAAATTAATGAAATTGTACATAACTCATTTAATTTAATTATAGTAATTTATCAATTTTGGGGAGCATTTCCAACAGATAGAATAGGGAGGTATTGTCTGAGTTTATAATATTTAAGGTAGGAAGTCCTGCAGGTTTTAACCTTGAATATGCTCAATTATTCTGGATTCAGCCGCGAATCATTTGCAAGCCATTTACCAGTTATTTCTGCGATTTTGGTTATTCTTAACGATTATGAGCCAATTGAATTCATATTTTTAACCCCACTTGCAGGCTTGTTGGAACGTTTTCAGAACGTTTTCAGAGCGTTTTCAGAACGTTTTCAGATGGCAGGTGAAGTATATCCATTTTTGATTGTCGCTAATATTTTTGCCTTTATACAAGCAAGAAGTTGTTTAGGCATATTGTTGTTGGATCTAAACAATATCCAATAATTCTTCATTTCAAACAAAAATACTACTAATAAGCTCTGTATTGATTATTATTAAATAAAGTGTTACACTTACTATAACAATAATTTGAATTTATGTCTGCATCAACCAAATTATCGACATCCGTTAAAGCGCTTTGCTATTTAGCCGGCGTGCATTCTGAGCCCAAAAGCAGCTCAGAAATAGCGGAAAGAATAGGCGTAAATGCCTCCAAACTTAGGAAAATATTATCCATGCTGGTCAAAAATAACATTGTAGAGAGCACACAAGGCGCATCAGGAGGCTTTGTTTTGAAGAAGGAAATAGATAAGCTACACCTTCAAGAGATCTACTGTGCAATTGAAGACAGAAAGGCATTTCATCTTAATGTTTCAAAGAGTAATGGCAATTATTCGAGTGATACAACAAAATTAAACGATTTTTTTCTTGATTTATTCTCAGATATCCAGGTAGAAATTGAGGAAAAGATGAGAAAATTAACTCTAAAATCAGTACTTGAGAAAATAGAAGAATAAGGAGCAAGCTATGGAATTCTTAGAAAAACTAGGTATCAAAAAACAAAATTATGGATCATCAACAGGAGTAAACTGGAACGAGACAGAATCAGAAGGGGAGTTAAAGATCTTTTCACCTGCCACCGGCGAATTTATAGGATCAGTCTATCAGGCATCCGAGAAGGATTACGACAGTATTATTAAACAGGCAGAAAAAGCTTTTCCTATCTGGAGAGATACTCCTGCTCCCAAAAGAGGAGAAATAGTCAGGCAAATTGCCAATCGTCTAAGAGAATATAAGCCTTTTCTGGGCAAGCTTGTTTCCTTTGAGATGGGAAAATCTTTGCAGGAAGGTTTAGGTGAAGTGCAGGAAATGATTGATATATGTGATTTTGCAGTCGGTCAATCAAGGCAATTATATGGTTTTACAATGCAGTCCGAAAGACCCAACCATAGAATGTATGACCAATATCATCCGCTGGGAATAGTAGGAATTGTTTCAGCTTTTAATTTTCCGGTAGCAGTATGGTCATGGAATGCAATGCTTGCCGCAGTATGCGGTGATGTTAATCTATGGAAGCCATCATCCAAGGTGCCACTTTCAGCTATTGCTACGCAGAATATAATCGCTGAGGTATTAAAAGAAAATATGCTCCCAGAAGGAATTTTCAACCTTGTTATTGGCAGAGGCTCAACAATAGGAGAGAAAATGCTGAATGACAAAAGAATTCCACTTATTTCCTTAACAGGGTCGACAAAAGTGGGCAGACACGCAAACCAGGTAATCGCCGGAAGGTTTGGCAAAGCAATTATGGAGCTTGGAGGTAACAATGGAATTATTCTTACGCCAGATGCAGACCTTAAAATGGCTATGCCTGCAATAGTTTTCGGAGCAGTTGGCACGTGTGGACAGAGATGTACCAGCACACGCAGATTGATAATTCACGAGCATATTTATGACAAGGTTAAAGAATCAATTATAAAAGCGTACGAAGGATTGAAGATTGGCGATCCGCTAAATGAAAAGAATCACGTTGGTCCTTTGATTGATAAGGATGCAGTAAAAATGTTTACAGAAGCACTTGAAAAAGTTAAAAAGGAAGGAGGAAAGATTCTTTATGGAGGAGAGGTTCTTTCAGGAAAAGGTTACGAAGCGGGCACCTATGTAAAACCGGCAATAGTTGAAGCTAAAAATGAATATGAAATTGTACAGGAAGAGACATTCGCTCCGATTCTTTACCTGATTAAATATTCGGGTGATATAAAGAACGCAATAAAAATTCATAATGACGTTGTACAGGGATTATCTTCTGCAATTTTCACAACCAATATGAGAGAAATGGAAGAATTCCTTTCATCGAGAGGTTCGGATTGCGGTATTGCAAATGTAAATATCGGTACAAGCGGCGCTGAGATCGGTGGAGCTTTCGGGGGAGAAAAAGAAACCGGTGGTGGACGAGAATCGGGTTCGGATGCATGGAAAGCTTATATGAGGAGACAGACAAACACTATAAATTATGGGACAGCATTGCCGTTAGCGCAGGGAATTAAATTTGATATTTAAAATAGTTTCGGGGTAGTTGTCCAAAAAGTAATGATTTATAAAAAATAGCACGCAGATAGCGCAGATTAAGGCAGATTATAAAATGGGATATTACTTTTTGGACAGCCCCTACTTAAAATTATTCTTCAGGCCCAATCTTTCCAGCCTTGATCTCAAATGTCTTTCCGTTATTCCCAAGTACCTAGCTGCGGCGCTTTGATTACCATTGTTATCTTCCAGAGCCGATTTAATTATTTCAGATTCAAAAGCGCGAATCTTTTCTTCATAGTCCTTATTAATTGCATGCGGATTTAGCAGACTTTTACTTACCTGCGCTTCCAACTGCAACGGCAAATCATTTTCTTCAATAGTATCATTTCGGGATAATATGACCGAGCGTTCTATAATATTTTCAAGTTCTCTTATGTTTCCAGGATAATGGTACTTTAAAAGCTTGTCCAGTGCAAAATGAGAAATCCTGGAAACATCTTTGCCGTTTATTTGCGAGTATTTCTTTATAAAATGTTCGATCAATAAGGGTATGTCTTCTTTTCTTTCACGTAAGGGAGGAATATCCACCGAAACTACATTTAACCTATAGTATAGGTCTTCTCTAAATTCTCCGCGCTCTATCATTTCTTCCAGGTTTCGATTTGTAGCGCCAATAATTCTTACATCAATTTTTTCTGTATTATTATTTCCGATTCTCTGAATTTCTCCAAACTGAATAGCGCGTAATAGTTTTACCTGTATATTCAATGGAATATCGCCTATTTCGTCGATGAACAGAGTCCCTTTATTTGCTTCTTCAAATCTTCCTATTCTTTTTGCAATAGCACCTGTAAACGATCCTTTTTCGTGACCAAAGAGTTCGCTCTCCATCAGATTTTCTGATAAAGCAGCCACGTTTACGGTTACAAACGGGTTATCCTTTCTTGAACTTGCAAAATGCAAAGCTTTAGCAATCAATTCTTTACCGGTTCCGCTTTCTCCTTTTATCAGAACTGTTGCTTTGCTATCAGCCACCCGTCCAACTAAATTTAATACATCTTCCATCTTACCACTCTGAGAAATGATGGAGTCAAATTTGAATTTATCCTTTAGCTGTTCCCTTAAATATTTATTTTCGTTTATTAAAGTTTTCTTTTCTTTAATTCTGAAAAGCAGATTTTCAAGTTCATCGAGGTCAATAGGTTTCGTAAGATAATCATAGGCACCGCCTTTCATAATATCAACAGCCTGGTCGATATTTCCGTATGCTGTCGTAACTACAACTTCTATTTCAGGATTAATTCTTTTTATCTCTTTCAGGAGTTCGAGGCCATTCATGCCGGGCATTCTGAAATCTGTCAATGTGACATCAATCAGATTTTTATTTATAACGGCCAGAGCATCATTGCCATTCTCTGCAGTGTAGATAGTGTAATTCCGTTTTGATAAAAAACTTTTTAATGATGTAAGCTGTGATATTTCGTCATCGACCAATAATATTGATAAATTATCCATTCTGATTACCGTTAAATATTTGCCGGAATTTTTAAGTTAAAGGTAGTACCGATATTTAATTCGCTGTCAACAGAAATTATTCCGTTATGTTCAGTTATTATCCTTTGAATTATACTCAGACCAATTCCAGAGCCTTCAGATTTAGTAGTGAAATAGAGGTTAAATATTTTTGCCAGATTGTTTTTCGAAATACCTTTCCCAGTATCCGACAATGTAATCAATATATTTCCTTTGTCCTGTGAAATGATGAAATCTATTTTACCGTTTGTATCAATTGAGTCTTCAGAATTTTTAATAAGATTAATAAAAACCTGTTTTATTTTATCTTTGTCCCAATTTACCTTTCCATCCCATTTCTGGATTATATTGAATGAGATATTCTTATTTGATAAATGATTTTGATATAAATGTCTGATTTCATTAATCAATTCTGAAAGGGTGAAGACATAAAATCTGACAGGCTCCGGCCTAGCAAAGTTTAAAAAATTCTTGATAGAGTCATTTATTCGCTGGACTTCTTTTTGAACAAGTTTTGTCAAAGAATAATATTCATCGCTTTCAGAAGCGGGCTTAAAATCTTTGCCTAGCTGCTGAATTATGGTAGCAATGGTGTTAAGAGGATTTCTAATTTCATGAGCTACACCGGATGCCAATTCTCCCATTGCCAAGAGCTGTTCCTTGCGTGTAACCTGTTCTTCCAGTTCTTTTATTTCCGTAAGATCCTTTATAATGATCACATAGTTTTTCGCTTTGTTCTCATCAAAAAAATGATTCCTAGAGAACAGCAGACTTTTTTTTGCATTTTTAATCGTACACTCAATTTGCTGCATCTTTGATTCATCATTTTCAAAATCAATGCATTTATCATTGTCTATCAATATGCTGAATTCTTTGTTCTCCACTTCACTTAGATCTTTATCAAATAATTTTTCTCCGGCATTATTAATGTGTTTTATCCTAAACCTGTCATCCAATACAATAATTGCATCATTTACACTTTGTATCAACTTTTTGGAAAATGTCTCTATTGAAGAAAATTGACGTTTAACCAGATCTAAATTCTGATAAACAAAAACCAGAACTAGCAACACAGAGCCCAGCAGTATGAAAATAATGCTGATTATTACAACTCTTTTATATATGCTATCTTCAATTTTATTAAACGCATCAAGGCTTAAACCTATTCTGAACAGACCGATAATATTCTGGTTATATGTAAAAGGATGTACAGCTTCGAATACATCTTTGCCTTTAAACTGTGCTATGCGCCATTCGAAAGCGGAATCAGAAATTGCTTTTTGAAGAAAAGCGGAATTGTTAATGTCCTCAAGGCTGTCTACATTTGAAGAAGCAGCTATAATCGCATTTTCATTTTGCAAAGCAGTAAATACTACTCCCTGGTTATTTGCCAGTCTTCTGAGTAAAACGCCAAATCCCATATTTCGTCTAAGTTCGAGTATTGGAGCGGCATCAACATTAAGCACAATTATCGTTTTATTAGGTCCGGCAACAGCAACAATATATCGATACCCATCACCGATCCTATCTTTTCTTATTCCTAAAATTAGTTGTTTTTTTTGTCCATTTATAATTTCTGAAAGGTTATCTTTTACAAATTGCGGCGAAATGTTTTGACTAGAATAATTGCTGAAGTTAGTAAATAATAATTTGCCGTTATAAGAAACAATATTTATTCGCAGGATTTTATTCTCATTTGCAATTTCCCTAAGCACTGAATTATTTATTCTATTAGTGCTTAATAGGGTCTTAACAGCATTGGCGTTATTAATTAAGCGTAATCTCGTCTCTTCCTCTATTTTGGAACTCGTCTGCAAAACTTGTCCGGATGAGACTAAAACTGTTTCTAACAGGGAGTGGGACTGGTTTATCATAAGCTCGAGCAGTTCTGCTTTGCTTTGCTTAACCTCGTTGTAAGCGAACAGAACTATCAATATACCAACTGCCGCAAAAATCAGTATTAATGATTTGGGGCGAATAAATTTATTTAGCAAATGCTTCAAACTAATCGATTTCCAATGCTTTGATTATTTCGATTGGTGAAATTTTATTATTCTCGGCTATGGTTTTAATTTTCCCGTCTCCCTTAATTTTAATACCTGCGGAATTCAGCTTAGCGATACCTTCTTCCCATACAATATTATTTTCTTTTAGTAATTCGGATAAATTCTTTCTACCGATGCCGGAACCCTGTACGTACTTCGTGGATATATTGTTTTTACTATCATTAACCTTTAATGATGTATATAAAGTACTTGGCGAAATATTATATCTTATTGCTAAACTTTCAATAGTTTCATTTGTATCGATGATTGCGTAACCATTTTTTTCAAACTGTGAAACAAGGCCTTGTGTATTATTATTGATAATTTTGGCAAATTCTGATATTGTCAAGAGTTCAGCGTGGGGGACAGGGGGTTCTGTTTCTGAATTTGCCCAAGAGTTTGTCATATTTTCTCCAAAGTCCATTACATAATTAAATGGTGGAGTATTGAAGTATACACCTGTAAAAATAATGAAAACCGTGAAACTAGTCAGGACAAATTCTCTGCGAACTTTTAATGATTCTTTTGCTTTCCTTCTTAAATAATTTAATAGTGGTTTCCAGTTAAATATTATGTGAAAAATACCAGAAACAACAAAAAGAAATGAAAATATAGTGTGAACTGACTGCCAGTCGGTTTTTGTAAGTCCTATAAAAAACCAGTTTGACCAATAAGCAACACGACCAGGAGGAGCGATATATAATACAATTCCAGTTATCGCCATCAGAATGAATGAAAATCCCATATATATGCTTGTAAAAGAACGCCAGTTTATTTTTTTATTTACCATACGTGTTTCCTTAAAATACAAAGCCAAGATTTAGTGAAACTTGTCTAAGGTTATAATTATACCAAAAACTGTTTGATTCATTGTTTATGTAATTGTAAGCTAAGTTAAGATTTAATGATTGTCCCGACTCTTCATTTAACAAGAAATTTTTTGAGATGTTTACGTAATAATAAATTTGTTTATCATTCCTGTTTAGTTCTTGTACGAGAGTTATAGCATCGTTGTAAATACCCTGTGACGGATAGGTACGATTGCTATGCATATAGCCTGACTTTAAAACTATTAATTCCGGGAGAATCTGAGTTAATTCAAAGCCAAAAGTATTTTCTCTTCTGCTTATCGGATCATCATATAGATCGGATTCATCGCCGTAATTATAATTTGTGCCCCCGTACCATGTTCCGGATCCTTCAATCAATGAGCGGTTTTGATAGTAAGCAGCTATGCCTGTATTTTCAAATACTGATTGTGCAATTCTCACGCTGCTAAATATTTGAGTTGATGTTACTTTGGGATACGATATTGTATCGTTGTATGTCCTATTATATCCATATCCAGACATCATTCCTTTGCCACTTCCAGTCTGCGTTAAAGACCCGGTTCCGGTGTTTACGTAATTTTTGTAAGACAAAAGCGATTGAATGATAAAAGTAGTTTTAGACTCAAAGCTTTTGTTAATCTGAAATCCCAAAGTGAACAAAGCATTGTTATATGATTTTAAGTTATTATACCATTTATAGGTAACTGAAGTTTGTAGTAGAGTATTCATAAAACTCCAGTCTATATTTTGTTTTAAATAACCGGCAACATCAGAATAATTAAAAAATTCGTAATTAACTGTATTGTATCTCTGTTCGACATAAGCACCAAATTTTGTGGATTCATCATTATTATAAAATCCTAATTGATGCCAGTATGAATTCCTTTCGTTGGTTTCATAGAAACGAGAATAACTGCCATAATAAAGCAGGCTTAAGTCTTTAAAATCTTTCTGAATACCTATATTAAACGAAGAATTGAACTGCTGCTCCGGAAAAGGAGAACGAAAAGGATTACTATTAAATTCGTGCTCGGTTGTAATGGTGAAATTCCATTGTGCAGGAGTAAAAGGAGAAGCCAAGATAGAAATTATTATGATACCAAATAATCTTCTTTTACAGTTCTTTAATAATTGAACAATCATCCTTTACCCCGCTTTTTACCCGCGTCATTTTGTCCTTTACCCTGTGTATTATTACCTGAATTTGTTCCATCCTGAGGTTTAATATTTTTATGAGAGTTTCTTCCTTTATTTTTATTCTTTCCTTTTTTCTGCAGGTTATCATTTATACCGTCCCCATTCAGGTCAATGTAGGGCAGGTCTTTGTTATTCTTTAATTCAGATTTTTTAACATAATCCGGGTCGAGACCATTTGGTATGCCGTCGCCATCATCATCGGGAGCATTATCATTGTAACCGTCGCCGTTTTTATCAACGAAGTTTTGTGTTCTGTGTCTATACTGATGCTTAACACCCGTAGTTGGCTTTTTATTTTTAGCATCTGCTTTGGTTGTATCCTGAGAGTATGTAAGATCAGATGAGAATACAGCCATTGCAAAAACCAGTGCTATAAAAAAAATCAAATTTTTCATCTTAAACTCTTTTTATTTATTTCTTATAAATCAATCGTTATGCCATAGAAAAGAGATTATGGATGGCCTTATTTTGATCAAAAATGAGCTTTATTACTAATAGAAATCTTATTGTCGACAAAACAGACGGGTAATATCGACGAAATGGTCGAATTGATTTATAATAAAAAAAGAGCAGCAATAAAGCTGCTCTTTCGTACTCAGGCTCAAGAAATATAATTATCTTCTTCCTTTAGCATTTCCTTTTGGACCGGTTCCATCACATATACCTGTGCCACTTCCCGTTCCCGTACCAACTCCATATTTAAATCCTAATCCTGTACCATCCTGTGGATGTAATCCGCTTCCATCACCGAATCGATATCCTGAACCATTTCCGAAGGATTTTAGACCATTTTGCGATCCCATACCTTTCCCACCGTAAGCCTTCATGTTCCTTACTCTAGAGGCAGAAGAATAGTTATCACAGATACCATCGCCATCAAGATCAACCCAGTTTTTTCTCAACTGAGTACCATTTGTTTTAATTTCAGACTTTACCTGGTTCTGTTCTTTTATCTGGTTCTGTTCTTTTACCTGGTTCTGTTTTTTCAGCTGGTTTTTATTTTGAAGTTGTGAAGCATTCTGTGCATAAGCTGCACCGGATACCATAACTGCAGTAATTACAATAACAGAAAAATTAATTATGCGTCTCATTTTGTACCTCTTTATTATGTATTAACGATTTCAAAAAGGATACTTAAACAATTGTGCCAGAGTGTATTCGTTAAATATTCCAAAGATTCGAATGTTTTTGATTGCTTAACTTGTTTTTTACTTCCGTGAGGTCGAATGCAACGACAAGATGGGCGAGCAAATTTTGTGACTGCTGAATGAAAGGCAGATTTTTATTTTGCAATTATCAGAAGTTTATAGCCGGTGTTTTCAAGATTTAGTAATTAGTCCTTTTTCTCACAAACTACCAAATAATATCCCCAGTCGCCCTTTTTATAGGCTCTCTTCTGAGCGAATCCTGTTGTGTAATGTATCCTGGAAAAGTAGCTAGCTTCCTTAAAAAAATTATAAATCTTTGTTCCAAAAAGCCCAAGTATTGAAGCGTAATAGATCACATTGACTGATTTTTTTATCAGCTTTGTTGCGTCTTTTATCTGAGTTACTTCAAAATCAAATTTATCAGACAATGAATTTAATTCTTCAATTGAAAGTATATCCGAGATGGCCCATCCGTTAAGCATTATCTGCATCGTTTTATTCAGCGATATATCATAGGTCATAGGTTTAAACATATCCGCAAATAGAATTCTACCGCCCGGTTTGAGAATTCTTTTCATTTCCTTGAAGAACAAAGATTTATCCGATGCGGAACCAAAACTTTCAATAGCCCAAACTATATCAAAGCTATTGTCATTAAAGCCGGTTTCCAGGTAGTTGGCTTGTGAAAATTCTGCGAGATTGCTTACATTATTTTTTTCTGCCAAGGATTTTGCAGTTTCAGATTGCTTTTTGCTTAAGGTTATTCCGTGAACTTTACATCCGATGTTCTTTGCAAGGAAAATTGAAGACCCGCCTATTCCACATCCTGCATCCAATACATTATGCCCCTTGTTTATTTTACCAATATTTACCAGGTATCTGTTTGTGTTCAGTATTGCATCACCTATGCTATGTGTAGATGCATCCCAAATACCATAATGCAGGCCTGCTGCTTCCTCAAGCTTCCAGAACATTTTGTAATGGACTTCTGTCTGGTCGTAATAATTTTCTATATCTGTAATTGTAAAATTATTCATAAATAATTAATACCTTGTTAGTAAGTGCCAATAAAAAAGGCAGGAGTAATACCTGCCATAATAAATCATCCATTTAAATATTGCAAATCTATCCCACTGTCATCAGGATGTAATCCGATAAAATATAACCACTTTCTTCAAGTTCAGCATCTTTTGGCTTTTTAGAATCTTCAGGAACTTCGCCTTTCTTCAGAAGCTTTAGACCTTCCTTCTTTCTTAATTTGTTTTCTCTTTCAAGATCTTTTTGTTCTTCTTCTTCCTTTTCTTTTTTGCGAACTTTAAGATCCAGAGAAACATATTTTTTATTCAAAGATTCTTTTAATTCTTTTGTATTAGCAATTAAGTCCTGGAATAATGGACTGTTTTTAATTCTTTCTTCGTGCTTTTTCTCAAGTTCAGGTATATATTTTTTTATGTTTCCATAAGGAGTGAACATAGCAGCTTTTATCTGATCCCATGGCAGAGCACTGGGCTGAGAACTTTCTCCGAACTCTGCAGCAGAATATGCAGAAGGGAAGGAAATATCCGGTTTAACTCCCAAGTGTTGAGTGCTGCCACCTGTAACCCTGTAAAATTTCGCAATGGTCAATTTAAGCTGCCCGAACTTACCATCCGATCTTCTAGTTACTCTATTAAGGTCGATAAGATTTTGAACTGTGCCTTTTCCATAGGTATTTTCACCAACAATTATGGCCCTACCATAATCCTGAAGTGCAGCAGCAAAAATTTCGGATGCTGAAGCGCTAAATCTATTTACCAAGACAATAAGCGGACCATTATAAGCTATTCCGTTATCGGGATCCTTTTCAACGTCTATTGATCCATCTGAACTTTTAACCTGGACGACCGGTCCTTTCTTAATAAATAGTCCTGTTAGAGAAATTGCTTCCTGGAGCGAGCCACCTCCATTATTCCTGAGATCAAGTATAATTCCATCAACTTTTTCTTTTTTTAATTCATCCAGTATTTTCTTTACATCATGAGTTGTGCTTTTATAATTTTTGTCGCCCTTGACTTTTGCATCCATATCAATGTAAAAGGCAGGGATTGAGATCACACCAAAACGAAAAGGTACTTTATCATTAATAATATCCAGTGTGTCATCCTTAGCAGACATTTCAGTAAGTTTGACCTTATCTCTCGTCAGCTTAATCTCTTTTGGAGTAGCGTTAACGCCACCAGCCGCCGGAATTATCTGAAGTCTTACAATGGTTCCTTTAGGTCCTCTTATTAATTGAACCACATCATTCAATCTCCATCCAATTACATCAACCATTTCTCCTTTATCACCCTGAGCAACACCGATGATTTTATCTCCGTTATGAAGAAGGTCACTTTTAAATGCAGGACCACCGGGAAGCACTTCATTTACCTTAGTGTATTCATCTTCTGTTGTGAGCTGTGCGCCGATTCCTTCGAGAGTTCTTGCCATATCAATTTTAAAGTTTTCAGATGAGACCGGTGAAAGATAATCTGTATGCGGATCAATCGATTCGGTCAAAGCGTTCATAGCAATCTGAAATACATCTTCACTATTCAACTGGGAAAAAGCCCTAAGATAATTATCATATCTTTTTTGAAGAGAACTGTCTATAGCAGGCCAGCTTTTTCCAACCAGCAAATAACTAATGGCGTCACTTTTTACTTTTTTTCTCCAGATTTCATTCCAATCAGTTGTATCTTTGGGCCAGGCGGCGCTATCCCGATTAAATTCATATTCTTCATTCTTTGAGAAATCGAAACCTTTTTTAAGAAGTTTATGGACAAAATCTATTCTGTTTTTTAATCTATCCATAAAAACATTATAAATGTAAAATTCGGGCTTAACATCTCCATCCTTAAAATCATCGTCCAATTGAAACCGATACTTTTCGAAATCCTTTATATCCGAAGCAAGAAAAAAGACCCGGTTATAATCCAGAGATTTGATATATCTGTCGAATATGACAGATGAAAGTGAATCACCAAGATCGAATTTTTTATAATGGTAGCGCGCGAGTATAGTGTTTATTATTTCATCTTCTTCGGCCATATACGGCTCGGGAGTAATAACTTTTATTGTATCATTGCCAACTATATCAAATGGCTTTTTCTCCGATGAACTTGCTATATAAAGATTTGCTGCAGTAAGAATCAGTAATAGAACTAATATTCTTCTCATTAATTGTCCCGTTGTTATTTTCATGTTTACAATAATTTATTAAAAATACACGTTTCCAATATGGAATTGTTCCCAAAAATGCCGTATATAAAATGGAATGCTAATTTTTTGAGATTTTGATACTTAATCAATACTATTATGATGAATGGAATTCAAGTGATTAATCGGCTTCAATGGTTCTAGCGAATATAAAATTTACATTATTTAACATTTTCTTGTTATCAAATATCTCCTTTAATTCAATTTCAGATAGATATTTTTTAATTTCCACAGATTTATTCAATTCATGGAAAAATGTCAATTGTTGATCAGCCCATACTTTCATCGCGACATCCTGCACCATTTTGTATGCGTCTTCCCTTGTTAAACCTTTATCGACCAGCTTTAAAAGAACTGTTTGGGAAAAAATAAGTCCGCGAGTAATATTTAAATTCCTGGTCATGTTTTCCGGATAGATCACCAGGTTTGAAATAAGCTTTGTCATTAGATCCAGCATATAATCCAAAGCGATGCAGCTATCAGGAACCACAATTCTTTCAACGGAAGAGTGAGATATATCTCTTTCATGCCAAAGAGCGACATTTTCAAGTGCTGATATTGAATTTGCACGAAGCACTCTTGCAAGTCCAGTAATCCGTTCGCTTATTATAGGATTTCTTTTATGCGGCATAGCTGAAGAACCTTTCTGACCTTTTGAAAAATATTCTTCGGCTTCCAGGACTTCTGTTCTTTGCAAATGCCTTATTTCGATAGAAATTTTTTCAAGGGTGGCCGCAATAACGGCGAGAGTGGTAAGAAATTCAGCGTGCCGATCTCTTTGAATCACCTGAGTTGAAACGGGGGCAGGGGAGAGTCCCATTTTACCGCATACATATTCTTCAACTTTTGGAGATAAATGATCAAATGTTCCGACCGCCCCAGAGATTTGACCAACACTTATTACTTTAATTGCTTTTTCTAATCTATCAATATTCCTTTTCGTTTCTTCAAACCACAGCGCAAATTTCAATCCCATTGTTGTCGGTTCAGCGTGAATGCCATGAGATCTTCCTATACAAATTGTATGCTTATGTTCAATGGCTCTCTTCTTAAGAGCACTTTTAAGTTCCAGCAGTCTTTTTAACAGCAATTCACCGGCGGTTTTCATCTGAAAGGAGAGTGTTGTATCAAGAATATCAGAAGAAGTCATTCCATAATGAATATGCCGAGAAGCGGGGCCTACATATTCTGATACATTAGTTAAAAATGCTATTACATCGTGCCGGGTAGTCTTTTCAATTTCAAGAATTTTGGCTACATCGAACTTAGCTTTGCTTTTAATTTCATCGACATCTGATTTGGGAATTTCACCGAATTCGCTTCTAGCTTCACAAGCGAGTATCTCGATCTTCAGCCAGGTACTAAACTTAAATTCATCCTTCCAGATTTTCCCCATTTCCGGGAGCGTATAGCGTTCAATCATTTAGGTTCCAAAGTCATAACTGTGGTGATCTCTTTATCATCGCGCAATAATTTAATTGTAACCTTCTGGCCAACCCGGAATTCCATAAAAACACTTTTGAGGATTTCCTGATTATTTATACGATAGTTATCAACCTTAATAATAATGTCGCGTACTTTAATTCCACATTTATCAGCAGGGGAGCCTGGAACTACCTGTGTAATTATAACGCCTCTGCTGGCAGGTAAACCATAAGCTTTGGCGAGGCTTTCATCAACAGTCTGGACTCCCAGCCCAACTTCAAAATTCCTATTAATTTTGCCATGTTCTTTTAGTTCAGTAATTATTCTCTTCACTTTATTTATGGGAATTGCAAATCCAAGGCCAATATTTCCACGGCTTCCGTTGGCAGTATAAATAAGAGTATTCATACCAATAACTTCTCCCAAACTGTTAACCAATGGTCCGCCACTGTTACCTCCATTTATTGCGGCATCAGTTTGAATCATATTCAGATAATACCTATTATTGAGCGGCTCCAGATTCATTCCCAGAGAAGAAATTACTCCCACAGTAACAGTTGGCTTATCATTTATATCAAATAATCCAAAAGGATTACCAAATGCAATAACCCATTCACCAATAATATTGTTATCAGAATTCCCAAGGGTAACATAGGGGAGATTTTTATCATTTATTTTTAACAGGGAAATATCAGAGGCGTGATCGGTGCCAATAAGCTTTGCATGATATTGCCTGCCATTTGTAACTGTAACTGTTATTTGAGACGCATTTCCTGCAACGTGATCGTTAGTAACTATATAACCGTCAGGAGAAATAATAAATCCTGAGCCAAGTTCTTTAACCTTTTGACTATATGTGCCCTGGTCGCCAAAAAATTGCCAAAACGGATCGTTATAAAACGGGCTCTGGTACTGCATAATCTCGGTAACGTTAATTCCAACAACAGCCGGACTAACTTTCTTTACAGTTTCGGTTATTACGGTTTGTCTAGAGTCAGTTACTCCCTTATCAGATTTTGCAAGAGTCTCCTGATTACCAACCGTATTTGATTGTGCGTCACCTTCGTAAAAGTAAAGCGGAGCTTTCTGCGAATTAATATAGAAGAATATTCCACCACTTATAAAGAATAGAACGGAAATTATTAAAATTATCTTTGCAAATTTGGTCATCTCACTTCCTTTTCATAGAATATTTATCAATTATCTCTTTTAACGGATCTATATGTTTAATGAATATAACGATAAGCATAGAAGCAACAAACATCACCAAAGTACCGTAAGAATCCGGTGTCGGGTATGAGTACTTATAAATAATTTCAGTTGTTGAAATAGATACTAATAATGTTAAAATTACAGCACTAATATTAGCTAAAAGTATATCCTTTTTAAACAGATAAACAATTGCCCAAAGGACACACCAAGCAGCGGGAATAAAAGGAGATAAAATAACAGAGCCACCAACCGCAGTTGCCAATCCTCTTCCTCCTTTAAATTTAATCCACGGATTAAAGCAATGACTGAACACTGCAAAGAATAAAGCCAGAGCCGGATATATAAAATTTAGAGGGAATAAGAGCAAACATAAATAAACGCTCAACAATCCTTTCAAGGCATCTATTATAAAGACCAGAATACCTATAATCTTTGAATTACTCACTTCAAATGAATTCATGGCACCTACATTGCCGGAACCTGTCTCTGTAATATCAACGTTTTGAGTTCTTTTCAAAACGATGTAGGCTGTAGGTATGGAGCCCAATAAATAACCTATGAGTGAGCAATATAAATACGACATAATTGCTTTGAGAAATTAATGAATTTGATTTCTTAATTTAATAAAAAATGTACTTACAATATTAATTCAAATGCCAAAATTCGGGGTATAGGTTCAGATTTCAAGGGCAAGCAATTGCAGTTAAGGCCTTTTGAAGCGTTTTCAGAGCGTTATCAGAGCGTTTTCAGAAGGTTGTTAGAGATCTATTGGAACGTAAAAAAGAAATAAATCGATTTCTGGTGTAATGAAAGGGGTATTGGGAATGGATTTTATTGTCAGATAACAATGTTGAACCCCGTTGGGGTTCTTTTAATTATGGGTCGCTATGTAACCGGATTTCATCCGGTTTTATTTACCCCGTGGAATAAGAATAATGTAATATAT
>CAYPNM010000009.1:64983-93797 GCA_964412105.1 uncultured Ignavibacteriaceae bacterium | reverse complement strand
GATATTTTTTACTCAAAGGTAAAATATGTAGGGCAATAGAAATTTAGCCCCTTAGTGACGAAAAATGTGATAGAAATATACCCTATGCTGCGGGTTTTTTTATAGCTGAATGTAACTCCTGAGTTACCTAAATACTGAAGAATTAAATGGCAGGCAGGTTGCAATACATCTCTACAGAGTGATATTATTTTTTTAATTTATCTTTAAATAATTTCTCAAACTTTTCCACTTTTGGAGCGATTACAAAAGCACAATAGCCCTGAT
Organism: uncultured Ignavibacteriaceae bacterium; assembly: GCA_964412105.1. Taxonomy (GTDB): domain Bacteria; phylum Bacteroidota; class Ignavibacteria; order Ignavibacteriales; family Ignavibacteriaceae; genus JAKAGZ01. The sequence continues at coordinate 93,533 of CAYPNM010000009.1, read as the reverse complement.
TCGGATTTTTATCATAATAGTTCTGATGATAATCTTCAGCTTTGTAAAATTTTGTAAATGGGGCAATTTCAGTTACAGCAGGCTTGTCATAGAGTTTTTCTTCGTTTATTTTTTTCTTTGCAAACTCGGCCAGTTCTTTTTGTTTTTCATTGTGATAAAATATTACGGAGCGATATTGCGTACCAACATCGGCGCCCTGCCTGTTCAGACTTGTTGGATCATGGGTTCTGAAAAAAACAATAAGCAGTTCCTGGTAACTTATTTTGTTTGGGTCATAAATTATCTGGCAGGTTTCTGCGTGTCCGGTTTTACCCGTGCAAACTTCTTCATAAGTGGGATTAGCGACAGTTCCGCCGGAATAGCCGGAAACAACCGATTTTACTCCCTTTAATCTTTCAAAAACGGCTTCTGTGCACCAAAAACAACCTTCGCCGAAAGTTGCAGTATCTAATTTCGTATTATGATCATTCATATTAATGTTCTCATCTTTATATATTTTATGGTTCTTTTGCTGGCAGCTAACATTTAGGGTTATTAAGGCTGTTGTAAACATAATCAATAAAATTTTCATTTTAACACCGGTTTATTATTTATTTGTAGACTAACATAAATACTAATTGTCACAAAAATGTACCAAATATTTAACAATTATTAAATAATTTGAATTCCAAAGAATCAAGTTTCGAGAAAATGATCACACAAAATGATAAAAATGCTGCGACTAAAAAACTGAGAAACAATGCAATATATAACCTTAGTATAATTGGTTACATCCAGGAAAACAAGTTAAAAAGATTGTTGACTATTGGTGATTCTGTTTTGGCACAGGGAAGCGAGGGGGAGAAATGGATTTACCTATACAGTAAAGATGAAAATGAATTAGCAGCTTTAATTGAAAACTTAAACGATGATGATAGGTATTTCGGAGCAATTGATAATTGGCAAATACCTGTTATAACAAAAAAAAGAGAGATTGACTGGCTGATAAATGCTTGCCAGTATCATTATCCCGATGATAAAGAAATTCCCAAGAGCAAAATTGAAACACACCAATTAATACCTAAAGAGTCTGAATATATTATTTCACAGTCTGTATATAAAGATATGCTTTCAGTCCAATATTTGAATGAACGGATTGAAAGGTCCGTGAGTGCGGGTATTTATTATGATGGAATACTTGTAGCGTGGGCGCTTACTCATGATGACGGCTCGCTCGGTTCAATGCATGTTTTAGAGGATTACAGGAGAAAGGGATACGCAAGGGAAATAACCAATTCTCTTTTAAGACAATGCAGAACGATTGATAAGATCCCTTTTCTTCAATGCGAAGACAAAAATGTTCCGGCCCAAACATTAGTTGAGAGAATGGGGTTTGTAAAAGATAGAAATGTTTCGTGGCTTAAGCTTAAATAGTGCTGTGCAGGAAAAAGATTCGGATTATTTATGTTATGTATAATTTCCTGACCATTTGACAAATGCGAAAATTTACTGTATCTTAGTTATGAGCATATGCTCATAATATTAAGTATGGCCAGACCCAAGAAATATCGTAAAATTAAGTGTAATCCGGCGGTTCTCTATTTTAAACCACGTGGTATCCCAATGTCGGTGCTTGATGAGGTTATTCTTGAACCTGATGAGCTAGAGGCAATCCGTTTGGGAGATCTCTTAGGTTTATCACAGGAAGAATCTGCGGGAAAAATGAATATTTCGAGGGCCACGTTTGGGAGGATAATTAATTCGGCACATTTAAAAATCGCAGATGGAATTCTAAACGGAAAGGCTCTTCATATTTCGGGTGATCTGGCGGAAAAGCTAAGCGAGACACTTTTGGTCGTTTGTCATTCCTGCGGAAGGAAAATGAAAGTAAAACGGGATGATTTATCAAACGAGTGTCCTAAATGTTCAAGTTAAATATTTTAATAACGGGGTAAAAAAATGAAAATAGCAATTGCTAGTAATGATTTAAAGCATGTAACCGGGCATCTTGGCAGATGTAAGTCATTTATAATTTATAATGCTGAATCGGGCAAAATTACAGGAAAAGAAATAAGGCAAAACACATTCACGCATCATAGCCAGGGCAACCATGGTGAACAACATCATCATGAGCATGGCGAGGGACACCATCACAGTCATGCAGCGCTAGTTGACGCGCTTAAAGATTGTGAAGCGGTAATTTTTCAAAGTGGTGGATGGCGTGTAATTGAAGATTTGAAAGCGGGAAATATAGTTCCATTTTTAACGGATGAAAGAATGGCTGATGAAGCGGCGGAAAAGTATTTAAAAGGTGAACTTTCCCAAAAAGAGGACAATACCTGTGATCATAATAATTAATGACTAAGATATATGACGGGTTATTTGAGCGATACTTTAGTTGAAAGCATAAAGATAACTTTGTTCGTACTTGTTATGATGATTACTGTTGATCTTATTAATGTATGGAGCAAGGGGAAATTTGCACTCCTTCTTGATTCAGCAGGAAAATGGAAACAGTACTTTGTTTCTTCCGGTATTGGCACTATACCCGGATGTATGGGCGCATTTGCAAATGTAAGTCTGTATATGCATGGAATGATAAGCTTTGGGGCACTTTCAGGCAGTATGATAGCTACTTCAGGTGATGAGGCTTATGTTATGCTGGTTATGTTTCCTGAATCTGCTTTAATACTTTTTATTGTTCTTTTTTTTATTGGACTATTTTCTTCTAAAATAATTGATTCTGCAGTAAAAAGATTCAATATACAAACCTGTACTGATTGTGAAGTAAAACAATACCATAAAAATGAAAAAGGATTCAGACATTATTTTACTGAGCATATTTGGGGGCACATTATTAGACATCATGTATGGAAAACATTTTTGTGGACATTCGGAGCACTGGTTTTTATCGAGGTAGGAAAAAATTACTGGAATTTTGGAGAGTTTTCACACCAATATGCTTTTCTCGTTTTGGTTATATCGGCTCTGATAGGGCTGATACCTGAATCGGGACCAAATCTTGTATTTGTAACCATGTTTGCTGCAGGAGTTATTCCGTTCTCTATCCTTTTAACAAATTCAATTGTGCAGGACGGCCACGGGCTTCTGCCTATGCTTTCTTATTCATTTAAGGATTCAATAAAGATTAAGTTGTTCAATTTTACAATAGGGTTAACTCTCGGGGCAATCTTGTTTGCCCTGGGGTTATAGGATTAAATTATGGAGCAGTCAGCAACAAGTTTTTTAATATGATAGATCGCTTACTTCTATTATCTCAGCTTCCTTGTCATGCTCTTTCAGGAAATTTACGAGTTCTGCGTTAAAATATTTTTGATGTTTTGATTCATATTCCTTCAACCATTGTTCCAGTTCAGAATGACAAAGTGAGCTTTTTAAGTAGTTAAATTTTTCCTGGTCGTCATAGATTCTATAGTAGTGTAATTTTTTATTGTCCATTATGCCACCTTTTAATATAGATTATGATAAAATTTTTTCTGCGTGTAAAATATCCGAGAATAAACCGTCTTTAATTGACTCCGCATTTTTCCGCGCGTTTGCAAGAGATGTCAGAACATAACGATTTGCTATAAAAACTTTTTTAGGCTCAATTTCCGCCTGATCCAGCAAGAGATAACCAATTATTAAATATGTATAAAGCTCGACCAGATCCTTTGCTGCGACGTCCTGAAATGCAGGATCTTTTCTCTCGATTACGTATTTAAGACAATCTTTAAATATTTCTTTTATTTCTATTAAATGATTTACAAGGGGGGCAACGCCGCCTTTATAATTCTTCTTTTCGTACTCATCGAATTTTGCAGCAAGAATATCGTTAATAACTCCTCCGCTTGCAGCCACAATTTGAAGCTGAGAGGTTCCTTCATATATGTTTGTAATCCTTGCATCACGGGCAAGTCTTTCAACTTTAAATTCTCTCATATAACCTGTGCCCCCATGAATCTGTAAGGCATCATATGTAATTTTATTGGCACCCTCAGTAAGAGTATATTTTGAAATAGGTGTTAGCAGGTTTGCTTCTTTGGTTGCTTTTTTTAACAGAATATTTTCTTCACTGAAAGGTTTACCCTCAGCTTTTAGTTTTTCAATTTTTTCCTCGAGTTTTTCCTTTAAATCCACGCTCTTTGCGGCGAAATAAAATAATGCGCGGTTAGCCTCAAGCATTACACGCATATCAATGAGCATATTGGATATAACCGGAATGTTATAAATAGATTTTCCGAATTGTTCCCTTGCTTTGGCGTATTTCAGGGCTTCTTCATAAGCTGCCTGCGAAATTCCGAGTGCCTGTGCTGATACTCCCATTCTAGCACGAAACATTAAATCGAATACATATTTTATTAATCCGAATTTTCTTTGGCCGACCAGTTGAGCGGGGGTATCATTAAATTGAAGCTCACAGGTAGGGGAGCCGTGTATGCCAAGCTTATGTTCTATTCTTCTCACGATTACTGTATCATCCCTTTTGCATACAAACATGCTTAGCCCGCGTCCATCTTTTGTTCCTGGTTCTGATCTTGCAAGTACTAAAAGCACATCACCGTTACCATTGGTGATAAATCTTTTAACCCCTTTTAAGAACCATTGACCTTTTTCGTTCTGGTAAGCTTGTAATTTTACTGCCTGCAGATCTGATCCCGCATCAGGTTCGGTTAATGCCATTGCACCAGTATATTCACCTGTACAGAAACCGGGAATAAAGTTCTCTCTTTGCCCTTCAGATCCAAATTTTTTGATTGTATCTCCAATATCCTGCAGTCCAAAAATATTCATCAATGAAGCATCTGCACGCGAGACAATTTCAATTGCCATAACATAAAAAGTAAAGGGGAAATTTAACCCGCCGTATTTCCTTGGGAAAATCATTCCTCGGAGATCGGCCTGAGTAAGCTGTTTCAGATTTTCTTCCGTGCCAGAAGCATAATAAACCCTTCCGTCTTTTAAAACGGCACCTTCTTCATCTACACCGGAGGCACGTTCGGCAATAAAGTTTCCAGCAATATCGCCAGTTATCTCAAGCACCTTTCTGTAATTCTCGATAGCATCTTCATAATTAACGGGGGCATAATTAAACTCTTTGGACTGCTGGTAATTATCTTCTGCAATTTCCACAACTTCTTTCAGGTCGCAATTATTAAAGATAAATTGAAGATCACTGTTGTCTGTAAAAAAATTAGGCATTATTATTCCTATTTCAGTTTATGTTTATATACTTCAATGAATTGAGGAATTACCTGCATTGCATCTCCAACAATTCCATAATGCGCGATATCAAAAATCGGTGCTTCAGGATCAGTATTTATTGCAATAATTTTATTTGAATCCTTCATTCCGGCTCTATGTTGTATAGCTCCAGAAATTCCGATAGCAATATAAAGTTTGGGACGAACCGTTACACCGGTTTGTCCGACCTGCCTATCGGGTGTAACAAAGCCAGCATCAACAGCGGCCCGGCTTCCGGCTACTTCGCCTCCGATAGTGTGTGCCAGTTCTTCAATCAACCGGAAATTGTCTTTTGTTCCCAGCCCATAACCCCCAGCGACTATAATAGGTGAAGCTTTTAAATTCACCTTATTTTCTTCCCGGTGTTGTTTTATTATCTGTACAAGATCATCAATTGGTTCAGCTTTGTATTCTAGTTTAGTAATTTTTTCTTCTTTTGGTTTTTCAAGGGGGAAAAGTTCCATTACTCCCTCGCGTACCGTTGCCATTTGTGTGGGCACATCCGGAGTTATAATTGTCGCAATAATGTTTCCACCGAAAGCCGGCCGGATCTGAAGCAATAGTTTCGAGTGATTTTGATTTAAATATTTTACATCCGAGATTTGGAGATCGGTACAGTCAGCAGTGAGTCCGCTTTTGGTATGTGAAGCAACTCTTGGTGCCAGATCTCTACCGATTATTGTGGCACCAAAAAGCACGATTCTGGGGGTGTGCTCCTTCACAAGGTTCTGTAAAATTCTAGCATAAGGTATAGTTCGGAAATTTTTAAGCGAAGGGTGATCAAATACTACAGTCTCATCAGCACCGTAAATAAAAGTTTGTTTAACGGTTTCATCTGTATCTGACCCGATGACAATCGCTTTTAAAACTCCGCCCATAGTTTCTGCAAGCTTAGTCCCTTTACAAAGAAGTTCAAAGCTTACATCTGCAGGTTTACCATTTCTCTGTTCAATAAATACCCAGACTTCATTTTTAAAATTCATTTAAATTTCCTTTTAACCAAAAATATGATCGTTCATTAATTGATCGACCAACTCTCCGAGCCCAGCTTTTGTCCCTTCTATTTTTTTCTGCCCATTACTTGCAAGCACCACTGAATCAACTTTATATACTTTTGTGGGAGATCCCTTTAATCCACATCGTTCAATATCTATGTTCATATCATCAGTTGTAAGAGTGTTAATATAAAGTCCCCGTTCTTTATATTCATGAATGAGCTTATCTATATATAAAAGTGAATTTTCCTCTGTTAGTTTTTCCAGCTCAATTAATGATTTTGCGCCTTTGTAAGCCATAATCCTCTTAGCACTAAAGGGGCGCGGAGCTACAACATCTTTTAGCACAGTTAGTAGAACAGGGAGGCTGCTTTCGACGACCTCATAGCCGCCATCAATTTTTCTTTTTATCTGAATCTTGCTGTTTTTAAGATCGATTATTTCTTCTGTGTAGGTTATTTGTGGAATGTTCAGCTTTTCTGCTGTTTGAGGACCGACCTGTGCAGTATCGCCGTCAATTGCCTGCCGTCCGGCAAAGACAAAATGATAGTTTCCAATTTTTTTAATGGCCTCGCTTAAAACATAGGAAGTTGCAAGAGTGTCAGCACCAGCGAATTTTCTATCACTTATGAGATAAACTTCATCCGCACCCATATAGAGACATTCCCGCAAAATATCGGACGCACGAGGTGGACCCATTGTTATTGCTGTAACCTTTCCGCCATAGCGTTCTTTTACCTGCAATGCTAATTCGAGTGAAACTTTGTCTTCATAGTTGAAAATTGCGGGAAGTTTTGAACGGTTTACAGTCCCGTCATCCTTCATTACTTTACCAGAAATGTTTGCTGTATCAGGGACCTGCTTGACAAGCACAATTGAGTTGTACATAAACCCCTATAAATTTATTAAACAAAGCAATAGGCACACTAATCCCCAAGTCTTGAAAATCTTACAAAAAATATTCCATGCTAGAAAGCCATCAAAAAGTGCAAAATTGTATGAAAATTAAACACCTAAAAAGGTATTCTTTCAATTGGGAGAAACCAATTCGCTGCCGTTTCTTGAAGGTGGGAAGGGGTAGCAAATTATGTCAAATTTAATAGTTTTAACTAGATGCATGGCACATAATTGCCAAATACTACAAGATGGTAAGGAAGGAAAAATTCCCCCTTTTTAATAAAAGGGGGAATTTCAATAATTATTTCTTAAATAAAGCTGCCATTTTATCCGGAGGAATTGGATCCGGAACCTTATTGTGTATTGCAGGGAGCGAATGCAAATAAGCAAAAATTGCCTTCAGATCATTATCTGTGCATTTACCAATGAACATCCAGGGCATCGGAGGAAGAAGCGGTCTTCCGATTCCCATATGTTTCCCGGTTCTTAATGCTTTAATAAATAAGTCTGGTGTCCAGGTTCCTAAGCCGGTTTCATTATCCGGTGTTAGATTAGCTGTAAATGAAACTCCCCAGGGACCTACCCAAGAAGTGAAATCCGTAGCACCTGCCCATACCCATTGTCCCTTTTTATAGATCGCAGGGTCAATTTCTCCCAATGGCTCATCAGCTGGATGTCCTGAAAGCAATTTTGTTGTATCAGGCATCGGGCCCATCGTAGTCATTACTTTTGGTGAATGACAGTCATTACATCCCCCAAGGTTAACTAGATACTTTCCGTGTGCAATTTGTTCTTCCTGTGTCATCGGTTTTTGCTCGGAATTTTGAGAACAATTGAGCTGGATGAAAATCAAGGAGACGAAGATAATAGAGATGGACGCAATGAAAAGACCTTTTTTCATATGGCACCTTTTGAAGAGTTAAGAAACAAGTTATTTATAGAATGAACTACAAAATGAGATGAGAATAATTATCACAAATAAAAATTACTTAGGCCACTCGTAGAGTTATTTGTATAACCATAAAAGATACTGAATAATTCCCTAAATGCAATAAGAAATTATAAAAATTTATAGTTATTGTTCTAATTGTTGATTTTTTCATCGGGATTATCGGGATTTTGCGGATTCGCCATAAGTCTGCCGGCTCTACGAGCAGCATCCTTCAGCAAGAATTCAATCTGTGCGTTTATGCTGCGTAATTCGTCAGCCGCCCATTTTTCAAGGGCGGCGTGAATGTTTTCATCGATTCTTAATAAAAATTTCTTTTTCTCTGCCATTTCAATATGTCTTTCCTAACCCGCATGGGATGCACGTTTTCGCTGCAACATTATATGCCATGCAAGAGCAATTACCCAGGGATATTTATCTAATAGTTCTGATCTTTTCTCAATGTAAAAAACAGTTTTTTCTTTGAATGAAACACGGTCTTTAAAAGTAACTAGTTTTTCGGCGGATATGGTTTGAATACTGTATCCGCTAGAAAAAAGCTTATATTCAAGCCTCATTTGCTCGCCTTTATACATTCTTACAGTTCCTCTGGATTTAAAACCTTCTCTTCTGTATGTGGCATAAGGTAGCTCATGACCGGACTGTCTAATGGCTATTTCTGATTTCCAAAATGAGGGCTGATAAATTTCCCATTCATTATTTTCCATTTTGAATATTACATTTCTTCCAAAAAAGCCTTTTGCCCGAATTGTTCCCAGAATTTCTTCACCGTGTTTCAATTCGTAATAACTTTTCCAAACAGAGGGCTGATGTATGATCAATGCCTCACCAACCAGATCTGATATACTTTTCATCTTAGTAATTAACTTTATTGATAAATAGTTCCTGTATTTATTACAGGCTGTGCCTCGCTTTCAGCAACCAGCGCAACCATAAGATTATTTACCATCTGCGCTTTTCTTTCTTCGTCAAGATTTACAATGTTTTTATCGCTTAGATTTTTTAGTGCCTGCTGAACCATTCCTACAGCTCCTTCGACTATCTTAAATCTTGCCGCAACAATCGCCTGCGCCTGTTGTCTGCGTAACATGGCCTGTGCAATTTCCTGCGCGTAAGCCAAGTGTGTTATTCTTGCTTCAACTACGTTGACTCCTGCAATTTCCAGTCTCGACTGAAGTTCTTTCCTCAGGTTTTCAGCAACTTCTGTGGGACTACTTCTTAATGATTCTTTTTCTCCTTCGTTTGTGTCGTAAGGATATTCGGAGGCGAGTGTACGGATTGCCGTTTCTGCCTGTATGGCAACAAACTGCTCATAGTTTTCGACGTCAAATACTGCACGTGCAGGACTTATAACTTTCCATACTACAACTGCCGCAATTTCAATCGGATTACCGTGCAGATCATTAACTTTTATTTTATCGCTGTTGAAATTTCTAATCCTCAGTGAAACGTGACGTTTTAGTGTGAAGGGATTTACCCAGAAGAAGCCATCGTCTTTTACAGTCCCATTGTACTTTCCGAAAAGTATCAGAACGCGCGAGTCATTTGGTTGTATTACCATATAGCCAATGTTCCAGAAAACTGTAAAGAAGACCAAAGGCAAAGCCAAGACTAAAATTAATGGCTCGTCCTGTTTAATCATTATATAGAATAGACAAACGTCTAATGCCAGGTAAATAATTGCCAGAACCAATGCAATAAAGCCGCTCATCTTGTTGCCAGTTTTTTCGCTAATTGTTTCCATTTTTCATTACCCTTATAAATTGATATTGTAATGATATCATATTGATATCTAAAAGTCAAGTATGCATTAATTAATTATTTTAACGTTTGGAGTTCTTTGTTATGTATGAATTGCAAGTAAATGAACTGAATTTAAAAGTATGACATGCCTAATTTTAAGTGATTTCCTTGTGTGCTAGTTTATATCTTAAAAGCTCTCCTAATTGATATATCATGAATTTCCAAGTAATTTTGTAATTAACATAATTTGGCACAAAATTCTTTTTAATGGGCATAATTTAAATAATAGCTCTTTTCAAAGCTATGTAGTTAAATATATACCAGGATATTCTTTTATTTAGTATTTTTTATAATATGATTGGTAATCACTAAGGTATGATGCTTTTGAGGATTTAATTTTTTGCAGGTAAATCTATCATTTTGTTCAAAAAAATTATTTACAATGCTGGTTTACAGAAGTTAAATATAGGAATTATTGAAAATGATATGTGTTTTTATATAATGTAATAAGTATTAAAATTTTAAACGTAAGCCAAAAAGCAGGTCAAAATCATTATCACTTAAAAAATAACAAACAATTATTAAAAACTAAACTAAAATTCGAGCTTTATAATTAAGAGTTTTCAGTCTCCTCTTTTTCATTATTATTTGTTACTTCTACGCCTTCCATCCTGCTTCTGCCCAGTTCTCTTCTCACAAATTTATGCATTTTAATATTACTATATTCAAAATCCTCAACATCATATATAATCTTGTTATTTTTGTAATCTATGTTAAGACTATCAAAAAGCTGCTTAGTATTAACATAATAGTATTGGCCCGCCTTATGTATTTTCAATGATTCTCCATCATCAAAGTTTTTTATAATTACATATAGATTATTATCGTTCTCATCTTCAGAATTTACGCCAATTTTTATGAATTTTCCTTCATCAAGGCTAAATTTCTTCGTTGCTGCCTTGGAAAACCCCAATTTTCCATTTATATGAATTGTAGCCTTAACATTCACATTTGCTGCGGATGGTTTTACAAATTGAATTTTCATATAATTACCTCATTTAGTGGTTTATATTGATTAAATTATCACCTAAAAACAAAATATATGCGCTGAACTATAACAAAGCATTCATATAATAATATTCAGGATAATTCAATCCTTAACGATAAAATAGCTTATATTTCAGTGTTCTTAATAAAACTTGCTATTAGTATTTTATAATCAAAATCAATGCCGAGTTTTACTGTATATTTATTTCCTAATCATATAATACAAATTTCAATTTAGGTCCAAATTATGCATATTTATTAGAATTTGTAATAGTGCTTAATTAACCTCCGTTTCGTGCGTATTTCAATAGTTCTGTTGATATCCCAATGATCTCAAAATATTACATATTCATGTGCAGGTGCTAATTCAGAAACCAATTAAATAATTTGAAAAACATTATAGTTGAATGCAAGAATTTTTCAAGGAATATAAATCTGCTATAGGCCTTTTCTATTATAGAATATAATATAGAAAAATATGTCTAAGTATCCACTGCTTTCAATATAAAACATTATTTCACAAACTTTATTCATATGCTAGCTATATTGCCGCTTATCTATATAATTAGTGACTTTATAACACAATAATTCTTTTCAAGTAATTTCTTAATGCGACTAACTTCATCATTTCTTAAATTTCCCTCACATAATTTGATTACTTTCAAAGGGACTTAGAGTTCTAATGACGGAAAAAAGTTCTACAAGCAATAATCCCAAACTGGGCAGAACGCTCCGTGAGGATTTACATAATATCAACTTCGGAGATGAAGTTAAAAAGGAATATCGGGACCTGAAAAGATTTTATCTGAGCGACGATCAAAAGGATCGTCTAAAGAGTATGAAAATTATTAAGCGTGGATTTTTTATTTTTATATGGCTTTTGAAGAGTCTTTTCTTAAAACTAACCCCACTAAGAAGAGTCTTTACACTTCTTGGATTTATACTTGTCCTTTCTAACAGGATTGTAATCAGTAATGATGGCGGGTCATCTTCATCAAATAATAATTCATTGTTTGGAGCGTTGATTATCCTTTTTGTTCTTTTGCTGGAATTAAAGGACAAATTGCTCGCAAAAACAGAACTTGAAGGAGGCAGAAAAGTCCAAAGAGCATTACTGCCTGAGGAGAACCCGGAAATACATGGCTGGAAGGTATGGCTCCATTCAGAACCAGCCAATGAGGTCTGCGGTGATCTGGTGGATTACCTAAAATTAAGTGATTCAAATATTGGCCTGACGATGGCAGATGTAGCAGGGAAAGGTTTGAGTGCAGCTTTAATGATGTCGAAGCTTCAGTCAACTATTAGGGCAATTGCAAATGAAAAGGACTCACTTGCAAAACTTGCAAAGAATATAAATTATATTTTTCACCGTGACAGCCTACCAAGTCTGTTTGCTTCAATGCTCTACATACAAGTTACTCCAGGCAAAGGAAATTTAAAATATGTGAACGCAGGGCATCTTCCCCCTTTAATCCTAAAAGCCGATACTATTAAAGAAATGCCGAAAGGTGATGCTGCGATAGGAATAATGAAAGATTCAAAATTTAGTGAAAAGAAAATACTTCTCAGGCCGGGTGAGGTTTTTATAGTTTATTCTGATGGAGTTACGGAAGCGGTAAATGAGGTAGGACAGTTCTTTGGAAAGGAGAGACTAATTAATACAATCAAAAAATATAAAGATCTTCCTGCAGATAAACTCGGCGAAGCAATAACTAGACAAGTGGAATTTTTCTCTGGAAATGCGCCAAGAAGTGATGATCTTTCTTTGATAGTTCTTAAGAGAGAATAATTTAGTTGTTGCGTTTTAATTCGTGTTTAATCCATTCAGAAAAAGTTTTTCATAGAAAACTTTTTGGAATTAATTTGTGGGGACAGAGTATCCCGCAAATGGGGGACAAGTTGCCCGTCTCTACAGAAAGACACTAACTTTTTATTCTGAACCTATCATTGATTTCTTTTCCGAAGTGCTCCTTGTAAATCTTTTTATATTTTTCAAGCAAGTTGTCAGGTAGTCTTTTACCATTCACCTCAATTTTGTCTTTGGTGAAATCGAGATCAAAATCATTGGCATTTTTATCCAGATAACCATCTTTAATTAATTCTGATTTAATATCTTTTATAAAACCTTTTAGTACCTTCATTTTTTCTTTCAAGTGGCTCATATCGATCTTTAAACCTTTCATATGAATCTTGACATTTTCGAGGCTCCTGTTTATTGCATCCATATCAATATTAACATTTATGTTTTCAAAGCTTTTTTCAATATTCTTGTTAATATTGTCCATCATTTTTTGAAATTCTTCCTTGTTAAAAAATTCACACTCGTTTATATTCCTTAAATTTTCTCTCATCTTCTGCATATCTTTTTCAAATTGTTCTCTATCAAATTTATAGTTGAATTTGAAGGATTTTATGTTCTTTAACTGCTCATTTAGCCTATTCATTTGTTGATTAAACTGATGCTCATCAAAGTGAATATCAATATTGGGCATTTCAAAATCAAAGGAAGAAAGGTAGATATCTGAACTTTCAATTTTATCGTTCACCATATTCTTATATTTATCGATTTCATCTGCAGGAACCAGTTCTCCGTTCCTATAAAGAGAGGTGACTTCACCTTCCGTTAATGTGGCATTCCAGCGGATCTTTTTTCCATTTTCCCAAGTTGTAAAATGATACTTTTTCATATTGACGGCAGTATCTGTATTTGCTGTAAATGATCTTTCAGCTACTGGGTTTTTGTAAGAATCAAAACCTGTTGACAAAGCCGCCAGCATTAAAACGAGTGATGTAAAAGTAAAAACGATTACTTTATTATAAAAATTCATATTAACTCCGGACTTTTGTTTTCTGATCTTTTGACGAAGATGGTGTATTTTTGTTCAGGATATTTTAGTCGTTTTTGACGAAAAAGCGATTACTTTGATGAACGGTCGCATAGAGTGATGATTAAAGTAATTACAAAGCAGCAAAATTAAATTGTGTCAGCAGATATAAATTTGAACTTTTGAGCATATCCAATGCCCCAGATTAGAATTCTGTAAATAATATTTTGCAGCGAGATGGATGCTAAATTGTTTTAAGTGTCAGCAGTTTTGGTATTTAGATTTTGCATCATTATAGCCGAAACTACGCAAAAAGCAAAAGCTGCAGTCCATAAACTGAATGAGCCAAAATTCTCCAGTATTAGAGTGCCCAGCCAGGGACCGACCATAAATGAAATGCTGAAAGACATCTGGAAAAAGCCCATATATTCTCCCCGTTTTTTTACAGGTGCAATTTCGGAAACATAGGCAGCGCTGGCAGGGAAAACGATCATTTCTCCGAAGGTCCAGATAACAATTGTAATTATCAAAAAGAGAATATCATGTGCAAATGCCATTCCGCCAAATCCGATTGCAGTTAATGTTGCACCGATGGTAAGATTTTTTTTATCGCTCCAGGTTGAAAAATAATTATTTAACGGTACTTCAATTAAAATTATCAGACCTGTATTTACGATGGTAAGGGCGCCGTAGGTGGCCGGTGAAAAGCCAAGATCCTGAACTAGGAACAAAGGCATTGTTGACATATGCTGGAAGAACACCATTGCGACCGGGATAAGTGCGAGAAGGAAAAAGACAAGATTTTTGTCTCTTAATGCACCCAAATGTTTACCTTCTCCGTTACCTATAAGAACACTGGAATCTTCCGCCTCTTCAATTTTTTTCCACTTTGAAGTTACAAGAAATAAAGCAGCAATCAAGGAAGTGATTCCGTCTACATAAAAAATAATAGAAAAGTTTATGAGCGTTAACAATCCTCCTACAACCGGTCCTATACTCATGCCTAGATTTATTGCAAGGCGGTTTAATGCAAATGCCGTTCTGCGTTGAGCTGGTGTAACTACTTCTGATATAAGGGATAAATTTGCCGGTCGAAAGGCTTCATTAATTACTGCTAATAAAAATGTGAATCCAAGTATTAAATAATAACTGGAAATAAAAGTGTAGATAAAGAACATAAAGCCGGTCAGGAAAAGGGAGGCTTTCATTATTTTGAATGAACCAACTTTGTCAGAAATCTTCCCAATCGTAGGTGCTGTAATGAGTGCACCGACACCATAAACAGCAAGCACCAGGCCGGCATCCGCTTCACTGTAGTTGAAATGTTTTGTCATGTACAAAACGAGAAAGGGCAAAACCATTGTTCCGGAACGGTTGATTAATGTTGCCCAGAAAAGCACCCACATATTATGAGGCAGGTCTTTTAATGCCCGCCAGGGATTGAACCTTTGTATCTTTTCTGTCATGAAAAAATTAGTTGGAAAAGGAGTTCGGGAAATTTAAGAAGAAGCGTGTATTTAACAAACAAATTTTCATAATTTTATTTTCTCTTAATTCGTTTTTGACGGCCCATCAACACGGCACTTAGTCATCTACGAAAATATTCGTATTTTTACCTTGACACTACGAAAGTATTCGTATATATTGACCCCTGGAAGTAAAGGGACGAAAATATATTTACGGGAGAAAGCGTGAAGAAGAAATCAAGTCCAAAACCAACAGAAGCCGAGCTGGAAATTTTGCAAATCCTTTGGGATTCGGGTCCTACGACTGTAAGGTTCGTAAATGATAAACTTAATTTAAAGAAAGAGGTTGGATACACAACCACTCTGAAGATAATGCAAATAATGACGGAGAAAAATCTCCTTGCTCGTGACGAGGAAAATAAGAGCCATATTTATTCAGCAGTTTATAAAAAAGATGAAACACAGAAGGTACTGCTTGATAAATTTCTTGAATCCGCATTTGGAGGCTCTGCCAGCAAACTTGTACTACAGGCCCTTGGGAATAGAAAAACCTCAAAAAAAGAGATTGAAGAGATAAGAAAATTCCTCGATGAGATAGAGGGAGGTAAGAAATGAATTTTATTGATAAAATCTTGCCGGAAAATTTGATCTATTCAATTGGCTGGACAGTTATTCATTCTTTTTGGCAGGGAGCAGCCATTACCTTTTTGCTTATTGTATTCCTTGCTCTGGTAAAAACTTCTTCAGCTATAAAAGCAAAGGCTTCAGTTATTGCGCTTGGTCTGATGATAGTTTCGTTTTTAATTACCTTTTCATTGGAAATCAATAATTACGAAAGCAATAAAAAGCTAAGCGCCACCTTACAATCTGCCCCTGCATATGAAAATTCGTCTACTAATATGACAGGAAACCAGGGTGAAGAAAACATTTCATCACAATTTATTGCAGCAGGAGAAATAAAAAATTTAATAATTCAAAATATTTCGCTTTTGACATTTATCTGGTTTGTGGGTTTTATCATTTTCAACCTGAGGTTACTGGGAGGATTTTATTTGACAAAGAAATTAAAATACTCAGGAACTTCATTTGTACCGGCATTCTGGCAAAACCGGGTTAATTCGTTGAAGTACAAACTCAAAATATTGCGACCGGTCAGAATTCTTAAATCTGTAAAGGTAAGTGTACCTGTTGTGATTGGTTACGTAAAGCCTGTAATATTAATACCCGTTGAGATTTTAACCGGTCTTCCGGAAAAACAGGTCGAAGCAATAATTGCACACGAACTAGCTCATATTTGCCGAAACGATTACCTGATAAATATAATTCAATCTATAGCCGAAATTATTTTATTCTATAATCCTGCTGCCTGGTGGATTTCACATATAATAAGAAACGAGAGAGAAAACAGTTGTGATGATATTGCTGTCTCTATGTGCGGTGACACATTGACATTTGCAAGGGCTCTGGCAAACCTGGAGGAGGTAAAAATGAAAAACAAGCAATTAGTACTTGCCATAAAAGACAGTAGATCTTTAGTAGGAAGGATTAGAAGGATTTTAGGAGTTAATTCCGGTGAAATATCATTTTCGGAAAAAACTTTATCCCTGGTAATCATTGTCGTTTTATTTATTAGTGCAACAGTACTTGCATCAGTCTCGTTCAATCCAATGAAAAAGACTGCAATAAATAAAAATATACAGGCAATTGCTGATACAAGCTGGAAAAAGGGTGAATACAACTTTGTAAACGATTATATGAAGGTAAAGATGAAGGACGGCAGGATAGAGGAATTAACTATTAGGGGTAAGAAAATCCCCAAGAGCAAATTTTCAGATTATCAAAATATGGTAGAAGATACACTGAAAGCATTTAATTTAGCTGGTCCTGATGTACCAGCTTCACCGATGGGGCTTGCGAATATGCCCGATCTTCCTGAAAAAGCGCCGAAGCCTGTAACAGTATTAACTTCAAATATGCCCGAGCCGCCAGCTGTACCAAAAGTTGCAGAACTGCCCGAAAATCCACCTAAAGCACCAGAACCAGACACTGGATTGGCTGCAGATATTCCGGAGCCTCCTCCAGCATTTGAACCAGCATATTTTCCTGCCCTTCCCACTATTGATGCGGATACAACAGATCTTTACCTGAGAGCTGAAAAGGAATTAAAGGAAAGAGAACTGAATATGAAAGAAATTCAGGAAGCTTTGGATAAGCAGCAGGAGAAACTGAAAGAAAGAGAAAAGGAATTAAAGGAAAAAGCAAGGGAAGAAAAAGAAAGCGCTAATTCGATTAAAAAGAAAAATGATGAATTTATTGGCACTGTAACCAAAGAGCTTGTTGGAAAAGGAATAATTTCAAATGGAGAAAAGTTTAGCATGGAACTTTCGGACAAGGAATTAGTAATTAATGGAAAAGTACAGCCGGACGATTTATTAAAAATTGTGCTAACTCTCTATAAAAAGTCCTGGGGTAGGGAATTAGTAGGTAGCTTTAACTATCGAAGAGGTAATTAAAGTGAATTACTATTAGACAGCCTTTGGTCTTTTCCTTTAGTAATTGCTTTCGACTTTCCTGTTTATATATCTTGAATAATCCTTAATTATGGGTGTGTAGCTTTCATTAAACAAAACAGATGAGATTAAAAAATCAGCTGTTGACCGGTTGCAGGCAGTTGGTACATTATAAAGAACTGTTATTCTGAGTAAAGCCTTAACGTCAACATCATGAGGCTGTGGCTGCATCGGATCCCAGAAGAAAATAATCATATCAACTTTTTCTTCGGTTATTAAAGCGCCAAGCTGTTGATCACCACCGAGCGGACCGGATTTAAGCTTAATTATTTTATGTTTCAATGGGCTATTCTTTTCCGCTCTTTTTTTTAAGGCTTCTTCAACAAGCCTTCCAGTAGTTCCGGTGCAAATTATTTGGTGATCGGATAAAATCCTCCAATTCCATTCAACCCACTCAATTAGGTCAGACTTTCTATTATCATGTGCAACTAAAGCAATTCTTTTATGTTTTTTCATTTTTTAGTCCTGAAAAATTTTATATCAATCAAAGTAGAAAAAGAAATTATTAATGTTCATAAAAATTAACATCAAATAGTTTGTTTTTGCCATCCGCATATAATGCGTATTGAAACCCTTTCTTGATGGCGTAACCGCCTACCTCACCATATTTGTTAAGAGCAATAAATCCCACCTGCAGATCAACATATTTCATATGTTTTGCCATTATTCTTTCAACAGCCATTTTACAAGCTTCATCTGGGGTTTTTCCTGCCCGCATTAATTCAACCACGAGATAACTTCCGCAGGTACGCATAACAGCCTCACCAACCCCAGTTGAAGCGGCACCGCCCACTTCATTGTCGACATAAAGTCCATCACCTAAAATAGGGGAATCTCCGACTCTTCCGTGAACTTTATAAGCAATCCCACTTGTTGTACAGGCGCCCGAAAGATTTCCATTATTATCAAGTGCAACCATTCCAATCGTGTCGTGGTTTTTTTCATCAACAGGGGTATAATTATTCTTCTTCAACCATTCTTTCCAGGCTTTTTCAGATTCAGGAGTTAAAAGGTTCTCTTTTTTAAACCCGTTCTCCAGTGCAAACTGTAAAGCGCCTTGACCAACCAACATTACGTGAGGAGTTTTTTCCATTACAAGTCTTGCAACGGAAACAGGATGCATTATATGTTCAATGCAAGCGACGGATCCGCCATTTAGGTTTTCGTCCATTATACATGCATCGAGGGTAACGTGACCGTCCCGATCTGGTAATCCCCCATAACCAACGCTGCTGATTTTCGGATCAGCTTCAGTAACTCTTACTCCCCGTTCAACCGCATCGAGTGCGCGGCCGTTTGTACTTAGAACTTTCCATGCAGCATCGTTAGCAGCTATACCATGATTCCAGGTTGAAATGACAACAGGTTTTCTGGTTGTTTTCTTTTTGTTTTTTATAACTCCGAATTCTTTTGGAAAGGATGGTTTAATGCCTATCAATGCCGCTGCTGATGTAAGAGCAGTACTTAAAATAAATTTTTTCCTTGTTATCACGTTATCCTCTATCGTTAAGTTATTATTAAAAAAAGCTTAGTTATTTAAGCGGGAAATAATTTCTGACAGTTTTTCATCGCTTTCCAGATTAAACCAACTTTCCAATAATCTGAAAGCAATTGAAAAATTCGTTGGATTTTTTAACGTCTTATTTCTCAATCCTTCAACAATATCTTTGCGCGTCATCCATTTTGCGTCTTCAAGCTCTTTATCATGAAGAGTTATTTTTTCTGTTACTGCTTTTGCCGAGAATCCCAGCATAATCGAGCCTGGAAAAGGCCACGGCTGTGATGAAAAATATTCTATTTCAGTTATCTGAATACCGGTTTCTTCATAAACCTCTCTTTCGACTGCAGACTCAAGACTTTCGCCAGGTTCCACGAATCCAGCAACAAGCGCAAATTGTGCCGGTTGCCAGTGCGGCTGACGAACAAGCAAGCATTTATTATCTTTATATATTATGGTAATAATTGCAGGATCAGTTCTTGGAAAAATTTGATGGTTACAATTCGGGTTGGAGCAATCTATGCGATGACCACCAAGGACCAGCAAAGTTTTACTACCGCAGATTCCACAGAAGTGATGACGTTTCTGCCAGTTGCTTAAGGCATTTGAATAAGCTAAAAGTGAGGCTAAATCCTTATTCAAGAGAGCGGCATATCTTCTTAGTGTTGCAAAAAGTCCAAATGAGCTAAACTCTTTTTCTATGTCAATATTATAGTCATCCAATGAAACTGAAAAATAGATTTTGCCGTTTAATTCGCCCAACAGGGTAAATGAAAGTTCTTTCAGAAAAATTTTTTTTAATTCCTCTTTTTTGAGAGAAACTATGTCGGGTTCGTTTGAAACATTAATAAGATTTTTTCCCTCCCACAGGGGAATAAACAAAGTGTCAGGGCTTTCTAATTGTATACTTATCCATTTTTCATCATTTCTCTTATTAGAAAGACGATTTAGGTTTTCGGATGTAAAAAAATTCCCTGAAGAATTATTCTTATTGTTCATCAAATATTTGTTTAAAGAGTTACAAAAGATATTGGCTAAAAGATAATGAATAATCAGAAAAAATAGCGCTAATTATTTGTTAGTAATGGAGGGTAAAATATAATCTTTTAAGATATTGTCAGTCTGGAAGTAGTTTTCTGCGTTATTCGCTGTGACTACAACCACCATTTTGTACTGAGGGATAATCCAAATAATCTGGTCACTGTACCCCAGAGCAAAGTAAATATCATTACTCGGCAATGTATTTACGACTGGATTTGAGTCTGAATATCGCCACCAATAGAAGCCATATTCCAAGTTACTATTAATAGAAATTGCTGCTGCTGTAGAAAGATTAATCCAATCAGCTGAAATAATTTGCTGGTTGTTCCAATATCCGTGGTTTAAGTAAAGTTGTCCAAACAAAGCCATATCAATAGGTCTTAAAGACAATCCTGATCCTGTATTTGTAATACCCCCTGGTGCATCGTTCCAGGTATAATTTTTAATACCAATTTTATTGAATATATTTTCAATTGCATAGGTTTCAGCGGATTCACCAGTTTCTTTTTGAATTATATATGAAAACAATAAGGGTAGACCAGTGCTATACCGGAACTTTGTACCCGGATAGTCTTGTATAGTTTTATCAAGTACAAATTTTACAGCATCAGTGCTTGAAAAAAGTCTATTAAAATCATTGTTCGGATCAGAGTATGGAATTGATAATTCATTCCATTGAAACCCAGCAGACATAGTAAGAACATCTCTCAAGGTTATGGATAATTTTAAAGTATCTAAGTCTTTAATGCTATAGTTTTTAAAATAATTAAGAAGTTTTTCATTTATTCCTGATATTATGCCCTGCTGGATTGCAATGCCAATCATAGCTGAAGAAAAACTCTTTGTTACAGAATAAACACGATGCAAAGTTTCTCTGGAATACCCGTGAAAATATTTTTCAAATATTAATTTATTATTCCTTGCTACTATAACACTTTGAATATAACCAAAAACATTATTGTTTATTTGAGATACCAGGCTGTTAAGATAATTGCTGTCAACATCCTGAGCTTCAGGACTTGATGTAATCCAGGGGGAAGAATAGTCGATGCCAATCGGGTTATTGTCAGAACAGGAAACAAATAACAAAGGAATTATAAACAGGAACAAGATATATAAATTTCTTTTTTCCATAACTACCCGGAATAATTTAAGGAAAAAACAATAAGACCGTTACATCTTTTTATAACTCCAATACCATCTTAAAAACCTGTCTTTTGTAAAGATGTTCATCTTTGTATGGTATAGTTTCAAAACCAAGACTTTTGTATAAATTTACGGCTTCAACCAATTTGTTACTGGTCAGCAATGTCACATATTTAGCCTTTTTTGACCAGGCAAAACCAATTACAGCAAGAGCCAGCTTCTTACCGGCCTGTTTACCGCGAGCATTTTTTGTAACGGCCATTTTTGCCAGTTCATATGTATTTTTGTCAATCTTAATTGCTGCACACGTCCCTATAATTTCACCATTGATTCGAGCAAAAAATATTTCTCCTCCTTGTTTTATTATTTCCCTTTCGGGATTGTTTAATATCTTTTTGTCAATCTCTTCAACTTCAAAATATTTTTCAAGCCATTCATAATTTAAATCTTTAAAAAAATTGTTTAGTGTATTATTGTAGGAAAGTATTTCCACTTGTTTAATGGCTTTTTCTTTATATGAAGCTTGTAGTCTATTATAAAAAGTTTTCCTTGAAAGAGCCTCCTCAATTTTATCAAGTGCTGCCAAAAGGTCCAGATCGATTTCCTCGTTGAGTCTTTGGAATGCAGCTTCAATATCATTTTGAAGGGGCAAAATTTTCCCGATTATATCATACCCTTTATTCGTCAAGTCAATTAGTTTTTTCCTTCTGTCTGATTGATCCATTGATGTTTTGATAAGCCCCCTTTTTTCCAGATTCTGTACAAATTGAACAGCGGCAGGGTGTGAAATTCCAAGCGCTAAAGAGATGTCCTGAACGGAACAGTTTTTTTTCTCCCTTATTAAATACAGAATTGGTAGTCCGGAAGGTTCCATCTCTAAACCGTACTCTCTGAATCTTACTAAAATATCCTGAGCTAGCTTGTCGTTAATCCTTTTCAGGCGAAATGTAATTCCAGATTCCCCTAATTTCTTGATTATGCTCATTTTAGCATATTATTGAAAGTTAAGTAAGTAATTATATAAGTACTTATACAATATATTAAAAAACCTCTTTCCTAAACAGTCAAACTTTTAATCAGATTCTAATTCATTCAATAATGCAGGAAGGTCAAGATGCTTGGTAACCATTTCCAGGTCTCCATATTCATCTCTTGGCCAATCGTAACTCGGTCTATCTACATAAAGCTCCACACCATTACCGTCAGGATCGGTAATATAAATTGATTCAGAAACACCATTATCGGAAGCACCCTGTATAGGATATTTTGCTTCCCACAAATTTTTAAAAGCACGTGCAAGATCCTTTCTTGTAGGAAAAAGAATAGCAAAATGGTATAAGCCGATCTCGCCTCTCGGGATTTTGGTTGACTTTTCATCATACCAGGTATTCAGACCTATATGATGATGATAGCCACCAGCCGAAAGGAAAACTGCGGAATCTCCAAACCAGGTCGTAATTTCAAATCCTAGTAGATCGTGATAAAAAGCCAGTGATTTTTCAAGGTTTTTGACTGTAAGATGAACATGACCGATTGTCGATTCGGGAGAAATTTTGTAGCTCATGTTGATAGAGAATTAATTTAATAAATATAAATTTCTGGAAACGATATATAATATAATAAAATAAATTTGTTAACTGATAATATTAATACTTCCCTCATTCAATTACTGCCGTAGCTTCAATCTCAATTAACATATCCGGAGAAATAAGTGATTTAACTTCAACCATGGAGGTGGCAGGCTTTATACTTCCGAAAAATTCTTTGTGTGCCCTCCCATATTCTTCCCACCTTGAAATGTCAGTTACAAACATTCGTGTACGGATTATATCATTTAAATTGGCGCCTGCCTGGTGTAATGATTTTTCAATAATTTTTATGCAGGCTTTTGCCTGTTCATAAGCATTGCCGGGATATAAAGTTTTTCCTTTCCCAACAGGTGCAGTGCCAGATACTTCAATTATATTTCCTATCCTAACTGACCTTGAGTAGCCGACTAAATCTTCCCACTTTGCTCCAGATGAAATATTTAATCTGTTTTTCATTACCGAATTCCAATATTTGTTTTATGATTGAAAATATTTATGAAAGTATAGAAAGGAAATCTGAACCATAATCTTTTGTTTATAAGGATGACGCAGCTAAAAAATAATTTTCAAGATTAAATTCTTTCATAGAGCCGCTTCTCAAAAATTATTTTCACTAATTATCCTTTATAAAATAAAGTAAATTATCCTCAACTTTATATAATAGGGGAGCTATAATAATTTTTGGATATTTTAATCTTAACCTGATTACCTCACTTAGGACAAAATCGATTTCATTCCCGATTTCAAACATTGGAGCAAACTGGTTAAAATGTTCTTCGGCCCTTTCTTTTTCCCAGCCCGCAGATTTGATAAGGTTATCGATAAACAATTCTTTTCGGGCAACAAGATTAACCATTCCGCATTTGTTGTGTCCAATCAGAGCAAGTGCTTTAACTCCGCCCACTGCAATTGCATACGAAACCTTAAATTCACTATAACGTAGGTTGGCACCTCCTGTACGTATAATAAATGAAAAATTATCTGGGATATGAAGGTGCTTTCTGTTATCCATGCACATTCCCACTAAAAGTTCAGCGGATGTGTAATTGTCAAATTTTCGGTTCAGATTATGATATTCTACTAATTTTCCGACCGGAGTTTTCCTATAGGCTTCAGGGATATCGGAATATTGTCCGACTGCAATTAATCTGTTCATTTTTCTCGTATTTTTGTGGCAACTTAGTTTATGAAAGATAGCTAATTATTTCCAAATCTGGCAGATTTATCAACTCAATATTCTTGCTTATGCTATATATCATTTTGCGGATTATCCATTTAACCGAAAAAACAACCGCCGATGTTAAATTACTTAATTTTTAGTATAAATTAACATATTCTGAACGTCAGAATATATTCTAACTAGCTTGTAACAATTCATTTAATGATTTCGTCTATATAACAAAAGATGCTTGCATCATTAAAATACGAAATACTGATAAAACACTATAAAAACAACATTTATGACTATGCTCTTTACATGATGAAAAACAGGATGGATGCAGATGATGTTACGCAGGAAGTGTTTATAAGAATATGGAAGAACATTGACAATTTTAACCTGAAAGCGGCCAAATCCTGGATAATTAAAACAACTCATAATCTTTGTATTGATTATTTAAGAAGGAACCAGAGAGTAATTTTAAGAGAAACAAGTATAGAGGATAAAAAACATATGCTTGAAGCAGATACATTGACAGATACAGAAGTAAGGGTAAGAAAAGAATTTCTGAAGAATAAGATTAAGCAAGGAATAAGTAATCTTCCAGAAAATCTGAAAAGCGTATTTATCCTTTATGAATTACAAGGTTTTAAGTATAAGGAGATAAGCGAAACGCTTAGTATGCCCCTAAACAGTGTTAAGGTTTATCTGCTGAGAGCAAGGAAACAAATGCAGGAAGAACTAAAAGAATACAGACATGAAACCAACTAAGGCAATATCAGAGGAATACCTGGATAGAATTATTTGCGTTGCATATGGCGATGCAGGATTTTTAGACCGCATAAAAATATATCTGGATGCCAGAAGAGATCCTGAAATTAAAAAAATATTGGCTGAGTACAGGGAAAGTGCAAAAAAAGTTCACTTGATATCACTTGAGGAATACAATGGAATTGTTCCTGTGATGAAGAAACGTAATATAAACAATTGGCTATTAAATTATTTATATCTCTTCTTCAAAAAGCCGCTTATTTCAGCAGCAGCGGTTTTGATGATAATAGGTGGTATTGCTGGTTATTTAATAATCAATGCTAACCATTCCACGCCAAAATACACAGAACAGGAATTAAGAATTGCAGATCAACAGGCGAAGGAATCGTTTGCTTTAGTAGCTTCAATATTTGACAGAACAAAAAATGAACTTAAAAATAAAATATTTAATGAAAAGGTAAATAAACCCATTAATAAGGGGTTAACATTAGTATATAAATATCTATAGGAGAAATAAAAATGAAAAAAATAGCAGGAATATTATTAATATTTTTGATGCTTATAGCGTCAAATACTTATCCCCAAGAAAAAACAGATTATTCGAAATATGCTGGTTATGTTGATTTTGGAAATATTTCAAAATACATGACTGGGGATAATGTAAAAGAAGTAAATTTGGATGCTAATTTGCTAAATATGCTCTCAAAAATGGGGGGTGAAAAAGATACAAGCTTTAAAAGTGTTGTAAGCGGATTAAAGCTGATAAGAGTCAATTCTTTTGGTGTAAATGCTGCAAATGAAAACCAAATTAAGGATTTGATTGCATCAGTTGACAAATCGTTGATGAGCAAGAACTGGCAAAGAATTGTAAAAGTAAAAGAAAATGGCGAATACACCAATGTTTATGTATTGCCTTCTAGTGATTATGAAAATTTCCTTGGGCTCTGCGTCACTTCGATAGATTCCAAAAAGAAAAATGACAAGGAGGCGGCAGAAGCAACATTTGTAAACATTGTTGGGAATATTAATATGAGTCAGCTTGGGAAGCTTGGCGATAAATTCAATTTTCCGGCAATGAATAAAATGATGAAGGAAAAAAAGGAAAAAGACAAAGAGAAAAGCGAAAATAAATAAGAATATTGAATCATACGTGTAGTTTCAAAGCGGGGTACTATGTAATTAGTACCCCGCTTTTTATATAATTATCTTTTCAAAGCAAATGCTGTTTTCCGCTTTAGCGTACTCAGTTTACCTAGAAATAATTTTATATCCTCCTTCTTTATATAGTGTAGTCGCTTCAGGTTGTTTCTTGCCCGTTTTCAGAATGCATATCTGAGGGAGAGTTCACTAAGACTTCAAGCTGCTTCAAGGCCTGTAAAAGAATTCTTTTCCCTCCTTTTCAAAAACAATAAACTCTTAGTTATAAAAATGAAAAATCTAAAACCTGTGAAATGTTATTTATGGTCAATAATCAAATTTATTTTATATCTTTGTCTTATCTCTCTTTCAAAATATACTGACATGAAAAAAATTGTACATCATCCGGTAATAAGCGTTGACGAAGTAGTAAGACCAACACAACTTGAAATAAATCTCACGAAAATAAAAGAAAACTTCCAGGTGATAAAAAAACACATTGGTTCCACCAAAATAATGCCTATTCTAAAGGCTAATGCCTATGGTCATGGGTTAATAAAAATTGCTCAGCATATGCAGAATCTCAAGGCCGACTATTTGGGGGTTGCAGTTGTAGAAGAGGGTATGCTGCTTAGGGAATATGGAATTAAAATACCAATTCTTGTCCTTGGCGGCGTCTGGGGAAACCAGGTCCCTTTATTTATTAAAAATGATTTAACGATAACAGCTTCCTCAATTGAAAAGATTAATCAGATAAATGAAACTGCTACTGAAATGAAAACCAAAGCTAAGGTGCATATAAAAATTGACACAGGTATGGAGAGAATAGGCGTTCATTATTACAGTGCTGAGAAATTGCTTGAAGCTTCACTTAAATGTAAAAATGTAATTGTTGAAGGGATTTATTCACATTTTGCAAATGCAGATTCAAAAGATTTATCACACACGCGTCTGCAGTTTGAGAGATTCTCTGAGGTGTTTTCATTTTATGAAAAGAAGTCCCTTCCTTTTCCATTGCGTCACATTTCGAATTCAGGGGGAATTCTTCAGATGCCGGAAGCCAATCTTGATATGGTAAGACCGGGAATTTTGCTTTATGGTGTTTATCCTTCTGATGACATTCCAAAACTGCTGAATGTAAAACCTGGTTTGAACTGGAAGTCGCTGGTAATTTATTTTAAAGTAATTAAACCGGGCCATCCGGTAGGCTACGGCTTGACCTGGCAATCTAAAAAACCAGTAAGGGCCGTGACAATTCCTGTGGGCTATGGGGACGGTTATTTCAGAAACCTTTCTAACAAATCGGAAGTGATTATTCGTGGCAAACGGTTTCCGCTTATAGGGAATGTTTCAATGGACCAGATTGTTGTTAACATAGATAACGATAGCGCGTATAATGGCGACGAAGTTATTTTGCTCGGAAGCGATGACAAAGTTTCAATTACCTGTGAAGAACTTGCACACTGGGCAGGAACAATTCCTTACGAGATACTTACCAACATAAATACACGCGTTCCAAGAGTTTATATTGAAAAGTAATCTTGTAACCCGCAGTAATAATTTATGCATTGGCCCATCTGTGTTCTCCACCTGTATATTATTTATTTTTTATTATAACCCTTTGTACCAAAGGGCTGAAGTTCTTCTACAAATAGTTCTTCCAATTTCTTAACTTCTTTTTTATAATCTTTTCCTTCATCATCCTTTTCTTTTATTTCTTCTAATATTTCATGTTCAAAAGATTCTTCTCCATATTTGTTCCATTCACTTTGCAATTCTTTATTTGGATGACTTCCAAAATTCAATTGAGTTCTGTGCCTATTCCATATTGCTTTTAAATTTGTACTACTGCCTATTAATAACTTACCATTTCGCTTATTCTTAATTTGATATACTCCTTTGGGTGATTTAAATTGTTTATATTCTTGTTTCATTTCCTTATGTGTTTTCACTTTATCCCTTCCAATTTTAATAGCGGTTTAGTATATATTTAATAGTTTTAAAGACGCAATTGCTATCTCAAGTTTAGTATCACATTCTGCAGGCGAATCTTGTCGGGTTATTTGTACCGATATATCTGAGGAGGTACCAATCCCTTCAAAGGTCATTCATTAATGTTTTGCCTTTAATTTTTTCTGCAAATATTTAGTAGCTTTACATTCCGTATAATTCCTGAAGATAATTAGAAAATGGGCAGTGTTTCAGTTGCTGTGCCTTGGGTAGTTACCTGGTTTTAAATGAAGAAGTTTTGGCCCAATAATTTATTTAGTATACCTATGCACCATTAGCAATAGCGAAAATAATATCCTCCCTGAATGTTATTAAAGACTCCAACCTCCTAGATAATTGCAAACCCGGAAAAGTCTGAGCCTTGAAAATGAATCCTAAGATAAGTTGTGAAATTATTTGTTTCTGTACAGTATAACATTCTTCATCTAAACATCATATTCGGTTTAGATACTATTTGAAAACGCTCTGAAAACGCTCTGAAAAC
>CAYPNM010000009.1:38196-64883 GCA_964412105.1 uncultured Ignavibacteriaceae bacterium | reverse complement strand
TGAAAACGCTCTGAAAACGCTCTGAAAACACTCTGAAAACGCTAAAATAGGCCTTCACCCTGCCTTAATAACACATCCCGGCTCGCACCCTTAATGAATTATCATAATTGTAGAGATAGCTGAGATTCTTTTTGGGTCAGTATTACTCCAAAACAGGGCAAATTATTGATTTTTTTAATAGCAAGAACTGATACACAAATAAACGGCAACCAATTTATTATAGGGAGAATCCACGTCAGTTAGGAATATTCAGGTTTATAATGTGCAAAACCTCTAACAATGAATTGATAATTAAAACTGGGACAATAGAAGGGAAGGTAATCTTTAGGATATCCTAAAAAACTGAACTTATATAAACAATTATTTTTCCTTTCTCAGTGCCGGCACTTTAAACCAGATAAAAACAGAAAAGCAAAAAGCAGTAATTGCGCCTATCATAACAGCGATAGGTTCGTTAAACTTTTCGGCAAGTACTCCCATCAGTAGAGCACCTATTGGCATAAATCCAAAAAATGTAAATGTATAGACGCCCATAACCCGACCTCTCAAAAAATCTGGAACAAGCTTCTGCACCAGAGCGTTTGCGAGATTGTTAACGAGTATTATTGAGAATCCTACGCAGAATAAAACCAGTAAAGTAACTGGTAGCAGACGCATGAATGAAAAAATAATAAGAAGCAAAGGAAAGAGAAAACTTCCGACTGTCAATAGCTTCCCAGAAAAATTAAACCTTCCCATCGAGGCAATTAATAGCGCACTTGCCAACGCCCCTATCCCTCTGGCTGATTGCAGAAACCCGTTTGTTGCCGCATTTCCGTGAAGAATTGTTACAGCCCATGCCGGCAGAAGAGTAATGTAGGAAATTCCGAAAATGCTGATGACACCAACAAGCGAAATCAAAGTCAAAACAATTCTTTGTGAAAAAATATACTTAAATCCCTCTTTCAAATCAGTGAAAGTTGATTTTGTCCTTTCAGCTTTTGTTTGTGGTTTCAGGCTCATCATTTTAAGTGCAGCAATGACTCCGATAAACGAAAGCGCATTTATAGTAAAACACCATGCAGGACCGAACAGTGCATATGTTACCCCTGCTATTGCAGGGCCTATGGCGGTTGCAGTATTAAACATAGTTGCGTTTAATGCAATTGCATTCGTAAGATCTTCGCGATTTACGAGTTCGAGCACAAAGGCTTGTCGTGCTGGTGCATCGAATGCATTTGCAATGCCAAGAAGGAATGCAAGAAAAATAATGTGCCACGGCTGAACAAGTCCGGTAAATGCTAACATGGCAAGTATTGAAGCAAGAATCATCATGCTTATCTGTGTGATTATCAATACTGTTCTTTTGGGATAACGATCTGCAATCACACCGCCGTAAATCATAAATATCCAGGCAGGCGCGCCCATTGCGAACCCGACATATCCGAGATAAATAGGGGAATGTGTAAGTTCAAAAATTAAAAAACCTTCCGCCGTTCGCTGCATCCAAGTACCGAAAAGAGAAAGCATTTGCCCGCGGAACCATAATTTATAGTTGGGGTGTTTAAGTGCAGTAAAAGTTTTTTTCCAGCTTACCTGATTTCTAAGTCCGGTAACAAAATATTGAAACTTTGATTGGCCCGGTGGGGCAGGAATTGGTGAGTTATTTAAAGGGGATTCGTTTGTATCCATCAATCAAATCATGATTCAGTAATAATTTTGAAATTTTATCTGGTAAAATTAGTCTCGAATTTCTGGAAATACAATTTTAACCTAGCGCCCTGTTATTTGAACGAGAAGGGAGAATGAAAGATGGATGAGTTACCTTCAGAAATCCCCTTTAAGATATGCCAGTCTTTTCTTCGCCGGAAATTTTTCAATAGCATAGCGCAGCATCGTTCTCGGCATTTTCTTATAGTACTTCATTAAAAATACTTCTTCGGTTTTCAAATCTCTTTTGCCTATTTCTCGAAGCATCCACCCAACAGCTTTATGGATAAGATCGTGATTATCATTTAAGAGCAGTTTTGCAATTTTAAGTGAATCTGAAAATTGTTTTTCCCTGATAAATTCGAAGGTTGAAAGAATTGAAATCCTTCTCTCCCAAAGATTTTTTGATCTGGCGAGCTTAAATAAAATCTTCCTATTCTGAGTTAATAAATGCTTGCCTACGATTTTTGGAGCTGTTAAATCCACGAGGTCCCAGTTATTGATCATTTCGGTATTTTGAAGATAAAAACGAAAAATCTTTTCTTTTGTCTCATCATTTCCTTTGGCGTACTTATCTACCAGGATAAATAAAGCGCAGAGTCTTTCTTCGTGATATTTTGATTGAAGCACTTTTTGAATTTCGGGTATTGTTAAATCTTTGTTGATTTTTGCTATCATTCTAATTTGCGGAACTTTTATTCCAATAAATTTATCTCCCTCTCCATAATCGCCTTTTCCTGTTTTGAAAAACCATTGCAAAGTCTCAGCAGTCTTTTTATTGCTGGCTTTTTTAAGTTGCTGCTTTAATTTTTTTAGTGGCATAAGTAACTTCCCGGATTATAGGATGGTAATAATTATGTTTAAATAAGCAAAAAATAATTTTCAGTTGAACTAAAATAACTAAAATTGTGTAGTCTTTATTAGTAATTTGGGGCGGGTATTATTATTTAGCTTTGGTTTTCCACTTTATAAACACAGCTCCAATTGCAGCACCGTATGCTGTGCTGATATATGGGTTGCTTGTGATAGGGCAATGACCGGATACACAGCCGATGTAATGATAATATAAATATCCTGCTGTCGCCCCCAGAAAAACGGGTATTACTATTCTTCCAAGTATTAATAATTTTTTCTTTATTGGTTGCTGCTTAAAATCTTTTAACATAAAATAAAAATTGTTTTTCGGTAATAATTTGATACAGTAGTCATAAAAAGGATTCATTAACCTGAGAGCTCTTCCCCCTTCTTTTTAAGAGAAGAGGGAACTAATGGAGGTGATCTTTTTAAACTGCATTTATTCAGTGGCTTTTTTCAACTTTTTCAAGGACAGTCTCAACAGCATGGCAGCAAAAAATGAAGTAATTACCAGCAGCAGGAAAAACTGCCACAGTTCCCAGTGCTGATAAAATCTGCCGACAAATCCTGCAAGATAATTCCCGACCGCCGTGGCACCAAACCATCCCCCCATCATTAATCCTTTCATTTTAGGCGGTGCAACTTTTGAGACGAAAGATAATCCCATAGGACTTAGATGTAGTTCAGCTATCGTTAATGTGAAATATGTTGAAAAGAGCCAAAACGGGCTGACCGTTGTCGACGAACCCTGCCCTCCCAGTGCTTCAACTGACATCAGACCTGTTGAGGCGAATATCATAATTATGTATGCGATTCCGGTTATAACCATACCTATTCCAATCTTTCCTGGTGAAGACGGTTCTTTTCCTTTACGGTTAAGAAAAGCAAACATTCCAACAATAATAGGTGTAAGTAAAATTATGAACATCGGGTTAAATGACTGGAATTGCTCGGGCGAAATTTCATTTTGTGCTGGAAGGTAACTTAGTTTGTAAATAATTATTGCAATTCCTGCAGCAACAAATAATCCTGCAATTCCTTTAAATTTTGCTGCAACATTTTTATTAAATAAAACTGCTCCGCCGAGTAATACTGCAAGCACCGCATGAAGACCAATTATATCAAAAAGTATGTACGTTACTTTGCCTACTATTTTATGAGTGTAATCTCTGGCAAAAAGTGACAGCGCTGCACCGTTTTGATGAAATGCCAGCCAGAAGAAAATAACAATTGCAAAAATTGTTAACAGCGCAAAAATCCTTTCTTTTTCCTGTGACTTTGTGAGTTTTAAATCCTTATCTTCTTTTACAATGTTCTTTGCCTGGTAATCCGCGTCCTTATACCTGCTTCTTAAAAATGTAAAGATCAATAATGAAAGTATCATTCCGGCAGAAGCAACTCCGAATGCGGCATTATAACCGTTGGCAAGCGATACACCGAAATTATTCATAAAGTAATGTCTTATTCCGGCAGCGGCAAAAGGCGCATAAAACGCACCGACATTTATTCCCATATAAAAAATATTGTAACCGGCGTCTTTTAATGAACCACTCGAGTGTGAGTATAAATTTCCAACCAATACCGATATGTTGGCTTTAAATAAACCGTTACCAAGTGCAACGATCACCAGTGCTACATAAAGTGTAAGAGGAGTGCTTGTAGGCACAGCCATCACTGCATATCCCATTCCCATAATTACTGCACCGATTGTTATAGTTTTACCATATCCTAAATAGTTATCTGCAATCCAGCCTCCAAGAAGGGGGGTTATATAAACGCCGGCCATAAACAAGCCGTAAACATTTGTTGCCTGAGTGGCATCCCAGTTGAAATTCTCCTGCATATAATAAACAAAAACCGCCAGCATGGTATAAAAACCAAACCGCTCCCACATTTCCGTAAAAAAGAGAACAAATAGTCCTTTGGGGTGTCCTTTGAACATTGTTGCACCTTTTATTTTTTTTAAGGAATTATCTGTTTAAATACGTTGTTGTATTAAAAGAATTTTGTATGCAGTAATCAGAATTGTAAAGCTACTGCCCCGTTTAAAAGTTGTTCCAAATCTATTTATAAATTTAAGAAAAGATAGTTTTTAAACAAACCGAAATATGATAAACGAATCTATTTTGAGAAGTTAATTTTAACTTAATTTGCTATTTATTTGAAAACGTTAAATTTGTTATAGCAAATATTCTCGTTCTCTCATTTACAATAATAAAGGCTAAAAAATGAAAAAATTCATAATTATATTCTTCGTTTTTTTATTAGGAGGCTTCGGCCATTTAAAGGCGCAAACAACAATTCCTGAACCTAAACTTGTCGTTGGAATAGTTATAGATCAGATGCGTTATGATTATCTATATAGATTTGATTCATTATATAGCGATAAGGGATTGAAGAGGTTAATGAACGAAGGAAGTAATTTTACTTTTGCTCATTACAATTATGTTCCTACTTTCACAGGTCCGGGCCATACTTCGATATATACCGGGACAACTCCCTACTTTCATGGAATAATTGCCAATGACTGGTTTGATAGAAAACTAAAAAGAACTGTTTACTGTACTTCAGACCATTCTGTGAAAACAGTCGGTGGGAATGATATAAATGGGGAGGAATCTCCGAGACGTCTTTTATCTACAACAATAACAGATCAATTAAAGCTCGCAACAAACGGTAAATCAAAAGTGATTGCGATTTCTATTAAGGATAGAGCATCAATTTTACCGGGCGGGCATATGCCGGATGCAGCATATTGGTATGATTCTGACAATGGAAATTTTATCTCTTCAACTTATTATATGCATCAACTTCCGAATTGGGTTAATTCTTTTAATGACAGAAAACTTGTTGATAAATATATGGCCAATGGATGGTTTTTATCATATCCACTTGAGAAATATGAAACTAATTTACCAGACCAACAACCGTTTGAAGCTGATCTTTTTTCAGAAAAGAAAAGTGCCTTTCCGCATTTATTCAATCATCTGAATAAAGAAAAGAAATATGACCTAATAAGATCGACTCCTTATGGGAACGATATATTAAATGATTTTGCAAAATCTGTCATTGAAAATGAAAAATTAGGTAAACATAATTATACAGACTTTCTGGCGATAAGTTATTCCTCTACGGATTTTATCGGGCACGAATATGGCCCTAATTCTGTTGAGGTGGAGGATACATATGTTAAACTTGACTCGCTAATTGCAGATCTTTTAAATGATTTGGATAAACAGGTTGGCAAAGGGAATTATCTTCTTTTCTTTACTGCCGATCACGCTGTGGCTGAAAATCCGTACTTCTTAAATAAGAGAAATATACCGGCAGGATGGTTTGACCCGGCCACTATGAAAGATTCGCTTAAAAACTTTGCCCGCAACACATTTGGCAATTCAAAAGTTTTTGAAAATTTATCCAACAAGCAGATCTTTCTAAATTACAATGTGATGGCTTTGATGAAGTTAAATCCGGTGGATGTACAAAAGGCTTTTGCAGAATATATTAGAAGAGCTTTTCCTTTAGTTGCCCAGATTTACATAAGAAACGATCTCGAAAAACTAACTGCTTACAGAAAATCTCCAAATTTAATTCTTAATGGATTTAATCCGGTTCGCTCCGGAGACATTGCTTTTGAACTTCAGCCATCGTACTTGTATGGAAGTGGCGGCGATGCAACAACTCATGGGGCAATTTACAATTACGATACACACGTTCCTCTAATATTTTACGGCTGGCATATTCCGGTGCAGACGGTAAATACACCAGTTTATGTTGTTGATATCGCACCTACTATTGCGGATCTTCTTAAAATTCAGGAACCTACTGCAAGTATGGGAATTCCGATTATTAAATGAAGCAGAGATTAAGAACATTGACAATCAAAAGATTTCTAGTTTAGGCTTTTGTACTTTTCGATAAGTTTTATGATTTGAGGCTTGTGGTGATCAAAATGATTTTGTAAGAAATTCAGCGTTTGTGATAAATTTAACCATCCTGCAATTGGATGCCGGTATATCACTTTTCGCAAACAGTCTTCAGGAAAATTGTCGACGTAATTTTTTAAAGAAGCTCTGATGGTATTCCATTTTTTCATTAATTCATCGAAATCATAATTGTCGGGCATTTTGGCAATAATAGCTGGGGCTTTGAATTTTATTTTTGATTTAAGTACAAGGC
This sequence comes from uncultured Ignavibacteriaceae bacterium, assembly GCA_964412105.1. Lineage (GTDB taxonomy): Bacteria > Bacteroidota > Ignavibacteria > Ignavibacteriales > Ignavibacteriaceae > JAKAGZ01. The sequence goes on along the minus strand of CAYPNM010000009.1, from coordinate 58,160 downwards.
TAAGTGAAGCATCCATTATTAGAGATATTAAGCCGCTTTTTTTTAAATTTTCCCTTAGTTGCAGGTTTTTATTCAAGGAAAGTGTAGTTAACTGTTCTGACTTAATCAAGTGAAAGCATATCTGTATAGTTGACCACTTGTTTTCATTAACTTTAAAAGCCAGGCCATTTTTATCCACCCCCTGAAGGTAAGTGGTTAAATCCTTTCTCGATTTTTCCAGATTGTCAAATTTACTGGATAGTTGAGCCAAAAAGATTTGTCCGGCAATTAGTTTTTATTAATTTTAATTAATTCAGAACTTCCCCTTTTCCCGGATTGTTCAATTGTCATTTTATTATTTTTTATTGAAAATTTACTTTTTATTATGGGAGAGAGTTGGAGTTCCAGAGTAAGTGTATTACCAGAAACTAAATAAACGCCACTTATAGAACGTACTATTAAATCCACGTGTATTAAATTATCTGCAGTAAATTGCTGAATTGCCTTGTGGCCGTTAAAACTCTGGGTTAACCATCTTCCTATTAATCCTCCGCCAACTGTTTTTTTACCAAGCTTTACTGATTTAATTAATATATTTTCACCCTGATGAAGATTGTTTTGATATAAAGTATCGCCAACAATTTTTATTATGCTGGTGTCTACCTCAGTAGAAGTACTTTTAGGATCGTTAAAATATGTTATCAATATATTTTTATGCAAAAAGTAAGTGCCTTCAATTATAGCAGCTATATCGTATTCAACTTTTCCATCTGAGTGAAAAGTGATAATTGTCTGTGATCTTTCCCCTTTTGGAACTACCGTTGCCCATTGCCCTACTAATTGCTTATTTGATTCTTTTACTTTTTTTTGCGGAAAAGAAAAAGAAGCAAGTAGAAAAATTGAAAGAATAAGTAATACAATTGTTTTTGTTAGCATGATGATGAACTTCTCTCAAGTTTTATTTATTTTGAATTGCAGTGTCAATATAAAGGAAATCATGCTTCCATAACAATATTATTTTATTTACAGGGGTGATTAGTATTAAATAATAAGGTAGACAGAAAATAATTAGCGCTTATATCCAATCCAGGTCTTTAATTGTCCTTTCATTTTCAATATTCCCGGTGTTCAAAGTTGATTTAGGCTCAATTAAAAGCAGATGAACTTCATTATCTGCTACAGGTTTGTGTTCAACTCCCTTAGGGATTACAATAAACTCACCTTCATTGACTTTAATTTCTTTATCGCGAAATTTCATAAGTAGATTTCCTTTTAAAATCATAAAAAACTCATCTTCGTTTTCGTGTTTATGCCAGATAAACTCCCCCTTTAATTTGGCAAGTTTAATGTAATTGTCGTTTAGTTCACCGGCAATTTTGGGCTTGTAATATTCACTAATCAGATAAAATTTTTCCTTTAGATTTTGCTTTTCAATTTTCATTTTAAAATCCTATTAATTATAAAAATGCCGGAAAAGGGAATACTTCCCATTCCGGCAAATGATTGTGTGCGGTTAATTACTTCGTCTCTTTTTTAGCAGTGCTCATTTTTAAGATAGCATAAGCAGGACAAAAGCTAAAAAGACTGGTTATTACTAATGCTACCCCTATAATTCCTAAAATTATCGCGAGGGTACCGCTTATAACATCAGTGAAGTACAGGATTGCAATGACTATTGCCATCAATACCCTGATAGATTTATCTGTAGTTCCCACATTTTGTTTCATTTTCAACCTCTATAAAAATGTTATTTGCAAAAATACTATAGCTGATAGATATATGATGTAAACAATAGTAAATGGTTTCATAATTATTTTAGCTTAATTTTTATGTCTGAAAACCAGAGTTTAAAGTTTTTATCCGCAACATTATGAATAGTAGAAATATGCAGCCCACTGAAGTTTTTATAGCCTTCCCACGTTAATGCTCTTCCATCTTTTTTGCCGCCGGCCCTGTAAACCCATTCATGAATTAAATTATCCTTACCTATGTAAAGTTCAAAAATATCACCAGGTGTATAACCTCCTGCTGACGGCGGATATTTTACTATCAGGCAATGAGCCTGCTTTTTACTAATAGGATATGGCCTCATCCCTGCATCGGTTATTTCTGCTTTTTTGTCCCATATTAAATGAAAGGGAAATAAAAGCCAATATTGATCATTAATAAAACGTGAATCTACAAAAGATTTCATTGAATCCTTTTTATCAATTGAGCCGGTAATGTATGAATAAGTCATAGGTTTATTATTTCTTCCGGGACCATCATAAGTTACTTTATTTGTGCCCGGCTCCCAGTACCAGCTTCTCTTAAAAATTCTGTCTTTGGTTTTAACGTTAAAAGTGTAAGAGATGGATTTAATTTTCGAGAAGTTTTTAAATCCATAAGCATCTGCCACTTTCGTTGCCAGATTCGTTTGCGAATATGAAACCGCAAAGAAAATCAAAGACAAAATCGATGATACTAAAAACCGAGAGATTGATTTGGTTAACATATTAACTCCTTAAGTTAATTAAGAAAATCCTTTAATTATTAATAATAATTTTATAATGCTCTATGCTTTGAGACCTAAAATAGTGTACAGTTGCTATGCAGATAAGAACAATTTACATGCAAGATCTAACCAATACTAACTATGTTAAATTTATAAGGTTCCGCATACAATCGGTCTGCTCAATAAAATTTAACTCACGAACTACTTATGATGACTTATTATTAAATCAAACAATCTACCGAAAGGGACTGAAAAAGGTAACCGGCTACTGTATTCATAATTAATGCAAAACCGGACCCATAAACCCATAATAAGGCTTTATTTTTAATTCAGTTTTGCTACAATTTATATTGAAAACGTGGAAAACATCGAAAAAGTTCATTGGATTCATTTTAATGAAGATAGGGCTATAAATTACGCCAGTCAATTAAGTTCAGTGTAATCGCAAAATTTGGGAAGCTGAAATTTCCAGGATGGAAGTATTAAGCGGGGATTCTTTTTCCTGTGTCTAAATCGAAGAAGAAAATTTTGTCATTATCAAAATGGATCCCCACCTCTTCGTTTTCATGCAGGGGTTTATCGGATGAAATCTTAGCTACAAAATCTTTATCCTTGACAGATAAGTATACTATTTTTTCACTGCCAAGCGAGCTCATCATTTTTATATTTGCGTTAAACAGGCTTTTATCACTTTCTGTAATTTTTATTTGTTCCGGTCTTATTCCAGCGATAGAATTTTTTGGGATATCTAATAATTTTGTTTTAGTTGAAACAGTTACAAAAAACTTTTCTTCAAATAGATTTATAGGCGGGGTACCAAGAAATTTTGCAACAAATAAATTTTGTGGATTATTATAAATATCGTCCGGGCTCCCAATTTGCTGAATTTCCCCATCTTTTATAATTGCAACTATATCCCCAAGAGACATTGCTTCTGTCTGGTCGTGTGTAACATAAATTGTTGTAATATTTAATCTCCTCTGAAGAGATTTTAATTCTTTCCTCATAGTTATTCTAAGCATTGCGTCAAGATTTGAAAGTGGCTCATCCAGTAGAAGTACAGATGGATTCCGGACAATAGCTCTGCCCAAAGCTACTCTTTGTCTTTGTCCCCCGCTCAATTCTTTTGGCTTTGCCTCCAGCAAATCTTTTAATTCCAATATTTCAGAAGCTTCTAATACTTTTCTTTTTATTTCTTCTTTATTTAGTTTAGAAATCCTTAGAGGGAAGGCGATATTTTCAAAAACTGTCATATGTGGGTACAGGGCATAGCTTTGAAAAACCATTGCAACATCACGTTCTTTTGGAGAAAGAAATACTTTTTTATCTGAAGAAGTAATCAGTTTTTCATTGAAATAAACTTCTCCTGCAGATTGTTGCTCAATTCCTGCGATAATATTTAAAAGGGTAGACTTACCGCAACCACTTGGACCAAGCAAAACAAAGAGCTTTCCTTGTTCAATTTTAAGATTTATGTTTTTTATTGCATTAACTTTACCCCGTCTAAGAGTGAAAAAGTTTTTGCTTAAACCATTTATTCTGATTTTATTCATCCTTTAATTGCTCCTTCTGTTAATCCCTGCATAATATATTTTTGGAACAGGGCAATGATAATTATAATGGGTAGCACCGCGATTACAGCAGCAGCCATTATGTATCCCCAGGGAATTTGTCCGTGCAATCCTTCAAACAATGCTATGCCGACAGGAATTGTTCTTGCCTTATAGTCGATTGTAAACATTAAAGCGAAGAGAAATTCATTGAATGAAAAGATAAAGGAAAGAATAAATGCCGAGAATAAGCCGGGCAAAGAAACCGGCAGAATTATCCTGTTTAAAATCTTCAATCTTCCCGCTCCATCAATCAAAGCCGCATTATCTAGTTCTTTGGAAATTTTTGAAAAATGGCTCAACATTATCCATAACGCAAGAGGCAACGAGAGAGTTATATAGGGGAAAAGCAAAGAGTAGTAGGTATTTATCCAACCAAGATTTGCCATTATTTTGAATAAATAACCAAGCAGGCTTATCTGTGGAAACATAGAAACACCGAGTAGGAATACGGGGAGGATAATCCTGCCCGGAAATTTTAGCCTTGTAATTGAGTAAGCTGAAAGGCTTGCAATTATAGTTGTGAAAAACGCTGAAAGCCCGGACACTATAATACTGTTTCTTAAATATGCGATCAGGTGAACCGCGTTGCTTGTAAAGATTTCGAAATAGTTATTTAGTGTAAAAACATATGAAACCTGTTCAGAAAGAAAATCTGGTTTTTTGCTGAATGAAACCACTATCATCCATAAAAATGGAATTATACAAAAGGCCAGCATAAAAACGGCTATAATAAAAAGTAATGTTTTTTTTAATTTTTCTTCTTTCATTTAATTTCTTCAGTGAAGTTTCCTATTTTTATATATATAACAGCAAGAATCGAAGCCAGAAGGAATATTAAAATGGATATAGCTGAACCATAACCGAAATCCCCAGTCAAGTAATATTTAAAAGCATAGAGAGATACCGACGATGTGCTGCCGCCAGGGCCTCCACCCGTTAAGACATAGATTAAGTCGAAAATCCTGATAGCATCAATTGTTCTGAATAAGAGCGCGACTATAATAACAGGTTTTAATAAAGGTAACGTTATGTAAAAAAACCTCTTTATAAAATTCGTTCCGTCAATCATTGCCTGTTTATAAAGCTCATTTGGAATAGTTGAAAGTCCAGCCAGAATAATTATGGCTATGAAAGGCGTGGTCTTCCATACATCACTGATTACAATTGAAATAAAAGCTCCAACAGGGGTACCCAACCAGTTTATATGTGAATTTGAAAATCCCAGATTTATAGATAAATAATTGAGAAGGCCATAATTAAAATTATAAATGAGCTGCCAGACTCTTGCGGAAATAGCAACTGGAATTGTCCAGGGGATTAAAATGGCAACGCGGAGAAATCCCCGTCCCGGAAATTTTTCATTCAATACAAGCGCAAAAACAGTTCCTAGGATAATTTCAAGTGTTACAGAAACTAAAACAAAAAGGATCGTAAATATCAGTGAATCCCGAAAATGAATGTCGGATAGAAGTCTTTTGAAATTTCCCAGTCCGATAAACTTTTCCGGGAGAAAGGTTACGTCTCTAAAGAATCCGGTTACAAATGTTCCAACAACTGGGACTACTATAAATATCAAAATGACAAATATCAGTGGCAGATTAAAAAATAATCCCTCTTTCTTTTCACTATTTATTGTGAATAGTTTCACTTCTTTGTGCTATAAATATTTTCCAGTGATTGAATCTCCCTCTGGCTTCTATTTAATGCATCTGATGAAGAAATTTTTCCTGCTAGGCATTGATTAACATAGCGTTGAATTATATCCGATACTTCATTATAAAAAGGGAGCACAGGGCGTGCAACGGCATGCTGAAAAGCATCGTATAGAATTTTTATCTGCGGATAATTTTCCCGTAGCTTTTTATTGAAGTAAACGTCTTTTCTGCCGGGATTCCATCCTACAGAAGTGAAAAGATTTTTCTGCACTTCATAAGATGTCACATATTTAATAAATTTCAATGCCTTTTCCCTCTGATCGGAATATTTTGAAACTCCGATATGCCATCCACCAAGAGCAGAAGCCGAACTATGATTATCAAAGTGGGGAAGAATAGTCATTCCTGTCTTTCCCTTGACGTTTGAATCCTTGTTGTTATGAAGTTTAAAGGCATAAGTCCAGTTCCTTTCAAACAATGCATTACCGTTTTGAAAAGCACGTCTAACTTCTTCCTCTTTCATATCAGTATAAGTATTTTCGGGTGAGATTTTATATTTATGAATAATGTCCTGCATAAACTGCAAAGCATAGATATTTTCAGGAATATTAAGTTTTATAATTCCATTTTGTAAGATCCCCCCACCGTTGGAAGCAATGAATTCAACAAAATCGCAAATTAAGCCTTCATACTGCGCACCCTGCCAGACAAATCCATAGAAATCATTATTCGTTTTTCTTTCCTTTTTTTGAATCCATTCAGATTCATTAACCAGATCATTCCACGTATCGGGAGGGGAATTGAACCCATATTTTTTTAACAGATCTTTTCTATAATATAAGAGCCCGACATCAAGAAAAACTGGAAGCGCAAATAAATGATTGTCTGATTTATCAACAGAATTAATTACAGAGGGGAAAAAATTATTAATTGAAAAACTTGTGTCATCTAAGAGTGTATCCAGGGGAAGCAGCCATTTGGATTCAATAAATTGCTTGAGCCATACAACATCCATTAAAAACAAATCAGGATCTTTCTGTTTTGATTCAAGCGAAACTATTAGCGATTGTTTACGTTGATCAGTATATGTTGGTTGTCTAATTAGTTGAAGATCGGAATTTGTCTCTTCATTAAAGCTGTGTACTAATTTCTGCCAGTAATTAACTTCTTCAGGTGAGCCGCCGATCCAGATCGTAAATTCTTTTTGATTTTTTGAACAGCCGGAGAGAAGTATCAGTATTAGAGCTATAAATAGAATAATAAATCTTTTTTTTTGCATTATTGTTACGGTTGTTCAGGATTTTAAGCAATATAAAAACTAAGCCGGTTAATAGAAATGAAAAAGCGACGATCCTGGAGTAAACCAAATCTTTAGTATATATAGAGAATAGTGTAATAAAGAGACTTTTGTGTGTAATTAAAATTGTTCTGTAAATAGGGATGGATTATCAGGTAATTAAATTTAACTAATACCATAACGCAACTGCTTTTGCTCAGACCGATGGCTCTATTTAGTAGGAATAAAGACCAGCTGTGCCAACGTGAATCATCAATTTTTAGGATTAGAAGTTTTTAATTATCAGATCTGAGATAGTAAGACCTATACTTAATGAGGCGGTTGCGGCAGGCGAAGGTGCATTCAAAACGTGAATCATTCTTTCGGCTTCTACAATTCTAAAATCATCAACCAGTTTTCCATCAGGCTCAAGAGCCTGTGCACGGACACCAGCGCCGGCACGGTATATATCTTCATATTGAATAGCCGGAATTAATTTTTGTAATGCTTTAACAAAGGCAGTTTTGCTGAATGATCGGTTAAATTCGTGAAATCCCATTTTATAATGTTTTACTACCATTTTCCAGAAACCGCCATAAAACATCATTTGAGCTAAATCAGGGAATGAAATATCAGAATGTTTGTATCCTTCTCTTTTGAATGCAAGCACGGCATTCGGCCCAGCCTCAATACCCCCTTTTATCATTCTTGTAAAATGAACACCAAGGAAAGGAAAATTGGGGTCAGGTACCGGATAAACGAGATTTTTTACAAGAGGTTCTTTCTCTTTTTTAATTTTATAGTATTCACCACGGAAAGGGATTATCTGTAAACCTGGTTCAACCCCACAGAGTTTTGCAATTCTATCAGATTGAAGTCCCCCGCAGTTAACTAGGAATTTTGACCTGACTTCGCCGCTTTCGGTCTCCAGAATAAAATAATTATTTTCATTTATTAGATTTATAAAGCGGCTGTTTGTTTTGATTTCTCCATCTTTTTCTTTTATTAATTTTGAGTAAACATTAACTACGTCCTTGTAATCAACAATTCCTGTGTCGCCGACGGACAAACCTTCAATACCTTTTACATAAGGCTCATATTCATTTAATTCGTCGGCAGATAATCTTCTTATTTTTTTAAGACCATTTTCTCTGCCGCGCCTTTCAAGTTCGTTTAATGCAGCTATTTCATTTTTATTTGTAGCAACGACTAGTTTTCCACAACGCTCATACTTTATGTTATTTTTTTCACAAAATTGGTACATCATTTCTCTGCCAAGAGTGCAATTCTTTGCTTTCAATGAACCGGGTTTATAATAAAGTCCGGAATGAATTACGCCGCTGTTGTTTCCTGTTTGGTGAGCAGCAAGTTGATTCTCGGCTTCCAGTATGACGATTTTGTAATTGATTTTTTTCTGTAAATTGAGGGCAGTTGCAGTTCCTATTATTCCTCCCCCTATAATTGCAATGTCAAATATTTTAGGATCGTTTGCCATTTCAGTTTCCGAAAAGAAAGGAATCAATTTTACTAAAATAGGTCTATGGGGGATTAGATTAAAGAACAGTCGGGATGTAAGCATTTTATTCTTTAATAAACATATCAGAGCTTAGAGCCGCAGGTAAGCCTATAAATAATATCAGAAAGACTATATGTAAAATTAGTTGAAAAACCGAATGGGGATTTGAAGGGGTGTGGCTTAATGGTATTACTATAAGGTTCATTATCAGCCATGTAAGAATTCCGAATAGAAATGCGATCCAATATTTGTTTTTTAGGAATGTTTTTACCTTTGGATAATTAAAGAAGTAAAAGGTGACAAATGAATATACAATTATAAAATGAAATAAGAGGCCACAAATAGCGTAGAAAGAACCACCTAAAAAAGCGATTTGACCGAAAACTCCACTGGCAATAAAATACAAAACTATAACAGGATTTTTGCCTCCTGAAGTGATTAGAAAATTTACAAATGATGCAGAAATATCAAGTGTTCCAGCCAGTAAACCTGTGTAGAAAACATATTTCAAAATTTTAGGTGAAGATTTTTTGCTATCTTGAAAAGAGCCCATGTCAGTAGTTTTTGTGCTAATTAGTATTAATACATATATTTCCGAAAATTTTGTATCATATTCAACATAATATTTTAATAACTTAATTAATGCTATGAAATACGTTGCTTTTTTACGCGCAGTCAATGTTGGGGGCCACAACAAAATAAAAATGGAAGATTTGAAAGAACTTTTTGTCTCTATTGGTTACAAAAATGTTAGAACTGTTATCCAGAGTGGTAATGTGATTTTTGAATCGTCTGGTAGAAGTATAAGATCTATAACTTCAAAGATTGAAGATAAATTGTTGAACTATATGACAAAAGAAATTAAGGTTTTTGTTAGAACTCAAAATGAGCTTTTAAAAATTGTAAGACAAAATCCTTTTGGAAAGACTAAGGGTGATGATAAAATAAAAACATATGTATTCTTTTTGTATGAAGAGCCAAAAGAGAAAATTGAGATTCCCTTTACAACCGCTTCGGGAGAAGTGAATGTCTTCTCCAAAAATAATCTGAATCTATTTTTGCTTGTAAAAAAAATTCCCGGAAAAGCCTCTTCGCCCAATGATCTAATTGAAAAGGCTTTCAAAGTTCGGGCAACGGCCCGCAATTGGGATGTTGTATGTAAAATTATGGAAATAGCAGGGAAGGGTAATTAAATGAAACCCAAATTCTTTACTAACCCTTTAAAATTTCGTAAATGGCTCGAAGATAATCATAATAAGAAAAAAGAACTGATTGTCGGATTTTATAAAAAGTTATCGGGCAAGCCCAGTATAACCTGGCCTGAATCAGTTGAACAGGCCCTTTGTTTCGGCTGGATAGATGGAATTCGCAAATCAATTGATGCTGAAAGTTATTCGATTAGGTTTACTCCAAGAAAGCCTAAAAGTAACTGGAGTGCTGTAAATATTAAAAAGATTGAAGAGCTAAAGAAACTTGGTTTGATGAAACCTGCCGGGCTCGCAGCTTATTATAGAATAGACAAAAACAATTCATATATTTATTCATTCGAACAGAGAATTGTACGATTTGATCCGCGCTACAAAGAGATGTTCAAAAAAAATAAAAAAGCCTGGATCAATTTTCAATTGCAGGCACCTTATTATAGAAAAACCGTAACTCATTGGGTAATGAGCGCAAAGCAGGAGAAGACGCGTCTAAAGAGATTGAATACTTTAATAAAAGATTCTAAAGCAGGCTTGAAAATTAAGGAGATGAGAATAGTGAGGAAGTAGTATTTTATAAATCGACCTTGAAGGTCTATTGAGTGACCTTCAAGGCTACATTTTTTATTACTTAGCTTTCTTTATATAAATATCACCTGCTATTGTAGAAATTTTTACTTTATTGTTTCCACCGTTAAATATTCCGGTTCCGGTTAATACTTCTGTTTTTCTCCAGCCGTTATTCTTTTCTTTTTGGGCAGTTGATTCATTAAGACTAAAATCACTGTGAATTTTATATTTACCATTATCATCCTGGTTGTATGTTATCTGTGAATTAATATCCATTGAAAAATCCACTGGTACAACAAGGGTTATATCTCCGCTCATTGATTTGAGCTCTATATCTTTGTTATCACCTGTTCCGGTTTCTGTTATCCCGATATTTCCCCCCATTGTCGTTGCCTTTACGCTTCCATTAACTGATTTTATTAGAATATTTCCGCCCATCGTTTTAGCTTTTACAAATTTATCTGCTGAGTTTATCGTTATGTCTCCACCCATTGTCTGCACATCGGCTCCGAATGGTGCGTTATTCAGTTCAATGGCTCCACCCATAGTAGAAATGTGGGTTTCTTTCCCGATAGAAGTTCCATCCCTCCTTTTTAAGTTTTTAATTGTAACATTTCCTCCCATCGAGCTTCCATCTACATTTCCGACTACGTTCTCAATACTTACCTTTCCGCCCATAGTTGAAACTTTGCCGTCAACGTCGGAATCAGTTAGAGTTATTGGTCCACCCATAGTTTTTAATCTAAGATTTCCTTTTAAATATGATAGGTTAAGCGGGCCACCCATTGTTGTTCCTTCCATTTCACCTTCTATATTATTTAATGTAACTGCACCGCCCATAGTTTCAAATTTTAAGTCAAATTTTTTAGGAACTTTTATTATAACCTCAATCTTTGAGCTTCTATTATTACGTGATCCTTCGTAATCGCTAGTTACTACAACTCCGGAGGAGCTTTGATTAAAATTCAGATTAACATCTTTCCAGTCACTACCTCCCAATTCAGCATCTATAGATACAATATCTTTATCCCATCCATTGATGTTTATTGTGGCACCAGTTCTGAGATCAAGATCAAGAAGTTGACCGCTCTTTACGCTGAACTCTTTATGAACTCTTTTATCTTTTTGAGGATTTGCTCGTTCTGTATAAGAACTAAATGCCGGCGCAATATTCCAGGTAGCCTCAAGTGAAGAGCCGCTGAAGAATATTATCATTAAAAATGATGTTGATAATAAGATAATCTTTTTCATTTATTCCCTCTGTTTTTTATTTCTTTTTAATTTGTATGCTTCCGTTAATGGTGTAAATTTCTATATAATTTTTGCCGCCTCCGTTAATTGCATATTTAGCGATAATTTTATTATCTCTTAAATCAACGTTTGAGAGATTTACGGTTTCAAAATCTGAGTGTATAAGCTTCATCATCTCCTTATTCTCGTCATTTCTGTTATACGGCCTCGATATCACTGTTGCTGATACATTTATCTTTGCATTGGCAGGCAGATAAAGGACGACATTTCCGTTGAGTGATTTAATTTTGCTGTTCCCGCCTGATGGATTGAGTTCAACATAAATATTACCGCTTTTTGTCTCCGCATTAACAAAGCCGTTAATATTTTTGAGATCAATATTTCCTCCATAAGTATTTGATTCAATATTTCCGGTTGCTCCTGAAAGGGAAATATCTCCGCCGTATGTATTAATGTTTGCATTACCTGAAACCGTTCCAATACCGATACTTCCCCCCATTGTTTTAACATCAGCTGTTCCACCAACATTACCAACGTTAATGTCTCCCCCCATAGTACTTACATTTAAATCTTTATCAGCTTTATTGACATTGATTGAGCCACCCATTGTATTAATGCTTAATTTTCCACTTACTACACCTGTTCTTACGTCTCCGCCATTGGTAGAAATTGTGAGTTCATCACCAATATTTCCTGTCGCTATATCTCCGCCATTCGATTTTAAATTTGTTCGACCGCTGACATCTCCAGTTTTAATATCACCACCGGAAGTAAATATATTTGTTGTACCTTTTAAGCTTCCAGTCTGAATGACATCTCCTGATTGTGTATTTATATCAACATTAAAATCTGATGGGATATTAATGGTCAGTGAAATATCGCTGGATAGGCCTCGCCAGGAGGAATGATCATTCCTGATTTTCACGGTGTTATTTTCCAGGGTGGCATTAATGGTGTTGATGTCTTCCTTATCCTCAGATGCAATTTTTATATTAACTTCATCTTTATTCCAGACAGCAATTTTTATATCTCCTGTGGATATTTGCACGTCCAGTTTTCCACCTTTATTAACATTGAACGTTTTTGTTTTTGACCCGGAATTGTCTTGTGATAATCCTGTATTGCTTTGTGCGTTTATCATTAAAGATAAACAGAAAAGTATTCCAAATGTTTTTATAGTTAGATTTGATTTTTTCATTATAGTTGTGCCTCCTTAACAAGTGATGCCGCACGAATTCTTATATATTCATTGTCATCATTTTTTGATTTTTGTTTTAGTATTTTCAAAGTCGCTTCGTCAAATTTATTTCCTTCCATTGTGGCAGATGTCAAACCGTTAATTGCTGCTATCCTTATTCCTGAATTTGGATCTTTTACCAAAGCGAATAAAAGAGCATTTTTTATTTGCTGATCATAAGGCAGATTAAGCAGTGCTGTAAGAGCCCTTTTTCTAACTCCCGGATTGTTGTCAAGCTCAAGAGTTGTAATTAATGCAGATTTAACTTTCGGGTCTAGTATCGCGTTTTTTTCTTCTGTTTGGTTTGCAATAGCGCTAACAGTAGTAAATCTTGAGCCAGGATTTTTTTCATTCAAGAGTGCACGCGCAAGGATCATCTGGATTTTAGGCTCGTCAATATTTCCCTTAATTGTTACAGGTTTTACAGCTTCAAATGTGAATTGAACATCGCCGTTGATTCCTGCAGGCTGGATGAATCTTACATTTGTAATTTTAGCCGATGCAAGGTTTAATTGTGCTCCATCGATAAGGTTATTTTCATTGTTGCCATGAAAAAAGACATATCCCATGAATAATCCAGCAAAAAGTGAAGTGGTACCCACAAGCATTGGTTTATAGTAGTAAAATGCAAAATTATTTACTGCTTCAGCTATTTTTTCGAAAAAAGATCGTTTTGAAACCTCCTTATCAAGGTTGAGCCGCAATTCTCTCCTGGCATTTTGTAACGATAATTCATCAGCATCTTTTTTATCGAGATTGTCTATTTCTTTATAGAAGCTATTAAGTTTATCATATTCATACTGGCAATCTTCACATTCAATCAAATGTTTATGAAGCTCTTCAAGCTCTGCTTCATTCAACTCTTTAAGAAGGGCCAATTCCATCATTTCTCTATATTTTTGGTGCTTCATTTTTGTACTCCTTTACACATCAAATTCTTTTAAATATTCTCTCATTTTTATAGTAGCATTGAATAAATAATTTTTCACGGTGCCTGTTGATATATTCATCATTTCTGCGATTTCATTTATTTTATATTCTTCAAAATGTTTTAGAGTAAATACCATTTTTTGTTGAGGAGAAAGTTTGTCAATTGCACGCGTTATATTCTCCGAAATATCTGAACTTATCGCTCTTTCGTCAGTGGTTGAGCCATCGGCAATTGATTCATAAGTCAGCTTTGTCTCCCCGTCAGCGCCAGATTGTTCTTCATCAAGCGAAGCATAAGAATATTTCCCTTTTTTAGTCTTATGAGTAAGCGCAACATTGACAGTGATCCTGTAAAGCCATGTTGAAAATTCGCTTCTGAATTCAAATTTCTTCAGCCCCTTAAAAACTCTTAGAAAAACATCTTGGTAAATATCTTTTGCATCTTCCTGATCATTTGTATATGAATAAGCAAGTGAAAGAACACTCCGGTCGTACCGGTATATGAGCTCCTCAAAAGAAGCTCTGTCTCCATGTTGAGCTTTTTTTATTAGTTCAGATTCTTCTGGTTGCATTTAATTTTTTTATTCTCTGTTGTTTTAGACTTCAAACATAAGGAAAAGGTTGGGCATAGTGGTTTATTAATCTTCAATTTAGTAAAAGTGAAGTAAATTACCGATAATTTTCTCTGATTTTTAATATTTTGTAATCATAGTTTTTATAAATTAAAATTTAATGAATTGAATATTTATTGATACGGAGACAAATAATGGAAAAAAGGAAATTTGCAGATACCAATGAAGAAATAACGTTGCTTGGATTTGGCTGCTGGGGAATTGGAAAATCAATGTGGATTGGTGCAGATGATACCGAATCAAAAAAAGCATTAATTAGAGCTATAGATGAAGGGATAAATTTCTTTGATACCGCCCTGGTTTACGGTGCTGGTCATAGTGAAGTACTTGTTGGAGAAGCCGAGAAAGAATCAGGTAAAAAGATTTTTATTGCATCAAAAGTTCCGCCAAAAGACATGGAATGGCCCGCGCTTGATAACAGTAAGTTAAAAGAAGTATTCCCCAAAGATTACATAATCAAAAGAACCGAACAAAGTTTGAGGAATTTAAAAAGGGATAATATCGATCTTATGCAGTTTCACGTATGGAATGATAAATGGTCGGATCAGGATGAGTGGAAAGAAGCAGTAAATAAACTGAAAAAAGAAGGTAAGGTGAGATATTGGGGGATTTCAATTAATGATCATCAACCTGAAAACGGGATAGAAGCAGGTAAGTCGGGATTAATTGACAGTTTTCAGGTGATCTTTAATATTTTTGACCAGAAGCCAATAGAGCGGTTGTTCCCATTCTGTAAAAAAAATAATATAAGTATTATTGCCCGGGTTCCTTTTGATGAGGGAGCTCTAACAGGGAACATAAGTACCAATACCGACTTTCCGGTTGGCGATTTTAGAAACAATTACTTTCGTGGAACAAGGAAAGTAGAAGTTAAGCTCAGGGTTGACAGCATTATGAACGATGTTAAAACTGAAGTTAGCTCTATGGCAGAAGCGGCATTACGTTATATTATAAGCTTTGACGCAATTACCTCTGTAATTCCGGGAATGAGGAAGGAGAAAAATCTCATGGCAAATATTGCATCAGTAAAAAAGGGTCCCCTATCTGCTGAATTATTAAAAGAATTAAAAACTCATAAATGGAATAAAAATTTTTATGAGTAAAAAAACTATTACGATATTTGGCAGCTCTATTCCTAAAGAAGGAGAGGAAGAGTTTGAAACCGCTTACTGGTTAGGGAAGTCATTGGCGAAAAATAATTTTAATGTGTGTACTGGAGGTTACAGAGGAATAATGCACGCAGTATCAAAAGGAGCAATGGAAGAAGGTGGAGAAGCAATTGGCATAACCGTTGACTTATGGGGTATAACGCCCACCAAATATCTTACAAAAGAAATTAAATGTAATAGTCTATTCGAAAGAATTTCAGAACTGGTTGAAATAGGAGATGCTTACATTGTCCTTCAAGGCGGAACAGGAACCCTTCTGGAACTTGCGGTTGTATGGGAATTTATGAATAAAAGTTTGTTGGAGAGTAAACCGGTATTGTGTCACTCAAAAATGTGGAAAGATATAGTATATATTATGGAGAGGCAAATTGAAAAAGAAAAACGGGTAATCGGCTTAATAAAATACTGCAAAAACGTGGATGGGATGGTTGAATATTTATCAAATCATTTCAGCGAACTATATTACAAGGGATTAAAAAGTTAACGAAGTATCCGGAGAGTTCCAGATATTTCGTTAACTATTTTGCTGCAATTTACATCTTCCTTTCGAAGGCAACTTCCATTGATTTAATCTCTTTCCCGTCAACAACGGAATACATTTCCATTATGTGATGATCTTTATCGATTGTTTTTATAATCTCTTTAATCATTACATCTTTCCCTGATAATGGGTCATAAACAGTCCCTGTATATGTAATTGATTTTGTCTCTTCGTTATATTTTCCTGTGCTTATTGAAGTTCCTGTTCCGAAATTATCAATCCAGATACTTGTGTATTCTTTTTTTGCATTGTCATAACCTTCAAGACTCATCCCCTCAAATGGCATACCCATCATATCTCCTGTAAAGTATGATTTTAAATATCTTCCTCCCATAATCATTTCATTTTTAGCTGTGCCTTCATATTTTTGTGGAGGAGCTGCTGGATCTAGCCAGTATGTCGTAGTTGTCTTCCATTCTCCGGTGTGATCGGCAAGGATACTGTGTCCAGCGCCCGGTGTCATATATTCCATCCAAGCTTGTTGTTGTGCGCTAGTATTTTGATCCTGTGCAAGAATAGTGGAACATGCAGTAATAAAAGAAATAAATAAAAGGATTGTTAATATCCTGAATGATTTCATATAATACTCCTTTGATTGATGATTAAATAAGTTAACTTAAACAAAGAATATAAAATCACTATAGAAAAAAATTATGTGAAGCTGAGAAGATAGTGGAACACTAAAGGAATTAAAATGATCTATACAACTTAAACAAAGGTTTTATGCATCACTTGGTTCGTTTTGCAAATGATGTCTCTCAAATAAATACTTTGCATAAAAATCGATTCGCTCAGTTTTGGGAGAAGTCTTTTTGTGAGAATTTTCTGCTGAAATTAATAAGTAAACTAGCTCACCCACAGTAAAATGTCTATCCAGAATCTCCTCCAGTTTGAATTTCATATGTTGCGCATACCATAGAGGCCATTCAGGATCTTTCTTAATTGATTCAGCGGACTCTGCTAGCCGGGCTTTCTCTGTTTCGTCAAAAAGAGTTTTTATTTGCTGTATTTTATTTGTATTAATCATAGATATTATAATTTATTTAATGAAAATATAAATAACAATTACAATTATTTCATACCATCAATTTTCTTTGATTTTGATCATTTCTGTTATATTATTTTTTTGTAAATCCCTAAATTTTTCCACTTTGCTTTTATAGTATAAGACTTTACTAATTCAATTTTTAATGTGTTTGATGCAACTAAAAACCCTCTTTTAAGCATTTTTTAAAGAATTTCTAGAAATTGAATTCATAAAAAATTTCTCTATTAATTAGTCCTTTAATAGGTTCACAATGCCCGCTCGGCAAGTCGTAAAGGACTAGAATGACACGAAATTCAACCTCTGGGAAAATGATTTATATTTTTTATCTTAAGCTAAAAGTTATTGCTTTACGAAAGTTTTCAAATCTGAAATAGTAATTATCCCGGTTTTTATTTGAAATAATCATTCCTAAATTGGTATAACCAAATATTTTGAGGAAATTATGGATTCATTACTCCGTGATGCTGCAGAACGCGCGATTATATACAGAAAGCAAATTCAAACGCGAAAGGTTACTCCTTCTGATGAAGCAATAAAGAATTTAAGCCAATTTAATATTCCACTCCCGGATGAGCCGATTGATGAAAAAGAAGTTATTAAATTTCTTGATGAATTTGGATCACCTGCGACAATTGGTATTTCAGGTCCAAAATTTTTTGGCTTCGTGATTGGAGGTTCTCTGCCTGTTACATTAGCAGCAAGTTGGCTTTCTTCTGCATGGGACCAGAATGCAGGTTTATTCGTTGGTTCCCCCGTTGGAGCTTACCTTGAATCGGTTTCCTTGAATTGGCTACTTGAACTATTTTCACTTCCACCGGATTGTGGAGGTGCTTTTGTGACCGGAGCTTCTATGGCAAATTTTACTTCGCTTGCAGCTGCACGGCATTTTGTTTTAGAAAGGGCTGGTTGGGACGTTGAATCTGATGGCTTGATAGGTGCTCCTCAAATTAATGTAATTGTAAGTGAGGATGCACACGTTACGATATTTAAAGCTCTGGGACTTCTGGGATTAGGTAGAAACAGGGTTATAAAAATACCTGTTGATAATCAGGGTAGAATGATCCCAAGTAGAATTCCGAAAGTTAAAGGCCCGACAATAATTTGCGCGCAGGCAGGAAATGTAAATTCAGGTTCATTTGATCCAGTTGATGAAATAGCAGAAATAGCAAAAGAATTAGATGCCTGGCTTCATATTGATGGAGCATTTGGAATGTGGGCAGCGGTGGTTCCTGAAAAAGCATATCTCGTAAAAGGCATTGAAAAGGCAGATTCTTGGGCAACTGATGCGCACAAGTTGTTAAATGTTCCTTACGATTGTGGCTTAGCACTGGTTCGTAATGAAGAAGTTTTAAGATTGGCTATGACTCTTACGGCATCATATCTTCCGCAGGGATTCAGGAGAGAGCCGTCACAATTTACGCCGGAGCTTTCACGAAGATCACGAGGGATTGAAGTCTGGACAGCTTTGTATTCTCTAGGTAAAAAAGGTTTAATTGAATTAGTAGAAAGAACTTGTAATAATGCAAAAATGTTTGCAGAAGGTCTAACGGAGGCAGGTTTTGAGGTAGTAAATGATGTTGCCTTTAACCAGGTGCTGGTTTCGTTTGGCGATGCAGAAACGACAAATAACATTATAAAAGAAATTCAGAATGACGGTACGTGCTGGTGCGGCGGAACTATCTGGCAAGGAAAAACTATAATGCGGATCAGTGTTTGCTCATGGGCAACTACGGAAGAAGATGTAAAATTAAGTCTTAGTGCAATGATTAAGGCAGCAGGTAAGGTTCAAAAAGGATGATTTCTATAATTTAAAAAGGAAAGTATTTAATTGCAATTTTTATACATATAGAAATTTATTTTTGATAGATTTAAACTACAGCAAAACTTCGTGCATCCCTTGACCACAAAGGAGCATTTTTAATTGCGGGGATAACATCTTCAACCTTATTTACGACAGACCACATTGTACTGTGTTTTTCACTCATAAATTTTTCGGATATACTATTTTCAAGCAATTTTAAAAGAGGATCAAAAAATCCTTTTGTATTAACTATTATAATAGGTTTTATAAATATTCCAAGTCGTTTCCAGGTTATTGCTTCCATAAGCTCTTCCAGAGTCCCGCATCCACCCGGAAGTGCAATTGCTGCATCTACACCGTCCAACATTAAATGTTTTCTTTCGTGCATGCTTTGCACAATATGTAATTCAGTAAGTCCCTTATGTGCCCACTCAAGATCAGCCATAAATCTTGGTATAATGCCAATTACTTTTCCATTTTCAGATAATGCTCCATTAGCAATGTTTCCCATAGAACCGACTACTCCCCCGCCGTAGATCAGGGTAATAGAGTTTTTTGCCAGAATTTCTCCCAGCTTTTTTGCATCTTCAAAATAAACTAAATTTGCTTTTCGGCTGGATGCGCAATAGACACACACTTTTTCTATTTTCATTTTTACATTTTAGTATAAAATAATTCTTAAGATAATATCCTGTTATTGCAGAAGCAATTAAAAGATGTGTTATTTTAATTTGTCTTTCATGCCGGTGCCTTTCTTAGGTTGGTATTCCAAGAAGTTAGAATTTTCTCATTAATCTTTTGCCGGAAACGGTATTCTTTTTGAGTAAACATAATCTGTCTCTGCCGGAGTACCACCAACCATTCTGATCAGCATTGCGATTTGTCCCCGATGATACCACGAATGTCCGAACAATTGTGTGAGAAGCTCTTCAATTTTATTAGTGTACCATAGACCTTCAGTACTCTTATATTTAAAAACTCTATTGAGCTCCTTCTCATCCAGTTTTGTAAAATAATCATTCCATAAAGAATGCATTTTATCAGTTATAG
>CAYPNM010000009.1:2666-38096 GCA_964412105.1 uncultured Ignavibacteriaceae bacterium | reverse complement strand
TCATCCAGTTTTGTAAAATAATCATTCCATAAAGAATGCATTTTATCAGTTATAGGAGATAATGAGTTAACATCAACACTGACCGGAAATAAATCCATCTGTTTTTCTTTTAAGAAGCCGAATCTGTGAAGCCACATGATTCTTGCGCTAACAATGTGAGCGAAAAGATCAACAGCTTTTTGAAATTCCTTCATGTTTTTTCTTTTTGCAGGTATAGCAATCAGCGACGCAATGGTTTTTAGATGGGCATCTTTTTCGTACTCAAACCAGGCTTTATATTGGTCAATAGTTTTATTTTGCATAATTATTCCCGTTTTAATTTGAATATTTCACAGTAATCAATTTAAAGAAATTTCAAAACCTCCTTGTAAACCAGATCAAAAGTCAATTCTTTTATGCATTTAAATTTTACATCGTTACGGAAACATTTCAGTGGTCGGGGTGAATAAATAAAGCAGGGTGAGCATTCAAGGTTTAATGATGCAATTTGATAGTTGGTTCTCCAGGGATGGATATAATTTCTATTTGTCGGCCCTAAAATAGCAACCGTATTTAAATTTAATGCGGATGCAACATGCATCAGACTAGAATCGTTTGTCACAAATATTTTGCATCTCTTCATCACGGCGGCGCTTTGGGGAAGAGAAAGGTTTAATACGGAGTGGGCATTAGTTGAATTTATCATTCCTCTAATATTTTCCTTTAGCTCTATTTCATCGGGGCCACCGAATATTAAAATTTTTGCATCTTGTTTTATGATGAGCTCTTTTCCTAATTCACCGAATTTTTCAGGTTCCCAGCGTCGTTTAATTTGGTTCTTTAATATAGCTGTGCCCGGATGAAAACCAATTACCAGATCGTTTTCAGAGATATTATTTTCTAGCAAGTATTTAGATGCTGCAGTTTCATCATCATTATTTAAGAAAAGGTCATATGCCGGAGTTTCATCAATTTTTCGGTTAAGGAAATTTTCAATCAGTTTGATGTTGGTTTGTGCATTATGAAGAGAATCATTTTCTTTGATAGTTACATTATTTAGCCATCCGAGATTTTGAAAATCTTTTCTTAAGTAATTCACGGCTACTTTCTTGGGAGCTCCGATAATAAAATTAATAATATTATATTCTTTTCTGTTGGAAGGGTAAACATTTATAGTTGCATCGTACTTACCACGTAATCCAAACAGAAAGTTTAGTGATTTTAAAAAACCTTCTTTCAGAAAATTGAAATAAATTATCTTATTTATATTGGGATTTCTTGAGTAAATATCCTTTACGCCATTGATCATTGTAAGCATGTCAATTTTAGCATCCGGCATTTCTTTTCTCATTAGTTTTAGTGCTGGAGTAAAAATCAATGCATCCCCAATTCCGGAAAGAGCAATTATAAGAATTTTCATAAACCCAAAAATCGTTTTTAGCTAAAACTAAGAATAAGCATTTGATGCTTTTAATTGGTATTCCTTATTGATAGCTTATTAAAACATCCATTGAGGATTTGTTGTGTCAGGAATTTGCGCCAAAATAAAAGAAATCCGGCCTTCCATTCTAAAGCCGGATTCCTTATGGAAATAGTATTTCTATTTTTTAGATTTAGATAAACTATCTTGGGCTGCAACAATCTTCTGGTATTTTTCCACATTTGCCCGTACTGTCGGATCTTGGGGATACAAAGATTGTATATGTCTCCATAAATCAAGAAGTTTAACATTATCATCTAGGTTTTGATAAACATCAATCAAAACCCTGTAAGGGGAAAGATCCGATGGATTATCTTTAAGGGCTTGCTTGGCATCTTCTTCAACTTCAGCAGCAATTTTTTTATACTTATCAACTCTACCGGCATTAAGATAGATATTCCCAACCTCGTTATACATTCTATAATCAAACTCAACATGCTGTCTTGGCATTTTTACTTCCATGGTATCAAGCACTGCAACAGCATTGTTTTTTTGACCCGTATTTTCATAATAAAGTGCCAGCCTTATAAATGCATTCCTATAATTTCCAAGCATTCGTTGATGATTATCATCAAGAAAAATGTTTGGATTTGCAAGTCCGCGAAACTTAAAGCCTCTGTCAAAATCCCTGCTGAAGCCATGATTTTCATGCAATAGCTCCTCTCTTAACGCCGGCACGTTCAGGAATTCAAGGTTGGAACTTCTTTTTTCAGGAACGAGGCGTAAGGCCATACCTTCGAGTTTAAGATAATCATCTAAGCCGATTCTTGAATCCTGAGAACAGGTCACAGCAAAGTATATTGGTCGTTTCCAGTGATTGGCTTCGACTATATCTTTAACCATTATGTCTTGTATTCTGATTGCTTTTATATTCCCGAAATTAACAGTTGGATTCATACGGAAGGTAAGTTTTCCGCTTTTAATTACTGACGAATCTTTAATAGCCATCCCCGCATAACTTGTTTCGGTTTCGGGAGCGTGTATGTTTGAGAAGTTTCCTGCTGAATCTATAGTGATCCTTTCTTTAGTATTTATATCGGGTGGAACGGGAATAGTTATTTCCCGTGAACTCCATTGGATCGGACGTATTTGTTCAATCTGGGAATCCGTCAAATTCATTGCGATAGTTCCAACATGGTAAGGATCATTGTGCTTTAGTTCTTCTATATACCATGGAGTATTAACAAGACTTAAGCAAACGACTTTTACATCTCTTCTTACGCCTTCAACATCCTGCAAGTACCATAACGGGAAAGTGTCGTTATCGCCATTTGTAAAAAGCACAGCGTCTGGGGCACAGCTTTGCAGAATGTTATAAGAATAATCCCAGGGAACCCAGTTATGCGATCTGTCGTGAACAAAATAATTTGCTCTAATCATGTTTACAGGAACGGCAATAAATCCGATAATTAATAAACCAAAGATATAAAGTTTTTGCTTTGATAAGTCTGCTATTTTCTCATAGATAAGATCAATAAGACCCCTGAAACCGATAGCAATCCATAAGGCGAAAATCATATATGCACCAACATAAAAATAATCTCTTTCTCTTGGCTGAGACTGCTGCTGGTTTTGATAGAAGGCAGTTAGGTAGCCCATAAACATAAATAGTATAAAAAATATTGAAGCAAGCTTCCAGTCTTTCTTAAAATGAAAATAAAGGCCGAGCAAACCAAATAAAAACGGCAATCCGAAAAGTGAGTCTTTAACATGCCCTGCGAAATGAATACTAAATACTTTTCCAAGAGTATTTCCTATTGAATTGAAGGGGGCAATATTTGCACCCGCATCCTGAACCCAGCTTTCCCTTCCGGCAAAATTCCATAACAAATATCTTGTCATCATGTGATTCATCTGATAACGCCACCAGAAATCTAGTTCACTTGAATAATTAGTATAAACTCCTTGTTGGTATGGTTCAGTTGTGAATCTTCTTTCAAAGATCGGAAAATCCCCATACTGTTCTCTATCCAGGTAAGTTATTAGTGTTGAAATATCTTTCGGATCATTTTCATTCATAGGAGGATCTTGGTTAGCACGGATTATGATCATTGCATAGGTTGAAAATCCCAGAAGAATAAAAACAATTGACATAAAAACAAGATGAAGAGTTTGTTTTTTTGTTTTTATGTAATAATGAACAAGATAAATCAGTATTGCAAATATTATCAGAAAAATAAGCATTGCCATAAAAATGCTGTTACCTGAAACGGAAGCAAGAAATGTAGGAAGAAACTTAACGATGCCCGGATATGTAACAAAAAGCGCAACACCGCCGACAAGAACCGGCAGATAAAATGAGCTTCTGTTAAATATAGTTTTCCAAAATGCGCCTACGAATAAGGCACTTATCACCAGCAGTATCATTTTAAACTTAAAATCAAATGCCTGGTATTCCTCCGGAGAGGGAGGAGTGGTACTTTTTCTTGAAGCCCATAAAGCACACGCAATTAAAATGATAACAACTACGTGCGCAAGGAAAATAAATCCGGTTTTTTTCAATGTATCATCATCGACAACATATTTTCTAACGATAATCATCATACCAACAGCTACAATCGCTAGTACACTCATAAGATGAACGCCGGTTGAAATACCGATTAGATAAGCAATCATAAAAATATATTTTTCGTTATCCTTATTATCTGCCTTCTCACTCCATAACATCATGAGGTAAACGATTGCAGCAAAGAGAAATAAACTTAATCCAAAAACTATACCTTCTGAACCACTAAACCAGAATGTATCACTGAATGAAAATGCAAGAGCTCCTATTGCTGCTGATAAATAAGTGCCGAGTCCATCAACTAAATTTTTTGGCTCTCTCCCTTTATAATTCTCAATAACTTTAATTATAATCAGGTAAAGAAATAAAATAGAAAAAGCACTTCCAAGAACAGAAACTGTGTTAATCCTATGGCCGATGTTATGGAAGATCGGTATCATTGCAAAGATTCTGTTAAGCAAAAGAAAGAATGGTGTTCCGGGAGGATGAGGTACTTGCAAAGCATAACCTGCGGCAGTGAACTCACCAACATCCCAGAAAGAAACAGAAGGCTGGGCTGTCATAAATAAAACTGTTGCAGAAATTAGGAATACAACTGCGCCGATTATCCTGTATAGCTTTTTATAATTCATTTTTTCCCTGGTAAAATTATTTTATTTGAAAGGATTAATTGCAAAGAGTGGAATATCTTTATTCCGCGTATTAAAATATCTAATCATTAATTTTTTTGAAGAAAGAATCATATTTAGATTTGTCAACTGGTATATTGTACTTATCATATAATTCTTTTAATCGTTTCATTGAGACCGAGTCAAATTCCTCCTCATCTTTATGACGTTTCACAAACATTTTTAGCTCTTCCTTTTCTTTCCCATCCATTTTACGTTCAAATCTTTGAAGAGTTTCAAGATATTTTACCTGATCTCTGTATGACATAAATAGACATTTTATTTGTATTAACAATAACTTTATATTATCAGAGCTTTTTCAAATACCACTACATTATTTTTTGCCTAAAAAACTATATTATTCGGTATAAAATAAATAAACTCGATGCAATTATAAAGTAAAAGAACAGGTTACACAATGCTGATTTTTATTAAAAATTTATTTTTATTCTACTTATTAATTTGACGAATTTATTCATATATAGTTCACTTTGGAGTGATTTGTAATGAAAAATAGTTTGCATCCTGATGTCTCTATAATTCTGACAGTGTTTAACAGGGAAAAATATATCAAAAGATGCATTAATTCGATTTTTAACCAGACATATGAAAATTGGAAAATAATTGCTATAGACGATGGAAGTCAGGATTCTTCCCGCAAAATCTTGGCTGATTACGCCTCCCGATATAGAAATATTGAAGTCTATTACCAGCCAAATATGAAGCTTGCCTTGAGCCGGAATAGGGGCATAGAACTGGCGGAATCAAAATATCTAACATTTATCGATAGCGATGACGAATATGCTTTAAATCATATTGAACAGCGGATAAAATTTATTGAAGCCAATCCGGATATTGATTTAATTCATGGTGATGTAAAAATAATTGGCAATGAATATGTGAGAGATAAAAATAATCCTTTTAAATTCATCCATCTTTCTGAATGTTTTATAGGTGGAACCTTTTTCGGCAGGACTGAGGTATTTAAGAAACTAAATGGTTTTAGAAATATTCCGTACAGTGAGGATTCTGATTTGCTTGAGAGAGCCAAAAAAAAGTTTAAGATCCGGAAAGTTGAGTTCAAAACTTATATTTATCACAGAGAATTAGAGGACAGCATTACTAATTCATATGTCCCTCAATAATTTTAAATATTTTATATTAAACAAACCTTACGGTGTTCTTTCGCAATTTACTGATAAAGAAGGTAGAAAAACTCTTGGTGATATTTACAAGTTTCCGAGGGATGTTTATTCTGTCGGCAGGCTCGACATGGATAGCGAGGGATTGCTTTTGTTAACTAACGACAAAAGCTTAACTAATTTTCTGCTAAATCCTGTTTATGAACATGAAAAGGAATATTATGTTCAAGTTGAAGGAATTCCAAAGGAATCTTCTCTGGAAAAATTGCGTAATGGTGTACTTATAAATGGCAAAAAAACATTGTTCTCTAAAGTGAGAAAAATAGATGAGCCAAATTTTCCTCAGAGAATTCCTCCTATTAGGGCGAGAAAAAATATCCCAACATGCTGGATGAGCATTTCGATAACTGAGGGAAGAAACAGGCAGGTAAGAAAAATGACTGCCTACATCGGGCATCCGACCTTGAGATTAATAAGGGTGAGGATAAAAAATCTTTTGATTGATGGTTTACTACCGGGTAGTATAAGGAAGCTTAATTCAAGAGAGATTGATGAATTGAAAAAATAAAAGCCGTGATCTCACGGCTTTTTTAATTTTATTTTAAACCGGAAGTACAAGCCGGGCACTTTGTTGCCTGAATAGGGATAGCGGTATAGCAATAAGGGCAACTTTTTGTAGTGGGTGCAGCTGCTGGAGCTTCTTTTTTCCTTTTAAACTGATTAAATGATTTTACAACTAAGAATACTGAAAATGCAATTATTAGAAAACTGACAATTGAATTTATAAAGATACCGTAATTTAAAGTAACTGCGCCTGCGGCCTGAGCATCTGCTAGGGAAGCATATGGTCCAGCCACTTTTGCTCCGCTCTTTAGCAGGATAAACAATGAAGAAAAATCTACATTGCCTAGCAAAAGTCCTATGGGCGGCATAATGACATCAGATACCAATGATTTAACTATTGTCCCGAATGCCGCTCCGATGATTATACCTATTGCCATATCAAGGGCATTTCCTTTCATGGCAAATTCTTTAAATTCTTTAAGCATAATTAACCCTCAAAAATTTGTTGAATTGCAGTTTGAATATAAAGTAAAGAATTAAAATTTCTAAATGTTTTTTTTAATTCTTAAAAAAGGAACTGCAATTTTAAACCCTTTGTTGATTTTTATACTCTAACCATTATCAATTGATTAAAATTGCTTGCTATGGATATTTAATGAAAAAAGGAGACAAGAATTACCTTTGAGTATGCAAAAATTTTATAGAGGATGCAATATTTGCGTTTTAATTATTTAACATGTGGGAAAAAGCATTCTTAAATTGTTGTTTTGTACGATCTTAAAAGGGTGAGGTTGTGGCATACATTTTAAAACCATTTTTGAGGGTGAATTGTACCTAATTTAATAACTAATACTAATGGAGAGTGAATATGTATAAAGGAAAGATAACAGATTTTTCTAAGACCCTTCTTGCTTGCTGCGCAGTTGCAATATCTGTTTTTATGTTTGGCTGTAAGAACACAGTAAATGCACCAACCCTTGGTACAAATAATCAATCAAACCTAAGCGCAGCAGATCAACAAGCACTGACACAAATGGCGAATCAGGATTCGGTTGTTGCTTCTTTTGATCCAAACTATAATGAAAGTCAGACTGATAATTTTCTTGGTAAAACGAATAATGCCATTACACCTTATTTTATTTGGCAGCATGTCATTCTTACTAATAAAACTTATGACTTCACTACAGTTGGAGACTCTGCTTATCTTAAACTAACTAAAGAATATCAGGGAGTTTTAAATATTGCTGCCTCGAATCAAGATACATTAACAAGGCCCGACACTATAATTACAAAAAACTTTACCTCAACACTTGTTACACAGTTACTTTTCCTACGAGTTGATAGTACAAGTAACCCGATGTTTAACTGGAAACTGCTAGGAGTTTCTTTAGTCTCCGGCGGAACACCCTACACTGATTTTAAAATAAATAGTGTTACCTTAACATTTGCTCGCAACGATAGCACAATTAAAATAACCGATCCAACAAACTTTTTTATTAATAGAGGTTATAGATGGAGATGGGGCCATAGCTGCCCGGAATTTCATTTGGATGATACTGTCACAGTATCTGTGGAAGTTCAAAGCCCTAATACAGATACAGACTTTGTAACTCTTACCTACGGTGCCAATTTCTTCGGTATGCATAGAAATAAGGTAATGCTTGATCTGGTTTCTCAAAAACAATCCGGCACCGGCTATGTAGAGGTATTTAAGAAAACTTTTAATGTTAGGAATTATTATGGATATTTTTCTGCAGTTTTGAATGCATTTACTAGACAAACAATTTATGATGATTCCGCTCCAGTTAAAAGCAATACTTGGGGATTGCCTTATAAGGTAAGATAATACAAATTAGGAATATTCTGATACTTGAATGCCTCATTAATGAGGCATTCTTTTTTTTAAAAATTCCTTTTACTAAATTGTCCCTTAGACTCTCGCATCAATATCTTAACTAAACGCTGAATTAATAATTGAAAGACCTGCAGAAAATATTACTTGATATTAAATCGTTTCTGGATATACATCTTTTTGATGTTGGTACCACCTCTATTACCTTATGGTCATTTATTTATTTTCTGTTTCTGGCCTGGCTGCTGTTTTTTTTCACTAATAAATTAAAAAACTGGATTGTATATAGGGTCTTATCAAATAGCAAGATTGAACTTGGTGTGAGGTTAGCGGTTGGAACTATTATTCGCTATTTCATTCTAGTGCTAGGATTAATAATAGTTATGCAAACTGTTGGGATTAATCTAAGCACTCTTACAATTCTTGCCGGCGCACTTGGTGTAGGCATTGGCTTTGGCCTCCAGAATATTACGAATAATTTTGTTAGTGGTATAATTATTTTATTCGAAAGGCCAATAAAAGTTGGAGACAGAATCCAGGTAGGTGATGTCTATGGCGATGTTGTTAGTATTTCAATGAGATCTACAACCGTCGTTACGAATGATAATATCTCTGTAATTGTTCCTAACTCGGAATTTATTTCTTCAACAGTAATTAACTGGAGCCATACAGACAGGAATGTAAGATTTAACATACCTGTTGGAGTAGCTTACAAAGAGGATCCGGAAAAAGTCAGAGAAATACTGATTGAAATCGCCGCGAAAGAGGAAGGTGTATTAAAAAAACCAGTGCCTGATGTGTTGTTTGATGAATTCGGAGACAGTTCGTTAAATTTTAACCTTAGAGTCTGGACAGATACATATACTACCAGGCCTGGAATTCTAAAAAGCAGGCTTTATTTTGAAATTTTTAAGAAATTCAAAGAACAGCATATTGAAATTCCCTTCCCTCAAAGAGACCTCCATGTTAAAAAAGATGAATCTGAGTCAAAATCAGCAGATAATTAACGTATGATTATACTAAAATAATCACCGAGTGAAAAAGCCTGATAATCTAATATTTCTTGCTTATTCTTTAAAATAGTGCTAATTTAATACATTCATTTCGCCCTTTAAGGGCGATTTTTGTTTATATGAATTTTAATGAAGCAAATATAGCTCAAAAAATTGCTGAAATAGTAGAAAGAAAGGGATTTTTCCCTATAGAAATTATTATCCGTGGTATCCCTTCAAAAAGAGTGATGGAAGTTTTTATCGACGGAGAAAATGATGTATCGGCTGATGATTGTGCGAATGTTAGCAGGGAAATAAATTCTGAACTTGAAAACTTGCCGGAAGCCGGTAATGATTATAGGCTGGATGTTTCCTCTCCCGGAGTTGATAAACCGCTTAAATTTCTTAAACAATATCCAAAGCATATTAAAAGAAATTTTGAAGTCTCATATAAATCGGGCGAAGAAACAAAAAAGATTTCAGGAAAATTAATAAGTGTTGAAGAAGAAAATTTGACATTTCTTTGCAAAAATGTTGGTGAAGTAAAAGTAAAATTTAATAATATTAAAAAAGCTAAAGTAACAGTAAGTTTTTCTTAACGGAGGAATAAAAAGAAATGAACTCGGACATAGTTGAATCCTTTGCCCAGATGGTGAGGGAGAAAGGGGTAGATAAAGATGTGCTTGCCGGTATAATCGAAGAAATTTTCGGTTTGCTGGTAAGAAAAAAATATGGTGAAGAAGCTAAGTACGACGTTGTTGTTAATATGGATAAAGGTGATATTGAAATATTCCTCGAAAGAGAAATAGTAGAAGAAGTAAGCGATCCGAATTTACAAATTAGTATAGAAGAGGTTAACAAGAGAGGAAATGAAGAAGAACTGGAAGTAGGTGATGATTTTGTTGAAACTTTAAGTCTTGCTAGCTTTGGGAGAAGATTGATTACTTTAGCTAAACAGAGTTTAAATCAAAAAATTCGTGAAATTGAAAAAGATATCGTTTACAATGAATACAAGGATTTGCTTGGTGAAATTGTCGTCGGAGACATTTATCAAACCAGGAAGAATGATATTCTGGTAAATCATAATAAAAATGAACTGGTTCTGCCGCGCAGTGAGCAAATTCCTTTTGAAAGGTATAAAAAAGGAGAAACAATTCGGGCCATTGTAAAAGAGGTTCTAAAAGTAAGCTCTGGTCCGGCAATAATTATTTCAAGAGCAGATAATATGTTCTTGCGCAGATTATTTGAAATTGAAATTCCGGAAATTTATGATGGAATAATAGAAATTAAGGCAATCGCTCGTGAACCCGGTGAAAGAGCAAAAGTTGCGGTTGAATCACATGATGATAGAATAGATGCGGTGGGTGCCTGTGTTGGTATGAAAGGAGTTCGAATTCACGCAATAGTAAGAGAATTAAATAATGAAAATATTGATGTTATTAATTACTCTGAAGAACCGCTTACCTTTATACAGAAATCTCTTGCGCCCGCAAAATTAAAGAAAATTGAGCTAGATGAAGTAAATAAAAAAGCCGTTGTAACGGCTGATAGTGATCAGGTTTCATTGATAGTTGGTAGAAATGGTGTTAATATTAGACTTGCAATGAAATTGACAGGTTACGATATAGAAATATTGAGAGAAGAGAAACCATTTGAGGAATATGAAGAAGATATTGAGTTAATAGATTTGAAAGAAGAACTAGGTGAGGAATTATATAATCTGCTGATAAATAACCGCTACGATACTGCCTTAGAGGTGCTCCAAGCAGGCCCGGAAAAATTGCAGGAAATTGAAGGAATTGACGAAAAGATAAGCAATGAAATAATAGAATTAATTAAGTCACAATTTGAAGAAGAAGAATAGGTATTAATCCAGAATTTAATATTATGCCCGAAACAAAACAGCAAAAATTACGATTATTCAAGTTAGCCTCTGAGTATAATTTATCCGCCGCTACTTTGGCTGAATTTCTCACGAAAAAGGGGTATAAGATAAAGTCTCACATGTCCCTGCTTACTGATGAAATGCTAAAGGATATTAATGAGCATTATAAGAAGGATATAGAGAAAGCTGAAAAGCATTACAAAAAAATTGCAGAGTTTAATAAAAAGCGTGCTGAAAAAACGGCCGAAGATGAAGATAAAAAAGTAGTTGAACAAACGCCTGAATCTGTTACTACTTCAATAGAAAAGGAAAAAGAAGAAGTTATTCAAGGGGAAGGGCCGATTGAAGAGGGGGAAACTTCAGAACCTGAAAAAGCAGTTGAAGAAAAATTATCAAAAGCTACTGAATCAGAAAGCGAGAATAAATTTGATTCACCAATTGAGGCTGAGAAAAAGAAAAGAAGAGGTCTTCGCGTTGTTGGAAAAATGGATCTGGAGGAAAAGTCCACCAAATCTGAAGGTAAGGAACAATCTTCTGTGAAAACTGAAAGTTCACAGACTTCTCCAGTCAGAAAAAAAAGGAAAAAACCTAAAAAAAGATCTCAGGAGGTACAGGAAGAATTACCCCAGGCCAAGAAAAGAAGAAAGATTAAAAAATTTGAAATTGACCAAAAAGAAGTTGATGAAGCAATAAGAAAGACACTTCTCAGTATGGATGATACAGTTTTGCCCACGCGTGCGAGTGCAAGAAAAAAGAAAAGAAAAGAAAGGGAGGAAAAAGAAGAGCAGAGACAAGTGGAAAAATCTCTTGAAAAGAACAAGATAAAGGTGACGGAGTTTATTGCAGTCAATGAACTCGCTAATCTAATGAGCGTGCCTGTTTCTGATGTAATTTCAAAATGTATAGAGCTTGGATTGATGGTATCAATAAATCAGAGGCTTAATGTAGAAACAATCACTTTGGTTGCGGATGAGTTTGGTTTTGTAGTTGAATTTGAAGAGGAATATTCCTCCGAAGCATTGGAAGATGAACAAGATCCCCCCGAAACATTACTTTCTCGTTCTCCTATCGTTACTATAATGGGTCATGTCGATCATGGAAAGACTTCATTGCTTGATTACATTAGAAGAACAAATGTGGTAGCAGGTGAAGCCGGCGGCATAACTCAGCATATTGGAGCTTATAGAGTTGATGTTGGAGAAGAAAAATTTATTACATTCCTTGACACACCGGGACACGAAGCTTTTACTGCAATGAGAGCCCGTGGTGCGCAGGTGACAGATATTGTTGTACTGGTTGTTGCCGCTGATGATGCGGTTATGCCACAGACAGTTGAAGCAATTAATCACGCTCAGGCAGCTAGTGTACCAATAGTTATTGCAATAAATAAAATTGATAAGCCCGGCGCAAACCCCGAAAAGATCAAACAACAATTAGCAGACAGGAACATTCTAGTTGAAGAATGGGGCGGAAAATACCAATGTGTAGAACTTTCTGCCAAATCTGGAAAAAATGTTGATGCTTTACTTGAAAGAATTTTGCTTGAAGCGGAGATACTTGACCTAAAAGCTAATCCCAATAGATTAGCCCGTGGAGTTATTGTCGAAGCCCAGTTGGATAAGGGAAGAGGTGTTACGGGCACTACACTTGTGCAAAAAGGAACTCTTAAAATTGGTGATCCTTTTGTAGCTGGTATTTATCAAGGTAAGGTGCGCGCTATGTTTGATGAAAGGGGAAATAAAGTTATAGAAGCTTTGCCCTCTACACCGGTTTTAGTATTAGGTTTTGAAGGAGCTCCTCAAGCTGGGGATACTTTTGTGGTTGTGGAATCGGAAAGGCAGGCCAGAGAAGTCGGGATTAAACGCCAGCAGCTTAAAAGAGAACAGGACCAAAAACAGGTCCATCACATTACTCTTGATGAAATTGCTCAGCAGATTAGTATCGGAGGGGTAAAAGAGTTGCCGATCATAGTTAAAGGTGATGTGGACGGTTCTGTTGAAGCTCTTTCAGATTCTTTGATGAAGCTTACCACACAAGAGGTAATGGTTCGTGTGATTCATAAAGGAGTTGGAGGTATATCTGAGAGTGATGTTCTCCTGGCTGCAGCATCTAATGCAATTATTGTAGGTTTTCATGTAAGACCTAATATAAATGCCAGAAAGCTTGCGGAAAATGAGAAGGTTGATATTAGACTATATAATGTAATTTATGATGCTATTAATGAAGTGAAGGCTGCTTTGGAAGGGCTTTTGTCTCCGGTTCTTTCTGAAGAGATTGTTGGAACTATAGAAGTTCGCGAAACATTTAAAGTTCCCAAACTTGGTACTATAGCGGGTTGTTATGTTGTGGATGGTAAAATTGCAAGAAGCAGTAAAATCAGATTAATAAGGGATGGAATAGTTGTATTTGAAGGGAGCATAGGTTCTCTGAAAAGGTTTAAAGATGATGTTCGTGAAGTTGATTCGGGATATGAATGTGGTCTTAATATAGAAAACTTTAATGATGTTAAGGTCGGTGATACGATAGAAGCTTATAAAATAATAGAGACAAAGAAAAAATTATAGATCGATAATAGGTTGAATTTATTTTTGATCTAAAGTAGATGGGATGGCGAAATGTCTCACAGAATTGACAAAGTTGAAAGCCTGATAAAAGAAGAGATTAGTTTGATCTTTTTGAATAAACTCAGAGACACTGATATTGGTTTTGTTACAATAACCAATGTAAAAATGAGTCCCGATCTGAGGATTGCCAAGGTTTATATATCAGTTCTGGATCGGGAAAATCGTGAGTCAGTACTTAAAAAAATAAATTCCTTTAGTGGTTTAATCCGTTCTGAACTTGCCCACAGAATTAAAATTAAATTTACCCCTGAATTAAAATTCTATATTGATGATACCCTCGATTACGTTGAAAAAATAGAAGGATTAATAAAGAAAATTCATCAGGATGATAACAAGGGAAACGAATGATTTTTCATCGGTTGATTTTAATTCCGGTGAAGTAATTCTTATAGATAAACCTTTAGGGTGGACCTCCTTTAAAGTCGTTCATATAATTAGAAAAATCACAGGTGCTAAAAAAGTTGGGCATGCCGGCACACTTGATCCGCTGGCAACCGGATTATTAATTCTTTGTACTGGAAAAAAAACAAAAGAGATTACAAAATATCAACAAGCAGAAAAAACATATACCGGGATTATTTCCCTTGGGAAGAAAACGCCGTCAATGGACCTTGAAACAGAGATAATTGAAGAAAAACCATTTAATGGAATTACAAAATCGGATATTGAAAAAGTGAAGGATTCTTTTTTAGGTGAAATATTACAGATACCCCCTATGTATTCCGCCTTAAAGGTCAGGGGTAAACCTCTTTATAACCTTGCCAGAAAGGGTAAGACTATTAAAAGGTTGCCCCGCAAGGTCCAGATTTCCAAATTTCTTATAAAGAATATCAGTCTGCCCGAAATTGAATTTGAAATTATATGCTCAAAAGGTACTTATATAAGAGTGATTGCAAATGATTTCGGAGAAAAATTGGGGACTGTTTCCGTTTTATCGTCCTTAAGAAGGGTGCGCATCGGTGATTATTTAGTGAAAAATGCATTTAAAGTTGAAGATTTTGAGAGAATACTTCAAAATAGAAAGAAAATTGGGTAGTCAGTACCTTTTCTTTTAATTTTTATGAAAATTGCACGTTTTATTTCAAAAGGAAATAGCTTATATTTATAAGCTATAGTTAAGTGTAAAGTGTACATATGCAAATATTTGATGACCTGTCAAAAGTCACATATGATGGAAATACTGTAATTACTTTAGGAACTTTTGATGGAATTCACGTTGGTCATAGAAAAATTATTGAAGAGGTTATTTCAAAGTCATCTTTTTACGGCGGCAGGAATTTTTTAATTACTTTCGATCCCCACCCGAGGAGCATTTTATCCAAGGACCACAAAGTTCAAATTCTCTGTACACTTAAAGAGAAACTTAGATTGCTCGAAAGTTTTGGTATTCAAAATGTGCTGGTAATTAAGTTTACCAAGGAATTCTCGCAACTTAGAGCCAACGAATTCTTTGAAAAATACGTTCTTAAAGGAATTGGTGTACGCGAAATGGTTATTGGGTACGATCATCACTTTGGCAAAGGCAGGGATGGAGATGAAACCAAATTAAGGGAAATAGGAAAAGCAAATAATTTTAAGGTTTCAACCGTTGATGCTATAACAATCGACTCAGTTAAAGTTAGCAGTACAAAGATCAGGAATTTGTTAGTTTCAGGTAATATAAAAACTGTAAACCTGTTTTTGAATAGGTATTATTCGTTCGGCGGCAAAGTTGTTGTCGGAGATAAACGGGGAAGAGAGCTTGGATTTCCTACTGCTAATATTCAGGTTGATGAACAGGATAAGCTGCTTCCTGCAATTGGCATTTATGCCGTTGAGTTCTTTATAAGTGATGATAATAGAAAATACACCGGTGTTATGAGCATAGGCAGAAGGCCAACATTTTATAACGAAGGTAAAATAACAACTGAAGTTTATGTTTTTGACTTTGATAAAGATATTTATGGTTCACATGTAGCTGTAAATGTTGTTGAAAGAATAAGAGGCGAAGAAAAATTTTCATCTGCAGATGAACTTGTTAATCAGATGAAAAAAGATGTTGAAGCCGGGATGGAGATTTTAAATCAGCCGTTTGACAAATAAGAGAGAGAATTAATTAATCCTGGTTTATTCGTTGAAAAGTATTTCTGGGATTACATTGTATTATAAAATAGAGGATAAATAAATGACAAAAGAAGAAAAACTTGAAGTAATCAAGAAATATGGAGGTAATGAAAAAAACTCCGGAAAATCAGAAGTGCAGATTGCATTGCTAACACAGAGAATAAATGAGTTAACTGGGCACTTCGATGCGCATAAAAAGGACCATCACTCAAGAAGAGGATTAATGATGATGGTAGGCAAAAGAAGAAAGCTTCTGGATTATTTAATGAAAAAAGACATTAAAAGATACAGAGCGATTATTAAAGAATTGAATATCAGAAAGTAAAAAGGAATTTAAATGATTGTTAATAAAGAAATAGAAATAGGCGGAAAAGTTTTATCAATAGAAACAGGTAAATTTGCTAAGCAGGCTAATGGCGCTGTTATGGTTAAGTATGGGGACACTATGGTTCTAGTTACAGCGGTTGCAGCAGAGGAAGTAAAGGAAGGGATGGATTATTTTCCGTTACAGGTTGAATACAGGGAGAAATCATCAGCTGCCGGAAAATTTCCCGGCGGATATATAAAAAGAGAAGGCAGGCCTTCGGAGAAAGAAATACTAAGTGCAAGGTTAATTGATCGTCCTATCAGGCCGATGTTTCCTTCGCATTTTATGAATGAAACACAGGTAGTAGCTTCTGTATTTTCGCACGATGGTGAGAATGATGCCGATGTACTCGGGGCAGTCGGTGCATCAGCAGCATTGACTATTTCAAACGTTCCGTTTGATGGTCCAATTGGTGAAGTTAGGGTCGGCAGAATTGATGGTCAATTTGTTGTTAACCCGACTTTCTCACAGATCAAAAGGAGTGATCTTGAGCTGGTTGTTGCTGGAACTGCAGATTCAATTATGATGGTTGAGGGCGAAGCTAATGAAGTAAGCGAGACCGAGCTTCTGGCAGCATTGAAATTTGCTCAGGAGGAAATAGCAAAAATTGTAAAAATTCAGCTTGAATTAAAAGATGCTTGTGGTGTTCCGAAAAGAGAAATACCTGCAAAAGTGGTTGATGAGGAATTAAAGAAGAATATTTATGAATTAGCCGGTAGCAAATTCAGAGAGATCGTTCATTCGGTGCTTTCAAAGGAGGAAAGAAGTACAAAAAATAAAGAGCTTGCAGCTTTAGTAAAAGAATCCCTGGCATCAAAGTATACAGTGGAAGAACTCCCCTCCAAGGAAAAGGAAGCTGGTGAAATTCTCCACGATATGGAAAAGGAGTTGATGAGAACAAGGATTCTGGATGAAGGAATGCGTCTTGATGGTAGAAATACTGATCAGGTAAGACCAATATCTATTGAGCTCGGGGTTCTGGCAAGAGTTCACGGTTCTGCACTTTTTACAAGAGGAGAGACTCAGAGTTTAACTTCTCTTACCCTTGGAAGTAAGAATGATGAACAGACTGTTGATGGTCTAAGTGAAGAGTACTCAAAAAGATTTATGCTCCATTATAACTTTCCGCCTTTTAGTGTGGGTGAAGTTGGAAGAATGTCCGGTGTCGGCAGAAGAGAGATTGGACACGGTAATCTTGCTGAGCGTTCGCTTAAATCAATGGTTCCTCCGGAGGAAACTTTCCCTTATACAATTAGAATTATTTCGGATATTCTTGAGTCTAATGGTTCTTCATCAATGGCTTCGGTATGTGCAGGTTCGCTGGCTTTAATGGATGGCGGGATACCTGTAAAGAAAGCGGTTGCAGGAATTGCTATGGGACTTGTTAAGGAAAGCGAAAAGTATGCAATACTTACGGATATTTTGGGAAATGAGGATCATCTTGGCGATATGGATTTTAAAGTTGCTGGGACATCTGATGGGATTACAGGTTTTCAGATGGATATAAAAATTCAGGGTATCTCTTTTGAAATTATGGAAAAAGCGCTCGCTCAGGCCAAAGCTGGCAGAATGCATATTCTTGGAATCATGAATGAGGCAATAAGTCAGCCGAGAGGTCAGCTCTCGTCCTATGCTCCGAGACTAATTACCATGAAAGTTGAAACGGATCAGATAGGACTTATAATTGGTCCCGGCGGCAAAACAATTCAGGGAATGCAGAGGTTGTTTGGTGTAGACATAAATATTTCGGATGATGGAACTATAACGATTGCATCGCCAAACAAAGAAGGTGCTGCAAAATGTAAGGCCCACATCAAAGCTATGACTGCAACACCTGAAGTTGGTGAAATTTATGACGGCGTAGTTACTAAAATAATGGATTTTGGTGCATTTGTTGAAATTATTCCCGGAAAGGAAGGCTTGCTGCACATCTCACAAATTGATAATAAACGCATTGAAAAAGTGAGTGACTATCTAAAACAAGGGGATAAAGTCCGCGTTAAACTTGTGAAGATAGAGAATGGAAAATATTCCTTAAGTAGAAAAGAGGTCCTTAAAGAAGAAAGTTCAAGTAACGGGAGCAAATAGTTATTAAACATAAGTGTGGAATTGTCGCACTTATTTGATCTTAAATTTTTTTGCACGGTGTTTGATTCAAACATCTTTAATGATGAAGAATTATATTTTGTTTTTGTTCAGGCATATTTGCCTGGAAAAATTAATTGTTTTGAGTACAGATCACGCATGGACTATTTAGAATTAAATATTATTTTATTTCTCTCTCTGCTCTCTGGAACCATCATTTTTGAAAAAAACAAAGGTGAGCAGGACAGCTATGGAATTATTTTTATGCCAATGTGTTATCTGTTTTTTAAGAAAAATTTTGTGAAATGTATGATTTCACTAAGAGAGTTTGTCCTTTATGGTAAAAGAAATTATTATAAATTCAACAAGCACGCAGACGCGTGTTGCAATTACGGAAGACGGGAATTTAGTCGATTTCTTTGTCGACTATCCTGAAAACCGAAGAATGGTGGGGGACATATATTTGGGGAGAGTCGCCCGGGTATTGCCTGGCATCAAAGCTGCGTTTATTGATATTGGAATGAAGCACGATGGGTTTCTCCATTTTTCGGACATTGGTGCAAGAACAAAGCAGTTTAGGGATATGCTCGGAGACGAAGACACTGATGTTGAAGATGAAGAAGAACCGGCTTCAAACAATCCAATAAATGCTGCAAATAATCCTGCCAATAATCAGCTTAACAGACAATACGGAAAAGAAAATTTCCCCCCGGTGAAGCTTCGAAAGGGAGATGATATTGTTGTACAGATTACAAAAGAACCTGTAAACAACAAAGGTGTTAGAGTAACTTCCTCTGTATCATTGCCGGGAAGATTTTGCGTGCTTCTTCCTTTCGACAATAAGGTAGGAGTCTCAAAAAAGATTTATGACTTTAAGGAAAGAAGAAGACTAAGAAGCATAGCAAGGGGGATCCTTCCTAAAAATTACGGATTGATAATCAGGACTGTTGCAAGAAATCAAACCGAAGAAGCACTTAAAGACGATCTTAACCAGCTTGTAAAGACGTGGCAGGTTATAGAACAAAATTTAAAATCGGAAACACCGCCCTCACTTGTTCATCAGGATCTGAATACAACATCAAGCGTTATTCGTGATCTCTTCACTGCAGATGTTTCCAAAATTTTTATTGATTCGAAAAAGCTTTACAAACAGATTAAGAACTATGTTTCAGTTATGCAGCCCGATCAGGCAGATAAAATTGATCTGTTTAAGACTAACGGTTCCATCTTTGATTCCTTTAAAATTGAAGAGCAGATAAAAACTCTGATGGGAAGGAAGGTTCCTCTTCACAGCGGCGGTTATTTAATAATTGAACATACTGAAGCTATGGTTGTCATTGATGTCAACAGCGGAAGGTATGCGAAAAATAAAGAACAGGAACTTAACTCTTTGAGAACTGACCTGGAAGCAGCTCGTGAAATAGCTAGGCAGATGCGGCTTAGAGATATTGGTGGAATTATTGTTGTAGATTTTATCGATCTTGAGGATGAGAAAAATCGCAAGAAAATTTATGATGAACTTAAAAAAGAGTTCCGAAAAGACAGAGCTAAAGTTTCTGTTTTACCGATGTCTGACTTTGGACTGGTTCAAATTACAAGGCAAAGAATCAGGCAAAATATAATGCAGGCAATGAAGGAAGTTTGTCCCACCTGTCTTGGTACAGGGCTTTTGACCAAGCATTCTCATGTGATATATGATCTCGAAGAATGGCTGCGCAAATTTAAAAGACAATCAAAAGAAAAACATTTAATTATTCATTGTCATCCTTCGGTTGCCGCAAATCTGAGACGCGGTTTCATAAAGACTATTACTAGGCTGAAATTTAAATATCATCTTAAGCTTGAAATTAAAGAAGACCAGGCAACACCCGTAGGTCAATTCAGATTTTTCTCAGGAAAAACACAAAAAGAAATAACAGAAGAAATTTCTTGAAAAACAAAACTAAAGTGCATTATGAAAAAAACAAAATTATATGATATTCACGTAAAGAACGGCGCAAAAATAGTTGAATTCGCCGGTTATCAGATGCCGATCCAGTATTCATCAATTATTGGTGAGCATAAAGCGGTTCGCAAATCTGTTGGTGTCTTTGATGTTTCACATATGGGTGAAGTATTTATCAAGGGTGATAAAGCCTTGGATTTTGTTCAGGAGATAACAGTTAATGATGCATCAAAATTAACAGATGGAAGAGTGCAATACTCCGCAATGTGTTATAAAGATGGAGGAATTGTTGATGATCTGCTTGTTTATAGGATTTCAAAAAGTGAATTTATGCTGGTCATAAATGCTTCGAACATAGAAAAAGATTTTAACTGGATGAAAGAAAATAACTCCTTCGGTGTTGAGATAGATAATCAAAGCGATAATTATTCATTGCTGGCAATACAGGGACCGGATTCAAAAAAGACACTGCAAAAGATTTGCGACAGGGAGCTTGATATTGAATATTACCATTTCTTTAAAGCAAAAGTCGGTGGAATCGATATGATCGTTTCAAGAACAGGTTACACCGGTGAACTGGGGTATGAAATTTATTTTACTGGTAATGAAAAAACTGCGGAAGATATATGGGACAAAGTTTTCGCTGCAGGAAGTGAATTTAATATTCAACCTGTAGGATTGGCAGCCAGAGATTCATTGAGGCTTGAAATGGGCTTTTGTCTTTATGGCAATGATATAGATAAAAATACAAATCCTCTTGAAGCCGGCTTGGGATGGATCACTAAACTTAAGAAAGAAAGATTCGTTGGCAGGGATGCTTTGGTGAAGGCTAAGGAAGATGGACTGAAAAGAAAACTGGTTCCGATTTCTACTTCTGAAAAAGTATTTCCACGTCATGGATACGAATTATCTGCTAACGGTAAAAATGTAGGGACAGTTACAAGTGGTACTGTAAGCCCCGTACTCGACAAAGCCATTGCTCTGGGTTATGTTAATATTGAGTATGCTTATGAGGGAGCAACTATTAATTTTTTGATACGCGGAAAAGAAGTACCCGCAAACATTGTGACGCTTCCGTTTATTGGCAAAAAATAATTGTGGTATCACCTATAAAAGGGGTTTATAGTTTATATGAAGTGTATTGTCCATGTTTCTCCTGTAAACCTTGATGAATTATATTTTACAGGCAAGACAATTGTAGTAATTGATGTTCTGAGGGCTTCAAATACAATAATTGCTGCATTAAATAACGGAGCGCGGGAAATCGTTCCGGTTGGCAGCATTGAATTTGCTGTGAAAGTTTCCGGTGGTATGTTTGGTGGCCATACTTTGCTTGGGGGAGAGAGAAACACAAAAAGAATCGATGGATTTGCACTGGGCAATTCTCCCCGGGAATACACCGAAGAGATTGTATCAGGTAAATCAATTGTATTTTATACTACCAACGGATCTAAAGCCATTGCAAAAGCAAAATTTTCTGATAATCTATTTGTATGCTCTTTCTCAAACATTTCTGCGTTAGCAGATCATCTTGTCCGGTTAAATCTTGATTTTGAAATACTATGTGCAGGTAGAAACAATAGTTTTTCAATGGAAGATTCTATTTGTGCCGGGAAGCTTATTGCCCGGATTCAGGAATCAGACGGAGAATTAGTATTAAATGATTCCTCAACTGCATGCCTTTCATTGTACGGAACTTATGGGGGTGATATTTTTGAAATGCTTAAAAACAGTGATCACGGTAAGTTATTGATAGAGAATGGCTTTGAAGAGGATATAAAAATTTGTAGTGAAGTTGATAATGTAAAAGTTATCCCATTTTTCAGGGAAAATGTTGTTAAATTAATGCAGAATAATAAATCTTCGTAACAAGAGAGAAACAAAAACCCGTAAATGGCAGTCAGGAAAAAATCTTTAAGTAAGAAAAACAATTCCCCACCTAAAAATTATTTTGTTATTTCATCCGATAAAAAGAAAAAAATTATTGGTGTATTCCTTATTGTTTTTTCCCTTTTCATTTTGCTCAGTATTATTAGCTATTCCAGGTACGATCAGGCAGTGCTTAACTACAGATGGTCAGATTTATTTAAAGTGTTTGGCGGAAGCCCTGAAACTGTACAAAAAGCGGATAGCACGCATAATATGCTGGGGGTTTTCGGGGCATATATATCGGATTTTTTTGTTAACTCAACGTTCGGCGTTTTCTCAACGGTTTTTCCAATAATGTTTCTCCTATGGGGTTTTTCTATTTTTAGAAAAGTTAATTTCCGTATTCTTATTCACACATCCAATTTCCTTATAATAAGCGGCTTATTATTGTCTTCCTTTTTTGGTGTTTTCCGCGAACATTTTAATACTTTTGTAAAAGCTCCCGAATTATCCGGAGCTATAGGTGATTATCTTGGAATGGCGGTAAGCAGGCTGCTTGGCGGGGTTGGGGCTGTAATTTTTCTATCAGCTTCGTTTGTAGTATTACTGATAATTGCATTTGACCTTAAAATCGAAAAACTTTTTCATCTCATTGCAAATGCCTTAACTGGTTCCTTTGAGAAAGCAAAAAAAGAATATAAAAACAGCAAATTAAAAACTGAGGAAGAAACAAACCTGGAAAAGATCAAGAGTTTACGTGATGAAAAGAAGAAAAAGAAAATTGCAATAATCCCGGATGAAACACTTGACGAAGATTTAATGGATAAAGAACGCGAAGAAACAAAGATTAAAATTGTCAGAAAAGATGAAGGCGAGTTACCTGTCGTTGATGAAGAAAACAAGGTTCAAAGAGAAGAAGATAAAAAAGTTGATCTGCATAAGACTAAAGAGATTCCCCAATCTGAAATAGATCGTGAAGCAGAATCCCGGCTTCCAAATCAATGGGAAGAGAAAATTGAATTCAGGAAATTAACTCTCGATTTACTTGAGCCCAATCAATCTGATGATTTTAAAGTTGCCGAAGAAGAGCTGACTCATAATGCCGAGTTGCTAAAAGAAAAACTGAAATTATTTGATATCGATATTGAAGATATTACCGTTACGCCGGGACCTGTCGTTACTCTTTATGAAATTGTTCCGGCACCTGGCGTAAAGATTAGCAGGATTGTCGGTCTTGAGCATGATATAGCACTTGCACTGGCTGCAAGAGGAATCAGAATTATTGCTCCGATACCGGGGAAAAGTGCAATCGGTGTTGAGATACCGAATGCAGAGGCATCGCTGGTTAATGCGCGTTCAGCTCTGAGTAAAATATCGGAATCGAAATATGAATTGCCGATTGCCTTTGGCAAAACAATTAATGGTGATGTTTACATTTCCGATCTTGCAAAAATGCCGCATTTACTTATTGCTGGTTCAACGGGATCAGGCAAGAGTGTTGGAATAAATATGATAATTGCGAGCCTGCTATACACCAAACTTCCTTCAGAAGTTAAATTAATTATGATTGACCCCAAAAAAATAGAGCTATCGTTCTACAATCAATTGAGAAAACATTTTCTTGCTGTATCACCTGATCTTGAAGAAGAAATTATCACTACGCCACAAAACGCGGTTATTCTTCTGAAATCAGTTGAATACGAAATGGAAAAAAGATATGATAAGCTGGCAAATGCAGGTGTAAGAAATCTGGTTGACTACAATAAA
The DNA here is from genome assembly GCA_964412105.1 of uncultured Ignavibacteriaceae bacterium. Lineage (GTDB taxonomy): Bacteria > Bacteroidota > Ignavibacteria > Ignavibacteriales > Ignavibacteriaceae > JAKAGZ01. Next base: position 14,268 of record CAYPNM010000009.1, on the reverse strand, counting down.
AAAGTTTCTGATCCAAAGAAAAAACCAGCCGATACAGAAAGAATAATTCATCACCCGATGCCTTACCTGATTGTTATAATTGACGAGCTTGCTGATTTGATGATAACTGCCGGAAAAGAAGTTGAGGAACCTATAGCTAGACTGGCTCAGCTGGCTAGAGCAGTTGGTATACATCTAGTTGTTGCAACCCAGCGTCCATCTGTCAATGTTATAACGGGGGTAATAAAGGCAAACTTCAGCGCAAGGATTGCCTACCAGGTTGCAACTAAAATAGATTCACGCACAATACTTGACATGAATGGAGCCGAACAATTACTAGGCAGAGGTGATATGCTGTTCCTTCCAACCGGAATGCCTAAGCCGATAAGAATTCAAAATGCTTTTATCTCCACAGAAGAAGTTGAAAAAATCACAAATTTCGTTTATTCGCAAAAGGGTTATTCGAAGCCGTATTTTCTTCCGTCACTTTATGATAAGAAAAAAGAATCTTCTTCAGGATTTTTATCAGATCGTGATCCTATGTTTGAAGATGCAGCTAGAGTGATTGTTCGTCACCAGCAGGGCTCTGTTTCACTTTTGCAGAGAAGATTAAAGCTTGGTTATTCAAGAGCCGCCAGAATTGTTGATCAACTCGAGGAAGCCGGAATTGTAGGGCCTAACGATGGTAGCAAAGCCCGTACTGTATTGATTGATAATGAAGAACAGCTGGAGACTATTATTCGTTCCCTGTAAAATCCTTATCTTATTTAATATAATTTAAAACAGGAAATTTATTTTTGATCAGGAAGAGAAAGATTGTAAATAAAATTAAAGATGATGATTTTCAGGATCTTGGCTTCGGTGCCAAAGTGGCATCCCAAAGACAAAGATTAATCAACCGGGACGGAAGTTTCAATGTCGAACGAACTGGGCAAGCTTTTTTTGAAAGATTCAGTCCTTATCATTATCTTGTTTCAATTTCTTGGTTAAGATTTAACACAATTGTTATAGTAGCATATCTTGTTATAAACATTCTTTTCGCTTTTATTTATCTTGCCTTTGGGGTAAATAACCTAAATGCTCAACACACTTATTTTTTTCATGATTTATTGAACTCTTTTTTCTTTAGCTTGCAAACTTTCACGACGGTAGGGTATGGTCGTTTGAATCCAACCAATGATATTGAGAGTTTTATTGCGGGAATTGAGTCGTTGACTGGGCTTATGGGTTTTGCACTGGCAACAGGTTTATTGTATGGAAGATTTTCAAAACCTAATGCAAAAATAATTTTTAGTAAAAATGCAGTTATCGCCCCTTATAAAAATATAACTGCCTTTGAATTCAGAATTGCAAACGCTCGTGATAATCAATTAATAGAAGCGGATATTCAGGTAATGCTCTCCATGAAAGACAAAGCTAAAGGAAGAGAAACTAAAAGAGTTTTTCATAAACTTTCACTCGAAAGGCAGGGAGTAATATTTTTCTCTCTTACCTGGACAGTAGTTCATCCTATTGATAAGGAAAGTCCTTTGTATGGACTTACAGCCAATGATTTAAAAGAAGCTGATGCTGAATTTCTGATATTATTTAAGGGTTTCGATGATACTTTTTCTCAAACAGTGCATTCGCGTTCCTCTTATAAATATGATGAAATTATCTGGAACGCTGTCTTCAGAAACGTTTATATTGATAATAAATCCGGTGTTTCAACGATAGATATGCGTATAATTCACGAAGTAGATAAATTAAAGGATTAGTATCTTTGTTCAGGCTTCATATTTTTAAATTTATTAAATACATAGATACGTTGAATTATGAAAAAACATACTAAAATCTTATTGCTCTTATTGTTCCTGATGCAGCCGGTATTTTCGCAGAATTCCAGGCTGCTTAAAAACCTTCAAAGCAGCTTCGATTCATTAAAGGATTTTTCTGCCGATTTTGTGCAGCTCAATAACGGCAGAGTTAATATTGAAGGGAAATTTTATTTTAAGAAAGAAAATAAATTGCGCTTGGAACTTAAAAATTTAATTATTGTTTCTGATGGAAAGACAAACTGGAATTACAATAAAAGGCAAAAGAAGGTAATTATAAGTAATTATGATGAAAATGATCCTTCAGTTTTATCCCTGAAAAGAATTATCTTTGATTATCCATCAAAATGCCAGGTTACTGAAGGTCCGGATAGCTCGGGTAATGTATTAATTCTAAAACCTAACTCCAACTCTGGGATAAATGCATATTTGATTAAGATCTGGGTAAATAAAAATAATAACGTGAAAAAAGTTACTATAATTCAATCTTCAGGAAATGTATTGGAAGTCAAATTCAGTAACTATAAAATAGATACGGGTATTCTGGATTCTAAATTTTCTTTCACTCCACCTCAAGGGACGAAGATAATTGATCTCAGATAAAGTAGTCATCCATCATAAATATAAACGCGCAATCAAATACATAGTCTCAATTTTATTGAGCATCGTATTCCTCTATTTTGCGTTTAATAATGTTAATGCTGCGGTCGTATTTAATTATATTGCGAACGCCTCTCTTTTCTGGATCATTATATTTCTCATTGTAAACCTTTTTTCTCATTTTATAAGAGCCGTACGATGGAAAATAATTCTTCGTTCGGTTAAACCGGATACTTCGCTTAAGAATCTCTTTGGCGCAATAATGGTAGGTTATGGGGTTAATTGTGTTATTCCAAGGCTCGGTGAAATATCGCGTGCGGTTCTTGCCGGCAAATGGGAAAACCTTTCGCGATCTTCTATGTTGGGTGCAGTTATAGTGGAAAGAGTGATTGATGTAATATTCCTCGCGCTTGCTGTTGTTGTTTCTGCAATTCTGTGGACAGAAAATCTTTATGATAAATTTCCATGGCTTAAGGCGGCTGTTTACCTGAGCTTTATCCTTATGGCATTTGTTATACTTTTCTTTTATATGATGATAAGATTTAGGGAGAAATATTACGGATATATAATTAAGCTAATAGGGAAATTTTCAGAAAAGCTTGCCCATAAAGCTGCTTATATTTTTGAGATGCTTATTCTTGGATTCGGAAGTTTAAAAGGTACAAAGAATTATATACTTACCTTTACACTCAGCATTATGATTATGCTTGTATATGCACTTAACTCATATATTGGTTTTTATGCTATCGGGCTTAACCACGTTAAAGATGTAACTTTTGAAATGGCCTGGATGGTTATGAGCATCAGTGCGATTGGAGTTGTAATTCCAACCCCCGGTGGAACAGGATCCTATCACGTCCTTGCCACTTCAGCACTTGTTTTGCTTTATGGATTCAGTTATGATTTGAGTCTTGCTTATGCGGTTTTAACTCATGGACTGACTTATTTTATGTTCATATTTAGTGCACTTGCTATTTATTTTCTATTTGATAAAGGTCATAATAACTTTCTTATGCTTGCAGAAAAGGAACTTGATGATTTATGAAATACCTAACACTTTCTATTTTAGTTATCTTATGTTTTTCAACATCGTATTCTCAGGTAAGTCTCAGAGCGGGAATGGGAGTTGATTACATAAGTTCACCATCTTTGTATAATTATTTTAATCAGAATTTTTCCGAGCCGGGCTCCCAAATAGGTAGTTTCAAAGCCGCAGTTAACTTTTCAGGGGAAGCTGATTATAAGCTGAGTAATAAATATGAGCTCGGTCTCGACCTCACTTACAGGTTATATTCTTATAATTTTAGCGGATCTCTGGGGAGTTATAATCTTAGCTATCATAACATTATGCCCACGCTTGTTAGTTATTATGTGATAGAAGGAGACGGGTACGAATTTAAATTCGGCGGAGGACCAGGCATAAGGTTTTTGAGTGCTGATGAGAGATTGCCCGGAACCACTACAACACAGACTTATACATCTACCGGGATCGGATTTCTACTGAGAGCTGAAGGAAATACCAAGATCAGCAGTGAACTATTTGCCAGCGTTCTATTTGATGTAAGGTATGATTTTAATGGCGAGCCGAAATATAATGGCGTTAATCTTTATAATGCAGTGGATAGATCAAACGTAAATTTTAATTCATTATCAATTGGCATTGGATTAGGCTTAACTTATTATTTATAGGAGGATGTTTGAATATTCTTGAGGCGGTTATTCTTGGCATAATCCAGGGGATAACGGAATTTTTGCCGGTCAGCAGCACGGGGCATTTAACGGTTGCCGGACAAGTTATGGGACTTATATCTCCGGCAAACCCGCAACACTGGACCGCATTCATTGCTGTTATCCAGTTAGGTACTCTTGTTTCAACTTTAATTTATTTCAGGAATGATATCAGGAATATTCTTGGTGATTTTTTTAGGGATAACCTTTTTTTAAGAAAAAAATATTCGCAACAAAGTGAAAATTCCAAAATGGGCTGGCTGATTATTGTGGGGACAATTCCAGTCTCACTTATTGGTTATTTCTTCGAATCTACTATTGAAGGAGCTATTACTAAAAGCTTATATGTGATAGCCAGTAGCTTGATTATACTGGCATTAATACTGGCACTTGCAGAAAAGTTGGCGAAATTCAAAAAGGAAATGAAAGATATAACAATTAAAGATTCGCTGGTTATTGGTATTGCACAATGTTTTGCGCTTATCCCGGGTTCCTCCAGATCAGGCACTACCATTACTGGCGGGTTATTTATGGGATTAAAGAGAGAAACAGCAGCTAGGTTTTCATTCCTAATGGGCCTTCCTGCAGTTTTTGCGAGTGGCATACTTGAGCTTTTTAAATCCTTGAATTATTTGGATGGAACTATGGAGGTAAATCTTATAATCTCAACATTTGTTTCAGGTGTTTGTGGCTATATGGCGATAGATTTTCTTTTAAAATATTTGAGAAAGAATACCACATTTCTATTTATATATTATAGAATTGCTGCGGGGATAATTATTCTTATATTTTTATTTACACATATAATACATTAAGCGGAGCATATATGCAATACTCGCTTTATTTTTTGCTGTTATTAGCTTTTCTGGTTGGATGCAGCACGAGTAAAGAAAAAACTTTCCAGGAACAAAAGATAAAAGAAAAAATGGAGGTAGCAGTGATTAAAACCAATATGGGAACTATAGAACTTGAACTTTTTCCAAAAGAAGCACCAAAAGCAGTTGAGAATTTTACCAAACTTGCTAATGAAGGTTATTATGATGGTGTGATTTTTCATCGGGTCATAGATAACTTTATGATTCAGGGTGGTGATCCAACTGGAACAGGACGCGGAGGAGAAAGTATCTGGGGAAAGCCGTTCAAGGATGAATTTAGTCCCAACTTAAAATTTGATCAGCCCGGTTTGCTTGCTATGGCTAATGCCGGTCCTGGCACTAATGGTAGTCAGTTCTTTATCACACTGGCTCCGACACCATGGCTTAATAATCATCATACAATTTTTGGAAAAGTGATTAACGGTATGGACGTTGTTCAGGCAATCGGAAAGGTGCAGACTTCAAAACCTTATGACAAACCTGTAAAAGATGTTGTTATGGAAAAAGTGACAGTGGAGGAAAAGTAATAATTCTTCCAACTTTTTGTTTCCTTAATTTTAAAACATTTTAACAATCAAACGGTTGATCAATGGAAGAACATAAATCCGTCTCTCAGGGGGGTGAATTCTTTTCATCACGCTGGGCGCTTATTATTGCCACAATAGGGATTGCCGTCGGTACAGGAAACATCTGGCGCTTTTCAAGAATAGTTGCCCAAAACGGCGGAGGTTCATTTCTGATTCCCTGGGTTATCTTTCTGCTTATCTGGTCAGTGCCCCTCATAATTGCCGAGTTCGCTATGGGAAAATTTGCTAGGATGGGACCCGTAGGAGCAATTGCAAAAACTGCTGGAAGACAATTTACTTGGATGGGCGCATTTATTGTTTTTGTTTCGACCGCTATTATGTTTTACTATTCGGTAGTTACAGGGTGGTGCCTTAGATATTTTATCTCAGCTGTTTCCGGAAACCTGTTTAATACAAAAGATCAGCTAGCATACTGGAATGAATTTTCATCCGGAATTCAACCGCTAATTTATCATCTCATTGCAATAGCCTTTGTATCATACATTATCTATAAAGGTGTAACACGGGGAATTGAAAAAGTAACGAAATTTATGGTTCCGTCACTATTGGGGATTTTAATAATTCTTTTCGTTCGTGCAGTTACATTGCCCGGAGCATTTGACGGTATAAAATATTTTTTCACTCCTGATCTAAAAACGATTCTGGATTATAAAGTCTGGCTGAATGCTCTGACACAAAATGCATGGGATACCGGTGCGGGCTGGGGATTAATTCTTACTTATGCAATTTATATGAAGCAAAAAGAGGATATTTCGCTCAATGCTGCTTTAATTGGATTTGGAAATAACTCTGTCTCATTGCTCGCCGGAATTACAATTTTCTCGACAGTATTTGCACTCAGCTCTGTTAATGCTATGCAGGAAGTTTCACAGGCTGGCCCGGCAAACACTGGATTAACATTTATATTTCTTCCCCAGCTTTTTGCCAGGATGTCGCCAAGTTACATTGTCAATGTTTTCTTTGCTTCAATATTTTTTATTGCTTTATTTTTTGCTGCTGTAACTTCACTTATGTCAATGGTTGAATTATCAACCCGCACGCTCATTGATTTTGGGATGAAAAGAAAAAAAGCAATTGTAATAGTCGGGACGCTGGGATTCCTGCTTGGGGTTCCTTCTGCAATGAATCCCGATTTTCTTGTGAACCAGGACTGGGTCTGGGGCGTTGCACTAATACTCAGCGGTGCATTCATTTCCTTTTCAATTATAAGATACGGGGTTGATAAATTCAGAAGGGAAATCATCAATGGTTTCGGAAGTGACGTTAAAATAGGAAAATGGTACAACTTTGTAATTTCAATTTTGATACCGATACAGGTTGTAGTGTTAATCGCATGGTGGCTGATCTCATCAGTAAGCTGGGACACGCAGTGGTGGAATCCGTTTCACTCGATTAACACGGGCACGGTATTGTTTCAGTGGTTGATTGTTTTGGCCGCGTTAATATTTCTGAATAAGACAATGGCGCGGTTAATTTTTGAAAAGAACTCGGCCTGAATTCTCTTGTAAAAAGAGAAATAAATAGGGCTGAATTTGAATCTAAGTAAATCAGGTAATAGTATGAGCATATTCACAATCTTGACAGCAGTAATAGTTCTCGGAATAGTGTGGGGAGGGGTTGCATTTTTCCTTTCCCGTGCAATGAAATATGAAAAACTAAAAGAGGAAAATGGCAAAAAGTAAGCATGGTTTTCCATCTATTTCCGAAGCAGTAAAAGGTATCAAGCGGGGAAACCTTCTTCCGGTGTATTTTTTCTTTGGAGAGGATTCCTTCAGTATAGACACGTCCGTCAGTGAACTGAACGCCGCTTTAAAACCATTCCTTACTTCTGATTTTGATAAAGAGACATTTTACGCTGATGAAAAGCTGCTTTCGGAAGTGATTGATTTTGCTTTAGTATTCCCTTTTGGCTCGGAGAAAAAATTTATTATATATAAGGAATTTGAAAAGGCAAGAGATAAAAAAAGTCTTCAGTCCTATATCGAATCTCCTGCTGAATTTACAGTACTTTTAATAATTCATAACGGATCGATACAAAATGCCGATACGGTTTTGTACCGAACTCTTCTTGAAAAGAATTTCATATATGAAGCAAAAGAATTAAAGGGAAACAACCTGATTAACTGGCTGGTTGATTACTGCGAAGTAAATAAAAAAACATTGAATTTTGAAAATGCACAGATGATCGTTGATATTGTTGGCGAAAACAGAAGTATGCTGGAGGCACAGCTTGACAAAATAATAACATTTATCGGGGACAAAGTGGAGATAACCCTGGAGGATATAAGAGCCCTTTCTTCTTCATTGAAGGAATATTCTATTTTTGATCTGGAAGATGCTATTGGGAAAAAGGATAAGGCACGCGCATTGAAGCTTGCTTTTAATCTGCTTGAAAAAGGAAAGGAACCGACATTTATAATTCATATGCTTACAAGATATTTTACCGGCCTTGCCAGGGTAAATGAAATGACAGAACTAAAGATAAACGACTACGCTGCGGCAAGAATTGTCGGGACTCATCCATACTATTATAGGGATTACAAACAGGCTAGGAGAGCTTACTCGGATAGGGACATTTTCCAGGCCAGCCGGGCTCTTCTCAAGGCTGATCTTGCAATTAAAACTACCTCCGCAGATAAAAAATCAGTGGTATCAGTATTGATTTCAGAAATGTTTAACTGATGTTTTTATTAAAAGAGCGCTGTAAATGTCTATAATTATATACACTTCACTCCATTTTGGGGCTAAAATCAAAGCTTTCGGAATTTGTTGAAAATTGAGTAATTTGTTATTTAATTGCTGAAACATTTATACTAATCAGAAGTACAATAAAATTGACAGACAGAAATTTTAATGATTTTTCTGACGAGGAATTGATCCTCGAGTTTCAGAAGAATAATACTGAAAGAGCTTTTGAGATACTGGTGCAGCGGTATAAAAATCCGCTGGTCAACTTTGTGTTCAGATATCTGGGTGATTATGAATCCTGTGTTGATGTCGTTCAGGAGACGATGATTAAGGTCTATCGCTATAAAGATACCTACCAGTCAATTGCAAAGTTTTCCACCTGGATTTACACTATTGCTGGAAATCTTGCAAAAACTGAATTACAAAGAAGAAAGAGAAGATCGATACTTTCGATAAATGCTTTCGGGAAAGACAACGATGAAGATTATGAAATTCCCGATGAAAATTACAGGCCGGACACGATAACTGACAGCGGGATAAAAGATGAAATAATCCAGAAAGCATTTATGAAGGTATCTGAAGCTTACCGGAAGGCGGTTATTCTCAGAGATATTCAGGAGCTGTCCTATGAAGAGATAGCTGATATAATGGGTATTACGGTAGGTACAGTAAAGTCAAGAATTAATAGAGGGAGAGCGCAACTTCAAAAATTGTTAAAAGGAATATACAACGAGTAAAGGCAGAGTTATGGAAAATTTTGATGAAAATTCTCAGCAGTACAGCGAAATTATTAAAACGTTGAAAGGACTTCAGAAAGTTAAAGCACCCGCCAGCTTCGAAGCCGACCTCATGAGAAGAATTAATTCGGGCAAGTATGAGAAAGAAAGATCCTTCTGGGAAAAACTTCTATTGCCTTCAAGGCTTATTCCTTCGGCGGCACTGGGACTTGCTGCAGTGATAGTGTTTTTTGTTTTGAATATGAATTCAGCCCCGATTGAAAATCCTCTGCTTATGGCTCCCCGTGTTCGGAAAGATGTTATTGCAACAAAGAATCTTCCTGCAACTTCGAAAGAAGCACAGGTAAACCCGCAAAAGGAAAAAGCAAAAGAAGAAACAAAACAAGAGCCCTTCTTTAAAGAAGGAACGAAATCATACGCCGAGACGCATCCCGGAAGTACAGATTCCGGAGTTTCCAATGTGGGAATTACGTTTACAGGTGAAGATTCTGAGAGTGCAATGCCGACTAATCCATCTATAGTTTCATTTGGAAATCCTATAACTAAAAGCGGACTGGATTTTCAGAGAAGAATGCTCACACCTCAGGAAAGAGCCCAGCTTGAAATTATGAAGAAAAGATTGATGGATATGATGAAACAGTTTAATAAATAATATTATATAAAATAAACTCAAATTTTGCGGGGACGGATTTCAAGCCGTCCCCGTTTTGTTTTAAAGAAGATGAATGCTTTTTGATTGTAGGTATTTTTTTGGCTGACTGGTTAAACTAATCAAGTAAAATTATTTAAAGTGAAGCTTTCCGCATTTTAGGATAAATATGTTTCAATTGGTGGAAGCTGACAAGCTTTTTTTGATTTTCATCCCACAGGCTTAATAGAATACTTTTGAGGCTTGTACGGACTGTTAATACAGTGGCGGTTTTTTGAAATTCCGGGTTTTCTTTATGACATTTTTCAAGCATATAGTTCGGTATTCTTGGGCTCAAATGATGAATATGATGAAACCCTATATTGCCGGTGAACCACTGAAGAACCTTCGGAAGTTTGTAATACGAACTTCCCTGCAGAGCGGCATATGCATAATCCCATTCCTCTTCATCTGCCCAGTATGTATTTTCAAACTGGTGCTGAATGAAAAACAACCATGCGCCGGTTGAAGAAGTAATGAATGTAATTGGAAGCTGAATGATTAAAAATGTTTTTAATCCCACCAGCCAGATTAAAGTTCCTACCAAAACAGCAATGACGAGGCTGGTTACATAAACGCTGAACTGGTAGTTTCTTAATTCTTTCGAGCGGGAAGATGGAAACCTGTAAATAAATAAAAACAAAATTGTTGGAATAACCAAAAACAATAAAAGCGGGTTCCTGTAAAGCCGGTATTTAAATTTTCCCCATCTTGTCTGCTGCATATATTCATTTACAGTCATAGTGTAGATATCACCGATACCCCGATGCTCGAGGTTGCCGGCGCTTGCGTGGTGAATTGCGTGACTTTTTCTCCAGTAGTGATAAGGGGTCAGGGTAAAGATGCTGCAGAACAAACCGCATAAATCGTTTGCACGCCTTGATTTGAAAAACGAACCGTGGCCGCAATCATGCTGAATAATAAATAACCTTACAACAAAACCGGATGCCGGGAAAGCGAGCAGAAGAGTTATCCAGTAACTGTAATTAAGAGCGTAAAACATCAGCAGCCAAATTAATACAAAAGGTATAAATGAATTACATAACTGCCATATGCTCTTACGGGCTTGGGATTGCTGATATTCTGCTACGAGGGTTTTCCAGACCTGTGGTTTGACTATTGAATTTAGAACGCTCATCTATCGGGATTATCTCCGGGGATGCTATTGAAAAGACAAGTACTATTATACGAAAAAAGCAACTGAGTAATGGGGTTAAAATGAATACTTTAAATAAATTAGGAAGAGCGGAATATCAGAAAGGAAATAATCTAACCGTGGAATATTCAGTGTTTAAATAGGTCTCTACACAGGTAAAATAAATCTTTTGAAGAAACACAGCACGTCGTATCTCTTTGGATTATTCATTATATAATACTTATCAATTACCCGCTTCAAAACATTATTTTTGAATAATAAATAAATCCAGGTTTATTTTATATGGAATATTGTCAATTCTTGATAATCACTATTGACACAGTAACCTTAAAAAGTTAATTTTTAAACAGCCTAACAATCCCTTTTCTTTATATTCCTGTGAACACGGCGAGATAATTTTTTATAAAAAATCATTGGAGAATAGTATGCGTAAATTATTATGCTTGCTTATCCTGCCGTTATTTATATTGAGCTGTAACAAGGAACCTGAAAAAAAAGCCCCCCTGTTTTCTGGTCTCGGTTCATACAATATGAAAATCACCACGAATTCAGATCTTGCTCAGCGATATTTTAACCAGGGAATAATTTTCACATACGGCTTTAATCACGAGGAAGCATTCCGGTCATATCAGGAAGCCGCAAGACTCGATCCGGATTGTGCTATGGCATACTGGGGTATGGCATTGGTTCTTGGCCCTAATATAAATTTACCAATGGATACTGCTGTTGTTACAACCGCATATGAATCCG
>CAYPNM010000009.1:0-2566 GCA_964412105.1 uncultured Ignavibacteriaceae bacterium | reverse complement strand
CCTAATATAAATTTACCAATGGATACTGCTGTTGTTACAACCGCATATGAATCCGTTCAAAAAGCAATCTCTTTGCTTAATAATGAAACACAAAAAGAAAAAGACTGGGTGATGGCTCTTTCAAAAAGATATTCGAAAGAAAAAACGCAAGACAGGAGCACACTCGATAAAGCTTACGCCGATGCAATGCGTGAGCTCCACCGTAAATATCCCCGCGACCTTGATATAGCAGCAATGTTTGCGGAAGCTTTAATGGATTGTCATCCATGGGATTACTGGCTGAAGGATGGAACGCCTGAGCCATGGACTCCGGAAATTCTTTCAACGCTTGAAGGAGTCTTAAAAATAGATCCCGATCATCTTGGTGCAAATCATTTTTATATCCATTCCGTCGAAGCTTCAAAACACCCCGAAATTGGATTGCCAAGCGCCGATAAATTAAGATACCTCGTTCCCGGCGCCGGTCACCTCGTACATATGCCGGCCCATATTTTTATCAGAACGGGCAAATATCATGAGGGAGTACTGGCAAATGAGCGGGCGGTAAAATCGGATGAACAATATATAAGCCAGTGCAGGCAGCAGGGATTTTATCCCGTTTCTTATTATCCGCATAACTACCATTTCCTCTGGGCGTGTGCAACCCTTGATGGCGACAGCAAAACAGCTATATATGCAGCTCTAAAGACAGCACAAATTCCTCCGGATTCGTTGATGGATTGCTGCGGACTTCAAACACTCCAGCATTTTAATTTAATTCCTCTTTATGCCTATGTAACCTTTGGAAGGTGGAATGATATTTTAAATTATCCTGAACCAAAAGATACACGTCCCTATCAAAAGGGTATCTGGCATTATGCACGGGGAATGGCTTTTACTGGAAAGAATAATCTTTCTGAAGCAAAAAAAGAACTTGCTTCTCTTAACAAATTGAAAGACATAAAATCCGTTGATGATTTTGATATCTGGGGGATAAATTCTGCCGGTTCATTGCTTAAGATAGCTGCTGAAGTGCTTGCAGGAGAAATTGCTGCAAAGGAAAAGGATTACATTTTATCAATTGCGCATTTGAAAAATGCCGTTAAAATTGAAGATGCTTTGCGTTATGATGAACCGCCAACCTGGTTTTATCCCACCAGAAATAGTCTTGGTGCAGTTTTGATTGATGCAGGCAGGTATTCAGAAGCGCAAAAAGTTTATGAAGAGGATCTGAAAGAATACCCGGAAAACGGCTGGGCTTTGTTCGGCCTGCATACTGCATTGATGAAGCAAAATAAAAATGCAGAAGCAGCAGCTGTTGAAAAAAGATTTAAAGAGGCATGGAAGCATTCTGATATTAAATTAACTTCTTCGAGAGTAATGTAAATTTATTGCAGAGAAACACGATAACGTGTCTTTACGAAAAAGCTTTTTGCCGTTCATTGCAATTAAAAACCTCTTATCATAATTATTGGATTGGTTTTTTATTTATTGCATATTTACCCAATATTATTTTTTATTACTTCAGTTAGCACGAACCCTATCCGGTAAAAAAGAATCTAATTATACAGATAAAAAGGTGATGACCATGGAAACACAAAACATTACCATAATTAAAGATCAGCTTGTTGAACGCAGGGGTAAACTTCAACAGGTAATAAACAATGCGCAGGACCCGGCCCAGCTTTCGGGATTGCTGCAGCAGGTTGATGATGCTCTTGAAAGAATTGGAGACGGAACATACGGAATTTGCACTATTTGCCATGAAGATATCGGAAGCGAAGACTTGTTGGTTAATCCTTTATTGACGATTTGTCTTTCGCATATGGACAGGCATCAGCAGCGTGCATTGGAGAGCGATCTTGAATTTGCAGGACAGATTCAGCGTGGACTTCTCCCCGAGAATAACGTTAATCTGAATGGCTGGGATTTCAGCTATCATTACAGACCTGCTGGAATAGTAAGCGGCGATTTCTGCGATATGATTCCTGCAAAAGATGGTTCATTTGCTTTTGTTCTCGGCGATGTTTCCGGCAAGGGTGTTTCAGCATCTTTAATGGTTTCGCATCTTCATGCACTTATACGCAGTCTGCTCAGCTTCGGATTGCCGGTGGGAGAAATTGTAAAAAGAGCAAACGGGCTTTTCAGGGACAGTGTCATTTCTTCCAATTATGCAACGCTCGTTTTTGGAAAAGCTTCATCGAAAGGCGAAGTTGAACTTTGCATTGCAGGGCACAATCCCCCGCTGTTGTCGCACGATGGAAAGGTTACCCCCTTAAAGGCTACGGGTATTCCCGTCGGACTTTTCTGCGATTCCGAGTACGGAGTTCATAAATTGCAGCTCGGTAAAGATGATTTTATTCTCTTTTATACGGACGGATTAACCGAAGCGGCAGTAGATAAAGTTGAATATGGGGAGGAAAGGCTTTGTGAACAATTGACGAACCGCATAAGCAGTAATCCGCAGGAATTGATAAATGATTTACTGACCGATCACAAAAAGTTTTTAAATAACTCCAAACCGGGTGATGACATAACAGTCGCAGTAATACAGAAAAGTTAAAATTATTTGTAGAGACACGCCAAC
>CAYPNM010000008.1:77357-94311 GCA_964412105.1 uncultured Ignavibacteriaceae bacterium | reverse complement strand
TTAGTATAACGAATCGCATTTTTTGCGGCTTCGTCACATCCATAACCCAGTCCTTTTATAACGGCCATATCTACAACATTACCATTTTCATCTATAAAAGCCAGTACCTCCACTAATCCGTGTATATTATTCTTAAGTGCTTCCTCAGGATAAACAAGCTTACTATAAATATCAGTCATTCCACCAACAGGACTGGGTTCCACATCAAGTTTAACGAAGTATGCCGGATCATTGCTTTGCATAAACATTGAAGTTGGCGGTCCTAATCTCCCAGTAGCGGAATTTCCAACTTTATAGCCCTTATATTCAAAGGATGAATCCAGCTTTTCAGATGATTCCATATCGGAATTTTGCACTTCCTGTTTACCGGAAGTAAATGAAAGACCACCAACATAATTGCCGGTAGAATCGTATAAAGAGGTCGGTCCTTCTCTTATTCCATCAATAATGGAAAATACTTCGGATAAATTTCCATTTTTGTGGTAAAGTTTGATGGTACCCTCTACCTTACCATTTTTATAATTTCTTTCCTCTTTTAAATTTCCGTTTTCATAATAAAATTTCGCAAGACCATCTCTTAAGCTATCTGTAAAAGATATTTCCGATCGCAATCTTCCTGAAGGATAATATGATTTAACGACATAACTTTGCGCTGATAAAAATGCAGTTTGCAGAAAAAATATGACCAATATAATAGCAGATCGTTTCATAAAAATTTATTCTACAATAATAAAAGGCATAATTAACATTACAATAAAAATTATTATTGCTATTCCGAAAAAAAAGTATCCAACCTCGTTCGAATAATCAAGTAAACCAACTTTACCCAACATATAATGCCAGTCATGATAAGCCATATGACCGCCGAGCAAGGGAAGTTTTTGAGTTTTTGCATCTGCGGCGTAAACACTTATATTTATAAGATTCTGACCAAGCCAGAGCATACCAATTTGTACTCCCAAACAATACATATTTCTGAAAAAATAAAAAATGATTAACGAGGGGATAATAATTTGCATCAGCGTTCCGCCGGCAGTATAGATAAATTTTCCGAAAAACATAAAGAAAAAATGCCCTGCTTCGTGTATAACCAGGTCAGCATTGTCTATAAGTCCATAATTGCCACGATTTAAGACAAGGTAGATTGCAACAGGCAAAAGAATTATGGAAGGCACCCATTTTTTTAATTCAGTCCATCTTGAGTAGGGAACAGGTTCATTGTTCATGATTAGCCATAATAATGATCCCGCTTTCTTGCGGCTTTTCTGCATTCATCCGAACAACAGTAATCCATTTGCGTTTTACAATTGTGACAACAAATCAGAATTTTATCACATTCAAGATTGTGACAATTTATATAATATGAAGTTTTCTCTCCGCAGAAGACACAATCTGCAATTTCTCTTAATTCTTTTTTTGTGTTTGGATTTACAACGTAACGCTCATCAAAAACCCAGATAGCACCTTCCCAGAAGGTATCGGGATATTTTTTAGCATACGTAACAATACCGCCGTCAAGCTGGTAAACATCTTTAAATCCCTGTTCAACCATGTAGGCTGAAGCTTTTTCACATCTGATTCCGCCCGTACAATAGGTAACAACAGTTTTATCCTTAAATTCTTTTAAATCTTCCACCACTTTGGGCCATTCTCTAAAAGTCTCCATTGGAGGTGTTAGAGCGCCTTTGAATCTACCAATTTTACTCTCATACCAGTTTCTTGCATCAACCATAATAAAGTCCTTTCCGCTTTCGTAAAATTCCTTAAGCTGCTCTGGTTTTAATCTTTTACCCCCGTTTCTCAAAGAAGTATCTTTAAGCTTAGAATTTACTATTTCATCTTTTACCCGAACGTGCATTTTTGAATGAGCCGGTTTATCTTCTAAATCTTCCTTAAAAATAATATCTAAAAATTGGGAATAGCTTTTTAAATGAGATATATATTTTTCGATATCGGCTATTTTGCCTGAAACAGTGCCATTTATTCCTTCCTTAGCTATAAAAACACGACCAGTAATATTATTAGATTTACAAAAGCTTAAATGTTCTTTCATAAGAGCTTCCGGATTCTCAACATCGGCATATTTATAAAACAGTAGGACTTTATATTCTTTCATCTCTCAGGCTACTTTGTGGAAAAATAGGTGGATAAAGTTAAGGAAATAAGAAACATTTATAAATACGGAAAGTAAGAATTTAATCCTAAATTGAGTTCTATAGCCACTTATTGATATAAGATTCCACAACAAATTTACGTTTGCATCCATTGTAATTCATATATCTAATCTTGCCAAATATTTTCCTTTCAGTCCATGCTCGGTCGTGCACGCCCCCTATTGACCACGCACAGCCCACATAGCCATTAGGATCTCTTCCGTCTAGTTCATATTTATCATTCAAATAAATAGCTATTCTTAATGCATCTTCGGGTGACTTCGACCACTCCAGAATTTTTTTTGCCCAATACATTCGCATATAACCATGAAGTTTTCCTGTCTTTACCAATTGTCCCTGGGAAGCGTTCCATAAATCTTCATGTGTTTCTGCATTTTCAAATTGTTTTAATGAATAAATAAATTCCCTTTTATCCTTCCTATGTTCATTTAATGTCCTCTTAGCCCACTCAGGGAATCCATCAAAAGAGTCATATTTGGTATTATAATAGCAATAATTGTCAGATAATTCTCTACGGACAATTAATTCTTCAAGAAATGCCTCAGTAGACTTTGAATGATTTTTGAGCTTCTGAACTTCAAGGACAACTCGCTGAGCAGAAATTTGTCCGAAATGTATAAAAGGAGATAAATCAGATTGAGCATTCATATTAGGATCATTTCTCTGTTTATCATATTTATCCAATTTTTTATCAATAAAATTCTCAAGCGATCTTTGAGCTTCCTCTTCTCCAGGCTTTATCCAGTCGACTTCTTTAACCGAAGATTTTATTTTCAGATTTTTTCTCACTTTTTCCCAATCAACTTTACCAAAAGACAAAATTTCAGGTCTCTTCATTTTCATAATTTTCGGGAATTCATCTAGAAACTCTGGAAGGACTTTGTTAATTTTAGGCCGTATTGTGTAAGCACCAAACTCTACTTTATGAGAAACGTATTTACAAGGGACTATATTGTGTGCATCAACTTCATAAAAAGGAATATCTATTTTTTTTGCGAGATCTCTTTTCCAGTCTCTTTTTATACGTAATGGATCAAAATCAGAAACTATAACACTTATATTCTTTTCCCTTATGAATTTAGAAATTGTTTCTTGAGGTTTTCCTAGCAATAGAAAAAAAGGAATATTGCATTTCTCTAATTCACTATCCAATTGCTGTAAGCCCTTCAGCATAAATCCATACTGACGAATTGTGGCTTCAAGAAAATCTGGAACAAGATTAAAAATTACAGTTAATTCAGTATTATTTTGTTTGGCGAGATTTTGTGCAAATAGCAGTGCCCAGTTATCATGCACACGCTGATCGCGACTCATCCAATATACTACAGGTCCATGAATTTTTTTCCCATCTTGCAATAGCTCTATGCGTCTTGAATCCACCTCGTGCATTATATTATATTTCAATTCCTATAGGGCAATGATCAGAACCCATAACATCCGGCATTATAAAAGCATTTTTAACTTTCTTTTTGAAATTTTCACTTACAAAAAAATAATCTATGCGCCAGCCAACATTTCTTTCCCGGGCTCTGGTCATCAAATCCCACCAAGTATAATTTTCCGGTTCCTGATTAAACATCCGAAATGTATCTATGTACCCATGCTTAAAAAATTTATCCATCCAGGCTCTCTCTTCAGGAAGGAATCCTGAAGTTTTTTCATTTTCTTTTGGCCTGGCCAAATCTATTTCCTTGTGAGCAGTATTAACATCACCACAGATAACCAAGTTTTTTTTCTTCTTCTTTAATTTATCTGCATAAGCAAGGAATGCATCATAAAAATCCATTTTGTAGCGTAATCTTTCTTCTCTCGCTTTTCCATTTGGATAATAAATATTGAAAAGAATAAATTCTGAATATTCAGCAATCAATATTCTTCCTTCACTGTCGAACTTTTCAATGCCGAACCCCTTCTTTATGCTTTTAGGTTCAGCTTTAGTGTAAATAGCAACTCCGCTATAACCTTTTCTAACAGCAGATGAAAAATAGGAATGATACCCTTCCACATTTATTAACTCATCGGCAAGCTGCTCTGGCTGTGCTTTTGTTTCCTGTATACAAAGAATATCAGGTTTTTCTTTGCTAAACCATTCTAAAAATCCTTTTTTATGGACGGCTCTTATTCCATTTACGTTCCAAGATAAAATTCTGATTTTCTTCATAATTCGCTTCCTATATTTTTATAAAAACTTCAGAATTAATTCACCAATAAAATAACCTACTGCAGCAACTCCAAATCCAACAACAAACATATCAAATCCGCTTCTGAAAAGTCCACGACCTGTAAAGAAACTCCTTGCCGCTCCTACTCCAAAATGAGCCGTCATTGAAATTATAAAAGATATAACTATTGCTGCCGTTCCTCCTAAAAAGAAAAAAGGGGAAACCGGGATTACCGCACCGATAGCAGTAGCTAATCCGGTTATCCAACCTTCCTTTAGAGGACTTTGGGAGTTTTCTACTATTCCAAGTTCTTCCCTTATTTTTTCTTCTAAAACCTGATCAGGATTTTTCATTGCTTCTTCGGCCAGCCTGCGCGAATCTTCCCTGTTCATCCCTTTTGACTCATATATTAAAGTAAGTTCCTCTGTTTCAAGCTCAGGCATAAATTTTATTTCATCTTTTTCCATTCTTTTTTCATGCTCGAAAACTTCTTTTTCACTCATAGCAGCTAGATAACCTGACGAACCCATAGAGAGTGCATCAGCCAATAAACCTGCCAAACCAGAAATTAATATTAAATGAGGTGCAGCGCTCGCACCAATAACACCGGCAATCAAACCAAAATTAGCGGTCAGCCCATCATTAAAACCATATACAACATTTCTTAAAATTCCACCAGATTCTGAACTATGCCATGGTTCTTCGCTTATACTATCAGTATCCATTAATTTGTTGGCATGCTCAGCAGAATCCCGGGCTAATCGTAACGCGATTTCTTTTGTTTGTCCTTCAGGATTATTTCTATATAAACCAAGATAGGATTTAACCTCTGTGGCTTCCTCCTTGAGCATCATTTTTGACAAAAGTGATGGTCCGAATTTTTGTGAAATCCACGCAAGCATCTTAGCTTTTGCACTGGGTACATCATCCCTTAATTTAATTTTATTTTTTTTAAGTAAATCTTTCCAGGCAGTAACATGTTTATCTTCCACATCAGCTAACTGCAGGTATACCTTCTTTCTTTTTTCATTGCTAATTAATTTAGCTAATTGCCTGTAAAGGAAAGCGGCATCTATTTCGTCCTGCAGATGATATTTCCATGTTGTTATGGTTTTCTTATCTATTTTAACTGTGCCCATAAAATTTTTCCTGTTTGTAATTTTTTATCTATCAACGGGAATGGCCAGTACCGGTATCCTTAATCTGTGCCTTACTTCATTTACCGTAGAGCCGTAAATAATATCTTTCATCATCTTATGCCCGTGGCTCCCGACAATAAGCAATTCAATATCTTCACTTTTGCATATTCTAGCAATTTCATCTTCGGGTTCACCGCCGCCTATTACCGTATGGATAACAAAATTCTCTTTTTCAAGCTTTTCGGAAAACTGTCTTAAGTACAAGTGCATTTCGTTGGCGCGTTTATCAGCAACCATATCGCCAATAAATCTTCCCGTCGCCGTTTCCACACAGTGAATAAAATAAACTTCGGCATCAGTTGAATTTATAAAGGAATATGCTCCTTCGAGAATCTGCTGATCCCTGCTTAGTTTGCCTTCAAGAGCAATTCCAATTTTTTTGTAACCCATTACTTCCCTTTCGCGATGTTTAATTTTCTTAAAAGTAACTTTCGGCAAGGGTATTTTTTCTAATCTTTCTTTCTTTAAATATGGTTCTATAGTAATCCACAGTAACAATAAAATCATCAAAAAGCTAAATGGAATAAAAGCAAATTTTATAATTAATGACAGTATTCCCGGTACGGATATATTTTCTGCCGCAAAGTCAAAAACAAGTTTTAAGTTTAACACAACTATTATTCCTGCTGCGAGCCATGCTATAATTCTCAATAGCTGTTTTGAAGCAAATTCTTTCATTTTAATTTTACTAGCTGTAAAGTGAAGCAGAGGTATAAGAGCAAACGGCAGTTGCAGTGATAAAACCACCTGAGAAAAAACAAGTAAACTATCAACGGATTTATCTCCTGAAATCTTAATCACGATTAAAGTCGGTACAATTGCAATTAAGCGTGTTATAAGCCTTCTTAGCCAAGGCCTTATTTTTAAACCGATAAATCCTTCCATTACAATTTGTCCAGCAAAAGTGCCGGTTATAGTTGATGACTGTCCTGCCGCCAACAGAGCAATTCCAAAGGCAATTGGTGCAAACTGGTTACCAAGAAGCGGGGCAAGCAATGCGTGTGCATCAATTATTGAAGCAACATTGGAATGACCACTTGTAAAAAACACCGCAGCTGCTAAAATTAAAATCGAAGCGTTAACAAGAAAGGCTGCATTTAAAGCAACAACCGAATCTATGAGGTTAAATTTATTTGCCTCTCTCATTCCTAAAGATGTCCTTTCTATATTCCTCGATTGTACAAGCGCTGAATGCAAATACAAATTATGCGGCATAACCGTAGCACCAATAATCCCAAGGGAAATGTACAGCGCGTTAGTGTTCATAGATGAAGGAACAAAGCCCGTTAAAATTGCACTTAAGTCAGGCTTAGATAAAAACATTTCGAACGCAAAGCAAACGCCTATTGTTGCAACAAGCGCAAGAATAAACGCTTCCATTTTTCTGATGCCAAATGACATTAAAAGCATTAGTATGAGAACATCAAATGTGGTAATTACAACGCCCCAGATAATTGGAATTCCAAATAATAAATATAGGCCCACCGCCGAGCCTATAACTTCAGCAAGGTCTGTTGCGGCAATTGCAACTTCGGTAAGTATCCATAAAATATAATTAATTCCTTTAGGGTAGTGATCGCGGCATGCTTGTGCTAGATCTCTTCCGCTGACGATTCCCAGTCGTGCCGAAAGGGTCTGGAATAGGATCGCCATCAGGTTAGCGAGCAGGATTACCCATATTAATTTATACCCAAACTGTGCTCCGCCTGCAAGGTCAGTTGCCCAGTTTCCCGGATCCATATAACCAATGGAAACCATAAACGCAGGACCGGTAAAAAGGAATAATCTGAGCCAGAAACTTTTTTGTTTTCTTGTATCAATGGTTGAATGAACTTCAGCTAAAGATTTATCCATAATCATTTAATTAATTTCTTTTTAATTCAACAAAAATATTTTCAGCAACTTTGCCACTAATGTTGATCGGTTTGCCTTTCACAATTATCTGCAGTGACTTATCAAATTTTCTTTTTTCTTTCACCAGAATTGGTTCTCTCAACTTTATACCAAGCTTCGTTATATAAGAGAGAAACTGATCATCAAAATCATTTACTCTAATTACAGTTCCGATTTGCCCGGATTTTAATTCAGCGAGCTGAACATGCTTTCGCAGCCTAGGAATTTTTCCCTCTTTTGATGGGATAGGATCACCATGCGGATCATATTCCGGGAATTCTAACATCTCTTCGAGCCTGTTAATCAGTTCATCAGATCCGGAGTGCTCAAGCCTGTTGGCTTCATCATGAACTTTATCCCAAGGTAATCCTACTATCTGATTTAAAAACACTTCCCAAATTCTGTGGCGCCTAACCATATTGCGCGCATATTCACCACCAGAGTTTGTAAGACGTATGCCTTTATATTTTTCATATATAATGTGACCATCGCGCGAAAGCTTTTTTAACATATCTGTTACTGCTGCATTGGATATATGAAGCTTTTCAGCAATTACGTTTGGTTTTATTTCGCCATTTTCGTCCTTGCATTTATAGATTATACCCAAATAATCTTCTTTTGATATATTTTGCATAAATTAAGTCCGTTATTAAATATAATTTAAGTATGCTTAAAATATTTATCAAGTATGGTTAATCAATAATCGCTGAAAATAGTCTAAAATGGATAAATATTACGGCCCGGCTTCCAATTAATTGCATATTGGGCCCGAAGGCTGCTACATCTGAATGACGGCGGAGTTGGTAGTTTATAGTTTTGTACCGGTATCATCGCTCCTATTTTTTCTGCTAAATATTTTAAATATTCTATTTGCTTAACCGGTTTAGCAACAATGTTTAGGATTAAATTTCCTGTTTCATTTTCAATGGATTTTAATATTGCATCAGCCATATCAGCCACGTGAACAAACGAGACATAATTATTACCATTACCCGTAACGATATTTAAGCCATCTTTTAAATCCTTAAGAGTCTTTTCCTGGAAAGTACCATCACCAACATAAATTCCACCTCGCAAAATAAACCAGTCCATTTTATTTTCAGGAATAGCCTTTACTAAATTTTCCATTTCAATTACGGGAGCACAAATTAATTCCCGTTCAGGAGATTCATCTAGTGGATGTTCTTCATTAATCCACTCATCTCCCCCATCGCTATAAGCCATTACAATACTTTGCTGAATATACCTTATAACTTTGGCATTGAGTGAGGCCTCAATTAATTTTTTTGTTCCCTTAGTGCGCAACTTATTATTTACATCCCACGCTCCCGGTTTATTAAACTCAGTCGGAATTGAGGTTGCGATATGAACCACACATTGACAATCGCCCAGAAATGAAGATAAATGTTCGGTATCTGCTTCATTTAACAAATCACATTTTATTTTTTCCACAGAAGATGGCAAAACTGATTTTGCTTTTGAAACCGAACGCACCAATGCCACCACTTCGTATCTATGTTTAATTAATAATGGTACCAGGTTTTGGCCCAGTACCCCTGTGGCTCCTGCAATAGCAATTTTCATTACTGCCGATTATTTTTATTTAAATCTATAAAAAAATGTAAACTATATTAAACTCATTTGTTAAAAATATTTCTTGGGATATTCAAAAAAATCCAAGCTACAGGATTTATTGCCAAGATATTTCCAGGAATCAAAATCAAGATGCATACAAACAATTCCGCAGGTAGGTATATTATCAGTTTCAAAGTCACATAAGTAATTTGAAAGATATGTCAATCCCGGATTATGTCCAAACAACATTAAATGTTCAATGGAATCATTTGTTTTCAATAATATTTTAAGCAAATCTTTTCTGCCTGCTTCATAAACATCTTTATCAGCAACGATTTCCTTTTCAGCTATATCAAGTTCTTTTGCGAATATTTTTGCTGTTGTTAATGCGCGGACTGCAGGACTTGTGAGAATAAGATCAATTTTTACATTATTTTTCTTTAAAATATCAGCCATAAAAGGTGCATCCCTTTTCCCCCGCTCATTTAGTGGCCTATCAAAATCAGAAACGCTTTTATTCTCCCAGCTAGATTTAGCATGACGAACCAAGATAAGAGTTTTCATTTTCCATAAAAATTAAGATTTATAGCCGGTTAACTTAAAATAAGTTTAAATACAAAACTTCAGATATGCTAAATTTAATAAAAAAGCAACGACAGTAATACCGCCGTTGCTAAAATAAAAGGAGAGAAAAATATCTTTATTTATACGAATTCAAAGCCTTCATATAATTAGCACGCTCAAAAAGTGAGGGATCGGCAATATTCTTGTGACTTATGCTCCCTCTCATTTGATCAAGTGATTCATATTCGTTTACTTCCATCCAGTAGATCATCTTTGTAAGAACATCTGTGATATGCTCTATTCCATTCCTCAATAGGCTGGAAAGCATTTGTGTAACTTTCGCCCCCGCCATAATCATTTTTATTACATCCTTTTCATTGTCGATTCCACTCGTAGCAGCCAAGTCCATATTTACTTTTCCAAATAAAATTCCAATCCATCTCAACGGCAACCTCATATCCATAGGCGTACTTAATATTACATTCGGAACCACTTCTAAATTTTCCAGATCAATGTCGGGCTGATAAAACCTATTAAATAAAACCAATCCATCGGCTCCTGCTTCTTCAAAAAGTTTAGCCATCCATGAAAGAGAACTAAAATAAGGACTAAGTTTTACAGCAATAGGTATATTGATTGAAGACTTAACCTGCTTAACAATATCTAAATATTCCTTTTCCACATCATAACCGGTTAGTTCCGGATTAGTTGCCAGTCTATAAATATTCAGCTCAAGTGCATCAGCGCCTGCCTGTTCAATTTTCTTTGCATAATCAGTCCATCCACCAAGTGATTTTCCATTCAGGCTTCCTATAATCGGAATATCTACAGCTTCTTTTGCTTTTCTAATATGCTCAAGATATTCTTCCGGACCCAATTTAAATTCTACATCCGTCGGAAAATAAGAAGAAGCTTCCGCATTACTATCAGCGGTAACTGTAGTATGATAATCCAGTTCCAGCGCCTCGTGCTCTATTTGCTCCTCAAACAACGAATACATAACAACAGCTGCAGCACCGGCATCTTCAAATTTTTTAAAGTTAGATATTTCGGAAGAAAGCGGACCCGCTGATGGAACAATAGGGTTTTTTAATTCTAATCCCAAATAATTTGTTTGAAGATTCATTTCATTTCCCTTTTAAATTCTAAGATTGTTTATTTTCCTTATTTTCTGCAGGCTTTTCAGCTGCCATTTGTTCGTACGTATTCCACCTATCATATACATCCTGCTGCGCAAGCTTTATTAATTCTTTGGCTGTTTCAGGATCAGATTTTGTTAGCATTTTATATCTTGTTTCCATATAAGCATAATCTTTCAATGGAATTTTTAATCCCTTGGATTCAAGCTTGAAAGGATTTTTCCCCTCTTTTATAAGATTCGGGTTAAACCTATAAAGTTGCCAGTATCCTGAATCAACAGCAGCTTTTTGATTTCTCATACCTTTTGCCATATCAATCCCGTGAGCTATGCATTGACTGTAAGCAATTATCAATGAAGGTCCGTCATACGCCTCTGCTTCAATAAAGGCTCTTACTGTTTGTGCATCGTTAGCACCCATCGCAACTTTTGCCACATAAACATTACCATAGGTTATAGCCATTAAACCCAGATCCTTTTTCCCTATAGGTTTCCCGCCGGCAGCAAATTTTGCAACTGCAGCTCTTGGAGTTGCTTTCGACATTTGCCCGCCAGTATTTGAATAAACTTCTGTATCAAGAACAAGAACATTAACATTTTTGCCGGAAGCAAGTACGTGATCAAGTCCACCATAGCCAATATCATAAGCCCATCCATCACCACCCATTATCCAAACAGATTTCTTTACAAGATAATCAGCAATGCTTAACAAATCTTTTGCATCACCATTATTTGTGAGCTTCGCATCAGTTAATTTTTTCTTTAATTCTTCAACTCTTTGTCTCTGTTCGTATATACCAACCTCATCTTTCTGATCTGCGTTCAATAATTCATTAACAAGTTTTTCACCAATTTCAGAGGATAATTTCTTAAGTAATCCTTTTGCCTGCAGAATGTGTTTATCAATAGCTAATCTAAATCCCAGTCCAAATTCAGCATTATCTTCAAAAAGTGAATTGGACCAAGCTGGACCCTTTCCCTCTTTGTTAGCCGTCCAAGGAGTTGTTGGTAGGTTTCCACCGTAGATTGACGAACATCCGGTTGCATTTGCAACAAGCATTCTATCTCCAAAAAGCTGGCTCGCCAATTTAACATATGGTGTTTCACCACATCCTGAACAAGCACCGGAAAATTCAAATAACGGTTCAAGAAACTGCGAATCTTTGACCTGCGCGCTATTTATTTTCTTTCTATCATATTCAGGAAGAGTTAAGAAATAATCCCAGTTGGCTCTTTCTTTTTCCCTCAACGGAATTTGTTCTTCCATATTAATTGATTTTAGACTGGTATTTGTTTTATTTTTTACCGGGCATACATCAACACATAGACCACAACCTGTGCAGTCTTCAACCGCAACCTGAATTGAATAAGCTAATCCCTCTCCATAACCCTTAGCTTTAAAGGGCATATGCTTAAACGTTGAAGGAGCATTCCCCAGCAATTTTTCATCATAGACTTTTGCGCGGATTGTTGCGTGCGGACAAACAATAACGCATTTGTTACATTGAATACAAATGCTTTCATCCCATACAGGAACTTCTAGAGCAATGTTTCTCTTTTCCCATTGAGTAGTACCGAGAGGAAATGTCCCATCAGCAGGCATTTTACTCACCGGAATCAAATCTCCTCTACCCGCTATTATTTCTGCGGTAACCTCTTTAACAAATTCAGGAGCATTACCGGATACGGCAGGCTGCAATTGAATTTTGCTTGTAACTTTTTCAGGAACTTTGACTTCAAATAAATTCGCAAGTGTTTTATCAACGGCATCGAAATTCATCTGTACTATCTTATCGCCTTTAGCTCCGTAAGTCTTTTTAATTGAATCCTTAATCAATGAAATTGCCTGTTCTCTAGGAAAGATATTTGAGATTGCAAAGAAGCAGGTTTGCATTATCGTATTAATCCTTGCGCCCATTCCCGTTTCGCTGGCTATTTTGTATGCATCCACAATAAAAAATTTCATCTTCTTTTTAATCAAATCCTGCTGAACTTTTTCCGGCAACGTATCCCAGACTTCCTCTTTGGAAGCTTTTGTATTTAACAGGAAAGTTGCACCCTCAATTGCGTCAAATAGCATATCCATCTTTTCCAGAAAAACTGTCTGATGGCATGCTATAAAATTTGCACTGTTTACCAAATAAGTGGATTTAATTTCCTTAGGCCCGAACCTAAGGTGAGATGTTGTAGTTGAACCGGATTTTTTAGAATCATAAACAAAATATCCCTGCGCAAAATGATCGGTCCCCTCACCAATTATTTTAATAGAGTTTTTGTTTGCACCAACAGTTCCATCAGCACCCAATCCGTAAAACTTTCCTCGAAATGTTTCTGGAGATTCGATTGAAAATCCCGGATCAAAATCCAAGCTTGTATTTGTTACATCATCATTAATTCCAATAGTGAAATGATTCTTAGGCATTTCTTTTTTTGCGTTATCAAAAACTCCTTTAACCATAGCCGGAGTAAATTCCTTTGAGGAAAGCCCATAACGACCGCCAACTATCTTGGGATAGAAAAATTCTAACTCACCGGAAAGGTGTTTCTCTGAAATCGCATTTACAACATCCAGATAAAGTGGTTCACCTGGAGAGCCCGGCTCTTTTGTTCTATCCAAAACTGATATTACTTTTGTAGTTTTAGGTAATGCTTTAATAAAATGATCAATCGAGAAAGGCCTGTACAACCTTACTTTTAACAATCCGACTTTTTCTTCTCTTTGTGTAAGATATTCAACTGTCTCCTCTGCAGCTCCACACCCTGATGTCATCATAACAACTATTCTTTCTGCATCCGGTGCCCCAACGTAATCGAATAGATGATATTGCCTACCGACTATTTTTGCAAACCTGTCCATAGATTTCTGAACAATTTCCGGGCATGCCTGGTAATATTTATTTACGGTTTCTCTTCCCTGGAAGAAAACATCCGGATTTTGTGCTGTTCCTCTAATTACAGGGTGATCAGGACTTAGTGCCCTTTTTCTATGTTCTAAAATTAATTGCTGATCCATCATAGCCAGCATATCTTCTTTAGCTAATTGCTCAATCTTCATTACCTCATGTGATGTTCTGAATCCATCGAAGAAATGGACAAAAGGAATTCTTGATTCAAGGGCGGCAGCCTGCGCAATCAAAGCCATATCCATAACTTCCTGGACAGAGGCAGAAGCAATTAGGCCAAATCCTGTAGAGCGTGTTGCCATTACATCGGTGTGATCACCAAAAATTGAAAGAGCTTGTGCAGCAATTGATCTTGCTGAAACGTGAAACACAGTTGGGGTTAATTCGCCGGCTATTTTATACATATTGGGAATCATCAAAAGCAATCCCTGCGATGCTGTAAAAGTTGTAGTCAAAGCTCCCCCCTGTAAAGCACCGTGAACACTTCCAGAAGCTCCACCTTCACTCTGCAGTTCACTTACTGAAGGAATAACATCCCAAATATTTTTCATTTTTTTCGCCGACCAGGCATCACACCACTCGCCCATAGGCGAAGAGGGAGTAATCGGATAAATTGCAATTACTTCATTTATATTAAAAGCTGTATAAGCAGCAGCCTCATTTCCATCAATTGTTACTTTTTTTCTTTCCATCTTAAATTCCATTCGGTAATAATTATTTTTTGTTAAGCATCATAACCAATTCTAAAAACATACCAAGAAAAACCTTCGATTTTGTGTAATTTAAGCAGGTTTATTATCGTAATTGAAAATATTAATAGGAATAAATTGAGGTATTCTTATTCTTGAGAAGTTCGAAAAATCATCAGAAAATGAAGATTTTCTTAGTTTTGTCTTCTATTTATTATGTTAAGCCTGAAGAATATCGCATAAATGATTATCAAAAAATGTTCCTGGATCATCCTTATCCTTTCCCTAGAAATAATGATGACATGAAAATGGTTTATATTTCTTCTGTAAAAGTTAGAATAATAAAAACATTGCGACCGGTTATAAGAAACAAATTTATTTGCCTTTGTTATATTTAAATGCAAAAATTATAAAATTTAATTTGGGAAAAGCTATATGGAAGCTTTAGAAAACCTTAAAACTCGCAGAAGTATAAGGAAATATCAAAATAAAAGCATTTCTGAAGAAACCATTAAAGAAATTATAACGTGTGCCATGTATGCCCCATCGGCTTTTGATAACCAACCATGGCATTTCATAGTTATAAATAAAAAAGAAATCTTTAATGATATATTCACAGTTGTGACTCACGCAGAAATGATCAAAGAGGCGTCTCATGCTATAATACTTTGCGGAGATAAAAACCGTGAAGAAAATGTCGATCTGATAATCCAGGATATATCCGCGGCTACTGAAAATTTATTGCTTGCAGCACATTCACAAGGTTTAGGTGCGGTTTGGATTGGTATCTATCCGTTTGATGAAGTTATTAAGGGAATAAAAAAACTGTTTAAGATTCCTGATAATATAATTCCCATATCCATGGCAGTCCTTGGTTATGCGGATGAAAAACCGGAACAACCTGAAAGATATAAACCAGACAGAATTCACAAAAATAAATGGTAATGAAGCCAAAGTGTTGCATTGGTATTTAATCTTATATTTTAATTTGCCTATTTATAATACAGTATAAAAATTCTTATTAAAATTTTTGGGAAATTATTTTTCTTAATACTTTAAGTATTTTACGCTTATTTATAAAAGCTATATTATCCAAAAAATATCGGAAAAATTAAAAAAGATACTTTTTTCGTCGTTAGAATATTGTTTATTTTTAACATGCTATAACCACTCATTTACTTAGAAAATGCCACATTTTGATAATATTATTTTCTCATTCCTAATATGCACAGGTTCATTTTTAGCAGGATTCCTTGGATCGCTGACGGGACTGGGCGGCGGAATCATTGTAGTCCCAATGCTTACAATATTATTCGGTGTAGATATTCATTATGCTGCCGGGGCTTCTTTGATTTCAGTTATCGCTACATCTTCGGGGGCTGCCTCTGCTTACATCAAAGAAGGTTATTCGAATATCCGAATTGGAATGTTCCTTGAAATGGCAACAACTATAGGAGCTATCATAGGAGCTTCCCTAGCTAGTATCTTATCAGCAAATATTATTTATATCATATTTGCAATAGTGCTTATTTATTCTGTAGTTAATTCTTTTATATCGAAAAGCAATAAAGAAATTGCAAGCATTGGCAATAAATATGCAAAATTTTTTAGATTAAACGGCACTTATCCAGTATCTAAAGGAGTAGAAGAATATTCAGTACAGAGGATCCCTTTAGGCTTTGGAGTAAGCAGTTTTGCAGGAATAGTTTCGGGATTGCTTGGAATCGGCGGAGGTGTAATAAAAGTTTTAGCTATGGATCGAATAATGAAGGTTCCTTTTAAAGTTTCGGCAACAACCAGCAATTTTATGATTGGTGTAACTGCTGCTGCGAGTGCAGGCATTTATTTAAAGAATGGTTACATAAATGCCGCCGTGGTTATGCCTGTTATGCTTGGTGTACTCGGGGGAGCATTTACCGGAGCTAAAATTTTACATCTTACTTCCTCAAAGATGCTAAGAATCATCTTTACAATCATAATGATAATAATGGCATTTGAAATGTTAAGAAATGGATTAAAATGAAAAGACTATCAGAATCAACAGAAAATATTGATAAAGGAACTGAATTTATTATTGGCAATCTACTAAGAGTCGGGGTAACATTTGCAGGCTCGATAATGTTATTAGGAGCAATTCTCTTTTTAATAAGGCATGGAAGTGAATTTCCTAAAGTTTATAATTTTACATTTGATTCATTTAACATAACTGATCCCAACATTGTAATTAAACAACTATTTGAAATGAAATCAATTGCTATTATGCAACTAGGGATCCTAATTCTAATCGCAACCCCTGTTCTAAGAGTTGTAGTTTCAGTAGTAGCTTTTTTATATGAAAGAGATTACATGTACGTTATATTTACTTCAATCGTACTTGCCGTATTAATTTTCAGTCTCTTTTCCTAATTATTTTTTAATTCTGAATCTGTCATTTATTATTTATAAGCCCGACTTTAGATAAAGAGCTCGTGAAAATTCTCAGCATTATCTCAGTATTCAGCTTTTAAATTAAGGTTAACAGGCCTACGAATTATAACCTGCCAAATGCTTAACAGACCTGAATTCCCCTGCATACAATAACCAAATACTTTACTCAAGTATACTCTTATGGCAGTTATCAGACACACAATACTGACCAGTGGGTCATTTAAGGCCAG
>CAYPNM010000008.1:21937-77257 GCA_964412105.1 uncultured Ignavibacteriaceae bacterium | reverse complement strand
AAGGCCAGTTATAGGCCGGGTGAGAATGTGTCTCAAAATGACAGAGACCCTTTGGCCTACCAAGATCGAAATATTTATTGAGATAATTAATGAACCGCGGGTCATATTTTTTTTCGAATTTCCTAGTAATAAGAATTAGACTAAAAATTATTTCATAAAGCCCTACAAAATTGAGGATTCATTTATTAGGCAAATCAATTATTTGAGAGTAATAAATCACTAAAATATTCAAAAAGCTTACAGACTATATTCTATACTTCCCTTAATTAAAAAGGTTTATATTTCATTAAATATCTCACAAATACTTAACAACACAGGGGTTACAGAAGTCTTAACTTCTTTGTATTTCTTTCATTAATTAACAAAGTTTCTTTAGACCAAGGAACAAATTTATGAAAGAAGACAGGGGCGGTGCTTTTTTCCCCATTCTTATTAATGTCCAGAAATTTCCTTGCCTTGTAGTTGGAGGGGGAGAAATAGCCAGCCGAAAAATTACCTCGCTTCTGGAGTTTAATGCTAATATTACAGTTTTAGCTCCAAAGATTTCTACGCGTATTGAGGAATTTCATAGAAAAGGAAAAATAAAAGTTATAAAACATTCTTATTCCAGGGAATTTTTGCACGGATTTAAGATTGTTTTCTGTGCAACTAACAATCATCAATTAAACCAATCTGTATATGATGATTGCGAAAAAGAGGGAATCTTTATTAATGTGGCTGATAATCCTCCCCTATGTGATTTTATACTGCCTGCAAACATAAAACGTGGAGATTTAACCATTTCTATTTCCTCTCAAGGGAAAGCTCCGTTTTATACAAGAATAATGAAAAAAAAATTAGAGCACTTTGTTTCACCAATACATGCAGAAATTATAAGACTTGCAGGGGAATTCAGGAAACAATTATTGACAAAAACATCTGAACTAAGTGATTTCGGATCAAAACAAAATACAGACAAAATTAAAGCAAAAATGTTTAAAAAATTTGCATCAGTCGATTGGGCAAAAAGCTTATCCCAAAATGGAGTAAAGAGTTCACAGAATTATGTAAAAAAAATGCTAAAGGAAATTAATTCTTTATAAAATTATTACTGAGTAAATGTTATGAGTGATAAAAATGTTCTAAAGAAAAATATATTCATCACATTCACTATTATGATTATTTTAATTTTCGGCAGCGGGATATTAGGCTGGATTTTAACTCAAAGAGTTGAAAAAAGTAACAAGATAATAAACGCTATTCATTTACTTAAAGAATCGGAACTTCAGCTTAGAAGAGAAGAAAAAAACCTATTGATACGAGGTTACTCGCAGGATCGGTATCTAAGATGGCAAGCGGCAAAAGAGGCTTTCCATCAAAAGTTTGGGGAGTTGATCGGAATGGGAGCTTTAACTACTAGCGAAATGAATGCGATCAAAACAGACTACTCAGAAATGTCCGATACATACAAAAGCTTTTTTGATGAAATATTAACCCAAAAACTAAGCCAGAATGAAATAAGTTACTATGACGAGGAATTTAAGAAAATTGGAAGAAACACAATTGATATGATAAATAATATTTTAGTCAGAGAACAAAGCGTAACTCAGGAAAAAGATACACAGGCAGATGTTCTGATAGTTATTTTCCTAGTCATTTTTATTTCAACAGCAGGATTTTTGATAGTGAATGTGCTTAAGCATTTATAAACTTTTTTTATCTAAGGAGAAAAATTTGAAAAGCGGAAAAGTATATATAGTGGGAGCAGGACCAGGGGATCCTGAGCTTATCACTCTTAAGGCTTTGAACAAACTAAAAGAAACTGATGTTGTAGTTTATGACAGATTGATAAATGACGATCTTTTATCGTACTGCAAAATTGAATGCGAAAAGATTTTTGTCGGTAAGGAATCAGGCTACCATCCGATTGAACAGGAAAGCATTATTCAAATATTAATTAATAAATCAAAGCTTGGTCTTGACGTTGTACGATTAAAAGGTGGAGATCCATTTATTTTTGGAAGAGGTTCTGAGGAAGCGTTGGCTCTCAAGGAAGCTGGAATTGAATTTGAGATAATTCCGGGAATTACTTCCGGACTTTCAGCACCGATTTATAGCGGTATCCCGATTACACAAAGAGGATTAATCACACAATGTGTTCTCGT
The DNA here is from genome assembly GCA_964412105.1 of uncultured Ignavibacteriaceae bacterium. Classification (GTDB taxonomy): domain Bacteria; phylum Bacteroidota; class Ignavibacteria; order Ignavibacteriales; family Ignavibacteriaceae; genus JAKAGZ01. Next base: position 75,113 of record CAYPNM010000008.1, on the reverse strand, counting down.
CACAGCACATGAATGTCCGGACAAACCCGGGACTCAGGTTGAATGGAAAAAACTAGCGAAATTAAAAAATACTAATCTGATTATTTACATGGGCGCATCAAGAATAGAAAGCATATGTAAAAATCTCATTAAATATGGTATGGATCCGGCGATGCCATCTGCAGCTATTGAAAAAGCAACTTTGCCTGAGCAAAGGACAATCACAACCAGGCTTGATAAATTATCATATGAATTTAAAAAACATAATTTCCATGCCCCTGTAATAATAATGTTTAGTTCTACGGTATCGTTAAAAGATGAAATTTCGTGGTTTGAAAAGCAATTGATTTATAACAAAGTAATAATTGGCAACGAGAATCTGATAGAATCAGAAAAGTTATTTGATTTAGCTCCAGCAGATTAAGAAATTATTAACGATAAACTATTGGGGAAAATTTTAAAAGTTTTCCCCTTCAAGGCAATAAATATAATTATATAAGAATTGCACTGCATAACGAATTCAATCTTTCAAATAATTTAATTTCCTAAAGATTTCTCAATTAGACCAATTTCTAAATCTGTTGCATTAAATGATTCTCGTGCCTAATTGTTTTAATGCGGATAAAGAATGAACATATTTAGTATTTATTTACCTGTTGTTGGTATTCATTTCAACTTATTGTACCTGATTTTGATAGGGTTTTGTGTAGGTGTTATCGCTGGTTTTTTCGGAGAAGGCGGAGGATGGTTTGTAACTCCTGCATTGAACATTTTTGGTTTCCCAATTTCATATGCTATAGGTACCTGCCTAGCAAATATATTTGGTCAATCAATCGGTGCGCTAAAAAAGCATCATAGGATGGGAAATGTTGACTGGAAGCTTGGTTTGATTACGGTCATTGTCTCAATTATCGGATTCGAATCCGGATCTCAAGTTGTGATGGCACTGGAAAAATCAGGCAATGCGGGCATGATAATCAGATGGTGTTATATTGTATTCCTAGCCGGCCTGGGAAGTTTTATGTTCTATGATTATTTCGTTTTACAAAAAAAGCAGATTCAAGAGGAAGATTATTCATATAACAACGATAAGCCAAATAGAAATAAAATCGCTGAAAAGCTTTACAATATTAAAATCCCCCCAATGATTTCTTTTCCCATATCACAAATTGAGTCAGTTTCAATCTGGGTAATTATAATAATATTCTTATTCACAGGATTCTTCTCTGGTCTTCTTGGAATCGGCGGTGGCTTCATAATTTTACCCACTCTAATTTATTTAATCGGACTCCCGACTGCTATGGCTGTAGGAACAACTCTTATTACAGTTTTTTTTAGCTCTTCATACGGCTGCTTCATTTATGCAATTAACGGTCGTACAGAAATAGTAGCTGCATTCGTCCTACTAATAGGAGCTTCCGTAGGTGCTCAGATTGGAGCATCAGCAATTAAATATACTAAAGGTTATGGGATAAGATTATTATTCGCAATTATGATTGTGTTTGCCGGTTTTGCTGTAATAACTGAACAATTATTCAAAATCACAGGTAAATCATATTTTCAAATTATAGCGGAAATAGTACTGCTCGGTACCGCAATGATTATTGCGATTATAATTATAGGTAAACTGATAATAGAATCTAAAAAGGAGAAATTATTATCAATTAATAAAGGTTAATTAGAAAAATTAAGCAGATGAATTTATTCAATATATATTTACCGGTTGCCGGAATTCATTTCAATGTCTTGTTGTTAATTTTGATCGGATTTAGTGTAGGTGTCATAGGAGGCTTTTTCGGTGTGGGTGGAGGATGGATTATTACTCCCGCGCTGAACATTTTCGGATTTCACATGGCTTTTGCAATTGGCACAGGGCTATCAGATATATTCGGCCAATCTATTGGTGCAATAAAAAAACATCAGAGAATGGGCAATGTTGATTGGAAACTTGGCTTGTTCTCTATCGTTACTTCTTTAATTGGTTTTAAACTAGGTTCGGATGTTGTAATTGCTCTCGAAAAAGCCGGCGATGTCGGTACAATTATAAGGTGGTGTTACATTGTTTTCCTTGCCGGCTTAGGCTGTTTTATGTTCTACGATTATTTCGTTCTACACGAAAAGCAACTTAAAATAGAAAATGACCTTGCCAAAAATCCAGAGTCAAAACCAAATAAACGTACAACTTTGCTTTCAGAAAAGCTATGCAACATAAACATACCTCCAATAATTTCATTCCCCAGTTCTCATATCGATAGGGTTTCATTATGGATTGTTGTCATCATTTTTTTATTCACGGGTTTTCTGTCAGGAATTTTAGGCATAGGGGGCGGTTTTATAATTCTGCCCACACTTGTTTACTTGATTGGAGTTCCAACAATTATTGCTGTCGGTACTTCCTTAATTACGGTTTTTGCTACTTCTGCATTCGGATGTTTCACATATGCATTAGATGGAAGGGTTGAGGTTTTTGCTGCCGGGTTTATGTTATTGGGAGCGTCCATCGGAGCGCAGATTGGTGCAACAGCTGTAAAATTTATTAAAGGCTACGGAATCAGATTATTATTTGCAATCATGATCGTCTTTACAAGCTTTTCAGTAATTACAGAACAGTTCTACAAAATGACTTTTAAATCAATATTCAGAACTTTTTCCGGAATTATTCTGGTAGGCACTGCAGTGATCATGACTTTTATCATTATTGCCAAGCTTGTTATGGAAATTAAAAATGAAAATGCATCAATGTTGAAGTAATAAAAATAATTTAATAATAAAGGAACTTGATATGGATTTTTTCAACATATACTTACCTGTTGCAGGAATTCATTTTAGTCTTTTATTATTAATTGTTATCGGCTTCTGTGTTGGTGTTTTAGGAGGATTTTTTGGCGTTGGGGGCGGCTGGATGATTACTCCCGCACTAAACATATTTAATTTCCACATGGACTTTGCAATCGGAACAGGATTTGCAACTATTTTCGGTCAATCAATTGGGGCCGCAAAGAAACATAATAAGATGGGTAATATTGATTGGAGACTTGGTCTTATATCTATATTAACCTCCGTCATCGGCCTGGAAATTGGATCAGATGTCATAATTGCATTGGAAAAAGCAGGAGAGGTTGGTGTTATTGTCAGGTGGTGTTATATCTTTTTACTATCTCTGCTTGGCTGCTATATGCTCTATGACTATTTCGTTCTTCATCCAAGAGAGATAAAATTATTTGAAGCTGCAAAGAAAAAAGATCCTAACTCATCTCCTGCTCCTATCAAGAGTAAATTTGCCGAGAAGCTTCACAACATAAATCTACCGCCAATGATATCTTTTCCGACTTCAGGAATTGATAAGGTCTCAATATGGATTATTTTCCTAATTTTTTTAATAACCGGTTTTCTCTCCGGATTCTTAGGAGTAGGCGGTGGGTTTATTATTATACCGGCACTTGTGTACTTAATAGGACTTCCAACCACTATAGCTGTCGGAACAAGTTTAATCACTGTTCTCTTTAGTGGCGCATACGGATGTTTCACTTATGCAACGAAAGGGAGGGTAGAATTACTAGCATCATTTATTATGCTAATCGGCGCTGCAATAGGTGCTCAGGTCGGCTCTTCAGCTGTAAAGTATATTAAAGGATACGGCATCAGATTGCTGTTCGCTATAACAATCCTGTTTGCTGCTCTTTCAGTGGTAACTGAACAATTTTATAAAATGACTATGGAAACATTTTTTCAGATAATGGCCGCCATTGTTTTAATGGGCACAACTCTTAGTATGGCTTCAGTAATAATCACAAGACTTGTTTTAGAATCAAATAAGGAAAAGAAAGAATAAATGTATTCAAAGTATTAAAAAGCAGTAAATGAAAAATATTGATAGAAAACTTAAGTGTGTGCTCAAAATGTTTTACACAATTCTCGTGGTTGCATTCTATTGGTTCAGACTTCAGGCTAACTACTTATTTAGAAGATGGCAATCAAAAAGGCAACGACACAACAGAAATTCAATTACAATTTGCTGTTTGAGTTTATTGATTTCTAATAAATGATGATTAATAGCATTAAGTGAAAATATGGACATATTTAACATTTATTTACCGGTAGCCGGTATTGAATTTAGTGTTTTATTGCTCTTACTTATTGGATTCTGCGTGGGGGTTCTTGCAGGATTTTTTGGAGTCGGAGGCGGCTGGCTTGTTACTCCCGCCTTAAACATTTTTGGTTTCCATATGGCTTTTGCCATAGGAACTGATCTTGCAAACATTTTTGGTCAATCTATAGGAGCAGTTAAAAAACATCAAAAAATGGGAAACATTGATTGGAAGCTTGGTTTTATTTCAATTATTACTTCAGTTATTGGTTTGGAAATTGGTTCAGATGTTATAATTATGCTTGAGAAAGAAGGTGACGTGGGATTAATTGTGAGATGGTGTTATATGTTTCTTCTCTTTTCTTTGGGCGCATATATGCTTTACGACTATTTTGTTATCAATCCACGACAATCAAAAACAACGGCTAAAGAATTAAATACAACATCTAGTAAAAAATTTAATAAAGAGCGTAGCAAAATTTCCGAGAGACTACATAAAATAACTCTGCCACCCATGATTTCGTTCCCTGCCTCTGGAATTGAAGGTGTCTCCATCTGGGTTATATTTTTAATTTTTCTATTTACCGGATTTATGTCTGGCTTTTTGGGTGTTGGCGGTGGATTTATAATCATGCCGGCACTTATATATTTAATCGGACTACCTACTACCATCGCTGTCGGTACGAGCTTAATAACCGTTCTTTTCAGCGGGGCATATGGCTGCTTTACCTATGCTCTTAAGGGGAGGGTTGAACTAATAGCAGCTTTTGTAATGCTTATCGGCGCAGCAATAGGTGCTCAGATAGGATCCACTGCTGTTAAATATGTAAAAGGATATGGAATCAGGCTACTATTTTCAATTATGATAATCTTTGCAGGGTGTTCCGTCGGCCTTGAACAGATTTATAAAATTTCACTAATTACATTTTATCGATCTACTGCCGGAATAGTATTAATCGGCACTGCCGTTATTATGATATTCATAATAATTGCAAGATTAATTAATGAATCAAAAAAAGAAAGGAAAGCAAAAAGCAAAGTAGTTTAAATCATTTTATTATCCCAAAATAGGAATTTTATATGGACATATTTAACATTTATTTGCCTGTAGCTGGAATTGAATTTAATATATTGCTGTTATTAGCAATTGGTTTTTGCGTTGGTGTTCTTGGCGGATTTTTTGGGGTCGGCGGCGGCTGGATTGTTACTCCTGCATTAAATATTTTCGGATTCCATATGGCCTACGCAATTGGTACTGACCTCGCAAATATTTTTGGTCAATCTATAGGAGCAGTTAAAAAACATCAAAAGATGGGGAACATTGATTGGAAACTTGGTTTTATCTCTATAGCTGCTTCAATTATTGGACTTGAATTAGGCTCTCAGGTAGTGCTAATATTGGAAAAAGAAGGAGATGTTGGTTCGATTGTAAGGTGGTGCTATCTTGTACTGATGTTCGGGCTGAGCATTCTCATGTTCTACGATTATTACTCACTTAATCCTAAAAAGAAAAAAACAGAAGAGGCTAAACCAACGAAACGCCGTGTCAACCTGGCAGAAAGACTTCACAAAATAAATCTGCCCCCTATGATTTCTCTTCCCGCTTCGGGAATTAAATCAGTTTCACTATGGATAGTAATATTTGTTTTTTTATTTACTGGTTTTCTATCAGGATTTTTGGGCGTAGGTGGTGGGTTTATAAGAATGCCAGCACTGGTTTATTTAATAGGCGTTCCAACTGTAATAGCTGTAGGCACAGACTTAATGAGCGTTCTTTTTGCAGGTGCCTACGGTTGTTTTACTTATGCATTAAAAGGACGCGTTGAGTTTATAGCAGCTTTTATTATGCTAATAGGTGCCTCAATAGGGGCGCAAATAGGAGCAACAGCGGTAAAATATATAAAAGGATATGGAATAAGATTGTTGTTTGCGATTATGATTACTTTAGCCGGTTGTTCAATTGCACTGGAACAAGTTTACAAGATTACAGACATACCAATTTTTCAACATATTGCCGGAATCGTTTTAATGGGAACAGCTGCTTTAATGACCTCTATAATTATTGTCAGACTTATAATGGAATCAAGAAAAGAAGTTAAAGATTAGTTTATTATTTAAAAAATAACTCAATACTTTCTTAAGGAATTGAATTCAAATTTTTAATATTTAACTTAAATAGCTAAAGGAACTAATTATGTCAACTAAAAAAATCTTTGCATTATTGATGTTCTGTATTTTATTTACCTGTGCGTACTCCACTAGTTATGCCATAAGCGAAACAGGAGGCAAGCAAGAAACTGCTATAAGCAAAAAAATCGATACAAAAAATCTCTCAGGCGTCAATCTATGGATTGCCGACCTTTACAACAACGACAGATTGCTTTACGCTATAGTGGTCACAGTGGTAATGGCATTACTAGGTACTATAATGGCCCTTGGAACAGACCTAGTGTTAAGATATTTTGGTATAAATGTTTCAAAAATTTCACACAGCGAATGACGAAAACATAAAACTTTGCTGTTTTAATGCTTGATCACAGGAAAGAAATAAATTGAAATTAGTTGAAAAACTAAAATATATAAGCATTTCATCCCGTATTTCAATTTTGCTTGGAGTAATAATTCTGCTTACTATGGGTACTTTTTCCATATTCAGCTTAGTAAAGCAGAAACAAGACTCTATAGATGTAATAAGCAACAATTCTGAGCAACTTAGCCAAACAATCGAAAAAATATTAAGACTAAGCATGCTTAAGAATAGGCGTGATGAAGTATCGACAGCTATTAATAATATAGTTGGTAAAGAAGGAATTATTTCTGTCAGAATACTTAATCATCAAGGAACAATAAAATTTTCCTCGCGACTATCCGAAGTAAATACACATATATCACAGACCAACCAGCTCTGTACGAATTGTCATTACCAAAAAAATGATAAGCTAGTTTACACCTTGAAAAATTTTGAAAGTTACAGAATAAATAACAAAAACAATTTCATATATAATTGTGTACCAATTAGAAATGAACCTAGTTGTTATAATCATGTTTGCCATTCGGTACCGGATAACTCAACAAATCTTAAGCTTAATGCAAATACTGCAAAAAGTTTGAATCAAAATTTAGCTACATTTTCACACGATTCTACACAAACTGTACTGGGATTTATCGAGGTGGAGGTATCAATTCAAAAGGTAATTGCAAACCTGACAAAAACCAGAAACAAATTAATCACACTAACTATCATACTGGCAATAATTGCATCGATAATAACATATTTTTCTATGAGATATCTTGTTGGGAAACCGGTTAAAAACCTCGTTAACGGAACAATGAGAGTAGCGCGGGGGGATTTCAAAAATGAAATTATACCCGGAAAGGCAGAATTTCGTTTATTAGCCGAATCATTCAACAAAATGCAGACTCAATTGCTTACTTCACAATCACAATTAATTGAATCTGAGAAACTTGCATTTGTAGGCAAATTATCGGATGAAATAGCTAGTCAAATCAACAATCCTCTGACTGGAATAATTATTTTTAGTGAAGCCATCCTCAAATCCTCCAATTTGTCCGAGGATAAAAACGAAATTAATTTAATTCTTCAGCAAGCTTTAAAAATCAGAGAAAATATTAAGAATATTCTATCACTAACGAGGTACAATAAACCTGTATTCCGTAATGTCAAGTTAGACAAAGTTTTGCTGCGGGCCGTTTCGGTAGTGGAAAAATTTTCAAGCTTTCGAAACATCAAGATAATAACAGGAATCCCAAAGACGCTTCCCGACATTTCTGCTGATGCAGGTTTATTAGAACAAGTTTTTCTAAATCTGCTAGTTCTTTCATCTGACTTAATGTCATCACGAGGATTGTTGAACATATCAGCAGCCACATACAACAATACTGTCGAAATAAGTTTTACAGATACAGGAAAAGTGATTTCGAAGGAAATTTTGCAAAAAATATTCGATTTTAGTGATACAAAAAATTATGAAGATTATGAAAAAGAAGGAATAAGCCTGGCCGTTTGCAGAGATATAATTGAAATGCACAAAGGAAATATTAATGTTTTGTCAAAGGATACTGGAAATTCCATAATCATTAAATTACCAATTAAAGGCAATGAGCCGGAAAGTTAAAATACTTGCAATAGATAAAGAAGAAATAATTCTTAAATCAATCAGAAAAGCTTTAGCTGGCAACAATGAATTGCAATACGACATTATAACTTGCAATACCGCTATCGAAAGTTTAAAAATCATACGGTCTGATACTTTTGATCTAGTCCTAATCGATCTCGTATTACCTGGAATGAACGGCATTGAGGTAATCAGAAGAATAAAAAATATTAATCCCTCTTTAGCAATAATTATTATGACGGGATTTTCTAAGAATAAAATTAATTCAGATACAGAAAGCGAAGAAGACCCATTGAGTGAAATTCTAAAAAGTGCCGCGGGAATTCTGTTCAAACCTTTTACAATCCAGGAAATTCGAAATATGATTTCAAAAGTGATACACAATTAGAAGAATATATAAAATGTCCATATTCAAAAAAATATCCACAAAGAAAAAAGAAGGGGTTGTCTTCTTTAAAGAAAAACTTCAATTTTTTCAGAAACTTCTTTTTTCAAATGATGAAGCATTAAAGCAGATGGGAAACTTCAGTGAACTTTTAGCTTCAGGCAACCCTTTCTCAAAAGGACAAATTAATGGTTTATATACAGATATTTTAATAAATACATTTGAGGTTACGGAAGATCTATCACAAATGTGCGGTGGCAAATACAAAACGCTTTCCTTACAAGCCAATAAAATCAAGGATAAATGTCAGGAAGTTCTTGCTCCTGGCTCTTTTTGTCCAACAAGATGGAATTGCGAGAAACCTGATTGTATTGATTGCCAAGAAATTGGTACAAAAAAAATTGATACTAAAAACAAAGCATATTCCTACAGGATTGATGAAATAACAATTGAACAAACTCCAGTTGTTGGTGGGAAAATGGGTCGATTGTGTGAAATCCATAACAAACTATTAATTCCTATTCCAGATGGATTTTGTATAACTTCCAGGTTTTTTGAGGAATTTTTAGCTCAGGGTGAATTAAATAAACAAATCGATGAAGCAATTTCTTCAATTGACTTTAACGATAACACCCAGGTTCAGCAGGTAAGCCAGGTCATACAGGCACTAATAATTTCCGCCTCCATACCCCAGCTTATTGAAAAAATAATTCTTAATAATTATGAATATTTATCGAGTAAACATGGTGATATACTTGTTTCGGTAAGATCAAGTGCTATTGGAGAAGATGATTTGCATCATTCATTTGCAGGACTGCACTATACAGCACTTAATGTGAGTAAAGCAAATCTAATAGACGCATGCTTTGAAGTATTAATTTCCAAATATCTGCCTCAATCAATTGTTTATCGTTATTTAACCGGTTTAAGAGATATTGATATGCCTATGAGCATCGGATGCCTTGAAATGATTGACGCTGCAGCAAGTGGTGTTTTATTCACAAAAGACCCAATTGCAAAAAGAAATGGAATTATCATTCACGCTGTCAGAGGTCTTGGTACAAAAGTAGTAGATGGAAGCGTTTCACCACAGGAATATATTATTGATCCTCAAACATTCGCTGTTCTTAGTTATAAAAAGGGAAATCAAACTTATAAAACTGAACCAAGAATTAATGATGGTCTTAAAGAGACAATAATACCTGATTATCTTTATAATGAACCATGTTTAACGCAACAACAAATCAAAACAATAAGTGAATATGCATTAAGAATAGAAAAATTTTTTAATACACCACAGGATATTGAATGGGCTATTAATCAAAGCGGTGAAATCTATATTTTACAATGCAGACCACTCGCGATTTCTCCATCGATTGAATCCGACTCCCATAGAATTGAAAGTGCTGTAAAAGTAAAACAAAAAAATAATTTATTAATAGACGACGGCGTTTGCGCCAGTTCAGGTATTTGCAGCGGTGAAGTCTTTATATTAGAAAGATTTAGGGACCTTATTAATTTTCCCAATGGCGGTATACTTGTTGTTAAAAAGACGTCTCCTGAATTGACCAGGGTACTACATAAAGCTTCAGGCCTAGTAGCGGAAATTGGAAATACAACCGGACATCTTTCAATCATCGCACGCGAACTTGGCATTCCCGTTCTTGTAAATGTTAATAACGCAACTGAAAAATTGCACAATGGCATGGAGATTACACTTAATGCTTCAGAAAATAAAGTGTATTCTGGTAAAATTAAAGAACTAATTGATGAATACAATTCCGGAAAAGTTAGAGAAAACAGCTTTTTAAAAAGTCCTATGCACCGAATCTGGCAGACTATTGCAAAGTTAGTTATTCCTCTGAATTTAACTGACCCTAGTTCTTCCGGGTTTACACCTGATAATTGCCAAACGTTACATGATATTACAAGATTTGCACACGAATATGCAATGAGAGAAATGTTTTCGCTATATGAATCAGCTGAACAAGAAGAATCTCATGCTTATCCTCTAAAGTTTCCGGTGCCTTTGGATATACATGTAATTGACCTTGGTAAAGGATTAAAAAATATTGGTGATAGAAAATTTGTAACAACCGAAGATATAGTATCCGAACCATTTCTTGCGCTAATAGAAGGAATGACTTCGCCAGGAATTAAATGGGCAGGACCGTTACCAATCGATTTAAAAGGATTTACAAATCTGCTTCTTTCAAATGTTGTGGATTCCAACAGGAGCAACAGGGATATTGGCAGCAGAAGTTATGCAATTATCTCAGATTGCTATTTGAACTTTTTCTCAAGATTAGGCTATCATTTCTCAAGACTCGATGCTTATGCCAGCGGCGAATTAAATAACAATTATATTAATTTTAATTTTCACGGGGGCGCTGCTGTTCATGTTAGAAGAATAAGGAGAGCGGTAATCATTGCCAGAGTTCTTGAAAGTTTAAACTTCTCAGTTGTTAATCAAAATGACCATGTGCTGGCAACTATTAGGAAAATTCCAAAATCATCTATTTTTTCTCTGCTATCAGAAATTGGAAGGCTCATGGGTGCTGTAAGAAATGTAGATGTTACTTTGACCAATGATGAAAATATTCAAAAATTTGTAGATGCGTTTTTAAGTGGAGATTCGGCTCCTGTATTGAAGTTTACTGAAAACGACAGCCAATAAAGCGAAAAAGAAAACTTATTGCTATTCCTAATTAAAACGCAGCACCAATTTTTACAGAGCTAAATACTTCAGGCTTTTTATCTCTGCTATTCATCCTTAAATAAACCAATGCCAATGTTCTGTAAAACATATGAGCCAGTTTGGAATATGGCGCATACCAAAGGAGGAAAAATATTAATACAAGATGAAGATAATAAGTATTGTAAGCTATAAATGGTGTTGCCGTTAATCTCATCGCTTCCGTTAATAAACCTGTAAGTGCAACTCCAAACACAGCTAGAACTAGAATCCAATCACTATATGTATTGCTCCCTAAGTTATCTTTTGTGCGCATCCTCTTAATAATAACTAGGGTGCTGCCAATTAATAGTAACAACCCGCTTAGATTGCCTAAAATTTTAATCGGATTAAATAGTGGTATCGGGGCCTGAAAATTAAAGAAAATATCCGCACCAAGAGCCAGACCCGCTGTCGCCATTGCACCGATGAAACCGTAAAAAATTAATAAATGTCCCCAAAATCTGGTTGAATTAGTAGAGCATTCATTAAAATTTTTATGCGTTAATATTTCTGAAACAGTTTTTATTAAGACACTGATAAAACTTTTCTTTTTATTATTGACAACAAATGAATTCAGATTTTGCCAGTATCTATATAATCCAATTCCGGCAAAAGCAAAAATGAGTACATTACCTCCAATAAAAAAAGCTTCCAGGATACCATGAGGAAAGAACCTTGCGAAAATTATATCGCCACTCTTAAGTTGAGAAAAGTCCCCACCTAAATTAATGTATAATATCGCAAATAATATTATGAAAGGAACTAAAAGCAAAGGTATTAGAAATTTCGGTTTTTTTAAGGCTGTTCCCATAAATTTTGGAAACGCAAAAAACTCGGTTACGTATGAACGTATAGCACCTAAAACATCCGCAGGTTTAGCACCCCTCGGACAATATGTGTTACAATCAGTGCATCCATGACATAGCCAGATGTCAGGATCAGATAGCAGTTTATCTTTTTGCCCCCAGCTCGCTGAAATCATTTCTTTTCGCGGAAATGAATTATCCTGCGGGCTTAACGAACAAACAACAGAACACGAGGCACACTGAAAGCATTTTTTAAGTGTGTCGCCTCCATTCTCCTTAATGTAATTAATAAATTGTGTGTCCGGTTTTATTAAATTTCTATCGTTCATGGGACAGTCCGTATTATAATTATTGCTTTTTAATTTTCATCGTTTTTTCTCCGTACAGACTAAACTTTAGCCAATTAAGACCAAATTTTAGTAATTCCGAGTCATCCTTCTTAATTTTTTTTACGGTTTCCTTATCAACTTCAAATCTTTCTAAGAGAGTGCTTTTAAAAACAAATTCTCTGAACTTATCGATATTATAACAAACCGTATAGAACATTTCTTGTTTTGCAGGCTCAAGCTGTTTACCTTTTTGTAGATAATCATGAAGAGAAACCTCTTTAAATAATTCTCCCATTTGGACATATTCGTCCACTTTCTGATCCTGCATCCATTCTTCAACAGTCCATTCTTTATTTTCATTATAGCCCTGACAAACCGGTTCCTCAAGAATAAAATAAAACTCTTTGTCTCCAGAAATAGTTTTATCTTTTGGGGAAGCCACGCCCAATGGAAACATCCTACAGGACCATGGTCTGTCCTCATAAACAGAGCAACCATCATTGCCGACAAAAGGACAGGACTTTTCTTCATTTTCATTCATTTTCAGCATCACCACAGGATGTTTTTGTTTATCGTCAATAGGAAGTAATGTATATTTATCCAGAAACTCCTGAGAAGAAATTTTCAGTCTGTTCTTCAACCGGATGATATCATAAGGAGTTAGAAAAATGTTGACGTCTGTACAACATTTATTAAAACAACTTATATTTTTATGACAATTGAAACAGAATTCGCTTTTTTTGTTGAGTTTGGGGTATTCATTTAGTATTGTTTCTTTTAATTTTCTAATTGCTTCCATAATTCCTGCCTTTTGTATTGTCCGCTAAAACTTTTCAAATAAGAATTATTTTCTCATTCAATAATATAATCTCTTAGTGCCTCTTTTGACCAGACCGGTAATGGTCCTGACTGCCCTGTAATGGAATTGTATCTATACCTGTATGAAACTTTTTGATTGAATTTATCCTTCATCCATTCCCAGCCATTTACGAAATACGAACATTCATCATTAAAACAGACATACATATATTCAACTCCCCAAGAGGATTCCGGCGGGCATTGCCACTTTTTTAATTCCTGGTTGCAGTGAGGACACTTATAAATTCTTTTTCCCATAAGTTTCAGCATTTTATTAGTTTATAATATTTAAAGAGTCGCCAATAAAAAAGGGAATCCCACTCTTAAAGGGATTCCCTTCTGTTTTTTAGCTTTATTCAAAAGATAATCCCCCTATTCCTAGCTAAGATAAAGCTAATTAACTATTGAAATTATCGGCCTCGAAAAGACATCCCATTTGTCACTCTTGGGATCCCATTTCATATTAACGAATACTTTCCAGTCCTTCTCGTCCATATCCGGTTTATCAGAGCGGAAATAGTACCCTGGCCATCTGGTTTCTTCACGGAATAGGATAGCTCTGACGTGAGCTTCCGCCTGCCACATCCTATGAACATTTTCCCAGCATCTCATTAATTCATGCAGGTCGCCTGCTGCCAGTTTCTTGGAATCCTCTTTAAGATATTCAAGAAGATTAAGACCTTTCTCAAGAAGTTTCTTACTGGTTTTGAATTGTGAAGATACACCACCAGCATATTCATCCATAATTTTTTGGAGCCTGAACATAAACATTTTTGGCTTTATATAATTTGGATTAACATCAGGATCACTGGAACCTTTGCTAAACTCATCATAGAGCTCAAGAGGCTTCAATATTTCTGCTTTCATCGCATCAATTTCGTCCTGATTATATTTAGTTGAATTCGGATTATCAACTATATAATCTATTGCAGCCTTTGCTGCAATACGTCCTTCAGTACAAGAACCTGACGAGAATTTATGACTTGAAGCGCCGGAAGCATCACCAGCACAGAAAATACCTTTTACTGTTGACATATTAGGATATCCCCAATAATAGTCTTTCGGGGCTATATCTTGTGGTCCGCTTACCCAAGCACCTGAAGCGCCTGAATGTGAACCGATAAAGTATGGTTCAGCAGCAGCAATTTCAGAAGGAGTTTCTTCAGGAGCAGTATTAGTTCCTGCCCAAAGAATTGCCTGAGAAATTGTCATATCAAGAAAATCCTCCCAAGCCTCTGCTTCAAGTTCTTTCAGTTTTTTCTTAGCTGCTTTTTCATCTCCAGCTTCAGATGCAATTTTCTTTATTGCCTCTTCTGTCTTCATATAGATTGGGCCCTTACCGTCCATTACATCTATCATCATTAACCAGTTACGAAGATTTGCAGGAACAGGTTTTACTTTACCATAAGGAACCCATTTTTCGAGCTCATTCTTATTTTCAACCATATAATTTTGATCGAGCCCATTAGTAGCCTGGGATTTAAATAACAGGAACCAAGCACCTACAGGACCATATGCATCTTTAAATCTTACAGGAATAAAGCGAACCTCCTGGCAAGTCATTTCAGCACCTGCTTTAAGAGTAAAGTATGCGCTTGAACCAGAATTCCATGGCGGGTACCATGCGCGGCCAAGTCCTTCACCTGATGAACGTGGCTTGAATACGTGAACTGCTCCGCCCATTGCTACGAGAACTGCTTTTGCTTTAAATACATAGAATTTTTCTTCACGAACGCTGAATCCAACGGCGCCAACGCAAACATCTCCGTCCATTATTGGACCAACTATAAATACTCTTTCATAAATATTTTCAGAACCAATTGCGTTCTTTGTAGCTTCGGCAACAACAACTTTATAAGATTCACCGTTAATCATTAACTGCCATCTTCCTTCATGAACATATTTGCCTTCGCTGTCCTTCCAGATCGGAAGTCCCCACTTTTCAAATAAATGAACCGTAGAATCGACATGACGAGCAATGTTGTATACTAAATCTTCACGTGTAATGCCCATCAAATCATTTTTAACATAACGAACATAATCTTCAACAGTGTTTTCGCCATCTTTAATACCAACATACTGGTTAATAGCCGAAAGCCCCATAGCCACAGCTCCGCTTCTATCAACTGCTGCTTTATCTACGAGGGTAACTTTGAGATTATGTTTTTTTGCCCAGTGTGCTGCTTCTACTGCTGCGCCACAAGCAGCCATACCACCACCGACAATCAACAAGTCGGTATTGACTTCTTCTGTTTTAAAGTTTGCCATAATTTTTTACCCTCTCCTAATTTTTAATTGTGACTACATCGGGAAGACCTAAAGAATCGGGCTCAGTAAAAAGTACCGGGCTCTTAAGGTCATCGCTGTTTGTTTTCCAACCACCGTCGGGAACAGCTTTCCCTTCTTCAGTTGTACGAATAGGAAATTTAAATCTTTTCAAAGTACCATTACGGAATTTGATAGTCCACATAATGGAATCGGTACTTCTCATTGGTGTAACAGTTGCTCCAAGAGGTACAAAATCTGCATAACCGCGTACTTCAATTGCCTGGTTGGGACAAATCTTAACGCAATTGTAACATTCCCAACACATTTCCGGTTCACGATTATACGCCTTTGATATTCCCTTGTCTAACACCATTAAGTCATTTGGACAGATGTACTGGCATGCTGTTTTATCCAGTGCTTTACATCCGTCGCATTTATCAGGAATTACATAACTCGGCATTAGCTTATCTCCTTTTATATTTAATTAAATAAGAAAGATATTTTTCTCTTAAGCACATTTGTCTTCACACTTTAAGCTGTGAAAAAATATCTTGTATAGTAAGAATAAGAACTATGCAATTACTTTTTGTCTTTTGCTTCCATATCCCCCGTAGCGAATTGGTGCATTTTGATTTCGACTTTCTCTTCAAGATTCGAATAATACTCTCTTAGAATAGACAAAACTTCAGGACGACTGAACTCAGCAGGAACCTCTCCGCCTTCGGAAAGAGTTTTTCTGAGAGCTGTACCGCTTAAGAAAAGTCTATCTTCTTTTTTATGAGGACAGGTTTTCATTGATGCCATTCCACCACACTTGTAGCACCAGAATGTCCAGTCTATTGGAAGTGGCTTTAATAAAAGAGCATTCTCGGGGATTTCGTGGAATATATTTTGCGCGTCGAACGGACCATAATAATTTCCAACGCCGGCGTGATCGCGACCAACAATAAGATGAGTACAGCCGAAATTCTGTCTGAAGACGCCATGAAGCAATGCTTCTCTCGGACCGGCATAACGCATATCGAGGGGATAACCGCCACAAACGACGCTATCTTTTACAAAATAATTTTCTACTAAAATATTTATACACTTAGTACGAACTTCTGCAGGTATATCTCCAGGCTTTAGCTTTCCTACCAGCTGATGAATATAAAGACCATCACTTACTTCGAGTGCAATTTTTGCAAGATATTCGTGAGATCTATGCATGGGATTTCGAAGCTGGAGTGCAGCTATCGTTCTCCACCCCTTAGCAGCAAATATGGCTCTACTCTCAGCCGGTCTTTGATACAATTCCTTAAATTCTTTCGGGAAATAACTTTCAGAAAGGACTTTAACCGGGCCTGCAATATTCCACTCTTTTTGTTCCATAACCATCTTTACACCCGGGTGTTCAGGATCATCTGTTGCAAATACATGTTTACATTCAAAGTTTTTATCTACCTGATATTTTTCTTTAATTTTCATCGTACCCATAATCTCGTTGGTCTCATTACTAACAAGGGTAACCTCTTCATTTATCTTTAATGATTTTGCAACATCTCCAGAGACGGAAAGTGTGATAGGAATGGGCCAGAATAAACCATTTGCCATTTTCATATCTTTACAAATACCTTTCCAATCATCATGTCCCATAAAACCATTTAGCGGTGTAAAACCCCCAATCCCCAGCATTATAAGATCACCGGTTTCACGGCTTGAAATGGAAATCTTTTTTAAGGTAGAGGCCTTCTTTAACTCCTCTTTCTTTTCCTCACCTGCAAGGAGCAAAATCTTTAATTTATTACTTCCATGAGGTTTTATCAAAACAGATTCCACCATAATGACTCCTTTGACAATTTTATTTTATATATTGAAATAAACTTCCTATAAAAACTTATGTTTGAAGCGAAGGAAATGCAATTTGTTATTAGGTTTTGTAATCGTGTTGTTGTTTAACTCACAACATAAAACACTATTTAAAATCCTTCGCAATCTTTTAATTTTTTAACCTTTTAATCGATCCAATCCTTAGTTTTTAATCCCAAAGCCTTTCACATTCCTTTGTATGGATTGGGACCAATCTCCCTGATTTCTTCTGCGAAATCATTAAATATCTGTGGTATTTTTTGATATTCATCTATCGAAAGCGTTAACAGTTTCACTCTTTCCGGTTCAAGAACAAGCTGTTTCAATTTTTCCTGAACATTTTCCATCCTTTTGTTTGCAAGTTCACTCCCTTTAATAAAGTGGCATTGATAATCATCACCATATTTACAACCAATCATAAGCACTCCGTCAAAGCCCCTTGAAAGAGCATCTGCAACCCAAACAGTATTTACCGAACCAAGGCATCTTACTGGAATGACTCTTATGTTCGGATCATACTGAAATCTGTTCCTTCCAGCTGTATCAAGTGACGGATAAGCGTCGTTCTCACAAAGGAATGCGAGTATTCTTGGTTTTTCCTCATCTTCATCAGGAATTTCAACAGCCTTTATCATTGAGGATATCATATGAACAGAATAATCTTTAAAAGAAATAATTCTTTCGGGACAAGCACCAAGGCATATTCCGCATCGACGACATCTTGTTAAATTAGGCAATGGCGTACCTTTTTCATCTTCATCCAATGTACCAAAAGGACATTCTTCCGTGCATCTCTTACATTGAGTACAACGTTGGAGGAAAAAATCCGGATATGATAAATCGCCTGATCTTGGATGAACAGCTTTGCCTTGTTTTGCTGCATTTAAAAGTTGAATTGCTTTTAATGTTGCACCATAAGCGTCAGCTTTGCTATCAGAAATGTCCATTGGATGTCTTACCGAGCCAGCAGCGTAAATTCCTGTCCTTCTCGTTTCATACGGAAAGCAGATATAATGCGAATCCGGGAAACCGTACTTTAGCACAGGTAAATCTGTTCCCTGTCTATAGGTTAGATTTAATATCTTTGCTCCGGCTTCAGCTGATGCGGCAACTTTTTTGCCATCGAGCGTCTTCCCTTCTTCAACATTCTCATTCTTACCGACTGACGTCTCAAAATTTCCTGCTAATGTGGACGGCACTATTCCGGTAGCCAACACTACCAAATCTGACTGGACCTGAATTTTATCACCTAATAACGTGTTATCAATATCTACAAGTATCTGACCGTCTTCTAATTTATCAATATTAACAACATCTCCTTTTGTAAGGAATACGTTGTCTTCGTTCTGTACTCGCTTATAAAAGAGTTCAAGCCCCGCCGGAGTACGCATATCCTTATAAATTATGTAAATAAGAGCATCAGGATACTTCTCTCTTATGTACAACGACTGCTTTAATGAATTTGAACAACACTCGGATGAACAATAAGGTAAATGTTTTTCATCCCGTGAACCGGCACATTGTATAAATGTCACAGCTTTTAAAGGCTGACTATTCCATCCGTCTTTACTTCCGCCATTATTTTTAAAATGCTCTTCTAATTGGTTACTTGTAATTACATTTTCAAATTTTCCATATCCTAAATCAGCTAACTTTTCAGGATTATATTCTTTTGCTCCTGTTGCCTGAACAATAGCGCCTACTTTTATATTCTCCTTTTGAGATTTATTTATTGTTAATTCAACATTGAAATTACCCGGTTCTCCTGAAACTTTATCAATCAAGCAGGTTTTTATAGTCTTTATTTTATCATTTGATTCCACTTCAGAAATCAGCTCATCCACTTTAGAGTCTTCAGGCTCTAGAAATGGAAATTGTGAAGGAACAGTCTTATAGCATTTATTCAGCCACCCACCCAGTTGATTTTCTTTTTCAGTTAAAATGACTGAATATCCCGCTTTGGCTGAAGCAAGCGCAGAAGTCAAGCCGCAAATTCCACCACCAACAACCATTATGGTCTCATTAATATCCCTTTTGAATGATTCAGGTGGCTCGCTATTCCTAACTTTTGCTATTCCCATGCGAACATAATCTTCTGCAAGCATTTGAGTATCTTCGTCATTTGGTTTATGGCTCCAAGCAACGTTCTCTCTCAAGTTTACCCTATCCACTAAAATTTTTGAATCGAACTTAAATTTATCCTGCAGAAATCTACCTGAGCAAGCTCCTATCACAACCCTGTTTAATCCTTCATTTTCAATGTCTTTTTTAATAGTTCCGATACAATCTTCACTGCAAAGCCAGTTATCTACTTTACAGATCGGAACTTTATTTTCATTTGATGCGACTTTAATTATCTGATCAAAATTCAGAGTTTCTCCAATACCACATCCGGAGCATAAATAAACCCCGACTTTTGTTTCTATAGCCATAATATTAATTCCTGTTTATTATTTGAATCGCTCTTAACACCGAGCCTGTGGCTTCACGTACTGTAGCCGCAACATCTTGAGGCCTTGTTACAACGCCACAAGCAATCGTGCCATTCCCATTTGAGATAAGGAATTCATTGTTATCCAATTCTTTTTTGTCAATAATTAGGTTATTTGTCGAAGGTTTCATACCTGTTGCAAGAACAACCATATCAACTGCCTGTTGCATTAATTTTCCTGTTAATGTATCTTCAGCTTCCACAACAAGATATTTTTTGGAATCATTATTAATAACCTTTGCAACTTTACCTCTGTGCAAGTGAACTTTATTATCCTGTTGAACAAGATTATAAAAATCTTCAAGCAATCCTCCTGAACGAATGTCTATATAAAAAATGTGAATATCAGCTTCGGGATATTGCTCTCTCACATACCTAGCCTGTTTAAGAGATGCCATGCAACAAACTGACGAACAATATTCAAGATGATTCTCATCTCTTGAACCTGCGCATTGAACAAATGCAATGGTTTTTATCTCATCCTTGTTTGAAGGTTTAACTATTTTTCCATTTGTCGGGCCTCCCGGGGATGCGAGCCTTTCCATCATCACGTTTGTTATAACATCAGGAATTTTACCAAATCCCAATATATCCAGTCTTTTAGCATCGTAGGGCTCCCAACCAGTAGCCCATATTAATGACTTAACATCAGCAATTAACTTTCTTTCAGTCTGATCAAGATCAATTGCTTTATATTTGCACACTTCAACGCATTTATTACAACTGCTCCCCTTACAGGAAGTTTTATCAATCACGTATTTTTGCGGATAGGCATTTTCATATGGAAGATAAACAGCTGTAGTTTCATCCATTCCATAATTAAATTCATTCATCCTTTTTTCCGGACAAACCTGTACACAATCACCACAAGATGTGCATTGATTATTAATGTATCTTGGCTTTATTTTTATTTCCACATTATAATTACCCGCTTTACCTTTGATATCTGTTACTTCAGCAAGAGTTAATAATTTAATTAAGGGGTTAGTGCGAAGGCGACGAATATTTATTTCCAGTCCGCAGGAAGGGGGACAAAGTTTGGGAAAATATTTATTAAACTGAGATACTTTGCCACCAATGTAAGGATTCTTTTCTATAAGGATTACATTTATTCCTGTTTCCGCTGCTTCTACCGCAGCAGTTATTCCCGCTATACCTGCCCCAACAACTAGTAAATCACTTGAAATTTTTTCTGTATTCATAATAATTTCCCGTTACATTTTTATTCATAATAACCAATAATTGATTTTATAACTTTTATATCTTTTACTCCATCAATTTTTGATAGGACATTTTTAATGTCCCTTTCCCACATTCTTGAACCTGTTTTAGGCGTGCTACCACGTACAGTCAACAAGCCAGAAGAAGAATCAGCTTCTATTTCCACTTCGCTTCCTCTTGTTCTTGGTGATTGTTGCAAATAAACCCTGGCTGTTGCAGCCAGATGTAAATCTTTTATTGTTTTTAAGGATTCTGAGTTTGATTGAAATTGTTTTGCTGAAGCAATTTTTGCCAGAACTTCGGACGCAAGTTCAATACTAATTTTTTCCAGATTAAGAACTATATCATAGTGTGATGAATCTTTCCACTCAACTCCATAAAGAAATAGTGACCACTTTTTTCTTCTTTCATCGATCAATTTGATATAATTTTTAATTTCTTCACGCGATCCACCTTTTTCTTTCATCAAAGTTTGTATTCTAAATTCATCGGGAGCGGTCAATAAGACTCTTAAGACAAAAGGTATTTTTTCCAGAAGAAATTGTGCAAGATGACCATTGTAAACAAAACTGCCTTTAAGAGCAAAATCCATCAAAGAAGCCTGGAAACAGGAAAGGTAATGTTTTTTTCTATCGCTCATTTTATCCCAAATTGTCGGAGATTTTTCGATAAAAGATATGTCTCCCAGTCCAGTATCTTTAATACCGTAATTTTCTGCCGCTTTGATAACGTCTTCTCTGGTAATAACTTTACATTTTAACTTATCAGAAATTTTTCTTGTAAGCATTTCTGTAGCACTTAAAGAACCCCTCGAAATTGTTATTATATTCATATGAACCTCCGGAAGCTTTAGTCTTCCTTTACCAATTTTTTTGATGCAGGCTTAGTTTTTATTGTCTGTGTAAATACTGTTTTTAATCTATGTGCCAAAGATTTAGAAAATTTTTCCAAAATTTCCATATCGCTTATTGACTGCTGCATACTTATCTCATCTAATAGCTGCAAACGAGCCATTTCCATTTTTTCCTCAAGGAAACACATTGTTTCGTCCTTTTGCGACTCATTCCATGCTTCAAAAACACTGGCTTCACAAGAAACTATATTTTCCGCTTCAGGTATATCAAGTGAAATTTCTTCTCTTTCCTTTTCCAGATATTTTTGTAAACCTTCAATGTCGATGACCTTAATACCATTAATCAAGCCCTCGGTGTTAATATCACGCGGTACGGCCATATCAATCAGCAATTTAGGTTGTTGATTTTTTGAATAAACCCGATTGATAAGTTCAGCGTCAATAATAAATCCTGGCGCTCCAGTACAACTGAAGACACATTTTGAACAAATCAGCGGCTCCTCTATATAATCAAGCGAGAAGGCAAGCCCGTTATATTTATCAGCTAACTCTTCCGCTTTATAAAGCTTTCTGTTGACAAAAAGTAAATGTGAGAATCCTGCTTGCATTAATTTATCCGCAACTACTTTTGTATTTTGATTTACACCAACAATGGTAATAGCATCTTCCTTCCTAAATTCTTTCTTTATGATTTTGAACGCAACATTGCTTAACGACTGATTGTAAGAGCCAATTTTTGTTTTTGTTCTAACTGCTTTACCCGCTCTAAATGCAGAATGAAACAACTTATGCAGGATTTTATCCGCAGTATTTTGGGAACAAGCCATACTGTAAGCATCTTTCACCTGACCCTGTATTTGATGTTCACCTATTAGCATTGAATCCAGGCCTGCTGCAACATTAAAGAGATGTTTGGCCGCGGACATTCCGTTACATAGAAAAAATAGTTTTTCATTAACAGGTGCATTTACTATCCCTTTTCTATTATAAAAATGGTTTATTATTGAAAAAGGATTTATTTCAGGATTAATAGTTAAGTAAAACTCCAACCGATTGCAGGTTGATAATATTACGACTCCTTCAACCCCATTTATTGAACCGATGCTAAGCAATGCCCCGGGAATATCTTTTTTATTAATTTGAAATTTCTCCCTTTCTGTTAAAGAAGACGTTTTGTGGCTAATACCAATAACAACCAATTTTGAAATTTCTTTATTCATATTCGACAGAACCTGAAATTACTATTTTTTAACAGGGCATTTCATCATGTAGTGATTTTATTATTTTGTTATAAAGAAAACTACCCGCTCCGAGGTATGATACATTTTTATATCCTTTATTCTTAAACAATCTTGCCGCCTCATAACCTCGTGGACCTTTTCCACAAACAAACATTATGTGCTGATCTAAATCAAAATCTCCCATTCTTCTATTAAGCTCAGATAAAGGAATATGAATCGAGTTCTCCGGAAATGGCACAAGATCAACTTCATTTCTCTCCCTGAGGTCAATAAATGTCCCAAGAAATGATGATGCCTGAAGCGGATTGATATTTTCTATTCCGTCTTCTTCCTGATTTATAGCCATGAAACCGAGATAATTCAAAATAGAAAATGGCAATGAGCGTGAAGTATCGCAGCTCTGCCCCACGTCAATTAGGTCATATATTGTTTTTTCTTGTGACTGCAAAACTGAAAAAACATCAATGAAACTTTTTCCCTCTCCTTCGCCGGCAATTTGCAATCCTAATAACTTCATTGAAGATTTTTCATAGATGAGCTTTGCTATCAATGTTTTAACTTCAGGATCATATTCCGCTCTGTCCGGAAAAGACCCTATTACAGTTGCTGTTTCAAAACCGTAATCCACTGCAATTTTTTCCGTTAATCCAGCAGTCAAAATATTGATATTGAAGATGGTTAAACTAAAAGCATCCACAAAACCTAAAACCCTGGTTTCTCTTCCGTTAATTGAATCAGCCGCTATCCTGCCCAATTTATTTGCGAGAAGACCAGCAAGGGAATTGCCATTTTTGTTAGTAATTAGATTTTTCACTTCAACGCAGTCACCCGCTGCCCAAATATCCGGCAAGTTTGTTCTCATTTGACTATCTACCAAAATCCCACCAGCTTCACCTATTTTTATGCCTGTCTTTGCTGCCAGTTTTGTATTCGGTACGGCACCAAGGCAATAGAAAACATAATCAGTTTCTATTTTTTGACCACCATCAATGAAAATAACCGGCTTGTTTTTATCATCAAGCTCAATTTTAGTTACAGTTTTTTCCAAGATTAAATCGACTTTATTCGAGGGAAGACTATTTTCAACAAAGCATGAAATTTCAGAATCAATAAAACCTTTTAATAAAGAATTATTATTCTCAATTAGCGTTACGTCAATTCCCCATAGTGAATTTAATGTCTCAATCATTGCACAGCCTTCAAGTCCTCCGCCTATAATCACAGCTTTTTCTATTTCACCTTTTTGCGCTGCAACTTTGAAATACTTTAAATCAACTACTGAATAAACAGATGAAATTAATTGAGACGACGGATAAGAAAATTGGGGTGTTAATGGTTCAGAGCCAGTAGCAAGTAAAAGTTTATCGTATCCGAGAGTAAAAGTTTTATTATTAGAGCTGTTATAGCATACAACTTCTTTCTTCTCTTTGTTTAATTCCTGTGCTTCAGTGTTTAAAAATACCTTTATATTTTTTACTTCTTCAAAATACTCTTCATTTCTTATAACACCATAGGGAGTTTTTTCAAGATCATATAAATCATCTATTTCGCCTGAAGCAAACAAAGGCAGGCCGCAATTACAAAATGATATGAAGGGTTTTCGTTCAACAATAAATATTTTATAATCCGGATCTAGTCTCTTCAAACGTGCAGCAGCTTTGCATCCGGCTGCCATTCCACCTATGATAATAATATTACACACTTTAACATATTAAATTTCTAAAACTCTTCTTACGGAAAGAGTGATTTTATAAAAAATTGTAATCAAGAAAATTCCAATTGCCCAGATTGACAAAGAGATTAAAGCTTCCGGAACTGTAGGCCAGTATTGGACCACCTTACCAAAAGGAGTTGGAATAAACCCAGTTATTATTAACCCTAATCCCTTATCAATCCAGATTGACAAGAAAACCATTGAACACGTGAAAATTAATATTCTATGATTGTTTCGTAACTTTGGAATAAGAAGAAATACTAACGATAAAACGGAAAGTACAGCTGATGTCCACATCCAGGGAACTAATTTTGTTTTTCCATCGAGGCCTAAATAGAGATACTGAAAATGTGAAACGTGTTCGGGAATAGCACTATAAAGAGTTGTAAAGAACTCCATTAAGATGAAGAAAACATTTACACACATCGCATAAGTAATAATCAACCCTAATTCCTTTATCGCTTTATCACCTGGGTCAAACTTAGTTAGCTTTTTTATGATCAGGCAAAAAATGACCAGTAATGCCGGACCTGCCGAAAATGCTGATGCTAAAAATCTAGGTGCAAGAATAGCGGTTAACCAAAATGGTCTGCCAGCTAAACCTGAAAGCAAAAATGCTGTAACAGTATGAATACTAATAGCCCATGGAATAGATAATATAATAATCGGTTTTATCCACCGCGGTGGAGCTATTGATTCAAATTCTGAGTTCAGTGTTACGTGAGTTATAATCACATTAATTACAAGATAACCGCTTAAAGCAATTACATCCCAAAACATTAGTGAATGAAAGGTTGGATATAAAAAAATATTAAGCACTCTCCAGGGCTGTCCCAAATCAACAAAAACAAAAAGAATGCACATTATAACGGAAGCTATAGCTAGAAACTCGCCCAGTATTGTAATTTTGCCAAAGGCTTTATAATCGTGCAGGTAATATGGAAGCACAACCATTACAGCAGAAGCCGCAACACCTACAATAAATGTGAATTGTGCAATATAAAGACCCCAGCTAATATTCCTGCTCATCCCTGTAATTCCCAGTCCATAGCTTAATTGCCGGAAGTAGAAATAAATACCTACTATAATTACCAGAGCGAGAAAGAAGAGCCAGCTCCAATATTTTTTATTCCCTTTTAAAGCATACTCTAACATATTTAAACCTATACGAGATAATATATTTCAGGATTCGTACCCAAACCGGGTTTTCGCCTTATTGAAAAATTTTCTTTTAATAACTGTCGCACTTCAGATTCGGAGTCATTAAGATTTCCAAATACCATCGCTTTTTCGGTACAAGCCTCAACACAAGCCGGTGAAAGTCCTTGTGACACCCTTTCATCACAGAAAGTACACTTTTCAACTACTCCTTTCATGCGGGTTGGAAAATCCGGATTGATATTTTTAATGAAAGGTCGCGGATCTCTCCAATTAAAACTCCTAGACCCATAAGGACAAGCAGCCATACAATACCTACATCCGATGCACCTGTGCCAGTCCATCATCACTATTCCGTCGTCACGCTGCCATGTTGCCTGCGTAGGACAGACATTAACACATGGCGGGTTATCACAGTTGTTACAGAAAACAGGAACCATTTTATCATTATACTTTTCTGTCATATAAAAATTTTCCTGATCAACAAAAGTATTTTCATATGGCTCCTTCCAAATCCATTTTATTTCATCTTTATCCTCGCCAAAGTCGGGAATATTGTGTGTCCTATTGCACGCATCTATACATTTTGTGCAGCCTTGTTGAGAAATACACTTTCTCAAATCTACAACCATTGCATATCTTTTCTTTGCCAAAATTCTTTTGCTGATAAATTCTTTTGAAGAACCGGCAGTTTTAGAAATAAATTTTACTACTTTATTTTTTGAATAAATATTGGACAGTTTGCCGGCTGCCAGTCCGATTGTTGAAAATCCAAGTATCTTAAAAAACTTCCTTCGGTCAATATTCATTTTGAACTCTCCGGATTGTTCGGTTCTATATGACAATCCCAGCAATAGGGTGAAACGTCCATATAAGTATGACAGCGATCACAAAATTGTGAGGAATTTGAATGACAATTCATGCAAGTATTTGTTAAGCTCATATCATATGTTTTGCCATTGCTTGATGTATATGTCGTTACATTCTCCCTGACAAATTCATTTCTCCAATCATTTAGCAAAACCATATGACTGGAGCGCATAAAAGCAGCGCTTTCTACGCATGCTTTTTGGTTTTCTTTTGCCGGCAAAACTAAATCAGGTTTCTCACCCGCTTTGCTGTTCGCATCGTACCAAAATGGTGAAGTAAACAAACCGACAAAAATGATTAATCCGACTATTATTTTCCCAGAATCATACATAATTATTACCTGTTAAAATCTTCTTCGCAGTCCTCTGAGCAACCTTAGATTATTACGCGGGGTCAGCACGAAATAAATAACGAAAAAGAGAACTGCGAAGAATTATTCTATAGACCCATTCTACAAATTGAAAATCTTTAACATTCAAACCCAATTATTAAAAGAACAAACAGCTTTTCTGATTAACTAACTGATAAAGAATCGCCGCGTAAATCAGTTGTCCTTTCTTTTTCTCCTTTCATTAACAATGCATTGCCGACTAATTCGTGAATGCCGCCAACCTCCACGCCTCCGACCCAGTAATCCATTAAGGGAGGAAGTGTAGCTTTATCAATAGCGCAAATGCATCCTAAATAATTAACATTATGCTCTTCCTTTACGAACTTAACTGCATTTGCTCTTGGCAAACCCCCGCGCATCCGCATTTCAAAATTTTCATCTGTACCAAGCCCCGCACCACTTCCACAGCAAAATGTTTGTTCTTTAATTGTGTTATCGGGCATTTCAAAGAAATTGTTGCAAACATTGTTTATGATGTATCGCGGCTCTTCAATCAATCCCATTGCCCTGGCGGGATTACACGAATCGTGGAACGTTACCCTCCAGTGATTATTTCGATTTTTATCCAGCTTAAGTTTATCATTCTTTATTAAATCCGATGTAAATTCACAGATGTGAACCATTTTTGTGGATTTAGTATTTTCAAACCTAGTGCCAGTTATCGGAGAAACAGGTTGTTCCAAAAAATCTGCGGGTCCATTTAAAGTATCCATATATTGATGCAGAACCCTCCACATATGCCCGCATTCCCCCCCGAGTATCCATTTTACGCCAAGCCTTTTAGCCTCTGCATAAATTTTCGCGTTCAGAGATTTCATCAAATCATGCGAAATAAATGAACCAAAGTTACCTCCTTCGGATGCATAAGTGCTCCATGTATAATCGAGCCCAATTTCATGAAACAAAGCCAAATAACCGAGTAAGGTGAAATAGTGTGGTGTACCGAAATAATCCGCGGAAGGAGCAACAAAAAGAATTTCAGCACCCTTTTTATTTATTGGAGCGTCAACCTTTATTCCTGTAATTGATTCAAGTTCATCAACAGCAAATTCAATACTGTCTTTAAAACCATGAGGTTGGATACCCAAGTGATTTCCTGTCCTGAAACTATTAGCGACTGGAGTAATTATCCAATCAATATTAATTCCAATTAAATTCAGGAGCTCTCTTACTAAAATTGTAATCTCCGCTGTATCAATACCATAAGGACAAAATACTGAACAACGCCTGCATTGGGTGCACTGAAAGAAATAATAAAACCACTCTTTGACTACATCAATTGTTAGCTCGCGGGATCCTGAAAATTTTCCGAAGAGTTTCCCAGCAAGAGTAAAATCATTCCTATAAACAGACCTTAAAAGTTCTGCCCTCAGCACAGGCATATTCTTTGGATCGCCTGATCCTAAGAAGAAATGACATTTATCCGCACAAGCACCGCAGCGAACGCATATATCCATAAATAATTGAAGAGAACGAAACCTATGCAATCTATCTTTTAAGCCTTTTAAGATAATTTCTTTCCAGTTTTCAGGAAGTTTCCAGTCTGGGTCGGTAGGTTGCCACTTGCGTGGATTGGGCTGCTGTAAATATTCAACACTTTGCGGAGTGCCGCTGTAGTTAAAAACTCCACGTCTAAACTCGACTGAGGGATTTAACCAATTTTCCCCGGAAATATCATAATCAACTTGTTCCGCTAATTCTTCAGGTTTTAATTTTGATTCAGACATCCTTTATCCTTATCTAACAGAATTTTATGAACAATATTTATCGCTAATAATCATTCTAATCTTTCTCAAGCGGCAATTCAGCAGCCTTCATTTTATCCCTAAATTCATCTTCATATTCCGCATAAGTATGCACCGGAACAGGATAGTTCCAAGGATTTACGTGTCTTTTCGACCTGCTGTTATTAGCCAGATTTCTTGTCGGTGAAAGGAATATCCCCGGCATATGCAGCAACTTGCTGAAAGGGAAATAAGCAAGCAAAACAGACACAAGAAATAAATGGACATAAAATAAAACACCAACGCCGACAGGTACTAAGGGATGAAAAGTAAAAAGCCCGATTGCCAGTTCCTTTATACTCAAAAGGTCCTCCCTGAAAAAGTACCGCATAAGAATGCCGGTAATAGCAATACCAAGCAAAAGAAATAGAGGGAAAAAATCCGATGAAAGTGAAATATATCTTAGTTTTGAATCAGTTATTCTCCTAAGAGCAAGATAAAGCAAAGCAGCTACAATGAGAATATCAGTAATGAAAAGGCCCGGAACCCCGACTTGCAAAAAGCCGTCAAAATTCTGCAATACATTCACGAAATAAGGAACGGGTTCGGTAAAAAATCTAAAATGGCGCAATACTATAATCAACAAAGACCAGTGAAACAAAATTGCACCAAACCATAAATATTTGCTGCTACCATATACTAACCTCGGTCCCTCTTTTAATTCCCCTTTGGTATTTCTGAACAAAGATCGAAATAGTAAAATTTCGAGCAGCATTCTTCCTACAACGCCAATCGATGTATGTGGACTCTCCAGTTTGCTGCTTTTTATCCAAGGAAGCGATTTCTGTTGTCCAGCGACTGTGGGAATATGAAAAGGTACCGGTGATCTTGACCACTTAATAACTCTGTACACAATGCCAAAAATAAAAATTGAAATACCCGCATAAGGGAAAATTACTCCAAACAAGTAATCCAATTTTGCAGTGCCAGCTCCTAGAATAGCTGCAATTATTAATACAATGATCGTAATCAGAGAAAAGATAATGTTCATCTAATTTCCTTCAAATTATCATTGCTATTAGCACAAAAACAATGAATTTAATTTTTGCTCTTCCCGTTTAAGTCAATTTCCTTGCTATAAGGTAATCTTGCTTTTAAGTCTTTTAGCCGGATTTGATAAATTTTTTCCCTTGCTTCAGCGTAAAGGTTGAATGCAGCTAGAGCAGTTTTATCAATCCGCTTATCCAGTTCAGAAAATTCCTGTGATATTTTTCCATCATGAATTTCAACATCAATTTCTGACCGTATTATTTGCTTTAGAATAAATACAAAACCTACTGCCTGTGAAGGCAAAAAATCCTGAACCGCACGTAACTTGATAATATCGTTTAGCGATCGATTAATTGCTTCCACATTGTATCCATTCATTATTTCGCTGAAAATCTTCTCAGCGCAGTCGGATATTATATAACCTGCAGGATTACTGAAACGATTTTTTTGTAATCGTAAAAATTCATAAGTCTCTTTTGGATATGAGATTATTATGGAATCTATCCATTTATCGACTATGATATTTTTTTTCTGCAATAATAATTTATTAAGCATTTGAACTTCTATAATTTCAGTATCGCTGTCATTCAACCTATTTTAGGAAATTGCATTAATATATTTATACGCAACCAGTCGGTTTTGTTAAGCCTGCTACTTTACAGGCTCCTTTTGCCGGACCCGATGGATATAATTCATAAATTTCCTTTAATGTAAAACCCGTCTCCTTGCAGAGTTTTCGTATCATTGGAGCGATACCATATTTTTTATAATAATCGCGGAGATAGTAAATAATTTTCCAATGAGCTTCAGTCATATTCTGAACATCTTCGGTTGTTGCAAGTGCTTTTGCAACTTCCTCATTCCACTCTTCAGGTTTCTGAATAAAACCATCTTCGTCCACTTCTACCTTAAGATCTTGATATTCAAATACTGGCATAGTTTGATTCCTTAAAATTGTTTATAAAAAATTTATTTATTTACTTCTCTGATCTCTCTTGGTCCTAATATTTATATACATAATTTGGAACAGTATTTAATGTTTTACCGCATTCTAAATTTTTCCTGTTATCTCATTTCTATGTATCCGCACGGACAATTTTCTGCACATTTTTTACATCCATTGCAAAAGTCAAGTTTAAACTTATATGACTGATGTTTGATTACAGGTTTCACAATCGCCTGATCCTGACAATAACTCCAGCATGTTCCACAATCGAAACAGGAACCACAGCTCATACATCTTTTCGCTTCCTCAATAACCTGCTCGTCAGTCAATGTGGATGTAATTTCAAGATTTAGATCTTTTAGCCTTTCCTCAGGAGGAAGTTTAAAGGGTTCATTTCTTATCTTGCTTTCATAATAGTTTAAGACAAGATGGTCGTGAGTAATAAGCGGCAATTTCTCTTCAGGTTCCGGAGTAATATTCTGAAACCTGTTGTGAATGGTTTCGGCTGCTTTTCTTCCATTAAAAATAGCAATAGTAACCAATCCGAGCTCAAGAGCATCACCACCTGCAAAGGTATCCGGTATTTGAGTAGCTCCATTTTCATCTGTCTTAATCCAGTCCTTTCCTTCATGAAGCATATCAAGACCATCAAAATCGGGCTCCTGGCTAATAGCTGCGATAACTGCAGTAGCATCCAAAGTAAAGAATGAATCAGGAATTGGCACAGGTCTTCTTCTTCCGGACTCATCCGGTTCTCCCAGTTCCATTCTTTGACATTTCATCTTTGTTACCCTGTCATTCTCTTTTTCAAATTCAACGGGAGCAGCAAGCAATTCAATTATAACACCCTCTTCTTCTGCACCTACTATTTCTTCATCAATTGCGGGCATTTCTTTTTTTGTGCGTCTATAGACGATCGTAACATTTGCACCCAGCCTTCTTGAAACACGGGCTGCATCAACAGCCGTATCTCCTCCACCTACAACGAGTACTTTATCTCCAACTTCTATTTTTTCTCCTGAATTTACTCTATGCAAAAATTCAGTCCCTGTATAAACATTTGAAGCTTCTTCATTAGGAAGACCAAGCAGTTTACCTTTGTGAGCACCAATGCCAACGAAAATTGCATCATAATTTTTCTGCAAATCTTCGTAAGGAATATCCTTTCCGATTATCTGGTTACATTTTATTTCAACACCGAGTGCTTCAATTCTTTTTATTTCCTTATCAAGAATATCTACTGGTAATCTGTAATCCGGAATACCATAACGCAACATTCCACCCGGTTTGCTAAATGCTTCATAAACTGTTACAGTATAACCCTTTCTTGCCAGTTGATATGCGCAGGAAAGTCCAGCAGGTCCGGCTCCTATAACAGCAACTTTTTGAGCATAAGTCTCTTCGGATATTTTTTTAAAATTAAAATCATTATTTAGCGCAAAGTCTCCGACAAACCTTTCAAGATTATTTATTCCAACTGCACCATCTTTAAAATTTCTGTTACACTCCGTTTCGCAAGGATGCGGACAAACTCTACCACAAACCGCAGGGAACGGGTTCTTTTCCGTTAAAATATTCCAAGCTTTTTCAAAAGACTCCTGATATGTTCTGCCGGAATCTTCTGATTGGCTAATGGTGGTAAGAAATTCTCTTATATTTGTTCCATTAGGACAAGTATTTGAGCAGGGAGGCATTTTAAGAACCTGAACAGGCCTCAGTGACGATGTTTCTACTGAAGAACTGCCGGCCGAATGCGATGCCAACCCACTTAAGGACTTTTTTGCTTTTTTTACAACTTTTGCCATTTAATAATCTCCAAAGGAACTGATTTTTATATTAATGTTATTTTTCAAATAAATTATCAGCAGCTATTATGCATAGGGATATATACCTGATTTTATATCCTCCATTTGATCCAGCACATCGTTATGCTTTCTTTCATCTGTCATCAAATAACCGAGCAAGTATCTGACAAGAAAATTTTTGCTGTTCTTCCTGGATTCTTCAGCCAACCTTATCGTTTCCCTTTCAAGTTGAATATGGTGGTCTACCATTTCCCAAACGTCGCCTAATTCCTCGGGGGTGAGAGTTATAGCCTGCTTTTCAAAATTATCTATTATCAATTGCTGAATTCTTTTATGCATAGCAGAATCCTGCCTTATTATTTCCATAATATGCTTAACGATAGGATTCTTAGTTTTTGCCATAATTTTTGTTGTCGATTCAACTGACTGGTCCTCAATTACCTGCCATTTTTTTAATGTTTTAATTAAATTTTCATTTAATTCTTTCTGTTTAGCCATTTCAATTCTCCTTTAATTAATTGCAACCATACGAGAAGTTTTTAATTCTTTATAATTTTTTGCACATTTAATCATTCCCGCAGCCCATTCCGGAGACGCAAGTGCATGAACGTGCAGATAGCTTGCAAAGACATTTTTATACACTAGGCCATCCCTCTCATTAAAACAACCAGTGCCACGATTAACTGACAGACAGCTTTTAATTTTGACATCGTGATTACAGATTTTTGAATAATGAAATTCGTGCCCTTTCAGCACCGTTCCTATTTCATAAAAAGGATTTTCACTGTCCACAACCATTTCACAATAACCATGTCCTTGTGGTTTATCTTGCATATTAATTACAATAGGAAGCACACCGGATAGTAAATATTCTTTTTCCATCCATAAAATTTTTTCTGCCAGATACATCAGTCCGCCACACTCTGCATAAATAGGCAAGCCATCTTCAGCCATTTGCTTTATAGAGGTTATCAATTTTTGATTCATGGATATGTAAGTGAGATTCATTTCCGGAAAGCCGCCGCCTATGTAAAGCGCATCCAGATAATCAAAATAAGTATTATGCGTTGAAGATATAGGAATAAGTTCAGCACCTTCCGACATAAGCATTTCAAGATTTTCCGGATAATAGAACGAGAATGCTTTATCTTTGAAATAACCTATTTTTACATCGGCAGGTTTACTTTTAATTTCTTTATGATCCTCCTGTATCTCAACAGGAATTTGAGGTGCAGCTTTTGCAATATCTAAAATTTTACCAACATCTATGCTTTGCTGAATAATACTTTCAAGCTCACGCAGCAGAGTGGATTTTTTCTTGAATTCACTAGGAGTTATCAAGCCGAAATATCTTGAAGGTAAGATTAAATTATCGGGCAACTTTGGAATTGCACCTACAACAGGGATGCCCGTTAAATCTTCGATAGCATTTCTGGCAAGATTTTCATGTCTTTTCCCTGCGACCTGATTTAGAACTACTGCTTTAATATTATGTTCAGTATCAAGGTTTTTACATCCTAAAATAAATGCTGCTGCGGTTCGTGTAACTTTAGAAACGTCCTGAACTATAATTACTGGTGATTGAAGAGTTCTGGCAAGTTCATATGTACTGTGAGTGCCTTTGTTGTTGATGCCGTCAAACAGGCCCCTGTTTCCTTCAATTATATTTACACCATCACTACAGGCATTCTTAAGAAAGGATTGCTTAGCTTTCTTGTGCCCCATAATGTAGGTATCGAGATTTCGGGCAGCTTTTCCTGCAGATAGCCCAAGCCAGGCAGCATCAATATAATCGGGCCCCTTTTTGAAGCCTGCTACCTTTATTCCCCTATCTCTAAAACTTGCTAGCAACCCACAAGACACAACTGTCTTACCTGAATCTCCTGACAAACCACTGATTACAACTCTGGGATAATTACAGTATTGCATTTCTTTCAACCCATTGAAGATTAAAGTATGCGGATACAAAGAAAAAAATTATAAAACGATTAAAATATTTATACCTCCATTATAACTTTATTTCTTCATATCCTAATACTTTAATTCTCAGCACCTTCTTTATGCGGTATCTCGATAAAACTTCCGCCAAAATATGTATAAACACATTTACCACTTTCGATTAATTCGCGGATCGCAGATTTTGCTAGAGTTTTATCACATTTATCGCCGAATAATTCCACAACTGCCTTAGTTAAATCAGTCGCTTTCCATTTTTTCTGTCCCATACTGTCCTTAATCATCTTGTACATTGCGTCTGATACTTCTTCCACTTTTACTTGCTCAGCCATAACTAACTCCTGCTAATATGTCAAATGTGCCGAACGTTTAAATGTTAAACCAGCGTGTTTAAAGTCATCAATATGTTCCTTCTGGAACGGGATGCCTGTCATACGGAAGAATTTCGGCCAACCGATGCGATTGATCCATTCTCCCATTCTCTCGTGAGGTTTTGCATCCTTCGCCCAGACTTCAACAAGATTTCTTACAGCATCAACAACTTCAGGCCATCTAGGCGGATTGTTCGGTATAAATGGGATAGCCAACTTTGAAAACATCGGTTCACTTCTTGCATTGGATACCTTTCCACCGACCCAGATTGAAACTCCGTCATTCAACGGATCATTTAACGGCATTGCCGGGCAAACAGTATAGCAATTAGCGCAGAACATACATCTTTCTTCAATAACTTCAACTGAAGGCTTATCATTGTAAGTTGAAGGTTTGATCGCAGCAGTCGGGCATGCAGAAACAACCGACGGAATCTCGCACATTGCTTTTAACTTATCATGGCTAACTCGCGGAGGGCGCCTATGAATTCCTAATATTGCTATATCAGAGCAGTGAACCGCGCCGCACATGTTTAAGCAGCATGCTAAAGCAATTCGAAGTTTTCCAGGTAATTTCATATCTGTAAAATATTCTATCAAATCATCCATAACTGATTTAACAATACCGGATGCATCGGTAGCTGCCGAGTGGCAATGTATCCAACCTTGAGTATGCACAATACTGGAAATTGAATTACCCATACCGCCAATCGGATGACCTAAAGCCTGCAAATCATTTATCAACGGTTCTATATTTTTTTCTTCACTAAGTAAGAATTCAACATTATGACGGCTGGTGAATCTCAAGTAGCCGCCACAATATTTATCTGCAAGGTCGGCATATTTTCTGATTTTATCTATCCCGAGTAACCTTGATGAACCTGCACGAACCGTATATAATTTCGCACCAGTTTCGGATACTGTAACCATTACTCCGGGTTTTAAAATCTCGTGGTATTTCCATTTACCATAATTTTCTTTAATAATAGGTGGTAAGAATTTTTCATAGTGAGGTGGACCTATATCGGTTAACCTTTTCTTTTTTTCTTCAGCCATTTTTTTATTCCTTAAAGAATTTAATTTTAATTTTCTAAAAATTGCTTAATAATAGAATTATTTTTTTTCTTCCTCTTCACCGGAATCTTCTCCGTCTTCTTCAAAATATTCCTCATAGAAAACGTATGGATTCTCTCTCGGATGGGCTACCATTTCAGGAATTGGTTCAACGCCGATAGCCTCTAAGAAATTACCCATTCCAACTCTTTGAATAAACTCACCAACTCTCTCACGGTTTTTACCGTTTTCTGACCATACATCGTGAATTTTCTCAACAAGATCTGTAATCTCTTTGTACGGTGGTTCGAGTTTTATAAAAGGAATTAGAACCGATGAAAGTAATGCACCTTCAACTATAGGTGCTTTTGCTCCCAAGAGTATGCAGGCGCCGCGTTCTTTACCGGGAGAAAGCGCTTTTGGCATTGTATTTATACAATGCATGCATTTTACGCATGACCTGTTGTCAATCGTAATTTCTTTTCCATCCCAGTCCATGCATTTAGCGGGACAGTTATTGATGACATCCCTCTGTATATTTAAACCGGATTTTGCATATTCGGTAACGGCTGCTTTGTCGACCTGGATATCGTCTTTCCACGTACCAATAATTGACATATCCGATCTTGCTATTGAAGCAACGCAATCATTCGGGCACCCAGACATTTTAAATTTCCATTTATACGGAAATGCCGGCCTGTGCAGTTCATCCTGATAATGCATTGTGAGAAAATAAGTTAGTGCCATAGTATCGTAGCAAGCCCATTCACAGCGTGCTTCACCACAACAGCAACTTGGGGTACGCACATCCGAACCTGAACCACCGAGATCAAATCCTAATTCAGTTAGCTCGCTGAACACTGGTTCTAATTCTTCTGTTCTGGTTCCCAGAAACACTATATCACCGGTTGAACCATGCATATTGGTTAATCCTGAGCCGTGCTTTTCCCATATATCACACAATTTTCTCAAAACTTCAGAAGTATAGAACCAGCCTGCTGGTTGATTTATGCGAAGAGTGTGAAAATGTGAAACGTTTGGAAAATCTTCAGGTAGATCGGAATATCGCCCGATAACTCCGCCTCCATAGCCGAGAACACCAACGATGCCACCGTGTTTCCAGTGGCCGATTCTCTCTTCGTATGAGCGCTCTAGCTGCCCCAGCAAATCGTTCGCCATTGGATTATTTTCGGCTGCAGTTTTAATTTCTTTTACGAAACTAGGCCATTCACCTTTTTCAAGCTCATCTAATTTTGGTGTCTTGCGTTTTTCTTCAGCCATTTTTACTCCCTTAATTTTTGTTTAAAGCCATTTCAAATCTTTAGATACATAACTAAGTAACAAAAAGAACGAATTCTCTTCCTTCTTATTTGTCTACAGATAGGGTTTAATGAATTTCTCTCTCCTCTGAAAAGATCCCCCCTTCATCCAGAAGGTTAAGAAGATTATCATCAATGTTCCCCCATAGAATTTTTGTTTTTTAATCTGAATAAAACTTATACAAGCACTTCAGGAAATACAATAAAAACTTAGGTTTTGTAACCTATGTGTTGCATTTTTAATGCTTTGAAAAGAAAGTAGATAGGATTACTTAATGAAGAAAACCTAATATTTAATAGGAATGTGTATTGACCTAACGGCTAGTTCTACGATGAAGGTTTTCATTTCCGGGCTATCTAAAGAAAGATTCATTGGAACAGGTAATGTTCCGCAATTGAAATTTTTGAAATGTGTTATATAAGGATATTGAAGATATAACGAAAGTCTGCTAAACCCTATGGGCAGCGGCACGAGCATCCACCAGCCAATCCAACCATTGATTATCGGCAAAGGATCGTACTTAATCATATGGAATTTTTCAAACCTCTTTTGAAACGCCCTTAAAAGCCCTTCAAAACGGATTGTTGGTTTTTTATTTATTCTCTCCTGTAAACGATTTAAAAAATAATCTTTAGAATTGAGCACGATCTGTTTCATTTTTTTATCTTTAAAGATTACCAGATAATTCTCAAGATGTGATGATTGATTGTTTTGATATGCATTGATTGCATCTAAAATTAATTTTTTAACATTAGGAGCAAAGAACAATTCATTCTTTAATTCTTTATCGTAACATGCTCTCGTAAAATTATTGTAAGTTGCAGAATAGGGGAAAACTATATTTAAGGCCTGATCTATTGTCTTAATTCCATAGGACATAAATGTTGGACAAACAAAACCACGGCAGTTCATTCTGTCCAGTAATCGTACCCAGATATCTGTCGAGTCGCTTTTGCCCAATTCAAAACCAAGTACTACCGTTGATAAAGCATCTATTGCCAATGCAAGAAACATTGTGTGACCTTTGCTGCTGCCTAAATTGCACTTAAATTTTTTACCTACGAGATGAATCAGGCGCGATTCGTGCTTCGGAGTGCAGGCATCAAGGTACTCTTCCCAAGGGGAACATCCTGTTAAATATTCTCTTATCTTTTGATTTATTCTGATAGGTGAGCTATGATAAATCGAACGAAGATCTCTATATGAATATCCGCTTAAATAAGCCTCTGAAAGCGCCCCAATATCCGGGTCTTGTTTTGGTGTTTCGCTTTGTACCCAGGTTTTATGACAAAACATACATCTATATCGCTGGATATTTGCAGAGGTTTTTCCATGTTTAATTATTCTTGAGCTATTGCAGAAAGGACAGACTAAGTCTCCATTACCTTCGTTATAAACCATAAAGATTTTTAAGATACCCCACGTAATTAATTCCGAAAGCACAAATTGTATACCATGAATAACATTTTATTTATTTCTAATAAAAATGATTTTAAGCGAAAAGATTATCATATGTGAAAATTTCTTATCTAAGTTGAGAGTTGTTCAATGTTAATAGGGAGTATTTATGGTGTGAAATTTCAGAGAGAGGTTGTCTCATTAATGTCTCTATGCGCTGGATATTTGAGACAGCCTCTTACATATAACACGTTGTAATGAAAATATCATTTATTTTATAGTTTCATTTTAAAATGCTTGCAAAGAAACTACCGATCTCACCTGAATATCTTACAAAAACAGGTGCAAAAACTAATGATACCACCGACATCAGCTTTATTAAAATATTCATCGACGGACCTGTAGTATCCTTAAATGGGTCACCAACAGTATCGCCTACAACTGCAGCAGCATGAGTCGGGGTGCCTTTTCCCCCAAGGTTACCTTCTTCAATCCATTTTTTGGAATTATCCCATGCTGCACCTCCATTAGCCATCATTATACCGATTAAAACACCGGTAGCAGTAGCGCCGGCTAAAAAGCCCCCCAGAGTTTCAACTCCCAAAAATAAACCGATCAATATCGGAACTATTACAGCTAAAAGCCCCGGTAAAATCATTTCTTTTAATGCAGCTTTAGTAACAATATCCACGCAAGTCGCTGTATCCGGTTTCGCCTTTCCTTCAAGTAAACCAATAATCTCTTTAAATTGCCTCCTAATTTCCATTACCATTTTATCAGCAGCTTTTCCTACAGCCTTCAAAGTTAGAGCAGCGATAATGAATGGCATAAGTGAACCAATTAGCAGCCCTACGACAGTCATATATCTTGTTAGATCAATGGAATCGAGTTTAACAGAATGTTGAAATGCCGAGAACAATCCCAAAGCAGTTAATGCTGCTGAGCCTATGGCAAATCCTTTTCCGATTGCTGCGGTAGTATTACCTAAAGAATCAAGCTTATCTGTAATTTTCCTGACTTCTTTTCCCAGCCCTGACATTTCTGCTATACCACCTGCGTTATCCGCAATAGGACCATATGAATCGGTCGACATAACTATACCAATAGTTGACAGCATACCTACTGCTGATAGAGCTATTCCGTAAAGGCCACTTAAATTGTATGCTATTATTATTGCTATTGCTATTGTTATTATAGGAAGTATTGTGCTCTCAAACCCTACTGCTAAACCAGTTATTATTGTTGTCGCAGGACCTGATTGAGAACTTTTTGCAATACTTTTTATCGGCCGGCCCGAAGTATAAAATTCACTTTCTACACCGATCAATACCCCACAGATTAGTCCTGTTATCACAACCCAAAATTCATTTAAGCCTCCTATAATAATCCTAGTTGCAAAATATGCTCCTATGATAAAAATTATACCTGCTACATAAGTAGTATTCCTTAAAGCCGTTTGAGGATTCATCTTCTTAAGTACATTTATAGAAAAAATACCTATTAGTGAAGATATTAAACCCACGGTTATAAAGATGATAGGTAGAGCAGAAAATTCAAATGCTCTTTGGGAAAAAGTTGCTCCAATAGCAATTGTTGCTACTACAGAACCAACATACGATTCAAAAAGGTCTGCACCCATTCCTGCAGTATCGCCTACATTATCTCCAACATTATCAGCAATAACTCCAGGGTTTCGTGGATCGTCTTCAGGGATCCCGGCTTCTACCTTTCCCACAAGATCAGCACCGACATCAGCGCTTTTTGTATAAATTCCTCCGCCAACTCTAGCAAATAATGCAATTGATGAGGCGCCTAATGCATAACCGCTAATAATTTCCGGATCTTTCGTAAAGAAAAACACAAGACCTAATCCAATTACTCCCAGAGCAGCAACAGAAATTCCCATTACTGAACCGCCTAAAAATGCAGTGAGCAAAGCCTGGGGGCTTCCGCCAGTAACAGCAGCCTGACAGCTTCTGCTGCTGCTTCTTGTTGCTGCCTGCATTCCAAAATACCCGGCCAGCATCGATGATATGCCACCACCTACATATGCAATGCCTGTATAAATTGATAGGAAAACGGATAGAACAATAAATACAATTAGCATAAACAAAGCTATTATTTGATACTCCCTTTTAAGAAATATCATTGCACCTATATGAATTTGTTCTGCGATCGCACGCATTGTTTCATTACCGCTATCCCTTCTTATAACTAACCGATAAATCAGCAGCGCAAATAGAAGACCAACTATGCCTATAATTGGTATCAATAAAAGCTCATTCATTATAAGTCTCTCCTTTAGATGATATTACTAACGTTGTTGATTAATTTTACGTGAAGTTTTTTTATTTCATGAATTGAAAAAGTAAGATTGTTATAATTCCTTTATTTTATATAGCATTAAGTTGCAACAATTCTCTTACTTTGTTCAAGAGTAAATCCCTGTCAATTGGTTCTTCAAAAAACCCTTCGGGCATATGAAGTTGTTTGCGATCACCAATTAACTGCATAAAATCTGAGGCTGCAGCGGTAGTAATTATAACTGGAATTTTGCAGGTACCTTTGCTGTTTTGAATTTCACGCAATGCCTTTAAACCATACTTTTGTGACCGGGAAATATCAAGTGTAATAATGTCCGGCTTTTCTGATAATACTTTCTGTACTACATTTTCTTTATTAGAAGCTGAAATAACAAAAAATCCTTCATTAGCAAAAAATGCAGAGAAATATGTCATAGAGTCTTCTTCATCACCCATTACAAGTATTTTTTTAAGTTGCATAATTCATTTACTCCTTGTATCCCCCGACTTCGTTTCAGGAAGTATAACATTATTAAAATGCGGCAACTTTATTTTCCAGTTTATATTAGCGGCCATGTTTTCAGAAAGCTGTGTCTTATGACAAGTTGAACAAAGTACGAGATTTTCTTTTTCTTTTGATTTCTTAGCTTCTCTTGCATGACATGAAACACATAAATTATGTAGTGCATCAACGTAAGAAAGTATCTGATATTTATCATTAATTAAATTTTCGTTATCGGCAAACTTATAGGTTGTGTGACAATCACTACATAGTTTAGCAGAATTGGTATTTTTTGTCATCCCGGTTTTATGGCAATCGTTACACTTAAGATTTGCCCCCTCTGCTGATGTGTGCCAGCTATGATTGAAAAAATCCACGCGCGTGTACATACTTGTGTGGCACTCTGAGCAGCTGCTTAAATTTTCGAGTGGAAAATTTAAATGATGACAAACAAAACAACTATCCTTTCCAATTCGTGAAATATGAGCTGCGTGCGGAAATTTGACAAGCTGGTCGTCCCTGTTTCCATTAATATATAAAGTATCAAATCCACTCGCTCTTGTCACTTTAATATTATCTACGCCTTTACTGTGTAAATGTCCTCCCGGCATTAAACCCATTCCAAAAGCAAAACATATTACAAACGCAAGAGAATGTTTGGTGACACCAGAAACTTCCGGCGTTCCCAGCCATGTTTTAGATGCGTCATCAAACACCGGCGGAGTATAAGGCAATGCTTCCGGTTCCATTGGTTTTATATCCCAAACGTGATAATGTTCGATAGCAAATAAAAATATTAAAGTGGCCAACGAAATAATTCCCAGGCTCACAACAATTTCAGTCCATAAGGGGGTGTAAGAATCGCCAGTTGCACCCAGCATAACCAGGCCGCCTACATCAATTCGATTTAACATCATTCCAATTATTACCATTATGGACCCGGTCCACTGCACTTTACGATTTTTTGAAAAGCCGGGAAAGGCAAACATAATTGCAGGCAAAACAGTAGAAACCAGTACTTCAGTAATGAAAAGATTACTCTGCCAGCTACCATCGAAAATCAAATTAAACTTACCCTGCAGAATTATGTCAATTATCTTAACTAAAAAGTATATACCTAAAACCCAAACCGTGGCTTTACAGAGTTTAGCCACAAGGTTTGTTTCCTGTTCCCGTTTGTAAAGCCAGTGAGATACCAGGCTTTCAAACGCTACCATCATAAGACCGAGTGCTACAGCAGAAATAAAAAATTGAACCGGGAGTATATTGGAATACCAAAGCGGGAAAAGCTTAAAGGGCATAATTAAAAACAAACTCCCAAGAGAGGACTGATGCAATGTTGAAAGCATAATGCCTAACAACACAAAAACGAATCGAAACTTCATCAGAAAATTTCTAATTTTTGCATAGCGACTAAAATTCTCCAATGGAACCGGACTAAATTCAAGAAGCAGGACCATTGTATAAAGCATTACACACCAGCCGACCTCGAAAAGCGGTGAATGAGGATTCCAATAGATTATCATATGCCAGATATTCCACGGCAATCCAAGATCAACCAATAAACTAAAAATAACTGCCAGGTAGCCTAGAAATGCCGTTAGGACAGCGGGCTTAACGAGAGGGTGAAACTCTTCCCGCTTCATAATATAAAAGATGGCAGTAATTACAAAACCACCGGCAGCCAAGGCCACTCCACCCATTACATCAAATCCAATCCATAGGCCCCAAGGTGTTTTATCATTAAGATTAGTTGTTACACCAAGTCCGAAAATAAATCTGTTAAGTACAACCGCAGCCGCAAATCCGGCAATCATCCATAGGACAAGCTTTGTATTACGTACCCTATTCATCAGCAGATTCCTTCTCTTTGCCCTGCTCTTTGCTAAGTTTCATTCGACGACGTATGACCCAGTTTAGGCCCAGCATAACTCCTCCCATCCCTACAAATGCAAAGGGTACTGATTCCATCGCAGTAGCTGTTCTTTCGGGAAGAGGTTTCGTTCCAAGGTTTACAGGATACGCCAGGAAATCGAGGTTAATATCGGAAAGATACAAAACAGAGGTACCACCAACTTCATTTTCACCCCAGACTTTATTGATATATTTTCCCGGATTATCTTTTATCCTTGCTTTAGCAATTTTTAATAAATCACCCCGTTCTCCAA
Organism: uncultured Ignavibacteriaceae bacterium; assembly: GCA_964412105.1. Lineage (GTDB taxonomy): Bacteria > Bacteroidota > Ignavibacteria > Ignavibacteriales > Ignavibacteriaceae > JAKAGZ01. The sequence goes on along the minus strand of CAYPNM010000008.1, from coordinate 31,145 downwards.
AAATTGTGGCGCTCGTAGGACAAATATTTGTGCAAGCCGGCTGTTCTCCTTTTTCAATCCTGTCATAACAAAGTATACATTTTTCAACGTGAGGGACAGGATTATCCCATTGATATCTTGGTATTCCAAAAGGACAGGCCATCATACAATAGCGACACCCGAGACATTTACCGCTGTCATAAACAACTGCCCCGATTTTAGTTTTATGAAGTGCACCTACAGGACAAACAGAAGCACAAGCCGGTTCAATGCAATGACGGCATTGCTTACGAACGTAATGTTCATCCGGTTTGCGAATTACCGAGGTCCAGTTTTCCGCAGAAAGGCCGTCATCCTTCTGCCAAATTCTCGGTTCATCCTCTTCAAGTTTATGAACTTCCTTACAAGCAGCTACACACTTAAGGCAGCCAATGCATTTAGTGATATCAGTTAAAATTCCTACGCTCAAACAGGAGCTCCTTTTTTATTTAATGTTATAGAAATATTCTCATCACTTTCAGAAGGAAATTTCCATGCTAATGTTGAAACTAATTGCGATAATGGCTCAAGCACACAGTGAGCAATTTTTGAAAATGGTATCAGGACAAATATTAGGTCTCCCGAAAGGACATGAACGAGAATGAAAAATTGATAGGTCCCCGGACTAATATTTAAATTTGCACATATAAAGCCTGTAAGAAATGGAATGAGCAGTAAAATCAACCAGAGGTAATCCTGCTTTCTGCTTAAGGCTCTGGCCTGCTTAATAATCAGTCTCCCTGCAATTAAAGAAATGGCAAAAACAATAGTCGCAACCGTTAACCATAAAGCCCAAGCATATGGTAATGCAGGCCATGAAATCCCCACTGATTGTTTCCACAAATCAATATGCGCATAAAGAAATATCGGAACAATTATTAAACCGACGTGAAATAAAATTGATAAAACAGAATAAAACTGAAAATTATGTCTGAGCCTTTTAACGGGGAAAAGCCATTCCCACGTTCGGCTAATTATTAATTTCCACGGCATAATTCTGTCGCCAGCTTTCCTATATGCTTTGTATGCGCCCCACAAATCGAGGAAAATAATTCTTGCCAGGCCAAGCAGCATAATCATAAAACACAGCCGGAACAGCGGACCTTTTGCAAATTCTAAATACTCATTCATAGTAAATATTTAATTTATTTAATATTCTTTCCCAGCTTTGATTATAAATTATTATTTTCAGCAGTTAACTCTTCTTTGTTTGAAATATCCGTTTTGTCATCAAAAATAATTGCTTTATATATCAAATCGTGAAGGCCGACTATCTGACAGTCTATTCCCTGATCTTCAACCAATTCTCTTAATTGTTTTTTACAATTAGCACAAGGAGCGACGAGAATTTCACAGCCGGATTTCCTGATTTGATCCGCTTTTAACTTACCGCCAACAGTTGTTCTATATGGTCTTATTTCATCAATAGAAACGGTCCCGCCGCCGCCGCCGCAACAAATATTGTTTTCACCTGATGGGGTCATTTCAACATAATTTTTGCAAAATACTTTCAGTAACTCGCGAGGCTGATTTATGATCCATCTTTGCCTTGCTAAGTTACAGGGATCGTGGTATGAAACTTTTTCTTTAATAACATCAGGATTGAGTTTTAGTTTTCCTTCCTTCCAGACTTTGTAAGTGTATTCAATTATATTATAAACGGGGGGAGCATCTTTTCCACCGCAACAGGCAGGGACAAAATATTTCGCCGTACGTGATGCATGACCGCATTCACCAATTAGAATGCTTTTTCCTTTTAATCTTTTTGTTTCTTCATCCACTTTTTTTACAACCCTTTCAAGGATTCTATCACTGTAGAAAAGACCATAGTTTATCCCATCATAATAACCTGTTCCAATAGTCCATGAATCCCTTGTTGCGGTGAAGACAGCCGCAATTCCCATGAGTGTTTCGGCTTCCATTAAAAAGTCACTAACGGCAGGGAAAAAAACAAAATCACATTTCTCAACATCCATAGGGAATTTTATTTTAACCGATTTTTCTTCGAACATATCATCTTCAAGAAATTCAAGCGTATCTTTTAATGCCGGAACAGGCACTGCCGAAGTATTTTTAGTCGGGCCTTCAAGTTGCTCCCTGGTGCTTACAACAAGAGCGCGCGGCACAATTCCAATTTCACTCAAAATGTAACGTCCAAGATGCGTGATTAAGCCATGATCGACACCCATCGGACATTCAAGAACGCATCGTCTGCATGCCGTACAATTCCAAAAACTTTCTGCCATTTCCTGAATCTTTTCATCTGTTAAATATGTTTTACCGGAAATACGACCTTTTAATAAGCCGCCAACAGTAAAATGCCGTCGATAAACATCCAGCAAAAGCTCAGATCGTTTGCAGGGAATATCTGCAGCATCGTTTGTAGCCTGGTAAATCTGGCAGGTAGTCGTACAGAGCGCACATCTTGAAACAACCCTTGAGTAATGCTCCAATGCAACTCTATAATTGGAATGCTTTAAAATTGCAGCAAAGGCTTCAAGAAATCGTTTTGGTCTATCATTAACATCAAAATCTTCAACATGGTAACGAACATTTAATTTTTGTTTTTCTGTGACTTCCAGCTTCTTAATTGATTTAAAAGCCCGAGCTCTTTCCTCATCGCTGATTCTACTGGTTCTCATTTTTTCTCCGTAAGTCTGAATTGAAATTCAAATAATTTTATAACTGGTCTAATTTCAATTTTAAACTAATTCCCTTATAGTCCAGCAAGCATTTTTAATTATTTAACTCACTTACTTTAAGGAACCGTTATCACTAACCAAAAAAAATTATTAAGAAAGGGGGGTAAAATCAAAGTTTTATTAACTGCTGTATCCCAAATGTGGTAACCAGAATTTCTAAATATGACAGTCTAAATATTTTATAGGCTGTAAAATTTGAACTAAAATATTATAATATAAAGATTAAGAATTGATGAAATAGCAGGAATCGATATGTAAACGCTTAAAGCTAAACCTTAATTCTTATATCAACCGCAAAAATGGAATTTTCTTCTGTAACTATTAAAGGATTAAAATCAAACTCTTTAATTTCAGCATTATCAATCATCATTTGTGCAGAGGCTTTAATAATGTTTTTTAGCTTTGAAGCGGGAAATGGTTTTTCCCCACGCACTCCTTTAAGTATTTTTCCAATTTTGGTTTTTTCAACCACTTCCTGTATATCTTTGTTCGATAAATAAGCAGATTTAAGACAGGTATCGTTAAAGACCTCGACGTATTTTCCGCCACTGCCAAACATAATCATCGGGCCAAAGGATGGATCTCTGAACCCACCAATTAAAAGTTCATGTTTACCTTTTATAAAAGGTTGAATCAGAAATTCTTCAACCCTGATTTTCCTTTTCGCAAAGCTTTTTTTTATTTCATCAACAGCTTTCTTAAAATCTTTTTTGTTTTTGATATTGACCTTAACAGCATCCAATTCGGATTTATGAACAACGGTTTTTGCTATTCCTTTTATGACAACAGGAAAAGTAATTTTGTTTAACTGGCGGTTAACTTTATCAGGGCTTACATATAAACTTTTTACTACAGGGAGCTTATATTTTTTTATAAGTTTTTCAATATCACCGGATTGCAAAAAACCTTTTCCTGATAACGCTGTATTGTTTTTCGATTGTTTTAAGAATTTCTTTTCATTTCTATTTCGCAAATAAAAAAGCATATCGGAAAGAATCTTTGCGGGATCCTCCGGTCTCCTGAAAACAGGTTTCCTTGTTATAGAATTCCTTCTATAATTTTCCCAGAATTCAGGTAATGGCATTACAACCTGAAATAATGGTTTATTTGAATTTATACTATTAATTCCCTCAATAACAGGAAGCGCGGGAACCATAACGGGTTCAACAAAGACGGAAACAACCGCATCAACATTTTCATCAGAAATTACAATTTCGTTTACTAACCTGAATTGCTCAGCCGTTCCACCGGGAAGAAGATCAACAGGATTATTTATACTTCCTTCAGGATGGACTATATCTCTCAGCTTATTTTTTGTAATGTCAGAAAGTTGGGCAAGCCGCAAACCATATTTATCAAGAGCATCTACCGCTAAAATTGCCGGACCGCCTGCATTTGTAATTACTGCAATTTTATTGCCGGCCGGAAGCGGATAATTTTCAAATCCCTTCGCAGAGTTAAATAGTTCTTCAAGAGATTCGGCTCTTACAATTCCAAACTGTTCCAATACGGCCTCAACGACTTTATCGCTACTACCAAGCGCACCGGTATGAGATTGAGCGGCTTTCATTCCGCTTTCAGTTCTTCCGGCTTTTAAAACAATAACCGGTTTACTAATTTTTTTATCAATAAAGTATTTTATGAATTTTTCACCATCTACAAAACTCTCCAGGTAAAATGTAATGGTCTTTATCCTTTCATCTTCTTCCCAGAAGGGGAGAAGATCATTTTCCGAAACATCTGCTTTATTCCCAACGCTGATGAAATGTCCAAATCTTATATCCGTCTCCCTCAATGAATTTAATATGGCGGCACCGATAGCTCCGCTTTGTGATAGAAAAGCCGTCTGTCCGATAGCGGGTTTCTCCGCAACAAAGGTTGCGTTCAGACTTAAATCACTAAACGTAGTAATTATGCCCATACAGTTTGGACCAACCATCCTTGCGCCGACATTCCTTATTTTTCCTAAGATTCTTTTTTCAGCCTCCTCACCTTCTTTGCCGACTTCCTTAAAACCAGCAGTTACTAGAATAATTGAACCAACTTCCTTTTCCAGTAATTTATCTATGGATTCCTCTGCGAATGCTTTAGGAACAACTACCATCGCAAGATCAATTTTTTCAGAAATCTCTTCAATCGATTTGAAACATTTAAAACCCAAAATTTCATTTGCCTTAGGATTTACCGGCAGAACCTTGCCCGTATAGCCGTAATCCCGGATGGATCTTAAAAGTTCATAGCCAATGCTTTTTTCTTTAGAAGAGGCTCCGACAATGCAAAAGGTTTTAGGATAAAAGAAGTTTTGTAAGTTCTTATTCATATCAATCTTATATTATAAATTGTTCATCCTTTAAAACAAAGTATATGCCATATAAAAACATAAAATAAGCTCAGTTTTTAGGTATATTTATTAATAAATTATTCATAATTGATAATAATTTAAGTATTAATAAGAATTTTCTTGCAATTAAAAAAATAAAGAATAATGGAAGAATCCAAAACCATTTACGATACAAATTCACTTTCCGATATGCCGCCGGAAGATTTCAGAAAATACGGATACCAATTAATTGATTGGATTACTGAATACCTAAAAGATCCGGAAAGATATCCTGTATTAAGTAATATTCAACCCGGAGAGGTGAAAAACCAAATTCAGAATAATCCGCCACAGATGCCCGAAAAATTCTCAAATGTATTAAGTGATATAGATAAAATCATAATGCCAGGTATGACCCACTGGAACCATCCGAACTTTATGGCTTACTTTAATTCAACAGCTTCCGCTCCCGGGATATTGGCTGAGTTGCTTTCAAGCGCTCTTAATATAAATGGAATGTTATGGAAATCCTCTCCTGCATCAACAGAACTGGAACAGGCTATGATAAAGTGGTTCAGGCAAATGCTGGGATTCCCTGAAGATTTCTGGGGAATTATTTATGATACTGCATCCGTGAGTTCAATGCACGCAATCGCTGCTGCCAGAGAGTACATAAATATCCAAACTAGAGAGAAAGGCCTGGCGGGGAGAGATGATATCCCAAGATTAAAATTGTATTGTTCTGAGCATGCACATAACTCAATAGACAAGGGTGCCCTGACTTTAGGAATTGGTCTAGAAGGGATCAAAAAAATTCCTGTTGATGACAAGTTCCGAATGATACCGGAAAGACTTTCCGCAGCAATCAAAGAAGACAGAAAAAATGGATGGCTCCCCTTCTGCGTTGTTGCAACAATAGGTACAACTTCTACAACGAGCGTCGATCCTGTTGATACAGTGGCTGAAATTTGCAAAAGAGAAAAAGTCTGGTTGCATGTAGACGCTGCTCATGCAGGTATTACAGCTATGCTACCGGAAATGAAATTACATTTTTCAGGAATTGAAGCTGCTGATTCACTTGTTGTTAATCCTCATAAATGGATGTTTGTCCCGATTGATCTCAGTGTTTTATTTACAAAGCACCCGGATATTTTAAAAAGAGCATTCAGCCTTACCGCTGAATATTTAAAAACCGGAGTTGATTCAGAAGTTGAAAATTATATGGATTACGGTATCCAACTAGGCAGAAGATTTCGTTCACTAAAGCTATGGTTCATAATAAGATATTTCGGTATAGAAGGGATACAAAACATACTGAGAGAGCATTTGCGATTGGGAAAACTTTTCGCCGGCTGGATTGATTCTCATGCTGAATTTGAAAGAATGGCACCGACCCCTTTCAGCACCGTTTGTTTCAGGGCAAATCCCGGAAACCTAAACGAAAACTCTATTAACGCACTCAACGAAAACCTGATGAATAAAGTTAACGAAACTGGAAAATTATTTATCACGCACACTAAACTGAATAACAAATTTGTAATAAGACTCGTTGTTTCAGGAATAAGGACAAAAGAATCTCATGTAAGAAATGCGTGGGAATTAATTCAAAAAACTTATTCTGAAATAGAAATAGATAAGATATAAAATTCTCCAGTATAGCTATTTGAGGAGATTATTAGTTATAAGGATGTCTATCATCATCAAAAATTTTCTCTGCAGGATCTGATTCATCTTCCTCATCCTCCCAATCATATTTAGGCGGAGGATCGAGTTTTCTGTATAAAATTGCGCAAAAAATCCCTGTTAATGCCCCGAACAGATGGTATTCCCAGCTAATTTCGGCATCAACAGGCAATATACCCCATATTATTCCACCATAAAGAAATGTTACTATAAGGGCGAGTGCAATTGAACGATTGTCCCTACGAATTATGCCACTAAAAAACAGGAAGGAAACAAAACCATAAATTAATCCACTCGCTCCAATATGATAAGCCGGCCGGCCGAAAAACCAAACAAATATTCCCGGAACAACATAAACCATCGCGAATACTTTAAATGCAGATTGCGGATAAAAGTAAATAATTCCCCCGCTCAGAATCAAAACCGGAATTGAGTTAGAAATCAAATGATTAAAATTAGCGTGCAGCAAAGGCGCTGCTAATATTCCTACCAAACCGGAAGCTCTATGAGGATATAACCCAAGGGTGGTCAAATTTATGCCAGTAATAACTTCGCCTAACTTTATGACCCATAATAATAATATAAAGCTAAGGGGAACAATTACACTAACGATAAATTTGTTTTTCTCTATATCAATCATTTGGCCAAATCATCAGAATATCGTTGTAAAATATAAACATATATTAATAAATATTAGTAACCTTATCTGAAATTCGAAATTAAGCCAAAGGTATAGAAATTATGGGTTCTTTTTCTTAACTAGGGGTATTATAAAATTAAAATATTTAAGGAGAGGCATCTATGTTAAAAAAATTAATAGCTCTGATAATAATTTTACTTCCACCAGCCTTTTTGAACGCACAGCAGGAAAATCAAAAATCTTTATCGGTCACAGTTTACAATCAAAATCTTGGTGTAGTAAGAGATGTTAGAAGCATAGATTTAAAATCAGGGGTTTCTAATATTGCCATAACTGATGTGGCACAATCAATAGATCCAACCAGCGTACATATAAAATTGAATGGTGACGTGCTTGAACAAAATTATCAATACGACCTGGTCAACCTGAATAAAATTTTGCAAAAATATGTGGACAACAACATTCGCCTGATTGGCAATAATAACGAAATTATAGAAGGCACATTGCTGTCAAGCAACGCAGGACAAATAGTTTTGAGAAAACCGGACGGCGGACTTTTAATGCTACCTAATACAGGAAATTACAGATTTTCAGTAGGCTCGTTACCAGAAGGATTAATCACTAAACCGACTTTATTATGGATGGTAAATACGCCTAAAGCCGGAAAGCAGAATGTTGAAATTTCATATCAGACCGCTGGAATGAACTGGCATGCAGAGTACGTAGCTTTGCTAAATAATAATGACACCAAAATTGATTTAAATTGCTGGGTAAGTATTGAAAATAATTCCGGCGTTACTTATAAAAACGCCAATCTCAAATTAGTCGCAGGTGATGTAAATCTGGTTAGCAACACACCGAGACCTCTTTATGATATGGCGCTACAAAAGAGCAACACTTCAGGAGAACAATTTCAGGAAAGAGGCTTTTTTGAATATCATATTTATGATCTTCAGCGCCCGACAACACTTGCTCAAAACGAAACCAAGCAGATTTCACTATTCGAAACACCCGGGATAAAAATAACTAAAAAATATTATTATGGAAGCGGCCATTATTACGGAAATAATAGCGGCAAAGTCGCTGTGATAGTTGAATTTGATAACACGAAAGAAAACGGTCTGGGAATCCCCTTACCAAAAGGAAAGATACGTATCTACAAAACAGATGGCGAATCAAATGAATTTGTCGGTGAAGATATGATTGATCATACACCCAATAAAGAAAGAATTAAACTTAAAATCGGAAATGCTTTTGATGTTTTAGCCGAGGAATCACAGACTGATCACAAAAAGATAAGCAACAAAGTTTATGAGGATACGTACCAGATAACTTTGAAAAACAGGAAGCAGGAAGATATTACAATTGAAGTTGAGAGAAACCTTGGACTGAATTGGGAGATAATCAATTCATCATTAAAATACATCAAAAAAAATGCACAGACTATTATTTTTGAAGTGCCGGTACAAAAAGATAGTGAAACAAAAATGACATATACTGTGAGGTATTCTCTTTAAATGTTCGTTGATTAAAGAGTGACTTAACCGAAACTAATTTTATGATATAAAAAGTTCAATATCAATGTCGTGACCTTTTTCCAGGTTCACCTGCTGAACTTTTTGCATAATTAATTCTTTGCTGTGAGAGTCGGGAACCCTGGCTCTGACAAAAAGAGTGCCTCTGTCTGCCCATATTTTCGTATCGGATGAATTCAGTTCATTCATTAAATCAAAAACGGGCTGATACTTATCCTTTAATGACATATAATCATTCCATAGCTTTTATTTTTATTTTATAAAATATTTTATAGAGAGTCAATGAAATTGGACAGGCTGGCATTTACTG
>CAYPNM010000008.1:0-21837 GCA_964412105.1 uncultured Ignavibacteriaceae bacterium | reverse complement strand
AGAAAGTCATTTAAGGCCAGGTGAAGGCTGGTTGTACCCTAGCTAAGGGCAGACTAGAGTTGTGTATCATTATGATACAGCTTAGTAATCCAAGGGGAGTAATAAATCTATAAAGGAATGGATTTGTTTATTCAATATCGATTTTTCATCTTTTAGTTTTATATTCACCTACAAACTCTTCGCTTTCGGTAAGCTGTCTACACTTTTGATCAATTAAATGGTATTCTTCGAAAAACCTTAATTTAAAGGCATCATAAGCTTCCTTGGAATTCCATCTATCGACAGCCAGATAAATATTTGCTGAATCAATTTCTTTAAGGAGGGATGTACCCAGATAATCATTCGTCTTGCTAAATAATTCTATCCATAAACCGTGCGGACCATAGACTTCTTCGAATTGTTCCTCCAATCCTCTTTTAGGTATAAATTTCCAAATTATTACAAACAACTGAGAGTTTCCTAATTTTTATTACTCTATGGTTAAAATAGTATCAACTTTAAAATAAAAATGCACCTCCGTTTTCCAGAGGTGCATTTTTAATGAACTAACCTAAACTATTAAAAACCGAATCTAACACTTAATGAATTGTTTGCATCAAAAAACTGAACAGGAACATGAGCATAATCAACGGATATATCCATATCTATAAATTGTTTGAAATTAAGACCAAAGCCCCAATACGGTGTTGGAATAGTTTTAGAGCCACCGGCAAATATGTTGGGATCTGTAGTCGGGCTGGCTTCAGGAGATTTTAAGAAACCAACTCTGGCGTATAGCAAATCTTTATAGTTATACTCTGCACCAATCTTATAATCATCATATGAGTAGTTATTATTGGTAAATGCAAACGCGATGGTCGCGGAATTATCCTCATCAAATTTTCTTGAATAAGAAACACCAAGCGATATTTCTGAAGGCAAGTCAAATGATGCGGCAGTAACTTTATAGAAAGTTAATCCTCTGTCTGAGCTAGTAGCTGTAGCCTGTACCCACAAAGCTGAACCATCGTATTGCATAGAACCACCAAGGTTTTTAACAACAACACCGATCGCTAATCCCTGGATATCTAACAGATCACGGTATTGAACACCAATATCAAAAGATAATCCGTTGGCAGATACGCCGGTAAAACTTTCATTGATTATGTTAACCGTAGCACCTACAGATACACGATCTGTAATAGCTCTTGAATAAGTTAGACCAAGTATAAAATAAGTTGGGCTAAATAATTCTCCGGTACCATCCGGTTGAGTTGTAGTTGTAATGGGAATTTGACCAATATTAAGATCTCTGAAAGCCAGGGCTATTGTACCTATACCTCCAAAGTTACCGCTTACAGCAGCAAATTCCATTTTCATATCGGCTATATAGCTTCTATAATTAAAAATGGCATTTGCACCGCTCTGGGTAATCGAAACTCCGGCGGGATTCCAATAAATAGATTCAAGACCTTCTGAAGATGAGATGTTGGAACCAGCCATACCAAGATACCTGCCTCCAACCGGAATCTGCAGCTCAGGAGCAGCATTCGTGCCAACCCTATTTTGGCCACCCGCAAATGAATCGGCAACAGCAAAGGCGCAAATCAGAAGGATCAACAGTAATTTTTTCAAATGAGTCATATTTTCCTCCAATTAAAATTAAATTTCTATGAAAGAACTGACCAGTCTTTCGGCCGGTCAATTCTTCATTAAATCAATCAATATACGTTCAATATTTGCTGCTCTTGTACAACAGCTAATTTAAGTATTTTAGTAGCTCCAATACCCGGCATATCAACATACACTACGTATACACCGCTAGCTACCGGGTAACTATTTTCGTTGAGTAAATCCCAGTTAATAAACTGAGTATTATCATTCTTATGTATGACTCTTACCTGCTTTCCTGCAAGGTCAAAGATTCTGATTGTTGCTTTGTTGGGCAAGTGACTGAATGTTACATACTTGCCTGCTCTTGATGTTTCACGGCTATTGAATCCATAATATGGATTAGGAAAGACATTTATCTTTTCCACATCCATTTTAGCCTTAGCTACAGACTTTGTAACCGCTGGTTCTGTATATACAAATGAATCCGCAGATGTGTTTGGTTTTGTTGTAGCTATGTAGAATATTGAGCCCTGTTCCGGCATAGGAGCATTATAAGGACCGGGAACAGTACCACCATTCCAGTTAACCAATACGGTTCTTATCAGACCAGGATATGAAGCGAATGGATCAGAAGGATATTCCGGAGGACCATAGTTATATGCCCAGGCATACCACGTAGAGAAATGCCCATTATTTGTAGTATCTGATGCAAAATTCAGCAGTGCCTGATAGCCAGATGAACCAGGGGTCCTATCCTTTGGTACAACCATATACATACCATCGGTATATGGATCATTATTTGCACTCGACATAGCATTGTCTTGATCACCAAGATCAAATACACCATCATTATTGACATCAAGAATTTCGGTGTAAACCTGGAAGTCTTTACTGGGATCACTAGGATCAGGAACACACCATATTGAAAATGGAAGATGGATTATCTGACCATCATAGGTTCCACTAAATCCTATATCCCCATCACTTCCTGTTGCATCAAATCTTATTTCAAAATCATCGGGAATCAGCGCTTTAATACCCTGATTAGCTTCTCCATAACCACCACTATATTGGGTTATATCAGAGAAGACGCTTGAATAAGAATTATGTGTGTTGGTTGTTGATGCAATCAGCCAATAACTACCGTCAACCTGTTGATCGCCATCTCCTGTAGCCAGCCCTCCTGTCGGGAAGCCATTGTAATCAGCAGCAAAGGTTACCGGCGGATCAAGCGGACCGTCTGCGTTGGCTATAACGTTAAAATAATTAAAATCCAACGGAGGACCTTCAACCTTTGTCTGAACACCATCAATAACGAGATAATCAGGATTTCCAGATTGATTTGTCTGTCCGGAAAGCAATGTTTTTCCTAAAGTTGAATCCTCAAGAGACCAAGTAACAGGATCTCCGCTGAAGGTAACTTTATATGTGTGCCCGGTAAATTTCGATGGGTCTATGACAACTGGAAATACCTGGCCATTATTTGGTCCGGTGTGTGTAACAGCAAGTGTATCACCCGTAGCTTTACCGCCATAGCTCACACCAGGATTAAGAATCTGCGGTACAACATGCAGGGGCACCGGCGAAGATTCCAGAATATGGAAAGGCACATTAGCATCCGGATTATAGGCATATGCAGTAACAGCAAAATAGTAATCCGTACCATTGACCATAGGAACATTGCCTCTTATAGCATCGTTTTTAATTTCAAGAGTTCTTTGAATGCCATTATCTGTACCGAAAACAACCGGTTTCGAAACAACAGCCCCGGTGGCCTGGTCAAACACTTCATCAAAAACTGTAGTAATATTATCAACCACATCATATGTAGCCACTCTTTTTGCGTTTGTAAGATCAGTAGTTGCAGATGGAAGTTGATAAACAATATATCCTTCAAAATCGTAACCGGCATGCGGAGCCTTTTCAATGTTATCCAAATTTTGACGATTTCCCCAATTTAACATTACCCCACCATTCTCCGGGAATACATCCACTTTCGGAGGCGCCAAACTGGGTAGATTAAATAATTGATCATATGCATATTGTGCAAACTTATCGTAAAATTTCATTACATTAATGCTTGAAAGGTTATCGGCTCCAATTGCTCCAACAAGAGCAGATACTATTTCAGCAGTATCACCCAAGGTCATTGTGAAAGGACCTGTAACGAGACAAATTCTTCTGTCTCCCGCACCTTCAACCTGTCCATCAACCCAGCCTGTATGAGTAACGGGATCGCCTGGCAGCAGGTATGTTCCATTGCCACCGACATCTACTCCAGAAACGTTTGTCGGGAACGGAGTGCTGATTGGATATTGCTCAGGCTGATAGCCCCTCATAAGGCTGTACCATTGCCTGGTTCCTGTATATGCCTGACCATCAGGGTCAGTCCAGGCACCACCGGCTGCAAAGTAAACAAATGTAGATAAAGAATTATCGTTACCATTAAGATTGGTATACGCATAACCGTGTCTATATTTAAGGTCAATAACTGCGCTATCCGCAGGATTGCCTGTAGGCTGGGCTACGCCCTGTAAGAAATCATAACCACCAGCAGGCGGTGCTGATCCAATGGCTTTATAAATAGCATCATTAAAAGTAGAGTTATAACAATACCCTAATCCTAATGTGGTATCGCAACCGGCAAAGTCGTCGGTAGAATTTCCAACATCGGGGTCTGCCCACTGGACTATATACATACTATCTATTGTAGCGTTAGACGGACCGCCAGCAAGTCCATTATAAACAATATCCACCTTCTTGAATATAACATTACCAAGCGGATTAGCTATAGAATAGGCCCAAAAGACTTGATTTATCTGAAGTCCAATAGGTAGTGAGCCATATGCATTTACGGCATTTCCATCGTTATCACTAATAAAGAGTGTTTGTGATGCGCCCGGTATTCCGGGAATATCAATATTTGGTTCATATACACCATCGTGATTTACGTCTTCATAAGGAGCGCCTTGATTACCAGGCCACTCATTCCAGTCTGTAGCATATTGAGCTTTTATTTGAGCTATCTGTGCGGCAGTGACTGATGCACTGGGAACGAGGAAAAAGTTTGCAGCATCATCAGTAAGGTCGGCATTAGCCCAATCAGGGCGAACACGGAATAAACGCATTGTTTTCTGTGTGCCATTAAAATAGGTGTTTCCTCCAACCCTTAGTATTTCAGAGCCACCATCGTTTACCAGACCTCCCCAGACAACTCCTTCCTGGTAAATAAAACCGGCTACCTGACCCTTTGGAAATGAACCATTCCAGGATCCGCCTCCTATTATCGCGGGCATTTGACCGTTATCATTAACCCAGCTGGTAACATTGTTTATATTCATGACCGAAGAAGCAGGGTTAGCAGCCGTTCTTTGCAAAACAGTGCTTTGAACACCTTTCTTACCTTTGCCACCGCCCTGATTAAGAGCCAGGGTTTCATAAAAAGCGGTGGAAGTAAGGCATATAAGAATTATGAATAATCCTATATATTTTTTCATATTAAAAAGCCTCCACATTATTTTTGTTATCAAGAGTAAGAACCTCTTTAGAATTAAAAATTAATCGACAATCCTGCACGCAACTGTCTCGGTATACCAAACAAATCACTTCCAAATGTTCGTATCCATGCTTCTCTATTTGAAAGGTTAAGAGCGTTATATAGATCAGCAAATCTATTTGTATATGTCGGGCCTGCCAAAATTGTCTGTGCATCGGATCTCTGCAGGAACCCATCATCATAAGCATTACCCGTATAAGTATATACATTTGTTACATTCTTCGTATTCAAGAGGTTCTGTACATATACGTAAAAATTAACACTAAGCTTATCAAACATCTGAACTGTTTTATCTATACGCATATCAAGTTGATAATTCCAAGGTGTAGTGCTAGCATTAATAGGTGCATTAGGTCTTCTTTGTCTCGTATCAGTTGATAGTCCACCTGTCCAGGCAGAATTCTGGCCGAGACCACCCCAATATGCAGTTGTGTAAGGGTGCCCACTGTTAAATGTGAACAGCAAATTAATCCCAAGCTGTTGGAGAATCGGGCCACCATCATCCTTACCAAACCTGTAATCTACATTGAAAGAACCTTTATGAGTAAAATTATAATCCAAAGGTTGTATAACGGTTGGGGCTAAATTACCATTTTGTTGTGAACCAAAGGCGCTATTCGGGAACGAATTTGTACCTTGAGCGCTGGAATAAGTATAATTTATTTCGGCTCTTACTCTGTTAACTCGTCTTATTCTCAGATTTAATTCAACACCTTTTGAAGTAGCAAAATCCTGATTGAGCAGAACAGCATATCTGGCAACTTGTGATCCCGCTATAGTATTTTGCCAAGCATATTCCAACTGCCCTTTTATATCTTTGTAATAAGCAGTTATATCAAACGCCGCAAAATCTGTAAATTGCTGGGTAAATCCTACTTCATATTCTGTTGTCCTAACCGGCTGGGGATCCCAGGCTGTAGGATTTGTAAATGCAAAACCGCCTACCAACTGACGAGTCAGTCCAAATGGGCTTGTATATGCCTGGGTTAATGCAGGAGCCTGAACGTATTTACCATACTGGAAGTGGAAAACTGTTCTGTCTGTTACAGGGAAGGAGAATCCAATATGCGGTGAAACATATTTGAACTTGGTTCCGGCAATAAGTTGCGACTCAGGAACAAGCTTTGTAAAAGTATTATAGGTCGGATTCGACGGATCTTTTAGCTTCCATGCATCCAGGTTTATATAGTCAAAACGCAAACCAGCATCAATTACCAGATCGCTTACTTCCAATTTATCTGTAACATAAGCTCCAGCAATTACGGGTTTGTGCGGACCAAATGGAGCTACATCGGTTTTATTTCCATAAAAGTCATAACCATAATTGCCAATATTATTGTATTGAACCTGCTGCAAGTATAAATTCCACGCTGCAGGATTCCTGGCAATATCCGGACTTGTCAATGAACCATCTAAAATTGAACCGGATCCAGTAACATTATATTGTCTGATTGTCCAGGTTTGTATTTCACCGCCTGCTTTAAATTCGTGTTTGCCTATCTGGGCCGTGTAAGCAAGACTTCCACCCCAGTTTTGCCAGTTATGGTAATTATGCGCTGCTAAAGGATCTCCGTAAGGATTAAAGGGGAATCCATAGACATAATCGGTTGCAGCTGAGCTTATGCGAGAGCGGAAGCCAGGATAGCCAGCCTGAGCATTTGCTAAGCTATCGCCATATAACAGATAGTTATCACCGAATAACTGATCATAATTTTTAGTCCTGTCATCTGTATAATTAACATTTGCTTCTATGTATGAATTTGGGGCAACTAAGTAAGTGCCTTTTAAATTTAAAAATACATTGCTTGATTTATTGTACCCTAATCTTACTAAATCGAAATAATTTACAATATCGCTGTTATTATTTCTTGAAATTTGATTGTTATATGACCCGGAAACTCTTACAATCAACGGCTTAAAATCAAAAGTAAGTGTTCCATTTAAAGTATATCGATTAAGCATATCTCCAAGGATATTTCCACCCGGCCAGCTTAATATATATGAGTGATCCGGATTTCCACCACTCAATGTGCTGGGATGAACAACTGTTGTATCAAAGAGTGCACCATCTGCATAGGCCGGCGGGTTTCCATAAAAGAACATAGGATTTGAATCACGTCTAAAATAGTTTTCACCGGCTATAAATATTTTTACCTTATCGGTTAAAATAGGGCCACTCAGTGTAGCCGTATAATCGGTGTAACCATAGGAATATGTACCTAAGAATTTATCACCAGGATAATTTCCGAAGTTATCGGTCTCAAATCTGAAAGATGCGTGATAACTATCCGTACCTGTTCTGAAATCCTGTGAAATAATACCACCACTTGCACTACCATATTCAGCACTGGAACCACCAGCCTGAACCTGAATTTGTGAAACAGCGTCCGGTATTATAGTAACAAGGTTTCCACCATTATTACTTAAAATGTTCTTGGTAGATACTCCTTCAACCATATAATTAGTTTCATCTGCTCTACTGCCTCGAACATAAAGAACGCCATCTAGGTTAAAAATTCCTGGCTGAAGTTGAAGAACGGAATTGATGGACCTAACAGGCAGGGTTTCAAGATCTTCGGCATTAACAATTCTCACAGCATTAGTTGCATTTTTCTGTATAAGTGGTCTTTCACTAACAATAACCACTGTTTGTGTTTCGAGTGATTTCGTAGGCAGCTTAAAATCCTGCTGTGTAGTTAAGCCTGAGTTTACACGTACATCTTCAATTACAACATCCTGGTAACCTAAATAAGAAGCTTTTAAGCTGTAGGTTCCGGCAGGTATATTAAGAATGTTGTAATTACCGTTGACGTCCGTAGCTGCTCCGAGACTGGTACCAACGACAAGAACATTAGCACCAATCAGAGGCTGGTTTGTCTCACGGTCTACTATTGTACCACTAATCTTACCTGACTGTGCTAATGTGACCATAGCAAAGAGCAGGATTAGTATTGTGGTTGATAAAAATTTACGAAACATAGTTTCCTCCATAAAATTAATTTGCTTTTATTCTAATCGTCAGTAAGAACT
The DNA here is from genome assembly GCA_964412105.1 of uncultured Ignavibacteriaceae bacterium. GTDB lineage: Bacteria > Bacteroidota > Ignavibacteria > Ignavibacteriales > Ignavibacteriaceae > JAKAGZ01. The sequence continues at coordinate 13,658 of CAYPNM010000008.1, read as the reverse complement.
TTACTTTGTAAATTAGCATTATTATCATAGCTCACTATAGTATATCTTTTCATTGAACCCATCGAAACTGCCACTGAATCATATACATTGTTATCTCCTACTATAAGAAAATAATAATTACCGGCAGCTAATTGGTAATAGCTTGCAACGTCCTGATAATTAAAATCACCAAAGTCTATGAGACTATCATTTGCAGCAGCATAAATTTGAATCTGGAGAAAGCTAGCATCAGGACATCCATTTGCAAATCTAAACGCTGACTCACCTGAAGGAAATAGAGCAGCACCTTCCGATGAACCAGGCGACTGCCAGGTATATCTTTCTAAAGATTTATAATATGTTCTGCCACCAGCGGAAGTATCGCCAAAAATGAACAGGCTCATCTTGTACTGACTGTCAAATGCCAATCTGAAAGTATCTTTGTAAGCTATGTTAGCGTAAGAAGCAACTATCGATTTAGTACCCGAAGGTACTTCCTGGTAGGAAGAAGCCGGTAATGCCGACCCCATATCAGCTGTACCACTAAATGCGGGGCTTGAATAATCGATAGGGGCAAATAGTGTATAATGCGCAAGTGAATCCTGGTTGACAGTTGCATTATAAACAGTAAAAGTCGCTGCACCAGCACCTGTAGTAAGGTTCACTATATTAACTTCACTTTTGTAATTAATGCTGGTTGGCAGGGGCTGCACTGATGTATCAACACAACCAACAACAAAAGCTAATAAGCTGACACCGACTATTACGCTGAGCTTAATTTTATCAGCTTTTCTCATATAACCTCCTTAAAGAATTATTTATTTAAATTATAGAAAACACGAAACAATAAAAGGATAGACCTAAAAGGTTTTACCTTCATAATTAATACAAAAATTGTTTTATGTTTTAAAAGAGAGATCAAATAATGCGGCTAAATGAATTGTAAAATTTCTGTTCATACTTACTCTCCTAAATTAGTTAGTGGTTAGTTTAAGCAAAAAATAGTTATTCAATTTTTATGTAAGAAGATTAATTCCTTCAAAAGTTTCTTCATCAAAATAGTGGTGGTGCAATAACTATAAATATAAAAGAAGTCATACCGGCTAACAGATAAAATACCGGTATCAGTAAAAATAAAATAAAGAACAGAATAAGTTTTTATGAGAAGATGCTTAGAGAGATAAATTGGGTTACAGCATTTGAAAACTAAAAAGACAGACATTCAAATGGTAATTACGATGCGTGGTTAATTACCAACCGTTTTGTCCGGTATATTTTAAAATGTTTTGAAATGTTGTAAAAAATTACCCTTTAAACCTTCCTTCTCAATTAACTTCAACTAACGTCCTAAAAATTAAATTTAAAGTCAACACTAAAATCCCGAAAACCCTCAAAATTATGCACTGAATTATTTCAATTTAAGCATATTTTTGAAAATTCCAAACTCTTTAACTATTAATTTTTCATTTTTTTAAAAGAAAAATGCATTTGTCAGCTACAGCTTAACTTAATTTAATGCCTTCATATAGGAGAAATAGTATTATAACCTGCCTTGAAATGAGACTAGAGAAAAAATAATCAGCTGATGAGTAAGTGGTCAAGAAAAAATTAAATAAAAAATATTCAGAATTCGGAAAGCAGAGTTCGAAGATTAAATGTTAAAAATCATTATTTAAATAGTAGAAATGATGGGAAATTGTGCAGGGGACTCGTAAGCAATGCTCTGCCAAATAAGAAACGGGTAGATCTTATAATAGAGGTAATTTAAGGCTTGGCGAAGGCTGTTTGGAGGCTCTTTAAAGGCTGTTTACAAGCCATGTGGAAAGGTGTGTTAATATGGTAATGAACCATTGTACGAACAGGAAAAATATTTATTCCATTATCTTTCGCAGCATAATTACAATAAAGAAATACTTTTTAATATCATAATATATACATAAGTTTAAAGTCTGAAATTATTTTAATATCAGATAACCGGCTGGGAAAAATTATGCAGCCGGTTTTATGTTATTTATCTTCCATGGAAAGTTAATAATGCATTTTGCTATCATTGCTGCTGGTGAGGGGTCCAGGCTGAAAGCGGAATCAGTTGAATTGCCCAAACCGCTTGTTAAAATAAATAATGTTCCGATGATCGATAGACTTTTGTCTATAGCTATTAAAAATGGTGCCGAATCAATAAGTTGCATTACCAATGAAGAATTTGATGAAGTGCATGAATTTCTCAGAAACAAAAAATTAGCAATTCCTTTCAACCTTATAATCAAGTCCACTCCCAGTTCCTTGCACAGTTTTTTCGCTCTGAGACCATTTTTGGAAAATAAATCATTTTGCCTGACAACTGTGGATACAATTTTCAGAGAAGAGGAATTCAAAAACTTTATTTATGAGTCAGAATCACATAAAGAATATGATGGTATAATTGCCATTACTGATTTTATAGATGATGAAAAACCATTATGCGTTGAAATCGATAAAGATTCAAGGATTTTAAAATTTGAAGATAGTGCCGTAAATTTAAAATATGCAACCGGCGGCCTTTATTATTTCTCTACCAACATTTTTGATGAAATGCAGGACGTTTTAGAAAAAGGTATGATGCGTTTAAGAAATTTTCTAAAAACCCTGGTTGAAAAAAAATATAATATTCATGCCTACCGGTTTTCTAAAATGATCGATGTTGATCATTACAAAGATATTGTTACTGCGGAAGAATTCTTAGCCGCTCAGCAGGAGAAATAAAGTGTTTTCATTATGACTGATATTGTATATTCTTTTAAGTTAAAATTATACGGGCTTCAGGAATATACCCTGATGCTTGTGGATATATTTAAAAATCTTTCGAAATTCTACCGGACATGGGGTGATGCGGTAAATGAAATGTACTGGATCGGTGCAAAGGCATTTATACCGGTATTAGTCGGAGGAATTTTCGTAGGTATTATTCTCGCACTGGAAACCGGGCATCAGCTGGATCTTTTTGGCGCCAAGACACTTGTTGGTAGAACAGTATCACTGGGGATGGTAAGAGAGTTGGGACCAGTTATAACAGGCCTATTGCTAGCCGCCAGAACGGGAGCTAAAAACGCTTCAGAACTTGGATCGATGCAAATTAGCGAACAAATCGACGCTTTGAGAGCGTTTGGGACAAGTCCGATACAAAAGCTAGTTATCCCGAGAACAGTTGCTGCAGTTATAATGTTTCTTCCATTAACGGCAATAGTCGATATATCCGGAATTTTAAGCGGAATGATTGTTACAAAATTATCCTTAAATGTCGATACATCGTTTTTTTGGCATTCCGCTCTTTCGGCTTTATTGATGAAAGATATATTTGTTGGTTTCATTAAGCCATTTTTCTTTGCTTTCTTTATATCAACTATAAGTTGTTATTATGGGTTTTCAACCAGGGGCGGAACAGTTGCTCTTGGTAAAAACACAATTAATGCTGTTGTTTTTTCTTCGTTAATAGTTTTGGTCCTTGATTTCATATTTACAAAAGTGGTTTGGGAGCTTTTATAGTTTATGATAGAACTTTCTCACGTTAACCTGGAATTTGCGGGCAAGATAATATTAAGTGATATTTCACTTTCCATTAAAAAGGGCGAAATTGCTATTATTCTTGGACCGAGCGGGGCAGGTAAAAGTTCTATATTAAAGATTATTCTCGGACTGTGGAGGCCAGATTCAGGCAGTGTATTAATAGATGGGAAAAATATTGCTAAACTCTCTGAAAACGAAATTATGCCTTTAAGAAGAAGGACGGGAATAGTTTTCCAGGCTAATGCTTTGTTTGACTCAATAAATGTTGAAGATAATGTCGCTTTCTTCCTGCGTGAACACAGCAAGTTGAGTTCAAAAGAGATTAGGAGCAAAGTTGCAGAAATTTTATCTTTTGTAAATTTGAAAGGAACAGAAAAAATTTATCCGGACCAGCTAAGTGGGGGCATGAAAAAAAGAGTGGCTATAGCTAGGGCACTTTCATTTGATCCGGAAATAATCCTTTACGATGAACCAACGACGGGCCTCGATCCGATTAATTCCAAGTCTATACTTGATTTAATAAAAAGGGTAAGTGAAAGGGGCGCGACGTCGGTAATTGTTACCCATATTTTACACGATGCGGTTTCCGTAGGAGATACTCTGACTGTTATTAATGAAGGGGCTATCGTTCAGGCAGGAACAGTACACGACATGCTGAATTCTGACAATAAATTTGTAAATGATTTCTTCTACGAAGTTTTTCAGGATGCTGCACTGTTAAAGAAATAATTTTATAATAATTAAAAGAAATTAACATGGCTAAAAATGTACTGAAGTTATCTAACCTTAAAGTCGGGCTTACTGTTTTTATAGGACTTGTTGCACTTTTTGTGTTCCTATTCATAGTCGGGTCAGAGAACAATTTTCTTTCTAGTAAATATGAATTAAAAATTTTCATCCCCAATGTAATAGGTTTAAATAACGGATCTCTCGTGAGTCTTGGCGGTATAAAAGTAGGATCTGTAAAAAGCAGAGAGTTTTCTACTAAGGATGGGGTGAATGGGGTTGAGGTTACTTTGGATATTCTGACTACTTATAAAAATGATATTACAGTAAATTCGGTTGCACAGGTCAAAACAATCGGATTACTTGGAGATCAGTTTGTCGATATCTCAATTGGACAAAAAGGAGAACGGCCTTTAAAGGAAGGGGAGTACATCACTGTTAAACCAACACTGACATTTGATAAGCTGGCCGATAAAGTCGAGCCTATGATGGATGACTTCGGTGGTATAATGAAAAATATGAAATCCATAACCGATTCTATTGCCCACGGTAAAGGAGCGGTGGGCACGCTCATCAATGATTCCAGGACCGGAAACACTCTGGATAAAGTTTTAAAAAATATTAATACAGTTGCAGAAGCAATCAACCAGAAAAAGGGAACTATCGGAAAGCTGGCTTATGATAGTACATTGTACGATAATCTGAACGAGCTGACAGGAAATATTAATTCCATTTCAGATTCTGTGAAATCCGGAAAGGGATCGCTTGGAAAATTATTTGTGAGTGATTCACTTTATAATAATATTAATTCTTTAACAGTAAAATTAAACCACCTGCTGAGCAAAATGGACAGCGATACGACTCTTGCCGGAGGTGTATTTAATGATTCAAAGTTTTATAAACAATTTAATTCAGTTATAAAAGATCTCAATTTATTATTAATAGATTTGAGAGAACATCCTGAAAATTATGTACATTTTTCAGTGTTCTAAAAATGTAATCGGAGTTTTTTAAGATGAAATTAAAAATAGCGGGAATTTCCCGGCAGGCAGAATATTCTCCAAATCACGTTGAAAATGATTCGTTAATATTAAGAGCAACTGCTGAAGTTTTGCAGGAACTGGACGTGGAAGTAATATTCTATGGTGAGGGAGAAGTGTTAAACAGTAACTTTAGCGAAGAACTGATTTTTTCAATGGCTCAGGGTCCGGAAGCAATTGAAAGATTGCTTGAAATTGAAAACAAAGGTTCTTTCATTATTAATTCTCCCCGCGCAGTTAAAAACTGTTACAGAATAAACATGGTAAAGCTGCTTCCTGAAAACGGGATCCCGTTCCCTAAAAGCATAGAAGTCAAAATTAATTCGGATCTGGATATAAATCTAAACGGATTTGATCCGCACAAATTCTGGGTAAAACGCGGAGATGTTCATGCTGTACACCGCGAAGATGTTACTCTTGTTTACAGCAAAGAAGAAAACAGATCCGTAATGAAGGAGTTTTACAGACGCGGTATTAAAACAGTAATCATACAAGAACATTTAGAGGGGGATGTAATTAAATTCTATGCAGTCCGCGATTCAGGATTTTTTAACTGGTACTATTTAAATGGCAAATATCACACTAAATTTGATCTTGATAAATTAATTGAATTAGCTTCCTCATCAGCAGATATTCTTGGATTGGATATTTATGGGGGTGACGCAATCGTTTCGCCGGACGGATCAATATCAATCATTGATATGAACGATTGGCCAAGTTTTGCTCCTGTCCGTGATGACGCTAAAAAACACATTGCTAACTTAATCTATAAAATGGCGGTTAAATATGTCGAAAACTGAAACTTTAAATTCTAATGCATCAATAATAACGGAAATTCCGGGACCAAATTCTTTAAAGTATTTTAATGAAGAAACTAAATACATTGCTCCTGGAATTCAAACAATAGCAACCCGATCAAAAATTACTTTTGAAAAAGGCGAAGGCTGCATAATGCAGGATGTCGATGGCAACAGATATATCGATTTCTTTGCCGGTGTAGGTGTTGCAAGTCTCGGCTACAATCATCCTGTTTACAATAAATATATGAAAGAGCAACTCGATAACATTCACGTTGGAAGTTTCACTTCTAAGAACAGGGTTGCATTAACAAAACTATTATCAGAAAACACAGTAGGCGATCTGAACAGAAGCCAGTTTTACAGCGGTGGCGCAGAAGCTGTTGAAGCAGCATTGCGGATGGCAAAATCCTATACAGGCAAAACCGAGTTCGTTGGATTCTGGGAAGGTTTTCACGGAAAGACAATGGGCGTTCTTGGTCTGCTTGGTGATAATTTTAAATTTAATCTTGGTCCTCTTCCTGCGGGAATTTATTCTGCTCCTTATCCGAATCCGCGACATTGCGAGATCGATTCAAACCCGGAAACAATGTCACAATCCTGTATAAATTTTCTGCGTAAAAAAATCAGGTATGAAACGACCAATGACATTGCAGCAATTATTGTTGAACCAATCCAGGGAACTGCAGGAAACGTAGTGCCGGCTCCCGGATTTTTAAAATTATTAAGAGAATTCGCTACCGAGATCGGTGCCCTTCTGATTTGTGATGAAATGATCTGTGGATTTGGAAGAACCGGAAAAATGTTCGGAACCCAGCACTTTGATATTCAACCTGATATTATTACAATTGGTAAAGGTTTCGGCGGCGGCTTTCCAATGACAGGCGTTATGTCGCGTGAAGAGATTATTTTTGCAAAACCTTTCGGTAATCCCAGCGGAAGTTCCTCCAGTTACGGTGGAAATCCACTGGGATCAACAGCTGCTTATGCAACGGTGAAGACAATAATTGAAGATGGCCTTGTTGAAAATTCAGCAAGGATTGGAGAATTTATGATCAATAAGCTCAAAAAACTTCAGGATAAATTCCCTATTCTTGGAGATGTCAGAGGCAAAGGTTTGATGATTGGCGTCGAGCTTGTAAAAGAAAAAGATTCAAAAGAAAAACTTGAGAAAAAATATACTGAAATGTATTTCCAGGAATGCTTGAAACGTGGTTTGATTTTGATGGGATATAATGCAGATATTCGTATTTACCCTCCCTTGATTGTTACGGAGGAAATTGCCGAAGAGGGAATATCAATCATGGAAAAGGCTCTTGAATATGTCTCAGATCAGATCTAAAATTGAAGCAACTTTCAAATCAGACGATACCGAAGAAATTTTAGACAGGCTTTTCTACCGCCCTGTCGGATATGGCATGGCGGTGGTCTCCAGATCGATTGGAATCACGCCTAATTTTGTAACTATCGCCAGCATCTTTTTCGGAGTACTTGCCGGACATTTATTCTTCTATCAGGATACAACAATAAATCTAATAGGCGTATTTTTGCTTGTTACTGCAGAAGCAATGGACAGTGCAGACGGGCAGCTTGCACGGATGACGAAAATACATTCGCGTTATGGAAAAATTCTGGACGGGGTCGCAGGTAACCTTATGTTCCTGAGCATTTATATCAATCTTTGTATAAGGTTTATTGTTGAAGGCGGCACGCCTCTCATTTTTTTGATTGCCATAATTGCAGGATTCAGTCACTCCTTGCAAAGTGCAATGTCTGAATATTATAGGAATTTTTATCTCTTTTTTGTTTATGGAGAAGGCAGAAGTATTATTGATCACTTAAAGGATTTAAAAGAAAGGAACAAAAACCTTTCGTGGAGCAAAGATACAGGAAAGAAAATTTTAATGTGGCTCTACATTGACTATACGCGCAAGCAGGAATTTCTTTCAAAGACAATAAGAAATCTTTACAAATATGTTTATGAAAAATTTAGCGGTTTTGTTCCTGATTGGTTGAGATCAGAATATAGAAAGCTGAATAAACCCTTATTAAAATATGGAAACATTCTAACGACTAATACCAGAATGATATTTTTATTCTTCACAATTTTTTATGCAAACGTATTATATTATTTTCTCTTCGAAATAATTATCCTTAATCTTCTGCTCCTCTATTTCATTATCAAACATGAAAGTACAAGCAAAAGACTTCTTCAGCTGGTATACTCTCATTCGGAGAATTAAATTAGATGTTAAAAGGTGCTATTGTCGGATTTGGTAAGATTGCACAAAGCAGTCACCTTAAAGCTTTTTTTAATGAAACACTAAAAGATAAAGCTCAACTTGTTGCCGTTGTTGAACCACTTAAAGAAAATCGTGAACAGGGACAAAAGGATTTTCCATTATTGAAATTTTATTCTTCGACCGAAGAACTATTCTCAAATGAAAAAATCGATTTTATCGACATTACTGCACCGCCCAAATTTCATTCTCTTTTGATTAAAGAGGGTATAAAAAATAAGGTTCATATACTTTGTGAAAAACCTTTTACATTGACACTAGCTGAAGCAAAAGAAACTTATAATCATCTGAAAGAAAGTGACCTGGTATTTATGCCCTGCCATCAATACAGGTATTCACCAACCTGGCAGAACTTTAAAACTTTTCTGAACGATAACGACCGGAATTCAAAATCCCTTTTACAATTCAATGTTTTCAGAATGCAGGCAGACCAGGGGGGGACAGCATTTCAACCCGGATGGCGTACTGACAAATCTTTAAGCGGGGGCGGAATTCTGGCAGATACAGGTGTGCATTATCTTTATCTTGTTAACTGGCTCTGCGGCAAACCACTGAAAGTGACAGCAAAAACCTTTAAGCTGAATCACCCTGAATACTCCGTTGAAGATACTGCTGTGGTTAATTTAGAATTTGAAAAAGCTTTCGCTGAAATAACATTAACGTGGGGGGCTGATAGAAGAGTAAATACCGCACGCGCAGTCTCAAACAGTGGAAGTTTATCCTATGATGGATCTACGCAACTGAAAAAATATTCAGCTAGAGGTGAAGAAATAATTACTGTCCCTGAAGCATCTGACAAATCTCATTATTTTTCTCTTTATATTTCACTTATAAATGAATTCATAAACAGGATTCAAAACCGAAAATCTTCAGAAGACTTAAGAAAAGAGGCTTTCACATCAATTCAACTTCTTGAAAAATGTTATGAATCAGCAAGGACCAACAAAACAATAAATCTGGATGAATAAATACTTAAAGACAGCTTTTTTCATTATCGGATTAGGAGTTTTTGCCTGGTTAATTTCGGACTTTGGCATTTCTAATATAATTGAAAATGTAAAAAAATCAGGGTGGTGGTTTGTTCCGGTTGTTGGTGTTTGGGGAGTTGTTTACTACTTAAATGCCTGGGCGTGGTATTATGTAATCGATGCAAAAAACAAAAAAGTCGGCTTCGCAAGCATTTATGGAATTACACTCAGCGGTTTCGCAATTAATTACATAACTCCGTTTGTAAATCTCGGTGGCGAACCATACCGCGTAATGGCACTAAGGGATAAGATTGGTTTGCATTCCGCTGTCTCGTCTGTAATACTTTACACAATGCTTCATTTTCTTTCTCACTTTATTTTCTGGATAACGGCAATAATTTTAGCGGGAATATTACTCCCGTTAGCATCCGGTTTAAAGATTACCTTGTTCACAGCTTTTGTGATTTTATCTGTTTTTATCTGGTTTACTTTTTCGAGACACAAAAACGGAATCTTTGCCTCCCTGTTAAATCTTCTATCAAAACTTCCCTTTTTAAAATCACTGCACAAAAAACTTTCTAGGAAAGAAGAAAGTCTTTTAAAAATAGATGAAGAGATAAAACAGCTTTACAACGAGAGAAAAAATCATTTTTACTTTGCATTATTCTTTGAGTATGCAGCGCGAATGGTTGCCTCGCTCGAATTTTTATTCATCCTGAAAGCGATCGGTATCAACATTTCTTTTATGGAAGCATTTTATATAAATGCAGGTTCATCTCTTATTATAAATTTATTTTTCTTTATGCCATTTGAACTCGGAACAAGAGAGGGTGGACTTTATTTGGTCCTTGACAGTTTAAAGCTAACTCCTGGTATAGGAATCTATATTGGACTTGTAACCCGAGTAAGAGAATTTTTCTGGATTCTTATTGGTTTAGTTTTAATTCAATTTAATGGAAAGAAAAAGGGAAAGATCTCAAAAGATATTTTTGAATATATGTCGGAAGATGCCCACCGATGAATGCTGTACTTTTTGATTTTGGAGGAACACTTGATACAAACGGAATTCACTGGAGTGAGAAATTCAGAACCACATACAATGAAGCTAACCTGAAAATTAAGGTGGAAGATTTTAATGAGGCTTATGTAAATGCAGAGCCGGAAATGTACAAAAGCATTAGGAAAGAGGATAATTTTTTTGCAACAATACATAAACAGGCTTTCCTTCAACTAAATTATCTCGAAAAAAACAGAAACTATTCTTTTCCCGGAACGGCTACAGCCGCTTCAAAAAGCATCGCCGAAAAATGTTATAAAGATGTATTGAACGTAATAAAAAACGTAAAAGAAATATTAACAGACCTCAAAAAAGATTTCAAGCTGGGCGTTATTTCCAATTTTTATGGAAATCTCGAGGCTGCTCTTGAGGATTTAGGAATCTTAAAATATTTTGATGTAATTGTTGATTCAACTATTGCCGGAATTGCAAAACCGGATCCGGGAATATTTAAGCTGGCAATCGAGAAATTGAACGTTTTACCCAATAATACCGTTGTTGTTGGTGATTCTTATAAAAGAGATATAAAACCCGCAAAAATGCTCAATTGTGAAACAATCTGGCTTGACGTCAGCAGCTGGACAAGGCCTGAAGAAACCAATGCTGCAGATTTTATTATTAAAGATATTATGGAAATTAAGGGAATTATTTTTAAATTATTCCCCCGATAATTTATGAAAACAAAAATTCACTAAATAAGGAAAAGAAATGAAACAAGATATACAGCAACCGACCGGGAAGTTAGGCGTTTTGATTGTAGGATTGAACGGTGCGGTTTCCACCACTTTTCTTGCAGGAACATTAGCAATTAATAAAAATTTAGCAAAGCCTTTCGGATCACTTACACAAATGGCAACTATAAGGATAGGCAAAAGAAGCGAGAATAATTTCCCTTTCATTAAGGATTTTGTATCACTTGCAGATACAAAAGATATGGTGTTTGGTGGCTGGGATATTCGCGATGAAAGCTGCTTCGATTCTGCAATGGAAGCAAAAGTTCTGCATGAAAAAGATTTGCTCGCAGTAAGAAAAGAACTTGATGCGATCAGGCCGATGCCAGCAGTTTTTGAACAAAAATTTGTTGTGAGACTTCACGGCGATTTTATCAAAAAGGCAAAAACAAAATACGAACTTATGGAAAAGGTTCGTGAGGACATCCGCAATTTTAAAGAAAAGAATAACTGCGATAGACTTGTAACAATCTGGTGTGGAAGTACAGAAATTTTTATGGCGCCTAATGGCGATTATTCAACGCCAGAAACTTTTGAAAAAGCTTTAAAGGATAATCATTCTGATATAGCACCAAGTATGATTTACGCTTATGCATCTATTGCAGAAGGAGTTCCATACATAAATGGTGCTCCAAATCTTTCCGTTGACCTCCCCGCGCTTGTGGAGTTCGCTGAGAGACAAAATGTGCCTGTTGCCGGCAAAGATTTTAAAACCGGACAAACCCTCGTAAAAACAGTTATTGCTCCAATGCTGAAAGCAAGAATGCTGGGACTGAATGGATGGTTCTCAACTAACATACTCGGCAACCGGGACGGTGAAGTGCTTGATGATCCTGACTCCTTCAAAACAAAGGAAGTGAGCAAGCTTTCGGTTCTCGATTCTATACTTCAACCGGAATTATACCCCGACCTTTACAAAAAACATTATCATAAAGTAAGGATTAATTATTATCCTCCACGCGGAGATAATAAAGAAGGATGGGATAACATAGATATCTTCGGATGGCTGGGATATGATATGCAGCTTAAGGTAAATTTCCTTTGCAAGGATTCAATCCTGGCAGCTCCAATTGTACTTGATCTTATCTTGTTCGCTGATCTCGCAAAGAGAAGCCATCTTTCAGGAATACAGGAATGGCTTTCGTTCTATTTCAAGAGCCCTATGCATGCGGAAAATAAAGTCCCTGAACACGATCTCTTCATTCAATTAATGAAGCTGAAAAATACATTACGCGAACTCGTTGGCGAAGCGCCGGTTACACATACAGATCAGAACAACAAACCGGAGTTCATTGATGATATAGATATGTATTCATAACGTTATTTCATTTAGGAAACACCCGGATTACCAAATGTGGTTCGGGCGTTTTTTATTTTTAACTATTATTGAAATTTCACCTCTTAAATTTTATCTTAGCCACAATTCATTTTAACTATTTCAATTCTATTTATTAATGATCAAATCTGATCTAAACATAACGGGGGAGCTTAAAAATCTCCTGAATGAAAATAATTTCAAAAAAATAAAAGGGAAGATTTCTGAACTAAGTGGCCATATTGAAGCCCTATCCAGTAAATCATCAACAATAAGCTTTTCTCTGAATGGTAACAGCTTCAAAATCCATTCGCAATATTTGTATGAAGAGTTTCAACAAATTTCTGAATCCCAGACTATTGAGCGAAGCAAATATTATATAAAAAGATTAATTAAAAGCTTGTCAGAAATAAAAACGGGCAAGTATAATGATTTAAATCTAAACCGCTGGAAAGAATACAATGACATTATTACCGACAGCATATGGATAGTTGAAAAAAGAGATAAATCTGGTGCACACAACGGCGGCTACTGGGGTAATTTCATTCCACAGATTCCGAATCAGTTTTTAAGACGATACACAAAAAAGGGGGAATGGGTGCTGGACCCTTTTCTTGGTAGCGGAACAACATTAATAGAATGCAGAAGACTCGGAAGAAACGGAATAGGTGTGGAACTTTTACCTAAAATTGCAAGGCTTGCAGAAAGGAACATTAAAAGAGAAGAAAATCCTTTCGATATAAAAACTGAAATATTCAATTCAGACAGCACTAAACTTGATTTTAAATCTGAATTGAAAAAAAGAAATATAAAATCCGTGCAATTTTTAATTATGCATCCTCCGTATTGGGATATAATTAAATTCAGCGAAAACAAAAAAGACCTTTCTAATTCAAAAAACCTGAAAGAATTCCTGAAAAAATTCGGGGAAATTGTGCAGGCGACTTATCCTGTTCTGGATAAAGGAAGATACTTTGCATTAGTTATTGGTGATAAATATTCTGCAGGTGAATGGATTCCTCTCGGGTTTCACACAATGCAGGAAGTGCTGAAGCTTGGCTACAAATTAAAATCTACAATCGTAAAAAACTTTGAAGAAACAAAAGGGAAAATGAATCAGAAAGAACTGTGGAGGTACAGGGCGCTGGTAGGTGGATTTTATATTTTCAAGCACGAATATATTTTCTTATTTCAGAAAGTTT
>CAYPNM010000007.1:61927-106998 GCA_964412105.1 uncultured Ignavibacteriaceae bacterium | reverse complement strand
AGCAGGAATTTTGATCTTCATATGGACTTCTATGAAGATAATCACGTCGAAGCAACACCACAGCAGGTTATGATTGTGCAACTGCAGGATGGATTGACGCCACCTTTTGCGGAACCGGTTACAAGTGAGATAAAGAAGCCTGACAACAATTTAAAGATCGATACAAAAGACATAATCAAAAGGACATTCCCGCTGCCGGTTGAACCAGGGAATTATTTTTTCCTGAAAGCCGGTAATGACAGGGTTGCGTGGGCTTCTGTCCCTGCATTTACAGAAGATGAATATGAAGAAATATTTAAACCAAAAGGTGCGACCAAATGGGATCTTCATATATTCGATATGAATATGAAGAAGGAGGTTGTGCTTAGTGAGAAGATTAAAGATTTTAAAATCTCCTCCAATGGGGAAAATCTTCTGATCAGTAGAAACAAAGATTATTACACAACATCATTAAATGATGCTTATAAAACAAAATCATTAGGTAACAAACTTAATCTTGACGGGATGAATTATCTTGTTGACAGCAGGAAAGAATGGAACCAGATATTTAATGATACCTGGAGATGGTACCGGGACTTCTTTTATGATTCAACTATGGATGGGCAGGACTGGAAAGCATTGGGTGAAAAGTACCGCGCATACATTCCTTATATCTCATCACGCGGTGATCTTAACTGGGTAATGCAGCAGCTTGTTGGTGAGCTGGCAACTTCCCATACATACATAGGCGGAGGAGATTATGGTCCAATGGAAACGCCAAAGTCGGATGTTTTTACTGGCTGGATAGGAGCCGATCTTATAGCTGATCAAGCAGCGGGATACTATAAATTCGATAAAATTTATGGGCCCACTGAATATGATTTGAATCTAGCAACTCCGCTTTCAAGGCCAGATATTGATGTTAAAGAGGGAGATTATTTAATAGCAATAAACGGGAAAGAGATAAAAGTGCCAGAAGATTACTTCAAAGAACTTCAGGTAATTAAAGGGCAAAAAGTTTCGATTACCGTAAATAATAAACCGACTTTAACGGGTGCAAAGACTTATGAAATTACTCCAATAAGAAACAGCAGAATATACCGTTACAACAGGTGGCTTGCTGATAATATTCATAAAGTCCTCAAAGAGACAAATGGTGAAGTAGGCTACATGCACATTACAGCAATGGGTGCCGGTGGTATTGGGCAGTTTGATAAATTCTGGAGAGCATTCCGCTATAAGAAGGGCCTTATAATAGATGTAAGGAGAAACTCCGGCGGCTGGACCGAATATTTCCTGATTGACAAGCTCGAAAGAAAAATGACTGCATACAACGTGCTGACAGGAATGGTACCTTTCAGATATCCCGGCAGTACATCAAATGCACATTATGTCGCAGTGACAAATGAGGATGACGGGTCAGATGGTGAGGCATTCCTCGAAGATTTCAGAGCAAATCATTTGGGAAAAATTGTCGGCGTTCCAACTTGGGGAGGACTCGTTGGAATTATAAATGAGCAAATTACAATGGATAACGGAAGTGTAAACCAGTCTAACAATGCATTTTACGGCAATGAAGGGAAATGGTTGGTTGAAAACCACGGAGTCGATCCAGATATTGTTGTAGACAATGATCCAGCTTCGGTTATGGCAGGGAAGGATCCGCAGCTAGACGCAGCAATTAAAGAAGTGATGAAAGAGATAAAAGAGGAACCGTTTAAATTTGCTCCACAGCCTCCTTACCAGAAAAGATAATTCGCAAATAAAAAAGCCGGGTCAATTTGATCCGGCTTTTATTTATCTTAATTATTTTTTAGGGTAAGCAAGTCTAATCTTTTAATACGTACTACTTCATCATATTTAAGTTCATTCAGTCACTGCCCGATTTGCTTGTTTAAGCACAAATATAATAACTTATCACTGCAAGCTGAGATTATGCTTCCTAATTTCTTCAACAGCTATAACGTGAAATTTGTTAATGCAAATAAAGTTCTAAATAACTTTAGGATCTCAATTTATGTAGCTAACTAATTTTGCTCAAATTTTCTAGAATATCTTATAAAAACAATGAGAATTTTCTTTATTTTTATAAAGCCTTTATCTTTAACAGAGATTATTGAAATCTAATTTTATAGTAGGCCGTTTATTAAAACTTTAGAAGATCTTACTTCGCTCGACAAGTCATTGGCGATTATCAGGATAACCGCGCTGTGGGCATTCAGCGAATCTGTGCTAGGCGGGATATTACATGCTTTCAGCATTCCGTTTAGTGGTGCGTTGCTTAGCGGATTTGCCGTCATATTAATATCTCTATTGTCATTGTTTTCTTCACGCGGCGAAATACTGAAAGCTTCAATTATCGTAGTCTTAATAAAAGCATCCATCAGTCCGTATGTGCCATTGACCGCACACGTCGCTGTTCTTATGCAGGGATTATTAGGTGAAGTTTTCTTTTTTTCGAAAAAGTTTTTTAAAACTTCGGCAATTCTGTTTGCAATTACAGTTGTAGTTCTATCCGGAGCCCAGAGAATATTAACATTAACAATAGTTTTTGGTAATACTCTTTGGAATTCTATCGATACGTACTCGCGAATTCTTATTTCGGAATTTTTCGGCAAAAACAGTTCGCAGGAATTTGTTAGTGTAAGCCTGCTAATTATTTCAGCATATATTTTACTTCATTTTTTGATAGGTTTTATTTTCGGATATGCAGCCGGCAAACTTCCTGAATGGATAAACAGAAGTATTTCAGAGAAAGAATTAACTTCTTTTGATTCTTCAAAATATGGTGAAAAATTCCCTGAAATTAAAAGGGAGAGAAAAAGATGGTGGAATAAAAAACCCGGCAAAATATTTTTAACTGTGGTATTAATACTGGTCGTTTATTCTTATTTCCATCCTGAACTGGGTGAAGAGTATTCCATAAAACTAATAATTATGCTGGTAAGATCATTCGTGATTTTATTTCTCTGGTTTACTTTGGTCTCGCCGCTACTGTACAAAGCATTTCGAAAAATAATTGACAAAAAACAAATTAATTACTTCTCACAAACTGAGAAGATAATTTCTACTTTCCCTGAGCTTAAAAAAATCTTATTCTTTAACTGGAAGAGATCGCAAAAATTAAAGGGTTATTCACGCATTAAGTTTTTTGTTACTTCAACCCTGATTATGGGGATGTTCTATAATTCCAATGTTAAGATTTCCCATTTTGACACTGCTGATCATTGAAACTTGATATTTACATTTGCAGGGTAAGAAAGTAAATTATTTGTATAAATTCGGGTCAGCAAATGCCAGGGAAAATATTTTCCTATCTTTTAATGATATCTGGAACTACTCTTATCATCTATGGACTAATTGAGCTCAGTCTTTACTCAATTCTGAGCATTATTGCTCTAATGTGTTGGAATTGCATTTGCATGCATAGCCGAGATTACTCTATTATACAATCTCCAAATAGTGTGATGATAAAGCTTTACGAAGAAAAAACAACTGGTCATATTCCCAAATCTGAAAATTAAGATACAGTAAGTTGCAAAAATGATATAATTCTGATCAATTTTGAAGGATTACGCACTTCAAATAGACCAAAATCTATGTTTTTAAATGGCTCTTTTTTTGATATTCATTACCAATTAACTTTTTGCTTAATCTGTAAATAATTCAATTAACAGAGAAATTAAGATGCATAAAATAATTCTAGCGCAGTTTTTAGCCTCAAACATTAAGAAATTTGAGATCGAAGCCCCCAAAATAGCCCAGAAAAGAAAAGCCGGGCAATTTGTGATTATCAGGATAAAAGAAGGCGGGGAGAGGATTCCACTGACTATTGCCGATTCTAATGTCGAAAAAGGAACTATAACTATTATTGTCCAGGGAATTGGAAAGACAACGATGGAACTAAATTCCCTAAATACTGGGGATACTATTCAAGATGTAGTTGGGCCGCTTGGTAAAGCTTCGCACATCGAAAATTTCGGAACAGCGGTTTCAATCGGCGGAGGGGTTGGAACAGCAATTGCATATCCAACGGCGGTTGCATTGAAAAAGGCAGGTAATCATACAATTTCGATTATTGGTGGAAGAACTAAAGAATTTGTAATTCTGGAAGATGAAATGAAGAAAGTCTGTGATGAAGTTTATCCTACAACAGATGATGGAAGTTACGGGTATCATGGTTTTGTTACCCAGAAATTAAAAGATCTAATTGATTCAGGAAAGAAAATTGATTTTGTTCTTGCAATTGGTCCCATTCCTATGATGAAAGCAGTTGCTGATGTTACACGTCCATACGGAATTAAGACAGTGGTAAGTTTAAATCCTGTAATGGTTGATGGTACAGGTATGTGCGGAGGATGCAGAGCAATAGTAGATAATAAAACTGTATTTGTTTGTGTTGATGGGCCGGAGTTCGATGCTCATAAAGTGGACTTCGAGACTCTTGCAAGAAGAAACAGAACATACGGCGTTTTTGAGAAGGAAGCAGTAGATCATTTCTGTAATATTGATAAAGAATTTCAGAACGGTTTAAGTAAAAATAAAGCGGCGATTGCCGGATAAAATATCGGAGAATTCGAATGGGAAAGTTATCAAATAAAGAAAGAATGAAAATACCAAGACAGTTAATGCCCGAGCAAGATAGTGAAGCCAGAAGTCACAATTTTGAGGAAGTTAACCTTGGTTTTACTGAAGAACTTGCTGTGCTGGAAGCTGAAAGATGCATACAATGTCCCAAACCAACCTGCGTTGCAGGATGTCCAGTTGGAGTAAAAATTGGTGAATTTATTCAACTTGTTACTGAAAGAAAGTTTATGGAAGCCGCCGCAAAGATAAAAGAAGATAATATGCTTCCTGCAATTTGCGGAAGAGTTTGTCCCCAGGAAGAACAATGCGAAGTCAAATGTGTTGTGGGAAAGAAAAATGAGCCTGTAGCAATCGGAAGACTTGAAAGATTTGTTGCCGACTATGAAAGAGAAAAATTTGGATTAAGGAAACCCGAGTTAAAAAGTAAAACTGGAAAGAAAGTTGCAATTGTAGGAAGTGGTCCTGCAGGCTTGAGCTGTGCTGCTGATCTCATTCAGATGGGTCACGATGTAACTGTTTTTGAGGCTTTACACGAACTCGGTGGAGTTCTTGTTTACGGTATTCCACAGTTCCGTTTGCCGAAAGAAATTGTTAAAACAGAAATTGATGTGCTTAAGGAACTGGGCGTTGAATTTAAACCAAATTCGGTAATTGGATTTACAGATACACTTGATGAATTATTGCAGAATGGTTACGATGCAGCATTTATTGCTGTTGGTGCAGGGCTACCTTACTTCTTAAATATTGATGGTGAAAACCTTAACGGAGTATATTCATCAAATGAATTCTTAACGAGAGTTAATTTGATGAAGGCCTATCGATTCCCTGAATACGATACGCCTGTTTTTGATGTAAGGGGAAAGAATGTTGCAGTTTTCGGAGGCGGCAATACGGCAATGGATGCTGTAAGAACTTCCAAAAGACTTGGTGCAAAAAACGCTTATATAATTTACCGAAGGTCAGAAGTCGAAATGCCTGCCAGAAAAGAGGAAGTTCATCACGCAAAGCAGGAAGGAATCGAATTTATTCTTTTATCTAATCCGACTAAATTTATTGGTGATAAAAACGGTTGGCTAACAGGGGTGGAACTTCAAAAAATGGAGCTTGGCGAACCCGATGCTTCGGGAAGAAGAAGACCAGTTCCGATTAAAGGATCAGAATATGTTCTAGATATCGATATGGCTGTCATTGCTATTGGAAACGGATCGAATCCGATAATTCAGAAAACTACTCCGGATCTCCAATTTAATAAATGGGGAAATATTCTTGTCAACGAAGAAACGATGGAGACATCAAAGAAAGGTGTTTTTGCCGGAGGTGATATTGTAACCGGTGGTGCAACAGTAATTCTTGCAATGGGCGCGGGAAGAACAGCTGCAAAAGCAATTGACGAATTTTTAAAGGCGAATACAAATTAGGGGGCTATATGCCGTTGGCAAAATTTCTTAAAAGCGACAGGGTAGAAATAATTAATGAAGCACTGTCTGAATTGGACAAAACTAGGCTTAAGCATTATTCTGAATCCGATAAAGACACAAACGCAGAACGGCTCAAGAATCTTTATAATATTTTAATTGAAAGTGTGGAAACAAAAAGTCTCATTGAGATATGCAGATATTGTGAAGATCTTGCAGAAAAAAGATTTACCTCCGGTTTCGATCTTTACGAAGTACAATCTACAATTAATGTCCTTGAAGAAGTAATCTGGAAAAAGATAATCAAGTATTTATCACCCTCTGAATATGAACGCGCCCTTGGTATGATTACTACAGTTCTTGGTGCAGGGAAAGATTCTCTTGCCTGTAAATATGTATCACTTGCCAGTCAATGTAAAAAACCCACCTTGGATCTTTCGGAATTATTTAAAAACAGGGAATTATCCTAATATCTAAATAGAGTTATTCCAACCAATTTTGACTTCAATTTATTACGGGCAAATTAAATTATTATTCATTAGTTTTATTTCAATTAGATTTAATTTTTAGCTTTAAAGGGAATGACAAGGTCCCTTCATAAATAATTATTTATCCTGCAGGGGGCTATAAATACAAGCTAGTTTATGAATCTTGCTAAAAAAATTTCTTTTCTTATTTTATTCTTTCTTAGCGCATCAAATTTATTTTCACAGATTACAGTTGGTTTCCTTTCAAATCAAGAAAACTTCAGAAACAATCCGGAACAAGATTCTGCATTTTTATATTTGCGAAATGAGAAACTGTTTACGGTAAAAGAGATAACATTTAAGGAAATTTCTGACTCACCTGAAATCTTGAAAGATTTTAATGTCATCTGGTTTCACAAACCCGATACACTTTCTTTCTCTGCTGATGAAACAGGAAAAAACGTAATAAGCTCAATAAACAAATTCGTAAAAAATGGCGGCGGACTTTTACTAACTCTTGATGCATTCAATTATATAAATGCACTTGGCATTGAGACGATAAAACCACAGGTAAACTATTTCAAAGCTGAGGATCAAGGTTACGGGAGAAAAGTCGGTTTTCATTCTTTTCGTTCACATCCTATTTTTGAGAATCTTCACGGCGGTGCATATATATGGAACGGATATGAGGATAATATATGCAGACAAGTCGGCTTTTTCGGAAATTCCATTCCACAAAATGGAAAGGTTGTAGGTATTGATTGGGCTTATATAACTTTTAAGGAAGATTCGAAACTTGTTGTCGAGTACAATGAAGGCAAGGGAAGGATTTTGGCTGTTGGAGCATATACATATTTTGCACCCAAAAACTTTAACAAAATTCAACTTCATATTTTTACGAACAATTGTCTGGATTATGTTGCCGGGAAAAAGTCCAGTGTAAAAGCTAATTACTGGAATTATGAGACTCCGCAAGTTGTTGAAACTCCAATAAAAAGTAATCCGTTTAAAATGCTGGTTCCAAAACCCTGGAAAACAAATGCTCAATCACTAACAATTTCAGAGCAATTCGCTTCAAAAAATTTCTGGGATGTTTCAGGAGAAAGAATTCTGATAATGGGAAAAGAAAACGGCGGTATTGATGAAATCTGGACCCATCCTTTTATGGCAATTCGTGATTATGAAGTTGGAATTCAGTTTCCTTATAAAGATACTGTCTATTGGCTGAATGACCAGCGTCCCCGAATAGAAATCAATCCCGAATCATTCACACGCATATATAAATTTAATCGTGCTTTTTTGAAAGAAATAATCACTGCTGACATTCAAAAGCCCGTTGGAATTGTCCATTATGAATACAGGGGAGTTTATCCGGCTAAAATATTTATAAAGTTTAAAAGCAATCTTCGTTTTATGTGGCCATACTCCTCAACAGCACTTGGATCAATCTTTTATGGATGGGATGAAGGGCTTAATGCATTTGTTACAAAAGACAAAAGTGGTGATTTTAATTCTATCATTGGTGCGAATAAAATTCCGATTCGTAAATTGTTCGGCCGCTTTGATGGATTTAACAAAGAAGATTCAACCCTTACCGGAATTCCAACTGAAAAGCTGCAAGTTGGCGGGTTGATCGAATATAATTTAGGAATGAACGACAATTTTGATGTAACTATATCCGGAACAGATGAGGGGAATAACAAAGCAGGTGAGTTTTATAAATATGGAATTGAAAATCCTGAAAAAATTTACATCTCAACAAATAAATATTATTCCAGTTTTCTCAAGAACCAGTTAATGATTACTACACCAAATAAAGAATTCAATGAAGGATACAGATGGGCGCTTGTTGGCACAGACAGGTTTTTTGTAAATACTCCAGGAATAGGTAGATCACTAGTGGCCGGTTATTCAACGACAGCGACTGGCTGGGATGGCGCACAGAAAGTGAGCGGCAGACCGGGATATGCCTGGTATTTCGGACGTGACGGGCAGTGGAGCGGAATGGCTGTGCTTGATTATGGTGATTTTAAAAAAGTAAAATCAGAACTGGAAGTTTATAATAAGTTTCAATCTCCTAACGGGAAAATTTACCACGAATTAACAACAAGCGGCGCAGTTCATTACGATGCAGCAGATGCAACTCCACTTTATATAATTTTAAACGGGCATTATCTGCGCTGGACGGGTGATATAGATTTTATAAAGAAAAACTGGGATCATATTAAGAAAGCGATTAATTACTGCTTCTCAACTGACATAGATGGTGATCATCTTATTAATAATACAAATGTCGGTCATGGGTGGGTGGAAGGCGGTCCACTTTATGGATCGCAGACAACTTTTTATCTTGCCGGCTGCTGGGCAGATGCGCTTACTGAAGCATCGAATATGGCTGCCAATATCGGCGACAAGAAAGATGCGGAATATTATTCGAATGAATCAAAAATTGTCAGAGAGATTATTGATAAAAAATTCTGGAACGAAAAAGAGAAATTTTATAATTATGGTAAACTGCCAGATGGTAATTTTAATCCCGAAAGAACAGTTTTACCGGCTGTACCGATTTATTTTGGGGTAACTGATCAAACAAAATCACAATTAAATGTTGATCAATATGCCGGCAATAATTTTTCTTCAGATTGGGGAGTAAGAATTCTGGGTGAGGAAAGTCCTTTGTTTAATCCTCGCGGTTATCATCTCGGAAGCGTATGGCCTCTGTTTACCGGTTGGACTGCATTGGCAGAATATAAAGAAGGAAATTCCATTCAGGGATTTTCACATATAATGAATAATCTTTTGATATACCAGCACTGGGCAAAAGGCTTTGTTGAAGAAGTTTTGAACGGTGAAGATTTTCAGCCTTCAGGTGTTTGTCCGCATCAATGCTGGTCAGAGACAATGGTGCTGCAGCCGACACTTGAAGGAATGCTTGGTCTTTATCCTGATGCTACAAGGGATTATTTAAAGATATCGCCAAAACTTCCTGCTGACTGGGATTCCCTTAATGTTGAAAATATAAGAATTGGTAAATCTATCATCTCTTTAGGTATGAAAAGAGAAAGTGGGAAAACTATTTATACATTTTCACCGAAAGGGGAAAATAAGATTCAGATTGAATTTGGACCTGCATTTGCGCCCGGAACCAAATTCTCAAAAGCTATAATAAATGGGAAAGAAGTCCCTTTTACTTCATATTCAACTAGCGAGCGCGAATCATTAAGTCTTAAGTTTGAATTATCAGGCAAAGCAGAAATTCAAATCTATCATTCAGGCGGAATTTCTGTATTGCCTTTAATTGATCATCCAATACAAACTTATAAGTCTGAAGGTTTCAGGATATTATCGTCAAATTTGGATGATAAGATTTATAGTATGAATGTTGAGGGTAAATCGAAAAAGTCAGAAACATTAAAAGTTTATGCACCGGACGAAAAAATTACAAATGTCGAAGGGGGAGAGATTACAGGAAAAGATAGCGGTAATTATTTAATCAAAGTCATTTTTCCTGAAAGTGCTGAGAAATATTTAAGAAAGACGATAAAAATTAGTTTAAAATAGTTTTGTGATTAAAATGCACCTTAAAGGATTAAGTAGTTTAGCGAGTCTAATTTTATTTATTTCAATAAATACTTTCTCACAAAATTATCTTTCCAATCTAAATGTAAAACAGGACGATCCGATTTACACAACTTATGCTGCAGCTTTATCCAGGTCAGAATATAAAGTTAACGAAGGTTATCAATTTGTCTGGTACGATCCTGAAAAATGTATGAGCTTTGAATCTGCACAGGCAGGTGGGCTCGGAGTAGCTTTCAAATTAAACGGGATTGTGAAGTACAAACTTTCCCAGTTCTATAAAGCGCCGGTTATTACAACTTCATACAGTGATATGGTTAAGTACAATTATTATCCTTATAAAAATATAAAAGTGGAAAGTATCTTCTTTGTTTACAGTTCAAGAGTAGCGATTCGTGAGTTAAAAATCACAAACGAAACTCCATTTGAAATTAAATTAGAAGTTTATCCATTTATAAAAATTTTGAATCGAGATTATACAGATATAAAAGAAACTGAAAATGGTGTGCAGTTCAATCACAAAGAATTTCCCGATGGCTGGATGAAAGATCACAACATTCCTTTTCAGAAAGATATTACGGATGTACTCTTATTAAACGAAAAACCTGATGCGGAAGGATCTTATAACATTTTTAGTTCGGTGAATGATACTATCGCCAATATTTTTCTTAATGATCTGATTAATACCGTATTAAAAAATAATTTTCATGATGGTACAGCTAAAATAATTTCACTTCAGAAAAGTGTAACAATCTCTGTAGGAAATTCGGTTACTTTAAAAGTAATAAGAGGAATAAATGAAGCGGGAAAAGATATATCCCAGCCAATTTCTAACTGCAAATTACTAATGACCGAAAACCTGGAAAAATTCGTTAAGGAAGATGAAAAGACCTACAGCAAAATCCCGCAGATAAATTTCGAAGTAAAAGATTACAACGCTCTTTATTGGAATGCCTTTTCTCTTCTGCGCCAGTGCATGCTTCCGCCTGAAGGGGAATGCCATTATAATTATTATGTTTTCTCCAGAGAACCGAGATGGGGTTGGGGATACGGAGGACAAGTTTTCCACGAAAGCCTTTCGATGCTTGCTTATGTTTTGATGGATCCGCAAAGTGCGATGAATTCTCAGCGAGTATTCATGGAACGACAGCATCCGGATGGTTACATAAATTACCGCACGGGACCATACCTTAATGAAACTATACCGGATAATGGACAGCTTACAACTTCTGCTCCATGGTTCAACTGGGAGAACTGGGAAATTTATAAATTGACTAAGGATAGGAAATTCCTGGAAGATGCATATCTGTCTGGGAAAAAGTTATTTGAATATTTTATGAAAAACCGTGATTCAAATAATGACGGACTCTGTGAATGGGGAGGAGATGGAGAACTAGAAAGTGTTCGGGATGCCAGGGTTGCCATTTGGGATGAAGTAGGAAAACCTTCAAATTTTGATGATGTGGCATTGAATTTTGATCTTGTAAAAGAAGCAAAATCTCTTGAAGCAATGGCAAACGATCTGGGTTTTAAAGAAGAGGCTAAAACATTCAAGGAAAATTATGAGAAGAGAACTGCGCTGATAAATAAATTTATGTGGGATCCGGTAACAAAATTTTATTATAACATTAATAAAAACGATCATTCATTTACATTTAAAAAGAAGAATGATTTAAAAAGAAAAGAAATTATTGCATTTCTTGCATTGTGGTCAGGAGTTGCGAATAAAGTTCAGGCGAAAGAACTTGTTAAACATTTGACAGATCCAAAAGAATTCTGGAGAAATTACGGCGTGCCGTCATTATCTGCAGATGACAGTTATTATGTTCCGATCGGATACTGGAACGGTCCCGTCTGGACCCAGTGGCAATATTTAATCTTCCGCGGATTGATAGATTACGGTTACAAAAAAGAAGCGAAGGAATTAGTCAAAAAAGTTTTAACAAATGTTGATTACCAGCTTAGCACTAACCACTGGTTCTGGGAATTTTACAGTGCTGACGATCTGCAGGCGGGTTGGAATAAAACATATATCTGGGCAGGGATTATTGCACGGATGTTGATTGATTTTAATAGTCTTAAATAAATAATCTTTGGAAGCTTAATGAAAAAAATACTTTTTATATTCTTTCTTTTTCTAACAACAGTTTTCCCCCAACAATTACCCTATCAAAACACTTCACTTCCTATTTCAAAAAGAGTAGATGATTTGGTTTCACGAATGACTCTTGATGAAAAGGTCTCACAGATGGTTTATACTGCCTCTGCAATTAAAAGACTAAGTATTCCCGAATACAACTGGTGGAATGAAGGATTGCACGGAGTTGCACGTAACGGACTTGCAACCGTTTTTCCGCAGGCAATAGGTCTTGCAGCAACATGGGATGTTAATTTAATGCACAATGTTGCAAATGCAATTTCAGATGAAGCGCGTGCAAAATATAACAGGGACAGCAAAAGAGGTGAAAGAGGAATTTACCAGGGATTAACTTTCTGGTCTCCAAATATCAATATTTTCCGTGACCCAAGATGGGGAAGAGGCATGGAAACTTATGGAGAAGATCCATATTTGACGGGTGAATTAGGTGAGGCATTTGTCAAAGGAATGCAGGGAGACAATCCAAAATACTTTAAAACCATTGCTACACCAAAGCATTTTGCAGTTCACAGCGGACCCGAGCTTCTTCGTCACAGTTTCAATGTGGAAGTAAGCAATTACGATTTAAGAGAAACATATCTTCCTGCTTTTAAAAAATGTATTGTTGACGGCAAAGCTTATTCAATAATGTGTGCGTACAACAGTTTTCGCAATTCTCCTTGTTGCGGCAACAACGAACTGCTGCAGAAAATTTTAAGAGATGAATGGGGATTCAAAGGATTTGTCGTTTCCGATTGCGGTGCTATAGATGACATGTGGAGAGATGGGGGACACAACTATGTTAAAACCTCAGAAGAAGCTGCAGCAAAGGGTGTTGATGCCGGCACTGATTTGAATTGCGGGGATCAGTTTCTGAATCTTAATAAATCAATCCAAGAGGGATTGATTGATACGACCAAAATTAATCAGTCGGTTAAAAGACTATTTACAGCAAGATTCAAGCTCGGGATGTTTGATCCGGCGGATGATGTATCATATAATAAAATTAGTTATAATGTTGTTAATTCCGAAGAGAACAGACAATTGGCTTTAACTGCAGCAAGGGAATCGATTGTTCTTTTGAAAAATGAATATCATCTTCTGCCTTTATCAAAGAATATTAAGAAGGTAGCTGTGATAGGACCAAATGCTAACGATGTGGAAGTTTTATGCGGAAATTATAACGGAACGCCAAAGGCTCCAGTCACTCCATTGCAGGGAATAATTAATAAGGTAGGTAAAACGGCAAAAGTTGTTTATGAGCAGGGATGCGATCTTGCCAACAATATGCCCTCATTTACAGTGATTCCTTCAAAATATCTTTTTACAAGTATTGAGTATGATAAACAAAACGGATTGAATGCGGAATATTTTAATAATAACGAGTTTAAAGGAAAACCCTCGCACACAAGAATCGATAAGCAAATCGATTTTCAATGGTGGGATGGTGCACCCTATCCTGAATTTCGTCATAACAATTTTGGTGTGAGATGGACGGGTTATATTATTCCTCCCAAAACGGGTGATTATTATATCGGGGGATATGGATTTAACGCTGCACGAATTTACCTTAATGATTCTCTGATCGTTAATTTTAGTGCAAACCATAATCCTGTAAAATCTTATAAGAAGTTTCATCTTTATGGTGAAGAACCATATAAGATCACTGTGGAATTTTATGAAAGGAACCGCTACGCGATGATGCAGTTGATCTGGTCGTTTGTGGATATTACGATGGAATATAAAGCGATAGATGCAGTGCAAAATTCAGATGTGGCAGTAATGTTTTTGGGGCTTTCTCCACGGCTCGAAGGTGAAGAGATGGATGTGGATGTGCCAGGCTTTAAGGGGGGTGACAGGGTGCGAATTGATCTGCCTGATACCCAACAGAGATTATTAAGATATATTCAAGCTACCGGAAAGCCTATAGTACTGGTTCTTGTGAACGGAAGCGCACTTGCAATAAACTGGTCCGAAGAAAATATTCCGGCAATTATAGAATCGTGGTACGGAGGAGAAGAAGCAGGGACAGCAATAGCGGATGTTTTGTTTGGAGACTATAATCCTGGAGGAAAATTGCCGGTGACATTTTATAAATCAACTGATCAACTGCCGCCATTTACAAATTATGATATGAAGGGGAGAACTTACCGATATTTCGAGGGGGACCCGCTTTTCCCATTCGGCTACGGATTAAGTTATACAACATTTGGATTTTCCAATTTAAAATTGGGTAAAAATGTAATCAGGCAAGATGAGGGAGTCTCCGTTAAAATTGATGTGAAAAACACCGGCGTGGTAAGAGGTGATGAAGTAGTGCAGCTTTACGTAAAAAATCCAAACGATGATAAAGAAATAAAAGCTCTTAAAGGTTTTAAGAGGATTTCATTGGATCCAGGAGAAACAAAGACTGTAGAATTTAGTCTGGGTAAAGAGGCTTTGCAATCGTATGAAGAGGGTAAAGGCTTTGTTGTTGGAACAGGGGATTACACAATTTATGCAGGACCATCTTCTGCTGATAGCGATCTTAAAGAACTAACACTTAAAGTTATTAATTAGAATAATTATGAAATCACTAAAAATATTTGTATCAGTTTTATTACTATTTGTGTCAATCACATTTGCCCAAAATAGTTCTATTACGAAATTCGGGTTAAAGAAAAATAATATTGAAATAACAAGACCAGCGCAATCCAACCAGTACTTTGATAAAATAGGAAGAAAAGCTGCATTAATGGGATTCGAAAACGGCTCATTCGAAATGTGGGTCTGGCCATGGAAAGTTTTAAGAAATTTCGATCTCCAATTTTTCATTGGTTCATCAACCGCACCAATTCATTCCAAAGATATTTTAAGAACTATTTCAGTAAGACCTGAAGCAACTACAATTACTTTCACTTACGAATCGTTCAGGGTAAAAGAAATAATTTTTATTCCAGTTAATGAACCTGGCGCAGTCATATTACTGGATGTTTACACAACTCAACCATTAAGCATTGTACCAGGGTTTTTTCCTGTACTGCAGCCTGAATGGCCGGCAGGAATCGGAGGACAGTACAGCTATTGGGACGATGAACAGAGGGCTTATGTAATATCCGAATCGCGAGGGAGAGCAACTTTTTTGTGCGGCTCTCCCGCTGGAATACAAATGACTGCTCCCCCAGCCCATATGTTTGCAGATAATCCCATTCAATTCAGGATTGATATTAAGGCGGGAGAAACGGACGGGAAATATATCCCCATTGCAATTGCCGGCGGAGATAAGATGAAATTTGATTCAGTAAAAACTTTGTATAACAGTTTACTAGTAAATGCTAAAAAGTTTTACAAAAAGAATTATGAGCATTATCAGATTTTATCGAACAATACTATAAAGGTTGAAACACCAAATGAAAAATTTAATCTTGCCTATGAATGGGGAAAGGTTGCACTTGATAATTTACTCGTGAAAAATCCAAATCTTGGGGAAGGACTTGTGGCAGGATACGGAATGTCCGGTGCAGGAGGTCGACCAGGATTTGCGTGGTTTTTTGGAGGAGATGCATTTATAAATAGTCTTGCATTCAACAGCTTTCAGGATTTTTCAACAGTTAAAGACGCACTTGAATTTGTACAAAAATGGCAGCGACAGGATAATTTCCCAATACGAAAAAAATCTATGGATGAAGTAAATAATAATATTGGAAAAATCGCTCATGAACTTTCACAAAGTGAAGGATTAATAGACTGGTGGAATGATTATCATTATGGTTACAATCACGCTGACACAACGCCATGGTATCTTGTTGCATTCGGCGATTATTATACGCAAAGCGGAGATCTTGATTTAGTAAAGAAAAGCTGGAAATCAATAAGACAGGCTTATGATTGGTGTGTTGGAAAAGATAGCGATAATGACGGTCTGATGGATCTGAAAGGTGCCGGTCTGGGGGCGCTTGAGTTTGGAAAGTACGTTCACATTTATGCTGATATGTATACCTCTGCCATTTGGACAAAAGCGATTGAAGCAGTTATAAGAATGTCTGATGCAATTGATGATAAAGGATTGAAATCAGAATCAGAGAAGGAATTGAAGAAAGCATTAAAATCTCTCGATGAAAAATTCTGGATGCCGGATATGAATTTATATTCTTACGGAGCAACAGAAAATGGTGAGCAAGTAAAAGAAAAAACTCCATGGGCAACAATAGGGATGGCATTTAATGTGTTAGATGCGCGGCATTCAAATGAAAGCATACCGTATCTAAATAATTCCGATCTCTCAACTGATTGGGGGATTCGTTCGTTATCAGATAAATCAGAAATATTTGATCCTGTAAATTATAATTACGGAGCTGTCTGGCCCTTCATTGCCTCATTTTTTGGAACGGCACAATATAATTATCATTATAATCTAGCTGGATATAAAACAGTTGAAGCAGTTGCGAATCACTTTTTTGATAATGCCGCAGGTGCAGTGCCTGAAGTATTTTCCGGATTGATTAATCAAAAACTAGGTGAAGCCTATCATGACCAGGGATTTTCTGCAACGGGATTTATAGAACCGTTTGTTCGGGGTTTGCTCGGATTAAGGGTGGATGCACCAGATAAAACAATCTATTTTTCTCCCAACCTGCCTGCTGACTGGAAAAACATTTCAATTACTAATATTAAGGTTGGAAAAGATACAGTGGATTTTCACTTGTATAAAGAAAAAGGAAAATTGGAATTATTAGCCAATAAGAAAGGTAATGATGATATTAGAGTTGAATTTTCGCCAGCTCTAGGTTTGGGGACAGAAATAATTTCTTCCACTTTTAATAATAATCAAATTAACACTAAATTGGAAAAGCAATCGCAGGTTTTCCTTGCTAATGTTACTTTATCTTTAAATGCTAAAAACGCATATACTTTAAATTATAAGCCCGTTCCTGAAATTTATTTTTTAAATGATAAGACAGAATTAGGGGAGACGAATCATGGATTGAAAGTAACTTCTCAGGAATTGAACGGGAAGGTATTAAAGATACATATTGAAGGATTAAGCGGAGAGACATACCATCTGGGAGTTTCTAATTCTGATAAGATTATTTCAGTGTCTGGTGCCGAATTAAAGGGTAACTTACTCAGCTTTAAAATAAACGATATAAAGAAAAATCATTTTGTTAATCAGGATATTTCATTAAATATGAAATAAAACTATTTTTCCCAATTTGTTATCTCGAATCCTACTTTAGCATAATGAGAAATCTTTTTTTATTTTGTACCGTTAGATTTCTCTCAAGCTTAAGGGGGATCAAACTGACAATCATAAATAAGTGACATTTAAAGGGAACTAATTCGAGGATAAATATGCACGCTATCGGGCTTTCTTTTGCTGATTGGCTGATAATAGCAATCTATTTTGGTTTTATTATTGGAATAGGCTTTTACCTTCGCAAGTACACAAAAAGTCAGGATGACTTTTTTCTCGCAGGCAGAAAAAATAGTTCCTGGGTGGCTGGCCTTGCTTTTCTTTCCGCAAATCTCGGTGCGCTTGAACTGCTTGGAATGACAGGTAATACTTACAAATATGGAATGTACGTTGCGCATTTTTACTGGATTGGTGCAGTTCCAGCAATGCTTTTCCTTGGCATTTACATGATGCCGTTCTATTACAGCAGCAAAATTAAATCTGTACCAGGCTATTTAAAATTGCGCTTCGATGAAAAAACAAGAGTCCTAAACGGGATTGCTTTTGCAATTATGACATTGCTTGTTTCAGGAATTAATCTTTATGCAATGGCACTTGTACTGCATACTTTTCTCGGATGGCACTGGGATTTGAGTATGTGGATCTCTGCAATAACCGTCGGCATTTATGTAACAATGAGCGGACTTCTTTCTGCGATCTTTACGGAAATAATTCAATTCTTTTTAATTTGGTTTGGGCTGTTTCTAGTCTCCATCCTTGGTATTGTGGAAATAGGAAGCATACATCAAATTTTTGCCAGAGTACCTGAAGCATTTAATACATTGTGGTCAACCTCAGGCGATCCTTCGCAAAACGGCATGATGATTACGTGGGGAGGGATTGTGCTAGGGCTTGGTTTTGTTCTTTCATTCGGTTACTGGACAACGGATTTTCTAGTCGTACAGCGTGCGTTTTCCGCAAAAGATCTTCGGTCCGCTAGAATGACGCCGATTCTCGCTTCGTTTTTTAAGATGGCAGTTCCATTTATTGTTATTCTAGCAGGGCTCATTGCTTTAGTTTTAGCAAATGATCCTCATAGTGGTTTTGCTTTATTAAAAGATAACGGGCAAATAAATTATGATTCTGCTTTGCCGCTTTTGATTGCAAGATATTATCCACGCGGTTTAGTCGGACTTGGAGTTACCGCTTTGCTTGCCGGTTTTATGGCCGGACAGGCAGGAAATGTCAGCGCATTTAATACTGTCTGGACATATGATATTTATAAATCGGTAATCAATAAAAAAGCCAGTGATGAACATCTTTTGTGGATGGGTAGAGTTGCTACCGTTGTTGGTGTTGCGATTAGTCTGGGAACGGCTTACTGGGCAAAAAGTTTTCCGAGCATAATGGATTATATGCAGGCAATTTTTTCGTGGGTAAATGCTCCATTGTTTGCTACGATGCTGCTTGGAATGTTTATAGTATGGATAACTCCTGCAGGCGCATTCTGGGGATTGGTTGCGGGCATGGGCTCTTCTTTTACATTGTACCTTGCCGTGAAGTTTGAATGGATCAGCAAAAGTTTTATAACTCTTTCAAGCCCAGCGAGTGATATGGCCGCAAACTTCTGGAGGGCCTGGTGGGCATGGCTCATCTGTTTTAGTGTAACAATCATTATAAGTTTATTTACAAAGAAAAGACCAAAGGAAGAACTGGTCGGGCTTGTGAAGGGATTAACGCCTGAGACTGTGAATAAAGGTATTCCATTCATTAAACGTCCGGAATTTTATGCAATTATATCACTAGTTGTATTAGTAGTTTTAAACGTCATCTTTTGGTGAGAGGAGATTTATTATGAAACCTATCTGGTATTTTGTAGGATTGATTTTATCTGCAATGGGGCTTGTTCTCTTTATTAATGGGCTTTATTTTTTATTGCAAGGAGACGGGAAACAAACAGCACTACAGCATTTACATCCGGATATATGGTGGGGTGGACTAATGATAGTGGTGGGATTGATTTATATTATTAAAAACAGAAAAGTAAAAATAGAGTAGTCTATGACAATTCCAGAAAAGATCCGGAAAAAATTCGAAGATTTATATAAAGAAGAGCCTATGCTTTTCCGCTCACCAGGGAGAGTAAACCTAATAGGAGAGCACACTGATTATAATGATGGTTTTGTTCTTCCTGCCGCAATCGATAAGGATATACTTTTCGGGATAACACCACGAGACGATAACAAAGTATCACTCTTTTCAATTGATTTTGACCAGGAAGTAATAATAGAAATAAATAATATTCAGAAATCCGTAAAAACGTGGGCAAATTATTTAATTGGAGTGATTGACCAATTAAAAAAAACAGGTAAAAATTTTAACGGATTTAATTGTGTGTTTGGCGGAGATATTCCGATAGGTTCCGGTCTGTCATCGTCAGCCGCGATTGAAGCCGGACTTACTTTTGCGCTGAATCATATTTATGGTTTAAAACTTGACAAACAGGAGATGGTTAAGCTTGCACAAAGATCAGAGAACGAGTTTGTAGGTGTTAAATGCGGAATAATGGATCAGTTTATTAATATTTTTGGAAAAGAAAATCACGTTTTAAAACTAGATTGCCGTACACTCGATTTTGAATTTTATCCTTTTAATTCAGAAGAGCATAAAATTGTTTTGTTTGATACTCACGTTAAGCATTCATTGGCTTCGACTGAATATAATTTAAGAAGGAGACAATGTGAAGAAGGTGTAAAAATTCTACAGCATCATTATCCGGAGATAAAAAGTCTTCGGGATGCAAAAAAAGAACCATTAATTGAACATCAGAAAGAATTTAATTCTAAAGTATTTGATCGCTGTTTATATGTGATAGAAGAAAACGAACGGGTTGAAAAATCCTGTAAGGATTTGGCTAACAATAAACTTGAAGATTTTGGCTTGCAGATGTTGTTTTCTCACGAAGGACTTCGGGATAAATATGAAGTAAGCTGCAGAGAGCTTGATTACCTAGTGGAAATCGCCTCTGTTCAGGAGAGTATAATAGGCTCAAGAATGATGGGCGGGGGATTCGGGGGCTGCACAATAAATTTAATAAAGAATGATTATATCAGGGAAACAAGTAAGGTAATTTCTGAAGAATACAAAATTACTTTCGGCAAAGAACCCGGCGTTTATGTTTGTAAGATAGTTGATGGGACTAAAATAATAAGCTAAATTTAACGGTTCGTGGTTTAATTTACAGGAGACTTATGAAAAGTAAAATATGCCTCGCTGCAATTACAATCTTGATATCTTTAACAATAATATCCTGCAATAAAGGCAATAATCCTGGGGAGGCTAAAACAATCGGGGTCAGCCTGCTGACACGTGGTCATATATTTTATCGTGATCTTGAAGATGGTCTCAGGGCACAAGCTAAAAAGGATGGTTATCAGGTAATAATTGCTTCAGCAGACTTTGACCTAAACAAACAAATCTCTCAGGTGGAGGATTTTATTTCAAGAAAAGTTGATGCTATTGTTGTATGTCCGGTTGATTCAAAAGGTGTTGGCCCAGCAATTGAAGAAGCAAACAAAGCCGGAATACCAATATTTACTGCAGACATCGCTGCTGAACAGGGTAATGTTGTTTCACATATTGCATCAGATAATGTTGCAGGAGGCAGACTTGCCGGAGAATTTCTTGCAAAGGCTTTGAATGGAAAGGGAAATATTGCCATTATAAATCAGCCCGCAATTACTTCAGTTCTTGATCGCGTGCAGGGATTTAAGGAAGCAATTTCAAAATATCCTGGAATTAAAATTGTTGCTGATGTAAACGGTCAAGGAGTGCGTGATCGCTCCCTTCAGGCTGCTGCTGATGTACTTCAGTCTCATCCTGATTTGAATGGAATATTCGGAATAAATGATGATTCAGCGCTTGGTGCGCTTGATGCGGTTAAGCAGTTTAACAGAAAAGGAATATCAATCGTGGGTTATGATGCAACTCCACCAGCCAGAAAAGAAATACTTGCAGGCTCTGCTCTTAAAGCAGATGTTATTCAAAATCCTAAACTTATTGGCGAAACTACCGTGGACGAGATCAAATTACATTTTGAGGGAAAAACAACGGCCAGAGTTGTACCTGTTGCGGTAGGAATTGTGGATAAGGATATGCTAAAAGAAAACGCAGCAAAATAAAAAATGTCCCCACTTCTCCGTATGGAAAAAATTTCGAAACGTTATCCAGGCGTGCTTGCTCTGGATGATGTTTCATTTGATGTAGGTAGAGGTGAAGTTCATTGCCTGCTTGGTGAAAACGGTGCAGGTAAATCTACCTTGATGAAAATTTTATCAGGTGCACTTAAAAAGGATGCCGGTAAAATATTTATTGAGCATAAAGAAGTCAGTTACAGCACACCATCTGAAGCTCAAAAGCTTGGAATAGGAATTATCTACCAGGATTTTAAGCTCATACCCGAACTAACTGCTGCTGATAATATTTTTTTGGGAAGCGAGCTAATGAAAAGTTCATTTTCTTTCCTTGATAAAAGAAAAATGATTGAGCTGGCACAAAAAGCTCTTAAAGAATTGGGAGAGGAAATTCGGGCTGATATTCCGGTAAATAAATTAAGTGTAGCACAGCGGCAAATGATTGAAATCGCTAAAGCAACACATAGGAACATCAGTATCCTTGCAATGGACGAACCAACTGCATCCCTTACAACCTCTGAAATAGAGAATCTTTTTAAAGTGATAAGGAAATTAAAAGGAGCGGGTGTGGGAATAATTTATATCTCACACAGGCTTGAAGAAATCTTCGAAATAGGTGATCGCGTTACGGTGATGCGTGATGGGAAAAGGATAGCTACTTCTGATATAAAAGATACAAATATCAAAAACCTTATAAAGCAGATGGTTGGTAGAGAGCTCGCTGATGAATATCCGAAACATACTGCAGAAATTAAGGGGGATATTTTAAGTCTTGAAAACATTAATTGTGGAAAACTTAAGAATATAAATTTAAAGCTTCGCAAAGGGGAGATACTTGGCCTGGCAGGTCTGGTAGGAGCCGGCAGAAGTGAAGTTGCAAGAGTGATATTCGGCGCGGATAAAGTTGAAGGGGGCAAGATTATTTTCGATGGTAAAGAACAAAAATTTAAGTCTCCGAAAGACGCGATTAGGGCCGGAATTGCACTTCTTACTGAGGACAGGAATCTTTATGGATTATTTATGGAAAGAAGCATTCGCGAAAATGTTTCGATTTCAAATTTGTCTCCATTCATGAATGGGATATTTATAGATGAAGCAACTGAGAAAAAAGCGGTCATAAATTACTTTAATCAATTGCAGATTAAAGCTCCAACGCTGGAAACCAAAGTTGAGAATCTAAGCGGAGGTAACAGGCAAAAAGTTGTACTTGCCAGATGGCTGCACACAAATTCTAAGGTTATAATTTTTGATGAACCAACTGCAGGAATTGATGTAGGCGTGAAGTTCGAAATTTATAATCTTATTAATAAACTTGTTGAGCAAGGAATTGGCGTGATTGTAATATCATCCGAACTGCCTGAACTGATCGGAATATCCGATAGGATTGTAGTTATGTGTGAGGGAAGGATAACCGGTGAATTGGATAAGATAGGCTTTACGCAGGAAAAAATTCTGGACTTAGCTACTCAAACCATGGAAAAAACCTATGCTGACCAAAATTCGTGATTCGAAATACTTTGAGAAAATTTCTGAATTCAGTCTCGCTATTGTTTTCCTTTTTGAAGTATTAATTTTTTCCCAGTTGTCGCCGTTTTTCTTCTCAGCAGAAAATCTTTTGAATGTAACTCTACAAGCTTCAATTACTGCGATTATAGCAGCAGGAATGACGTTTGTAATCCTGACGGCGGGGATCGATCTTTCGGTTGGTTCTTTAGTTGCGTTTGCAGGTGTGCTAACAACGAGTATGTTGAAAATTAATCTTCCGCTATATCTAGTCTTTCCTATTGCAATTTTAGGTGGAATTTTATTCGGAGTTGTTTCAGGCGGAATAGCAGGGATTTTTGTTACAAAATTCAATATCACCCCTTTCATTGTAACTCTTGCATTGATGACGATCTGGCGTGGCGCTTCCTTCGTATATACGGGTGGACGTCCAATCTGGGAACTCCCGGATTCTTTCAGTTTTTTAGGAGCAGGAAGAATTCTCGGAATTCCTTTCCCGACCATAATAATGGTCATAGTTTTTGTTATATCTCACATAGTGTTGACAAAAACAAAATTCGGAAGATATGTTTATGCGGTGGGTGGAAACCTAGAAGCTGCGAGATTGGCCGGGATAAATACAAATTTTATTTTGACGGCAGTTTATGTGATTTCAGGTGTGCTTTCTGCAATTAGCGGAATTCTTTTAGCGTCAAGGGTAAATTCAGGACAACCTAATGCCGGATTAATGTATGAGCTTGATGTAATCGCGGCAGTTGTTGTCGGTGGTACAAGTTTATTCGGAGGTCGTGGCACAATTATCGGGACCTTCATTGGCGCGATGTTAATTGCAGTTCTTAAAAACGGATTAAATCTATTAAATGTTGGTTCATATATTCAGCAGATAGTTGTAGGTGTAGTTATTTTGCTGGCTGTTCTTTTAGATCAATTAAGACAAAAATAAATTTAGTTATCACTTGCTTCCATATTTGTTTGCGTTTTTAACCAGGAGATTTTATCTCCCACTTTTAGTCCGTGCTTTTTTGAAAAGCCCTGGTTTACTTCAATTACATACTGGGCCGGCTTAATAGAAGAGTATGTTTGATCCGATAATGTCTTGTCTGCATTTTGTATTGTTACTATTTTATCCTTTGCATTTACGAAGATCATATCCAACGGGATATATGTGTTATGCATCCAGAAGCTTTGAATACCTTCTTTGGGAAAAACAAATAACATCCCTCTGTTTTCCTGCATATGCTTTCTGAACATAAGCCCGAGCTCCCGATCATATTCATTATTTGCAATTTGTATATCTATTTTTGTCTTAACATTTCCTAACGAATCAGAAAAGGTTAAAACCCCTTCCTTTTTGAAGACATAATCTGTGTTTGTAACCTTTTTATTAAATAAATCCTGATAGAACAGAAAATAAATAATCGCTGCAATTACCACTATAAGAATGGTCACATCATACCAGTGTAATTTTTTTCGTTTTTGAATTTCCTGAGGTTTCTGATTTTTATGTTTATTATTTTTTACCATAGAGCTATAGCCGCATATCTTTTGTTTTAATGTTAAAAATTGATTTAAATTATATCCCTTTAACTAAGCTAATAATAAGGACATAAAATTAAAATGTTAAGATGAAAATAATATTTTTGTCATTTACAAAGCACATATTATGTATAAACTTATTATTATATAAATAAGTTTCATTAAATCGGACATTTGAGGCAGATTATAATCTGTAAGAAACAGCATTGAGCTTTTCTACTATAATGTTCCCTAAATAAAAATATTTGGTTTTCTTTCCTAAGAATTTCATAATTTTGAAAAAGATTACTTTATTTTATATGACTTAGTAATTTGTCTGTAACCTGAAATTTTTAAGGTAATTGATTCCCTCGAATCGTGCCAGAATTAAAACCTAAAGGTACCTAAAATGAAATCATTAAAATATTTATTCATTGTTTCCTTGTTCCCCCTGATGATCTTCCCTCAAAATAATAACGATAATCAAAACGAAACAAACGTGGATAAAGTTGCAAAGAAATTAACTTTTCTTAGTACGTATTCTTATGATGACTGGAAAAAAAGTCCAAATCTTTCAGGAGGAACAGTAATAGAAGGTGATCCAACTTCGATTGATTTTGATGATTCCAAATGGGGAACTCTAAAGCTTGATCAGCATTTTACCGATGATTCCTGCTGGTTGAGGAAAACCATAATTCTGCCAAAGCAATTTCTGGGAGTTCCTGTAAAAGGGCAAGTCAAACTGCTTTTATCGGTAGATGATTATGGTTATTTATGGATAAATGGTGAAAGTAAAGGCTATTTTCCCTGGGATGGAGATTTTGTTTTAACAGATAGCGCTAAGCCCGGAGATAAATTTGTTGTTGTAATTAAAGCAATAAACACAGGTGGTCCACTAAGATTAATAAGAGCAGAGCTTGATATGGGAATTACAAATCCTATCAAGCAGGACATTCAGGATCTTTCGCTAAGCTTAAGAGTGGGGCAAAAATTATTAAGCTTTGATACTTATCAGACAAACTCCCGTGTTAGAACTGATCCGGGAATTGATAAATCTACAATTAATAGAAATGAAAAAATCAAATTGAATAATCTTCTTCAGGAAGAAGCATTAAAAATCGATGTTAATGCATTAGAGCAAGGTGATATCGATAAATATAAGGAGTCGGTTGTTGAAGTAAAAAAGGAACTTGAACCCGTTGCAAAATTTGCTAAAAAGTTCACACTTTTTTTTGATTCAAATGCACACATTGATGCAGCATGGCTGTGGCGTGACCTTGAAACTGTTATGATTTGCAGAAATACTTTCGCATCTGTTCTGCATATAATGGATGAAAAGCCGGATTTTACCTATACACAAAGCGCTGCACAGTATTTCAAATGGATGCAGGACAAATTTCCAGATGTATTTAATGGAATTAAAGCGAGGGTAAAGGATGGTAGATGGGAAATTGTTGGGGGGATGTGGATTGAACCTGATTGTAATATACCAAGCGGAGTTTCCTGGGATAGGCAATTACTTTATGCGAAAAAATATTTTCAGAAAGAAATGGGTGTAGATGTAAAAATCGGCTGGAATCCCGACTCATTCGGTTACACATGGAATATGCCTATGTTTTATCAGAACTCCGGTATTGATGCATTTATTACACAAAAGCTAGGCTGGAATGATACCAATGTTTTTCCTTACAGAGTCTTTTGGTGGGAATCTCCTGATGGATCTAAAATACTTTCTTATTTCCCTTTCGATTATGTGAACACAATTACTCAATCATATGAACTAGTTGACTGGCTAAGACAGTTCGAAGCTAACACCGGGTTCAGAAATTTTATGATCCTGTTTGGAGTAGGTGATCACGGTGGCGGGCCTTCTATTGATATGATAAACCGAATTGAACACCTGAAAACTGTTTTTATTTACCCATCAATTGAATATGGAACTGCTGCAAAATATATCGGCTGGTTGAAGAAACAGGATCTTTCAAAACTTCCTGTATGGGATAATGAACTTTATCTTGAATATCATCGTGGTACCTACACATCTCACGACAAAATTAAAAAATATAACCGTGAACTTGAAAATCTTCTTGCAGAATCCGAAAAATTTTCCACTCTATCTATAAATTACGGAAATAAATATCCTGGAAAAGATCTGGAAGATGCATGGGATAAAGTAATGTTCAATCAGTTTCATGATATACTACCAGGATCGGGAATTCGTGAAAACTATATTGATGCTGATGTAAAATATAAAAAGGCCGAGGAGATAGGTAACTTTACGCTAGATAAGGCTCTTGGCTCAATTGATAAAAATATAAATACTTCAGGAATAAAAGATGGCACGCCGATAACTGTTTATAATCCTTTAAATTGGGAAAGAACGGATATTGTAAAACTTAATCTACCGGAAGGTGATAAAAATGATTATTCCATTTTCGAAACAAACGGAAAGGAAATTCCTTCACAAATGGAAAAGCTTGATCGCTATCATAATCAGGTAATATTTATTGCTTCCAGTGTTCCATCGATTGGATATAAGACGTATGTATTGAAACGGGGTAAATCATCCTTAACAAATTCTTCTCTTTCCGCAACAGATACAAAAATGAAAAATCAGTATTTCACAGTTTCCATTGATACATCAACGGGCTGGGTAAAAAATATTACGGATAAAAGAAACGGAAAGGAATTATTTAATGGTGAAGGCAACAAACTGCAATTACTTGAAGATAAACCAAAGCAATGGGATGCGTGGAATATTGGTTTAACAGGAGTTGAATATCCTTCTCATTTCAGGAAAGCTGAAGTTGTTGAAACCGGTCCGGTCAGGACCGTTGTCAGATTATACCGGGATTATTTGAAACCTGGAGTAGTAAAAGATTATCCAACTCCTAATTTCCCATCTTCGTTTTTCACACAGGATGTTATTCTTTATAATGGGTTGGATAGAATTGATTTTCAGACTAAGGTTGATTGGTGGGAATCGCATACAATGCTCAAAGTTGCATTCCCATTTTCCTTCAGCGATACAGTTGCAACCTATGAAATTCCTTACGGGTCAATTGAACGATCAACTCAAAGAAAAACGAGCTGGCAAAAAGCAAGATTTGAAGTTCCGGCAGAAAAGTGGGCAGATTTGACTTCTATGTCGGACAATTATGGAGTAAGCCTTTTAAACAATTCAAAATACGGTTATGATACAAAAGATAATGTAATGAGATTATCACTTCTTCGCTCGCCAAAATGGCCGGATCCAACTCAGGATATGGGAAAGCATATAATAGATTACGCTTTATATCCACATAAAGGCGATTGGAAATCAGCAAATACAGTTCAGCAAGGATGGGATTACAATGAACCATTAATCGCAGTGATGAACTCGGTTCATTCCGGGAGTTTGCCGCTGAGTGACTCCTTTATAAAACTCAATGATGAAAACCTTGTCCTGACAAGTGTAAAAAAAGCTGAAGATTCCAATGCTTGGATAATTCAATGGTACGATGCTGAAGGCAGGGAAACCGAAGCCACATTAACCTTGCCTGCTGTTCCGAAAAAAGTTTTACAATCAAATTTTATGGAAGTCGATGGAAAACCAATTCACTTTAATGGGAAGGTTGTAAAAGTTAAAACAAAGAAATATTCAGTCGAGACAATTAAAGTTTATTTCTAAATTCAAACCCTCCGGGATTTAATAAATCCCGGAGATTTACTCCTTTAACAAAAAGGGCCTGCCATGAAAAAGAGACTACATCTCCAAATCTTTCTTTTATTAACTACAATATTTTTAACTACAGCCTTTTCCCAATCTAAGGGGCCAGCAAGAGAAAAATTGCTACTTGATTTTGGATGGAAATTTCACTTTGGAAATGCAGCTAATCCGGAAAAGGATTTTAATTATGGTATTGATGAGGTTTTTGCCAAAACGGGAGACGGCGTAGATGCTGCTAAAATTAATTTTAACGATAGCAGTTGGAGAAAAGTAAATCTTCCTCACGATTGGGCAGTTGAGCTTCCGTTTGTTTATGAAGATAATTGGAATATTAATGATCACGGATATAAGCCTATTGGCAGGCAATTTCCAGAGACTTCTATTGGTTGGTACAGAAGATCATTTACAATTCCTGCCTCAGACAGTACTAAAAGAATTTTGGTGAAGTTTGATGGAGTCTTTCGCGATTGCACTATTTGGCTAAATGATGTTTTCATAGGCAGAAATTTAAGCGGCTATGAAGAATTTAGTTATGATCTTACAGATTATATCCGTTTCGGGGGAAAAAATGTTTTAACAGTAAGAGTTGATGCAACACAAGCTGAGGGGTGGTTTTATGAAGGGGCTGGAATTTACAGGCA
The DNA here is from genome assembly GCA_964412105.1 of uncultured Ignavibacteriaceae bacterium. Taxonomy (GTDB): domain Bacteria; phylum Bacteroidota; class Ignavibacteria; order Ignavibacteriales; family Ignavibacteriaceae; genus JAKAGZ01. The sequence continues at coordinate 78,121 of CAYPNM010000007.1, read as the reverse complement.
TACCTGGCTGATAAAATATTCGCCATTACACATTCCATTATACGGCATATTTGTCTCTACTAAAGTTTTTAAGAATTCTGCGAATGTGTATATCCAGACAACTATATTCAATCAAGTTTATAAAAATAATAGCTGTAAGCTTTATACAATTATTCTTGATAAAGATGGGTATAAAGTTGGTAGCAGCGTTACTTCAGAATTCAAGTTAAAGAGTTATGAAAAGAAAACAATAGGACAGAAAATAAAGATAAAGAATCCGAATCTATGGTCGCTGGATGATCCTTATCTTTACAGGTTAATTTCATATCTCAAAAATGGAAATGAAATAATTGATAGTACCGAAACTAAATTTGGAATCAGGACAATATATTTCGATAAAGACAAGGGCTTTTTCTTAAATGGAAAGCGTGTTGAAATTCAGGGAACCTGTAATCACCAGGATCATGCCGGTGTTGGCTCCGCCTTACCAGATAGACTTCAATATTTCAGAATTGAAAAATTAAAGGAAATGGGTGTTAATGCTTATCGTACCAGCCACAATCCGCCTACCAACGAATTGCTGGAAGCCTGTGATAAACTAGGTATGCTGGTGATGGATGAAACAAGAATGTTTGGCAGCACACCAGAAGCCTTGAAGGAATTTAAAAAATTAATTCTGCGTGACAGGAACCATCCATCGGTAATTATTTGGTCAATCGGAAATGAAGAATGGAATATTCATAATTCTGATCAAGGAAGGAAAGTTGCAGAATCGATGAAGCGATTGCAAAGGGAACTTGATCCCACAAGGCTTTGTACCTACGCTGGAAATAACGGACTTAATTATTTTGGTGTAAACAGTGTTGTTGACGTAAGAGGCATTAACTATATACGTAATGATGATTTTAACAAATACCACAAAGATCATCCGGACCAGCCGATTTGGGGAAGTGAAGAAGCAAGTACACTTTGCACCAGGGGAATTTATGCAGTTGATACCGTGAAGGGATATGTTCCTGATTACGATGTTACAAAGCCAGGATGGGGATCGCTTGCTGAAACGTGGTGGAAATATTATGCCGCGCGTCCATGGCTGGCAGGAGCATTTGTCTGGACAGGATTTGATTACCGTGGCGAGCCAACACCTTATAAATGGCCTGATATAAATTCGCACTTTGGAATCATGGATGTGTGCGGATTTCCTAAAAATATTTATTACTATTATCAATCCTGGTGGGCCAATAAAGACGTGCTTCACATTTTCCCCCACTGGAATTGGGAGGTAAAAGAAGGTCAGCTTATAGACGTATGGTGTTTCAGCAATTGCGATAGTGTTGAACTTTACCTTAACGGAAAGAGCGTAGGAAGAAAAATAATGGAGAGAAACAGCCATCTTGAATGGGAAGTAAATTATCAGCCCGGTACTCTCTATGCAAAAGGATGGAAAAACGGAAGGGAATTACATACTAAAGTTGAGACAACAGGGAAAGCAGTTACGATTGAGCTTAATCCAGATCGTTCGACCATAAATGCTGATGGGCAGGATGTTACAATCATCTCGGTTTCTGTTTTGGATTCAGAAGGAAGAGAAGTTCCGACTGCTGAAAATCTTATCCACTTTGAAGTTGAAGGAAATGGAAAGATTATCGGCGTGGGAAATGGAAATCCGAGCAGCCACGAACCTGACAAGTATTTAGATGGAAATTATAAAAGAAAATTATTTAGCGGGAAATGTGAAGTAATTGTTCAGTCTACATTAACTCCCGGTGAAATAAAATTAAAAGCTACCGGTAACAGATTAACTGAAGCAAATTTGGTGATAAAATCCATTCCGGTAGTAATGAAACCTTTTGTTAGATATTGAACAATTTCTTTTCTACTACTAATTAATTTCGGTTGGGATTTATCCGTTAATTTCTCATAGACCATGAATCATTTATTAATAGAATCGAGTGATATTCTTTCCATTTAGCATCAACAATTTGGATAACCGGCTTAATTTTCTGAATATTTATTCTTAAATTTTAAACAAGACTTTAAAGTTTTACAATTAATAATCATATCAAATAAGTGGGGCATAAGATGAAATCACAAATTACTCTGGTTTTAGCGTTAGCTATTTTTCTTCTTGCCAGCATGACCTTTGCTCAGCAAGAAAAACGTGACAAAGGTGAATTTGTTAAACCTAATAATGAATTTTTTAATAAAATTCGGAAAAGTGCAAATGAATTTATTGAAAAACCTAAAAAAGAGCGTGAAGTATTTAAACTGGATGTTAAAGGTTTAGATTTACCTAAATCTGTGGATGAGTTTACAAAGTATTGGTTCAATCCACCAGTATCTCAGGGATGGACCGGTACATGCTGGGATTTCTCTACAACATCTTTCTTTGAGTCTGAAGTTTACAGGATTCATAAGAAGAAATTAAAACTATCGGAAATGTACACAGTTTACTGGGAATATGTAGAAAAAGCAAAAAGGTATGTTGAGGAACGCGGGAATTCGGCTTTTGGTGAAGGTTCAGAAGCGAATGCAGTTCCAAGAATCTGGAAAGAATACGGAATAGTACCAGAAAATGATTATACAGGGTTGAAGCCCGGACAAGAATTTTATGATCACCGTCAGATGTTTGCTGAAATGAATGATTATTTGAAAAGTGTAAAAGCATCAAATGCCTGGAATGAAGAAGAGGTGCTGAATACCATTAAAGATATTTTAGATCACTATATGGGAGTGCCTCCAACAAAGGTTACCGTTGAAGGAAAGGAGTATACTCCAATGCAATATCTTAATGACGTAGTAAACCTAAATCTTGATGATTATGTCGATATAATGTCTCTCATGCAAAAACCTTACTGGGAAAAAGTTGAGTACCCTGTTAGTGATAACTGGTGGCATAGTAAGGAATATTATAATGTGCCACTGGATGTTTTTATGGACATAATAAAAAAAGCTATCAGAGATGGTTATACAATGGCAATAGGCGGTGATGTATCAGAAGCAGGAATATTGCCGGATTATGATGTTGCTATTATACCCACATTTGATATCCCTTCAGAATATATTGATCAGTATGCAAGACAATTCCGTTTCAGCAACAAAACTACAGGCGATGACCATGGTATTCATCTAGTCGGATATGAAAATAAAGATGGTAAAGACTGGTATTTAATTAAGGATTCCGGGTCAGGAGGTCATAATGGGCACAATCCCGGTTATTATTTTTTCCAGGAAGATTATGTTAAGCTGAAGATGCTTGATTTTATGGTAAATAAAAATGCATTGGGTGATTTGCTCAGCAAATTTAAATCCAATTAATTTTTGTAAGTGATATAAAAAGTGAATTTCCAGCCCGGGCAAGATCTATTCCGTGTTTATCTACCCGGGTTTTTATTTTAAAGATCAAAAAAACAATTGTCTGTTTAATGTTTTATTGGGTATGGAAAGCAAGGTTGTTAAGAAATATCATGTGACCGGTATACCGAAAAATTGATAACCAGGGTTATGTCCTATTGGTTTTACTTTTCCAATAATAATAAACGGGCAAACCTAAGCCTAACATAATTAAGCCCGCAACAGCCTGTTCAGGTTTTTCAATTAATGTATTTATAACAAACCAGGCAGCCATAAGAATGAATAAAATGGGAGTGACCGGATAACCCAAAGTTTTGTATTCTCTCTTTACACCTGACAGTTTTTTCCTAAAAATAAAAACACTAGCTGCCGTCAATCCAAAAAATATCCAGTCTGTGAAAACCACATAAGAGATTAGATTTTCAAAAGTTCCCCAAAACATAATTAACAATACTGCCCAAGTGGATTGAATAATTATTGCATTTGAAGGTGTGCTGTATTTGGGGTGTATTTTAGCAATATTTGGAAAGAATATTCCGTCTTTGGCCATAGCAAAATAAATTCTTGGTGCAGTTAAAGTGTAAATACCTGCTGTCCCAAATGTTGAAATAAATATAGCCAGCGCGATTATTCCACCTCCAATGGGGCCGAGAACCGTTTTTACTGCGTCTGCAGCAACGCTTGGTGAATGTGCTATTGTGTCAATAGGAAGCAAAAACATATAACCTATATTGATTAAGACATAGATTGCAGTAACTGAAAGTGCAGCAATTATCATTGCAATTGGTACATCCTTCTCAGGATTTTTTGCTTCGCCAGCTGCGTAAGTTGCATGCTGCCATCCGCCATAGGACCATAAAACACCAACCATTGCAACCGCTAATCCCCCTGAAATTCCTGAAGTTGTAGTAAATGAAAAATCAGTTATAGAACTACTGCCAAAAATAAATCCTACTGCAATTACTCCGAAAATTCCAATTAATTTAAGAACGGTAAATACATCACTGAAAATGCCTCCTACTTTTACACCTACAACATTAATTATAGTGAGGAAAAAGATTCCACATACTGCTACAATTTTTATAATAACAGGGTTCATTGGAAAGAAGTAGGCAAGGTAGGTTGTAAAAGCAATAGAAAGTGCAGCGATTCCGCCAGTATTGACTACTAAAATATAGGCCCAACCATACAAAAAGCCGAAAACCTTTCCATAGCCTTCTGAAAGATAAACATAAACTCCTCCAGCTTGTGGCATAAGTGCACCTAATTCGGCGAAGGTTAAAGCGCCGCAGAGAATCAAAAGTCCTCCAACCAGCCAGATAATTAAAATATAATTCGGCGAATGGATTGAGTTTGCAATTATAGCAGGAGTTAAAAAAATGCCAGATCCTATAGTTGATCCGATTGCAATCATTATAAGATCGAAACGGGAAAGAGCTTTTTTTAATTCCGCCAAAGACTTCAAATTATTTTTATGAATTTCTTATAATTTAATTCTATTAAATATCTTAAATAATAAAATTCAAATCAGAAATAATAGAAAATTAAGGTACCATAAGTATTGGATAGCCTTTCTTTACATTTATTTCAATTGTTGTCTTGCCTAATCCCTCTGAATTTGCGATTAACTTTATTTTACCAGCCTCACCAGAAGCCTGAACAATTGCCATGCACAGTCCATTAAATGCCTTTCTTTCTAAGATCTTAAAGGAATTATGATCCAATGGGTTACCATTATCAACACCGATGATTTTTCCTTCTCCTTCAATTGCAAAATGAACAAGGTTATTAGCAGTAGGCACTACATTCCCATTTGTATCTACAATTTCGACTTTAACTATAGAAACGTCCCTGTTTGAATTTATAGTATCACGATCCGCACTTAAAATTATTTTCTCAGGTTCTCCTGCGGTATGTACCTCTTCTGTGCATACAACTTTCCCATCGATTTTTCCGACTGCTTTTAATGTTCCGGGTTCGTAAGGTACATCCCATTCGAGATGAAGATCGGCGGTAGTTGGATGAACTTCCGGTTTGGCATATTTGTTCCAGGCTCCTGAATGACCTTGTCTAGGAAACTCAATACGTTTTGTTCCATAAGATTTTCCATTCAGGAATAATTCTACTTCATTACAATTTGTATTACAAAGAACAGGTATAATTTGTCCTTCTCTCCCACTCCAATTCCAGTGGGGAAGGAGATGCAGCATTGGTTTTCCTGTCCACTGACTTTGATAAAAATAATAGCCGTCCTTCCTGAAACCACAGAGGTCAAGCACGCCGAAAGACCAATTTTTAAGAGGCCAAAATGATTCACCCAGATAATCTACACCTGTCCACATAAAATCCCCAATTACATAATCATGCAGACGAACAAATTTCCATAACTGCTCTGCATCAATCATTCTAAAATTATAATCAGGATCAATTGAAGAAGAATCCTTACCCAAAGAATAATACCCGCGTATTCCGCCATTGTATGATTCACTTTCCGTTCCTATCATTTTCCAGTTCGGATGATCATGACGGTCTATGCTGTAATATAATTCGCGTCTTTCATGCCACCGATCGACATAATTGTAGCCAACAATATCGAGACCGTTTAAGAATGCAAGTGTAGTTGCACCTCCGTCTGCAGCAATATTGTCACACCCCATAGTGACAGGTCTGGTAGGATCTTCTTTATGGCATATGTCCGATAGCATCTTGAGAGTTTTCGCTCCTTTTTCTGTTTTCTGATCCGGTACCTCATTTCCAACGCTCCAGATAACAATTGACGGATGGTTCCTATCCCGGTGCAGCATTGATATAAGATCGGATTTTCCCCATTTATCAAAATAAATATGATAACCGTATTCTCTTTTGCCTATCTCCCATTCATCGAAAGATTCATCCATTACAAGAAAACCCATTTCATCACAAAGGTCCAAAAATTCCGGGTCCGGTGGATTATGAGAAGTGCGAATAGCATTGCATCCCATATCTTTTAATTTTTTAAGCCGATATTTCCAGATACCAATCGGGACAGCGGCCCCAACGCATCCTCCGTCATGATGAAGACAAACGCCATTCAACTTAATATGTTCCCCATTTAGCAAGAATCCCTTGTTAACATCGAATTTAATTTTACGAATACCTACAATAGTCGCTAATTCATCAGAAATATTTTTACCTTCAAGTATTGTTTGACGGAGTTTATATAATGAAGGCGAGTTAACTGACCAAAGTGAGGGTGATCTCACTTTTAGCTCTTGGTTTAATTCAATACTCTTTTCAGCCTTTAAAGAAAAGTGAATTTCATTTTCTGCTACTTTTTCTCCCATATCATCTATAAGAACAGAACGTAGTATCCCCTGCTTCGATGATTTATAATTATTATCAATTTCAGTCTTTATATTTAAAACTGCGGATTCTTTGGAAACTTTAGGAGTAGTTATATAAGTACCCCAATGTGCAATATGAAGGGGAGTAAGCTTTACAAGCCATACATTTCTATAAATTCCAGATCCGGTGTACCACCGTGAGTTAGGTTGAAGTGAGTTATCAACTCTTACGGCAATAATGTTTTCACCCTCTTTCAAATAAGGTGTAAGGTTATAATAAAAACTTGTGTAACCGTACGGGTGAAGGCCCAGATGATGCCCGTTTATCCAGACATCGCTGTTCATATATACGCCATCGAACTCAATCCAGATTATTTTGCTTAAATCGTCTTTTGAAATTTCAAGATGTTTTCTGTACCAACCAATACCTGTAGGAAGATATCCCCCGTTTCCTCCAGCCGGTGCATCTTTACTGAATTGTCCTTCGATACTCCAATCGTGGGGAAGATTTAAAGTCCGCCAGGCGCTGTCATCGAACGACATACTTTCTGCGCTATTAATATCTCCGAGATTAAATTTCCAGTTGAAATCCATTAAATAGCGCTGGCGGCTTTCGGGCAAGCCTGCAAAAATATTTGATGCAAATAAAAATATTAACAAAGCAAGAATGTAATTATTGTATTTCATATATAATTTTCTTCCTTTAATAAGATCTATTTTTTGTTGATTGGAATTAATATAAACATTACTAATACTGGTTTTTCATTTTAATAAAATCATCTTTTTCGTTTCGATAAAGTCGGCAGAATTTATTCTGCAGAAATATGTTCCACTTGCAAGATTTACAGGCGACCAGTTTATTTTATAGGTGCCCGCTTGTTTGTAATCATCCACAAGCTTAATTATTTCTCTGCCTAGAGTATCATAAATAATAACCGTTGTATATGAAGATACGGGGATAGTATATTCGATTGTTGTATTAGGATTGAATGGATTTGGATAAATCTTCAATTCATAATTAGAAGGTAAATTATTTTCCCGAGAAACTGAAGTTACATTTATACCTAAAAAAGCGTCCATTGCTGCAGTAGGCTCTTTAGTTACAGGGTCCCAAGCACCCATATTATATCCCTGCCAGTTATAACATTCCGGCTCCCAATAAAATACACCCAGCCCTCCAACTGATTTTGTTTTTGCAATGAGATCCAAAAGATAATGATTGGCTTCAACAGGCTGGTCGTAAGAATATCCTGCTTCACACACCATTACCTTTGTATTGTACCTTGAAATCATATCCTGCATTGTAATTAATGCCAGACTATCATCAACCTGCCATGATAAATTAGCCCAATAAGGATATACTGACATTCCAATTATGTCCCACGTGGCGCCGTTGTTTTTTAAACCATCAAACATCCATCTGTACATTGCATCATCGTGCCCATTTGATAAATGAACTATTACTTGAATTGAGTTATCTATATGTTTCACTGCAGCATAACCTGTATCAATCATCTCTGCAAAATTATTCATATGTGAGGATGCCATTCCATCAGGCCAAAGCATTCCATTATTGGTTTCGTTTCCTATCTGAACCCAATTTGGTGTTATACCTAGAGATTTCAAAGTGTCTAATACACCAAATACATGATCGTAAATGTCTGATAATAACTGGTTAAATGAATGATTTGCCCAAGCTGCAGGTTTGGTCTGATGACTGGGATCTGCCCACGTATCACTAAAATGAAAATCAAGCATTATTTTGAAGCCCATACTATCTGCTATGATAGACTTACGTACTACATCAGCTAGCCCGTTGTATCCATTTGTTGGATTGACCCATACTCTAAATCTTAGAGCATTAATTCCTTTCTGCTTTAATATTTCCAGACAATTTTTCTGAACACCGGAATTATCTTTAAAGATATATCCGTTGTCTTCCATTTGAGACAACCATCCAACATCTGCTCCATTTGCAAATTGTGCCTTAATCTGCTGAGGCAGAAAAAGAAATAAAAAAAATGAAAGTAATATGAATAAGTTTTTTAGGCCAGAGATTAAATCAGACTTTTCCATGACTTTACCTATAATTTTAATATTTATGTATTTTTAACCATTATATTTCGAGGAATATCTAAATTCGCCGAAGGTTAATAACATAATATCTTATTTGAAAATCTGCCACATTCATTTTTTATAATGGACTACTGATAATTTTTTTAAAACATCAGCACTATATTCCGATGTAATATCTCTTTGCGGTTCAGCCAGCATTTCGTAACCTACCATGAATTTTTTAATTTTGGCTGACCTTAAAAGAGGCGGATAATAATGCATATGAAAATGCCACTCTTTATAAACTTTTCCATCAGTAGGGGGTTGATGCATTCCGCATGAATAGGGGAAAGATGTTTGAAAAAGATTGTCGTATTTGGTTGTTATAGTTTTCAAAGCATTTGCAAAATCTTTAACCTCTTTTTCTTTAAACTGAAGAATGCTTCCAATTTTTCTTTTAGGAATTATCAATGTTTCAAATGGCCAAACAGCCCAATAGGGAACCAAAATGACAAACGATTCATTTTGATATACAATTCTCTCATTTAATTTCAATTCTAATTTTAAATAATCCTGGAGGATACTTCGGTTATGTTTTTTAAAATATTTTCTGAATTGTTTTAATTCCTTTGTTATCTCCGTTGGTATACTTTTTTGTGCCCAGATTTGACAATGAGGATGGGGGTTACTATTTCCCATCATTACACCTTTATTTTCAAATATCTGAACGTTCTTGATTTCTTTATTTGAACCAAGCAATTTGAATTCACTACGCCAGGTTTCTATAACCTTTTCTATCGATTTCTCTTCCATTTCAGCAATAGTTAAATCGTGCCTTGGCGAATAATTAATTACTTTGCAGACCCCGTTTTCACTTTTTGCTATAAGGATATCATTTTTATTCAAGCTATAATTTTCTTTTTTTTCTAAAAGTGCTGGGAAATCATTAGTAAATACAAAAGTATTTTTGTAATGAGGATTCACCACACCATTTGCACGTTTATTTCCAGGGCATAGGTAACATTTAGGATCATATTCAGGTCTGGATTGATCTTCCGCCCCAGAGATTTCACCCTGCCATGGTCGATCGGTTCTATGAGGCGAAACTAAAATCCAGTCACCAGTTAAAATATTTTTTCTTCTATGCGGGTAATTAAAATTATGCTGCAACATCTTTTTCCAGTTGAATTAAATTTGATCCCTACCAATTTTTGTTATACAAATTTTGGCTTTCATATCAAATTGTCTTTATGTGGTTTTGTTATTTTTACATTAATTAAATCAATTTAAAACCTTGAAACCTATACCCACTAATCTTGAGCCATAGACCTTAAGATCGTTTTATAAAAATTCTACAATAAACTTCAATTCTTTGCAACTTAATTTATAATCTTTACTTAATTCATTATGATTTTGACACATTAATTTACTAAAGAATTTCAAATTATTTTTGCTTAAGGTAGCGAAAGCTTTTAATATTCTATAATTCTCTACAATAAGGTATTCACATCTTTTTAAGCTCATAAATTAGAGAAGACGGATCAGGAAATAAGAAAAGTTAATTAAGCGAAGCAAAAGTTTTTTTTCGTAACTTACGAATGGATTGAATCTTGAATAGCGAGAGATTATTTGATAAATATTTTACGAATTAATGGATAAGCGAATCTTAGCAGATGGAAAGTTTAAATCAGTGAAACAACTCTCTAAAATCTTTTCTGTTTTTTATCTTTTTTCTGATAAAGAAAACCAATTTGAGAGCAATGGCTATTGAAAGTAATATTATTCCTATTGTTAAAAACATATATTATCCTTTCTCTTTGCAGAAAGATCAATTTATATACCAGTAATAACCACGCAAAAATGTTGTGTTTTAGTAATAAAATCTCACTACATCAGTCCATCAAGTCCCAAAAAGAGACAGTTGTTTCTATATAAATATCCAGGTATCGAAAATGATTGACCCACTTTTCCAGTGCTATTGAAAGAATTATCCTAACTATTATGTATAACAACCAAAACAGTTATATAACCGCACAGATACAAAATTTTGAATATTTATCCATAAATTTGGTTTTAATTTATCTTTTTTATTCGATTGAGTCATGATCTCAAAAATTGAAGGAGAATAAATGAAAAAAATTTTAGTATTAGGATGTGGAATGGTGGGCAGAGCAATTGTTAAGGATATGGCGAAAGATTATGTAGTGAAAGTTATGGATATAAGTAAGGAAAATCTGTCGAAATTGAAAAATACTGAAGGTATCAAAAAAATTAGAGCTGATGCAACTGATCTGAAAACCTTGAAAAGACACGGTAATGATTGTGACCTTTTAATCTCCGCTGTGCCGGGATTTCTCGGATTTAAGGTTCTTAAAAACATAATCAAATGTAAGAAGAATGTTGTGGACATTTCTTTTTTTGGTGGTGATGCCTTTGAACTAAATAAACTCGCTAAAAAAAATAAAGTTACTGCTATTGTAGATTGTGGTGTTGCTCCAGGTTTGAGTAACATCATTCTGGGATACCATAATTCAAGAATGAAGATTAATTCATTTGAATGTATGGTTGGTGGCTTACCTGAAAAGCGCGAGTGGCCTTATCAGTATAAGGCCCCGTTTTCTCCCATAGATGTTATTGAAGAATATACCCGTCCTTCAAGAATAGTAAAAAATGGAAAAACAATTGTGAAGGAAGCTCTTTCGGACACTGAAATTTTGAACATAGAGCCTGTTGGGGAATTGGAGGCCTTTAACACAGATGGTCTGCGCTCATTGTTGAAAACGATGAAAATACCCAATATGACAGAGAAGACGCTAAGATATCCCGGACATACTGAACTAATTAAGGTTTTAAGAGAATCAGGATTTTTCAGTGATAAAAAAGTAAATGTTAATGGGAATAAAATTTCTCCCCTTGAGATGACAACCCGCTTATTATTTCCAATCTGGAAACTTGGCGATGAAGAAGAGGAATTTACTGTCTTGAAAATTAAGATATCCGGAACTGAGGATGAAAAAAAGATATGCTATGAATACAGCCTGTACGATAAATTTGATAGAAAGACCAAAGTTTCATCAATGGCCAGAACGACTGGTTATACCTGTACCGCTGTGGCCAGGTTAGTTCTGGAAGGCAAATTTTTGCAGAAAGGCATCTGCCCGCCGGAATTTATCGGAGCACTCCAGGCAAATTTCGAAGGTGTGATTGATGATTTAGAAAAAAGAAGGATTCATATAACAAGAAAAGTTATTAAGTGACTGAAAACTTTGCATTTCTAATTGCATCTTAACATATATAAATATTAGTATTTCATCATAATCTTGCACGCAAAACCAATGCCCCAAAATTAAAATAGTCCCAAAATGGGAATATATTTTGGTCCGAAAAAGCTGATATTTTGGTTAAAAACAGCATTATTTTGAATATATCCGATGGCATTTTAATTGACTCTTTTCAAAAAACGAAAAGAGCCAAATGGATTTTATTAACGACATAATATTTTCGACTTTAGAAGATCATGAATTAATTGAATATAAGGTCTTAAATTTCCTAAAGACCTGTAAGAGTAATTTTAATAAAAATTGCCTATATCCCGATATTACTGAGTTACGTATTATAGCTACAAGACTAAAGTCATTACTTAACCAAAAGACCTTTCAAAGAGATAGCCGGCAATATTTACTTAAAAAAAACAGCGGCGGTGAATCGTGCATAAGCCTGGACCAGGAGGATTATGAAAATCTTACTGAAATTATCAATTGGTCATTATCTCAGGTACTTGAACTAATTGAAGAGGGTTATGTCATTTACGATTTCGTGACTAGTAATGTTGAGGTAAATTTAGTAGGCGATCTACCAGAATATTACGATGAAGGATATTTGTTAATACCTGATAATAAAGTGGATAATTTACGGGTTTATCATTATGTAAGTTCGACAAGCCTGACTTCTCCGATTCCTCTTCAATCAATCAATACCAGTTTCATAAAATCTATTCCTAATTGTAATCTATCTTTAACTTCAAAAAAATTCAGACGGGAACTACTTCTAAAATTAGATTCATTTATAGATCCTGCAATTTTTGTTTGCATTACAGATCTGAATTTTAATATACCGCACACCATTCTACCTATTGCAAAGAAGAAATTACTTGATATAATTTTTTAAGCTTTTCTTTTCGGAAATAAAATAAATGTTTTGCCGATTTTTTTATATGATTTATTGTGTTATTAAAATTTCATCAAAGATTAAAAAAGCACAATTTGATTTGGTGCTTCCCAGATATTCCAAATTTATATTGACATAGGCTGATGTTATCGGTAATAAACCAGATACCCCCACGGTTTTAGTTTAAAGGAATTTTCCTTTTGAAGCTTTACTTTAGTACCGTCAAAGAGATTTGTGAACTCACCGACTAATTTATCAGAATTAAGCTTCACTTCTCTTTCATTGGTTGACAGGTTAAAAACTGCTACAATTTTATTCCCATCTTTTCCCCGTTCAATTGCAAATATATTTGTATCATCATTTGTATTCAGCCTGTTCATTTCTCCACCGGCAATTCCATTCCATAGCGCTTTATTCTTCAATTTAAGATGAATGAGCTTTGTGTAAAGTTCCCTGAAATCGCTCTTTTTCCAATTAATAGTGTCTTTATCAAAAAATCTTAATCTTTTATGCATTCCAGCTTCCTGTCCACTATAAACAAGAGGCATTCCCTTTACTACGCCACAGAGCACGGCGAAAGTTTTTGCAGCTTTATCATATCTTTCAAATACACTTCCATCCCAGCTATTTTCGTCGTGATTTGAAGTGAACATCATTCTATAAGCATCAGGATTATACAGTGAATCCTCTTTCTGATAATATTTATCAATATTATTAACTGTCATTTTCCCGGCATATATTTTTTTCATAATGTCATAAAATTCCCAAGCATATGTCATATCGAAAGCATTTTTATGATATTTAGGCCCCTCTGCTTCTGCAAGCATAAATACAGGTTTAATTTTCTCCAGTTCCATCCTTGCAAAATCCCAAAATGCTATCTGCACTTTTGCAGCAACATCGCACCTAAAACCATCTATGTCACATTCCTTTACCCAGTATTCCATAGCATTTTCCATAGCAATCCAGAGTTTAGGGTTGTTATAATTTAATCCTATTACGTCTGTCCAATCCTTTTCGGGCACTTTGAAATTTCCGTTTTTATCTTTTAAGTAATATTCAGGATGTGTTTTGGTCCATACATTATCCCAAGATGTATGATTTGCAACCCAATCAATAATAACTTTCATTCCCATTTTATGTGCTTCATTAACCAGATTCTTTAAATCCTGCAGCGTTCCGAATTCAGGATTGACGGCGTTATAGTCGCTGATTGAATAATAACTACCAAGACTACCTTTTCTGTTTAATTTTCCTATTGGATTTATGGGCATTAGCCAAAGAATATCAATCCCCAACTTTTTTATTTCAGGTAAATGTTTTTGGAAAGCCTTAAATGTTCCCGCAGGTGTGAATTGTCTTATATTCACTTCATATATGGAAGCATTTTTACTCCAGTCTGGATGTTTAACCGTAGTAGTCTTTTGTGCAAATAGAGTTGATGAAGTGGAAAGAATAAAAAGTAAAACAACTAAGCTGATAAAATTTTTATTGTATTCTTTAAACATAGAAAGCTCCCTTAAATGGACAAGAAATATAAGAACTCATTAATAATAATTGACCTACCTAAACAGGTAGTTATTTAATTAATGTCTCAAGCTTTAAAATAATTTATTATATTCACTGTGATTTAAAAAAGGCTTTCCATATAAGAGAAGGATCACATCAATGAATAAACCACGTCTCAGTTTCTGGCAGATCTGGAACATGAGTTTTGGATTTTTAGGAATTCAATTCGGCTTTGCTTTGCAAAACGCAAACGTAAGCAGAATCTTTGAAACACTAGGTGCAAAGATTGATGATATTCCGATTCTATGGATTGCAGCTCCTGTCACCGGATTAATTGTTCAGCCGATCATCGGTCATATGAGTGATAAGACGTGGGGAAGATTAGGAAGAAGAAGACCTTATTTTTTAACTGGTGCTATATTAGCATCTGCTGCTTTATTTGTTATGCCCAATTCACCTGTACTTTGGGTGGCAGCGGGAATGCTTTGGATAATGGATGCCTCGATTAACATTTCCATGGAACCTTTCCGTGCATTTGTCGGCGATATGCTTCCGTCCGAACAAAGGACTATTGGTTTTTCCATGCAGAGTTTTTTTATAGGAACGGGCGCTATAATTGCTTCTGCTCTTCCATATATGATGACAAACTGGTTTGGAATTTCAAACACTGCTGCTGCCGGTGAGATTCCTGAATCTGTTAAATTCTCTTTTTATATCGGCGGTGCTATATTTTTACTAGCTGTATTATGGACAGTATTTAGTACTAAAGAATATTCACCGGAGGAATTGAAAAAATATTCCGAATCAGAAGGACGACAATTAGATAGGGGAGATCATACAGGTAACGTAAGGGCCGATCAGTTCTTTAAAGCTGGTGCAATCTGGACCCTCATCGGATTAATTGGTTCGATTATTCTTTATTTTGTTCTGAATGAAACTGATTATGGTTTGTACGTTTTATTTATGGGTGCTATAATATTCGGCCTGCTGGAAATATTTGTTGGATTAATAACCAAGGGTGGAAACACACAGGGCGGTTTAGTAGTCGTCTTCAATGATTTTTATAAAATGCCAAAAACCATGAAACAACTTGCAATTGTTCAGTTCTTTTCATGGTTTGCCTTATTTGCAATGTGGATTTATACGACACCTGCCGTTACTCATCATATCTACGGAGCTACTGATCCTACGAGCGAGTTATATAATAAAGGCGCAGATTGGGTTGGAGTTTTAATGGCTGTATATAATGGCTTTGCTGCCGTAATGGCTTTTGTTATAATGTGGCTTGCAAAAAAGACAAATAGAAAAACAGTTCATATGATAAGTCTAATTTTTGGAGGGCTTGCTTTCCTGTCATTTTATATAATTAAAGATCCCAATATTCTTCTAATTTCAGAACTTGGTATTGGCCTGGCGTGGGCTTCAATACTTGCAATGCCCTACGCAATTTTAGCCGGCGCACTTCCAGCGGAGAAAATGGGGGTTTATATGGGAATATTCAATTTCTTTATTGTAATTCCGCAAATCACAGCTGCGGCAATTCTAGGCTGGTATGTAAAACACTTGTTTGGCGGAGATGCAATTTATGCTATTATACTCGGCGGATTTTCAATGATACTTGCCGGAATTCTGGTAATGTTTGTTAATGATGTGGACGAAGTCAAGGCCTAGTAATTTAGAATTAATTATTTATAATTTACAACTGTAATTAGTTGTAAATTATAAATTTTGAATTGTAAATTGTCCATCCTTAAAACCTACCTGTTCAGGTGGTATTTTTTAAATCGCTATTATTATAATTTTCCAC
>CAYPNM010000007.1:53352-61827 GCA_964412105.1 uncultured Ignavibacteriaceae bacterium | reverse complement strand
TATATCAGGCCGGAACCTATAGTTTAGTTCTGGATCAGCCATCAGTTACTAATCATTACAATGATCCACTTCGCTCTCCACTTTTTGTTAATAATACAGATACAGTTAATATAATAGCGAAGGCTGCGGCACTCGGAACTACCAACTCTTCAATTTCACTATTTGTTAACGGGACGCAGAAAAGCCAGATTTCAGGTGATTCATTAAATTATAGTTTCATTGCGGCTGACTTTTCAACCGGATTAAATCAGGTTGTGATAGTAGGGCATGATGTAACTACTCTAACCGATACTCTAAGATTTGCAATCATGATTAATCCATCCATTGTGAACTCCCCATTACCTGCTGGTAATGAACTGGGGATAAATTATAAAACTGATCCTACGCAAGTAACCTTGGCGTTATTTGCACCTCACAAAAGTTTTGTTTATGTAATTGGAGATTTTAACAACTGGGAAGTAAATACTGCCTATCTTATGAATAGAGATTCCGTTACTGCTGATAGTGTTATCTGGTGGATTAATCTTAATGTATCGGCGGATACAGAATATGCTTTTCAATATTTTGTTGATGGCCAAATCAGAATTGCCGATCCATTTTCTGCTAAGATTCTAGATGGAAATAATGATCAATATATAAATTCTTCCCCCGCAGGCAACATTGTATATCCAAATTTAAAAAGCTATCCTACCGGAAAAACTTCCGAAATAGTTTCAACCTTACAAACTGCCGTACCGGCTTATAGCTGGCAGGCCACAAATTTCACAAAACCTGATAAAGACAAACTTGTTATTTATGAACTACTGGTAAGGGATTTCGTAAGCACTCACTGGTATAAAACTATTGAAGATACATTAAATTATTTGAAAAACCTTGGTATAAATGCTATTGAATTTATGCCGGTTATGGAGTTTGAAGGAAACGATAGCTGGGGATATAATCCAAGTTTTCATATGGCACTTGATAAATATTATGGAACGCCAGATGAATTTAAATCTCTTATTGATAAGGCACATTCAATGGGTATTGCTGTAATACTAGATATAGTACTAAATCACGCTTATGGATCAAACCCTATGGTAAGACTTTACTGGGATTCTGAAAATAATCGTCCGGCAGCAAATAACCCCTGGTTTAATATTACTTCTCCAAACCCGAGTTATTCTTATGGGTATGATTTTAATCATGAGAGTCCGCAAACAAAATATTATGTAGACAGAGTAACAAGTTACTGGATAAAACAATTTCATATTGATGGTTATCGTTTTGATTTTGCTAAAGGATTTACAAATACGGTACCTATACCGCCTGATGATGGCTCAGCTTATGATGCTTCAAGAATTGCAATTATGCAGAGAATTGCAAATCAAATTTGGACGGTAGATCCTTCATCAATATTAATTCTTGAAAATTTTGTAGCTAATAGTGAAGAACAGACAGAATCTAATTTCGGATTTTTATCCTGGGGAAATATGAATTATAATTATAACCAGGCTACGATGGGATTTTCCGGTTCTGATTTAAGCTCTGGATATTACATTTACAGGAGTTGGCCAAAACCGAGTCTGGTAACCTATATGGAAAGTCATGATGAAGAAAGATTAATGTATAAGAATGAACAATATGGTAACAGTGCGGGAACGTATAATATTAAAGATGTGCGTGTTGGGTTAAATAGAATTAAAGAAGCGTCAGCGTTTTTCTTCCTGATTCCGGGTCCCAAGATGATCTGGCAGTTTGGTGAACTTGGTTATGATTACTCAATTAATTATAATGGACGTGTTGGTGATAAACCGATAAAGTGGGATTATTATTCTGATCCAGCTAGACTTAAGTTATATAAAACCATGAAGGCCTTAATCTATTTAAAGGAAAATTATGCGACTTTTAGTGACACTGCAACAATGGCGGTCGCAGGCACAATAAAAAGAATTACGTTTGCAGACACTACTATGAAAGTAAATATTATCGGCAGTTTTGATGTTTATTCAAACACAGTACAGGGCAATTTTGCCCAGACCGGTACGTGGTATGATTATTTTACCGGAGATTCTATTGATGTAGCGAGCACTACTCAATCAATATCGCTTGCTCCCGGAGAGTTCCACATTTATACCACAAAAAAACTCCCTACTCCTGAAGCGGATATTTTATTAGATGTTAGGTCGAATACTAATACAATTGTTAAGGAATATAAACTTTCTCAAAACTATCCGAATCCTTTTAATCCTTCCACAATTATTAAATACCAAATTCCTGCAGGGGGTAATGTAACACTCAGGATTTATGATATACTTGGAAGAGAGATAAAAACGCTGGTTAATAAATATCAGCAAAGCGGGACTTATGAGATTACCTTTAATGCAGCAAATCTTTCAAGTGGAATTTATTTTTATCAAATCAGGACGAATAATTTTATTTCTACTAAAAAAATGATTTTGATTAAATAGTATCCTAAAATTCTATGGAAATATGCTTTGGAAAAGTTTTAGTCTTATAAAATTAATTATTTTCTTTTCGTTTTCTTATCAAAAAAACCTGTATTGTCTTAGCTTTTAATAGATTCATTTTAGGTAGCATGCCTAAAGATTATAAGCCGGTATATGCCCAAAATGCCTAGATTTTTCCTGCGAGCATTTCCCATCATTAAAGTTGTATCCTATTCCAGCCAATATAAAATTCAATGATTTGTTAAGTCGTTGAATGATTACGCCAGGGAAAGTACCTTAGATATCAATACAATATGTATTATCTATTAAAATGATGAGCCGCGATGAGTTATAAAGGCCGAGTGAATGGTTATTAGAGCGTTTTCAGAGCGTTTTCAGATAGTATTTGAAGAGTAACAGTAAAGCAGTTGAAAGAAAGTAATGTTTTCCAGAGTTAAATAATTTTACATCTTATCCACCGGATCAGTTTTGGGATTCAAAATTATCCGGGTTTTGTCTTATAATTTCGGTTTGAGTTTTCAATTATATTCCTGGAGAAGGTTATTTTCACTATTACGAATTTAGCGGATGCATTGGAAAATGGATTATCAACTCAATAAAGATTGCAAATTTAATTTTGATGCCTGACTATGCTATTGTAAAAACGAATAATATGGAAAAGTAAAATTATTATTATCGTAAGAACCCAAAAATGTACAATTCCAGGACACTACCTTAAAGTTATTTTATGAATTAATAAAATTGTAAATTATTATACTAAAAAGGCACAATTTAAAGTTCAGGATGTTTTTTCTACCCCCTAAAAAAATAGTATCCGCAATTAGAGCCTCTTCGTTATTTGTAATTTTATGCGGATTTTTATTTAGAGCTTATCCTCAGATTAATCAGGTAAATTTCACACAACTATTAAGTGAAAATGGACTATCCCAAAATAGTGTCCATCAAATCATTCAGGATAGCAAAGGATTTATGTGGTTTGCTACAGAAGATGGTCTTGATAGGTATGACGGGTATAATTTTACAGTTTATAAGAACAATCCGGAAGACAGCAGCACAATATCAGACAATTTTATCTGGACAGTATATGAAGATAAAAATGGAAATTTATGGGTTGGCACAAACAGCGGGGGTATTTGTAAGTTTGATAGAAGTCTTGAGAAGTTTACGACATATAAAAACAATCCAAATAATAATAACAGCCTGATCTTTAATAATGTCAGAGCAATCTTTGAAGATAACAATGGATTTCTATGGATTGGAACCGAGAACGGGCTGGATAAATTCAATGTAAAGGAGGGGAGATTTACTCACTATCGCCATGATCCAAATAATCCACAAAGCTTGAGCAATAATGTTGTTCTGGCAATTTATGAGGATAGGTCAGATGATCTGTGGGTTGGGAGTGACGGTGGATTGGATATGTATGATTATAAGCATAACAGATTTATTAATTATTCACATAAACCGAATAATCCGAATAGTCTAAGTAATAACATTGTTTTATCAATTTATCAGGATTATGAAGGAACTATCTGGGTTGGAACGTTAAACGGGTTAAACAGATTCAATAAAAAGGAAAAGACTTTTCGACGCTATTTGATGAACGCTCCTGCGTTTAAAAGAACTATAAGTAACAGAATTAATTCTATTATTGAGGACAGATCAAAGAGATTATGGTTAGGGACAGGAGAAGGAATTTACTTTTTAGATCGAAGTACGAATAAATTTAAGTGGCTGCATACAGAGCTATCCCGTTCAGGATTTATTAATAATAATAATATCTTTTCGCTTTTTGAAGGCAGCTCAGGACTTATTTGGATCGGGACGGCAGAAGAAGGCGTTTTGAAATTTAACCAGGAAAAAATAAAATTTAAGAACTATAAACATGATCCATTCGATAATAACAGCCTTAGTTATAATACTATCCGTGCTATTTACCAGGAGAAGAATGGAACTCTTTGGGTGGGAACACTTGGCGGCGGTTTGGAAAAGCTATTACCAAATAAGGAAAAATTTATTCATTATAAAAGCGAACCTGATAAAACTAAAAGCCTTAGTGATAATTCAATCTCAGCCATATACAAAGATAAGAGAGGCTATTTATGGGTAGGAACCTGGGGTGGGGGTTTAAACAGGTCAATAACACCAATTTCCTCCAGAGCAAATAAAAATATTAGTTTTATCCATTACAGTAATAATTCTTCCGGGAGGAATTATCTGAACAATAATATAGTACAAGCAATATATGAAGATTCCGATGGACAATTATGGATCGGAACAGGCGGGGGCCTAGATCTTTATGACAGGAAAAAGAATCGTTTTATAGTTTTCCAGAATAGACCGGACGATCCAGGAAGCTTAAGCAGTGATCAGGTTCAGTCGTGTCTATTTGAGGATAGAGATGGTAATTTATGGATTGGGACGTGGGACGGGCTAAATAGATTAGATTCTGAGCTAAGAAAAAATGCTACATCAAATCCGTCAGCAGTAAAATTTAAAAAATTCAGGAATGATCCGAAAAATAAAAACAGTTTAAGCGATAACAGAGTAATATCGGGATATAAGGATTCAAAAGGCAATCTCTGGTTCGGTACTTATGGAGGCGGCTTAAATGAACTTTTGAGCGATCAGAAAGATGCAGCAAACCCGGTATTCATAACTTACAGACAGGAACAGGGATTAGCGAGCAATGTTATCTATTGTATTCTGCAGGATAATTCAGGTAATTTATGGCTAAGTACCGATAACGGGCTTTCGATGTTTAATCCGGTAAAAGAGATTTTTAAGAATTTTGATGTTATGGATGGATTACAAAGTAACCAATTTTTCTGGGGAGCAGGATTCAAGGGCATCAATGGGGAGTTATTCTTTGGCGGAACAAGCGGTTTTAATGCTTTTTATCCATCTGAACTTACAAATAACGATCATATTCCGCCTGTTGTAATAACAGATTTTAAGATTTTAAATCAGCCGGTTGAAATTGGAGCCAAAGGCTCGCCGCTTTCAAAAGCTATTTCATTAACTAAGAAAATTGAACTGTCCTACAATCAAAATGTATTTTCTTTTGAGTTTTCAGCACTAGATTACTCCGCTCCTAATAAAAACAGGTATGCATATAAAATGGAAGGCTTTGATAAAGATTGGATTTATTCGGGTAATCGAAGATTTGTTACATATACCAATTTGGATCCCGGCAAATATACCTTTAAAGTAATTGGTTCAAATAATGATGGGATATGGAACAAAACCGGGACACAGTTAGCTATTATAATTTCACCTCCTTTTTGGAGGACCTGGTGGTTCATTTTATCTGCTGTTGTTACTATTGGCGGAATGATTTACTTGATTATATATTACAGGATAAAGAACCTAATCGGGATTGAAAGATTAAGAGCAAAACTTGCTGCAGATCTTCATGACAATATAGGCTCAAGCCTAACGGAAATCTCTATTCTCAGCGAGGTAATTTCTCATAAAATAGATTCTGCAGATGATATCACTAAAAAAAGTTTGAAAATGATCAGTGATAATTCAAGAAACCTTATAGATAGTATGAGTGATATAGTATGGCTTGTTAATCCTAAACGCGATTCTCTCTATGATTTAATTTTAAGGCTCCGGGATACTTACTCTGAATTATCCTCTTATACAAACATATCGTTCAGATCAGAAAACATTAAGGAACTGGAAAAAATATCGCTTTCAATGGAGCACAGACAACATCTTTATTTGATTTTTAAGGAAGCAATAAATAACAGCATTACTCACAGTAAATGTTCGCAGATAACTTTGGACGCTTCAGTAAAGGGCAGGAGGCTTGAAATGACTTTAAAAGATGATGGAATTGGTTTTGAGGAATCTTTTCAATCATCCGGGAATGGGCTTAATAATATGAAAGGCAGAGCAAAAGCAATTAACGGTACATTATCAATCTTGTCGGAAAAAGGTAAGGGGACGACGATTCAGTTTAACGGAAATATTATTTAAAATTGTAAAATAATTAATCTGAGGTACGCCAATGATTAAGGTCATAGTAGTCGAAGATAACGATTCCATCCGGGAGGGATTAAATATATTAATTAACGGTACTGAAGGATATAACTGCATTGCCTGTTATTCTGATTGTGAATCGATGCTCAAAAATATCAATAAACTTAGTCCCGATGTTATGTTAATGGATATAGGTTTGCCAGGAATGAACGGAATTGAAGGTATTAAAAAAGTGAAACTTATGATTCCCGAATTGGCAATTTTAATATTAACAATTTATGAAGAGAATGATTTAATTTTCGATGCCCTTTGTGCAGGCGCATGTGGTTACCTTGTAAAAAAGACACCTCCCTCCAAATTATTGGAAGCCATAAGAGAAGCACATGAAGGCGGAGCACCTATGAGTTCACACATTGCCAGAAAAGTAATTGATTTTTTCCAGAAGAAACCTGCTTCAACGCAGAAGGGCAACTATGATCTGACCCCGAGAGAAAAAGAAATTCTTACAGGATTGGTAGAGGGTCATAATTTTAAAGCTATTGCTGACTCACTTTTTATCAGCATAGAAACTGTCCGATTTCATTTTAGAAATATCTATAAAAAACTACATGTGCATTCACAATCAGAAGCTGTAGCAAAGGCAATTAAAGAGGGCCTTATCTGATTATTTTCAATCCAAATATGTAGTATGATATAAAATTTTCAAAATCCTTTCAAAAAATACCTCCGTTCAGGTAGTAGTTTAGTACATCCTTATATTATACATTTCTCCCAAATGATTTAAATTTTACTGGTGGTTTCCTACGAGGGGGTTATATTTAATGATCAAGGTTATTGTCGTTGATGATAGCGAGACTATTCGGGAAGGATTAAAGACGTTAATAAACAGAACCGAAGGATATTCTTGTATTGGTTCATTTCCCGAATGCAGTTCCATGCTTAACGAAATCAGGAAATTAAATCCCGATGTTTTATTAATAGATTTTAGTTTACCAAAAGAAGAAAGGTTAAAGGGTATTAAAGAAGCAAAGGCGATTTTACCCGCACTTACAATTTTAATCCTAACAGTATATGAAGAGAATGAGCACATTTTTGAGGCACTTCTGGCCGGTGCCAGTGGATATCTTGTTAAAAAAAATCCTTCTAAAAAATTAATTAGGGGAATAAATGATGCATTACTGGGCGGAACATATATGAACTCATCTATTGCCTTCAAGGTTATTGAGTATTTTAATCAAAAAAAAATAAAGACATTGAATGGTGAAGTTGAAGGCCTTGCCAAACTTGAAGAAGAAATATTAAATAAATTAACTGACGGATACAACTTTAAAGCAATTGCTGATTCATTAGGCTTAAGCATTGAAACGCTTCAGTCCAATTATAAAAGCATTTATAAGAAACTGCATGTTAATTCTGATATCAAGCTGCTGCAAAAGCAATAAGGAATATGATTTTTAGCAGAAAAAAGCCTATCTATTTAGGGGGGGCTAAAATGGAAGATATTTCATTATAAAAAACAAAATACCTTTAATCAGGTAGTAGATTAGGGGGTGTTAATTCAATAGTTTTCAACGTTGAAGAATAGAATGAATGGAATTATTTCGGTTAATTCAACTTGAGAGCTGAAAATGCTGAAATGATAAAATAATCAGATCAATTAAAATTATAATATTATCGATAAAAATTTTACAACTTACCTAATGAAAATCTTTATAGTTAAAATCATTTCATTTAATGAAATGACCATTCGGTGTTTCATTCATACTCGATAATCCTAAATGAAAGAAATAAACTTGAAATATTTTTCTCTTCTTTTGACTTTTACAGCTTTTATAAAAGACACGTCTAAAAATAATCAGATGCATTTTACCTTTGCAGAGTCTAAAAAAGACTTCCTAAAATTATTGAATCGTTATGAAGGCTATTTGATTTTTCCCTGTATGCAGTTTAATCTGCTATTACAGTCTTCTATTCTTAAGGATACGATTAGTGCTTACCTGTTACTTAATAATGTTTTATTTCCCAATATAACCAA
>CAYPNM010000007.1:45216-53252 GCA_964412105.1 uncultured Ignavibacteriaceae bacterium | reverse complement strand
ATACGATTAGTGCTTACCTGTTACTTAATAATGTTTTATTTCCCAATATAACCAAGAACGGATTCTCAAATAATCAATCTTATTTTTCAAGAGTGCTTATAAAATAGAAAAAGTTATTTATTTCAGCTAAATAATTTCATAAAATAAAATAAATGAGGGAAAATATGATAAAATCAAAAGCAGTAAACTTATTGGCAAGTTTATTCAGCAGTAAAATGCGCCATTTAAGTTTAATACCCAGCGGAGATCATATATTATCCGGAAGATCCAAAATGCAAAACAGTTACAAAATATTTAATAAATTAGTAGTTGTTTTTGCGTTTCTGATACTTCAGGGTGGAACAAATCTTTTCGCACAGCAATTGGAAATCAGCGGAAAGGTAACAAGCGCAATAGATGGTACCCCATTAGCTTATGCTAATGTTTTAGAAAAAGGGACTACAAACGGGGTGTCTACAGATGCTAACGGGGAATTCAAATTAAATGTAAATATGGGTTCAACCGTAGTAGTATCATATATAGGTTATGTAAAACAGGAGATAGTAATATCAGAACAAAAATATTACGACATTGTGTTACAACCTACAACGGAAGAACTTAAAGAGGTGCAAGTAGTAGGAATTGGGTACGGCCAAGTTAAAAAAACAGACGCTACCGGCTCAATTACATCAGTTTCAGCAAAGGATTTTGATAAAGGAGCAATTACATCACCTCAGGAATTACTTATCGGAAAGGCGCCCGGAGTTGTTGTAAACACGACCAGCGGTGAAGCCGGTGCCGCAACACAAATACGCATCAGAGGCGGTGCATCCCTAACAGCCAGTAATGATCCTTTAATAGTTGTAGATGGTTTTCCTCTGGAAAGCGGCGGAATTTCCGGTATGGCCAACGCGCTTACAACACTTAATCCCAATGATATTGCCTCAATTACAATTTTGAAAGATGCTTCGGCAACAGCCATCTATGGTTTAAGAGCATCTAATGGTGTTATTCTTATTAAAACCAAACAGGCTAAATTTGTACCCGGCGGAACACCATTGAGAATAAGCTATAACGGCAGTTTCTCTTTAGCTTCTGCTATTAATTATATGAGCGTCTTCACCGCTAATGATTATTCAGCATTAATTAATGATAGAGTTGCAAACTATGGTCTTGATGCAACTGCTTTGACAAAGCTAGGTACTGCTAATACAGATTGGCAAAAGGAAATTTTTCGAGTGGCTCCACAAACCGAGCATAATATAAGTATCACTCACCAGATAGCGATGGTTCCCTACCGTCTATCATTAGATTATTTATTACAAGACGGAATTTTGAAACGTAATTACATAGACAGGAAGAATATTACACTAAATGCTACACCAACTTTCTTAAACGGCGATTTGAATGTGAGTGTTAATGGTTCTGCCTCGTGGATCCACAATAACTTTTCAAATTCAGGGGCGGTCGGTGCAGCTGTTCAATATGATCCAACCCAACCTATCATGAGCGGTAATTCAAGGTATGGAGGATATACATATTGGTCCGATCCATCATCTTCAACTTTTGCGCCGAACTTTATAGCTACGGCAAATCCGGTTGCGCTTATAGAACAAAATCAAAATTCATCCGATGCAAAAGCTTTTTTTATGGGTGGTACATTTGAATATAAAATTCCTTATATACCTGGCTTGAAAGCGAATTTAAATTTAGGCTACAATTATTATACAACAGATGGAATTAATTTTGCCGATTCAAATGCTGCCTGGCAGCAAAGGCAGGTAAATTTACAAAGGCAAACCTATGGTCAAACAAAAAAGAATAAGTTGTTAGAATATTATATGAATTACAAGAAGGAATTTGGATTTAATAATATTGATCTTACCGGTGGATATTCCTGGCAGCACTTTTATAATGAAGGCTTTAATGCAACCCGTGCATGGAATCCACTCGATAAAACCGGTACATATGTTCCATATTTAAATGAATATTACTTAATTTCATTCTACGGCAGATTAAATTATATAGCGTTCGATAAGTATATATTAACTTTTACGTATAGAGATGACGGCTCTTCAAGATTTAATCCGGACAACCGTTGGGGACAATTCCCGGCAGTAGCATTAGCCTGGAAATTGACCGAGGAGTCCTTCATCGGTAAATCAGATTTCCTTAATGAACTTAAGCTTAGATTAAGCTGGGGAAAAGCAGGACAACAGGATGTAGGTAATAATTACTATCCTTATATTCCAACTTATACGCTTAGTCAACAGGGTGCTTATTATCCTCTGGGAAATACCTATTATCCAACACTGCGCCCCAACGCATATGATGCTAATTTGCAATGGGAAACATTAACTTCCAGAAACATTGGTTTGGATTTTACATTACTAAAAAACAGAGTATCCGGTTCAATTGATATTTACAAGAATACTTCCGATAATTTGTTAAATACAATACCTATTCCAGTTGGCTCTAACTTTTCTAATTACCTTCTTACAAATGTAGGATCAATGGATAACAAAGGTATGGAACTTAGTATAAATGTTACTCCAATATTGGAACAAGATTTTTCCTGGGAATTTGGTGCAAACTTTACATATAATAAAAATGAAATTACAAAATTAACCTTATCAGACGATCCAAATTATCCCGGCGTTAATACAGGGCTTATTGCCGGCGGTGTTGGAAATTATGTGCAAAAATACCTGGTTGGGTACGCTGCAAATACATTCTTCCTCTTTCAACAAGTATATGGCCCTGACGGTAAACCTATCGAAGGATTATATGTTGATAAAACCGGACAAGGCGGAGTTGTAGCAGCTAATGACCTAAATAAATATGCAATGTATTCTGCTAATCCGAAATATCTATTAGGCATTTCTTCAAGAATCAATTATAAAAATTTTGATTTAAGTTTCTCCGGCCGACTGAGTATTGATAATTATGTTTATAATAACAATGCATCACAAGCATTTTACGCACAGGCTTATGACCAAAGCGGTTTTACGAGAAATATATTAACGGATGTTAATAAGACTAACTTTGCTAATGCACAGTATTGGTCCAGTATTTATCTAGAAAATGCATCCTTCTTCAAGTTGGATTATATCAGCTTAGGTTATAATTTCACATCATTATTAGATTATAATGTAAGTGGCCGAATTGGGTTTTCAGTTCAGAACGTATTCACAATTACAAATTATACCGGTTTAGACCCTGAAGTCCCAAGCGGAGTTGATAACAACATATATCCTAGACCGCGCACCTTTATGATGTCGCTTAGTCTTAATTATTAATATTTAAGAAGGAATATGAAAATGAAAAAAAATAAGTTTTTAAGTATGATTTTAATAATGGTTGCATTCTTTTTTACTTCGTGCACTAAAGATTTGAATGTAAACCCCATAGATCCCAATACCCAAACGGCAACTAATATATTCAAAAATGAACTAGCTTATAAGGAAGCGCTTGCAAAGGTATATGCCGGTTTTTCACTTACCGGGCAGGCAGGAAGTGGTGGCGGAGATGCTGATCTTCAAGGTATTGATGAGGGATTTAGCAGTTACATCCGTACGTATTGGGATGTACAGGAACTGTCAACCGATGAAGCAATTATATCATGGAACGACGCCACAATAAAAAACTTCCATTGGCAAACCTGGGCTCCTAATGATGTTTTTCTAATGGCAATCTACTCCAGAATATACTTTACAATAGCTTTAGCCAACGAATTTGTTCGCCAAGCTGATAAGGCAATGGGCTCAGCTACAGGTGCCTTTGCTACGGACCTTACGCACTATAAAGCGGAAGCCCGTTTCATACGTGCTTTGGCATATTGGCATGCAATAGATTTGTTTGGTAATGTTCCATTTATTACAGAAAATGATATGCCCGGCGCTTTCTTCCCGAAAAGGATTACACGTACCGATCTATTTAACTATATTGAAAGTGAATGTAAGGCAATTGAACCCGATCTTGTTCCAGCCCGACAAAATGAATACGCACGGGCTGATCAGGGAGCAGACTGGTTTTTGCTTGCAAAATTATATATGAATGCAGAAGTTTATACCGGGACTGCAAGATACACAGATGCTCTTACTTATCTTAACAAAGTTATAAATGCAGGATATACATTAGATCCCAATTATGCGCATTTATTCTCGGCCGATAATGCTAACAGCCCTGAGGTTGTTTTTCAGGTAGCTTTTGACGGAACGAAAACACAGACATGGGGAGGAACTACATTTTTAGTAAGCGGCTCGGAAGGCAGCAGTACCATGCCCTTGCGCGGGTTAGGAAGCTGGGGCGGTATGAGAACAATCAGCGATTTTGTTGCTAAGTGGGGCATTACGGAAAGCAGTTTTGCTTCCAATCCTCAGTATCAAGGTGCTGATCACAGAGCCATGTTTTTCTTTGACGCCAACAACGGCTGGGTATGGGATATTGCGACTTCAGCGGATATAGGTACCTTCACTGATGGAATCGGCGTAACCAAGTGGTCCAACCTTACAGCCAGCGGTGGACCTGCGCCTGATGCAAACGCCAGTTTTGCGACTACTAATTTTCCGATGTTCCGTTTAGGCGATGCATACTTAATGTACGCGGAAGCGGTTCTGAGAGGCGGTGCCGGCGGTGATATGGCAACAGCAGTTGGTTATATCAATGCCTTAAGAGAACGTGCTTATGGTAATACATCGGGAGATATTACCTCTTCTGATGTAACGCTACCTTTCATCCTGGATGAACGCGGGCGTGAATTATATTGGGAAGGACACAGAAGAACAGATTTAATTCGTTTTGGACAGTTTACAAACGGTACATATGTTTGGCAATGGAAAGGGAATACATATCAAGGAACCCAGGTTCCAGCATATAGAGATTTGTTTCCAATTCCATCACAAGATGTAGCTGCTAATCCGAATTTGATTCAGAATCCAGGTTATTAAAAATGAAAAGAATTTAAGGAAGGTAAAAATGAAAAAAATAAAAGTAACATTGTTCTTAGCAATACTGGGGCTTCTGTTTGCCTCATGCAAAACTGACATAGTTCAGCCGGTGGTTAGTTCAAGTCCTACTAGTCCGGAACAGGTAAATTTAACGTATACAGGTCAATTTAATATAAATTATGCTGATAGTTTAATAACATTTTCCTGGAGCGCAGCAAATTTTGGTTTTCAATCGTCCACTACTTATAATGTCCAGATAACACCTGATAGTAGTTTTACTAATAATGTAAAAACCATAATTACTATTGATCAGAAATTAACAGGCACAGCAAAGGTGGGCGATATAAATGCCATATTATTAACCTGGAATTATGCTGCAGGGACAAATGTTAAAGTTTACTATAGAGTTGCAGCATCAGTTAGCCAAAACGTAGATACAGTTTTTTCCAGTGCCAGTTCAACAATTGTAGCTCCCTACAGTGTTATAATAAACTATCCGATGATATATGTGCCGGGTGCATATCAGGGTTGGTCACCTGGAGCCGTAAATGGAAGGTTGTTCTCCTACGGCTTTGATTCTCAATACAGCGGTATTATACGTATAATTGACACTACTAATGCCACAAGTCCAAGTGACTTCAAAATTGCTCCTGCACCAAATTGGGATAATAGCTGGGGAGGGACACTAGTACAATCTGGTAATAATTATACCGGCACTCTTGATGCATCCGGAGGTAATTTTACGGTTAATCCAGCATGTTATGTAATTGATGTGGATGTAAATGCATTAACAATTTCCTTAACAAAAACAGATGATTGGGGAATTATTGGTGATTTTAATGGTTGGAGTACCAGTATGCCGATGTTCTATGATGGTCAGCGCAAGATGTGGGAAATAACCGGTGATTTTACAGCAGGTGGGTTTAAATTCAGGGCTAACAATGACTGGGCACTTAATTATGGTGATACCGGTGCAGACGGAACTCTAGATGCGGGTGGAGACAATATACAAATAGCAGCCGCAGGAAACTATACTATCAGGGCTGATTTTGTAGCAAAAACATATACGATCACACAGAACTAAGTTAAATTCTATTCAATGAAAAGGCTGTCTCAAAAGGACAGCCTTTTTTGCTTTAGTAAGAACAGTTAGAATAGGATATAGCTTAAATATATAAACGTTGGTTGAGAGTTAAAGTTTTATCTATAGATATGAATTAATATTAATTGAATCGGGCTTAACGCTGACATTTCTCATATATTCTAAAATTTGATTTATGTTTAATTGAGACTCACCCTGAAGAAGAGTCTCCATTAAATATCTTATTATTGAAGGATAACTACTCCATATCTTTGTAGCTTCAGGGTATATCTATTATCAGCACCACTAACTTTTTTATATGTGAGCAAATCTGTTAATTCTTTGTCCTGGGTTGAATATTTACTTAAATCCAAATGCAATTCAGTATCCTTATTTTTATTATTAATTACAGTATAGAAAGTTTTTCCTTCAAGGGTTCTGCTGTAACCAAGAATATCATTTTTATTATCTAACAAGAAGAATTTTAAATCTCCCAGTGAAAGAGCTATATTATTATTTCTTAAGTGAATTAATTTCTTATACCAGTTAAAAAGATCCTGATTAAATTTCAAAGGATCTGCTGGTCTTGGTCTTCCCAGTGGATCAACAGATTCTGTATCGTATTTTAATCCTTTCCAAACCATTGGTTTACGACAGTCAGGATCATCACCGCCCCACATTCCTGTTTCATCTCCATAATAAACCATTGGAGCTCCCGGCATTGTCATTTGGATGGCAACTGCGAGCTTCTGTTTCAGTATTTCAATTTTATTAGGCTTTCTTTCATCATAGTTTTTATTGTCTTTTGCGCTTGCCTGGTGATCATACCACCTATCAGGATTAACTATCTGTGATGCAATTCTGTCTACATCGTGACTATCAAGTAAATTTTGCAATGCATAGAGATTATCTTTGTTATAAGCTTCCTCAAGTACCTGAAGACTGTCTGCAAAAGCTTCTGGTGGAATTTGTTCTTTTTGATCCGCAATAAATTTTTTAACTGCCCGAGCGAATCTATAGTTCATCACGCCATCGAAAGCGTCACCCTGGAGCCAGGGAGAGGCATTGAACATTTGATTATTCTGCCAATTTTCCCACCAGATTTCTCCTGTTATATAAGCATTAGGGTTAATATCTTTTACCCATTCTCTAAAAAGTTTCCAGAATTTTATTGGTACCTTCTCAGCAACATCAAGTCTCCACCCATCTATTCCATCTGATGGATCCCCATCGCGATTTGGGTCCATCCATCGTTTAACTATGCTATGCACATGCTCGCCAAATCCTTTGGCCAGACCATATAAAGAGTCCTTTCTTATTTCAGGAAGATCTTTTACTCCATTCCATCCAATATATTGAAATTCATTTTGAGGAGTTTTAGGATCATCCCAAGATACAATCCTAAACCAATCTTTATATAGTGAGGCTTCCTGATTTTTTTCAACATCTTTAAATGCCCAGAAAGTTGTTCCAACATGATTGAATACTCCATCGATTATAACTTTCATTCCCATTTTATGGCACTTCTTAATTAACTTTAAAAATAGACTATCCGCTGAAGTCCATTTCCAGGTTTTAAAATCGCCGGGATTTTCGGAAGCCCAGATTTGTTCATCTTCCTTTGGATCAGGACCGAAGTTGTTATCAATATGACGAAACATACTGGCATCATATTTATGATGTGAAGGTGATTCGAACAGAGGGTTGAAATATATTGCGGTTATGCCAAGTTCCTTAAGATAATTAAGATGATCTATAACTCCCTGCAGATCACCTCCGTATCTTCTTACTGAATTGTTCCAGTAGAAATCGTGACCATCTGCCTTTTCCCAAGGCTGCAACTTAAACCAGTCGGAAGTCCATGGGGAAATTCGCCAGCCGTTGGGCACAAAGTACGGCCATGCACCCTCCATATCATGCGGAGTCGGATCGTTAGATTTATCTCCATTGGCGAATCTTTCAGGAAAAATTTGATACCAAACGGCTGTTTTTGTCCATTCGGGTACACGCGGTATTTCTTTTTTTGA
>CAYPNM010000007.1:0-45116 GCA_964412105.1 uncultured Ignavibacteriaceae bacterium | reverse complement strand
TGTTCAGGATTTTTATTAAGTAGGACTAAAACTCTTTCATTCATATCGGATCTTATATAGGCAAATACGTTGGTGTCGGCAATTAAAGAATAATAATCACCGTACCTGAGAGCGGGGTGGTTTTTTCTAAGATGAATTAATTTGCTTACCTTAACAAGATTATCCTTTTCATTATCGGTTAATTGATTTCCGAATCGCATCACCCTTCTGTTATCAGGATCGGCTGCACCAGTCATTCCAATCTCGTCACCATAGTATATCGAAGGGATTCCAGGTATTGTCAAGAGATACGTAAGGTATAATCTTTCTTTGTCATAACTGCTTTTATGATCGACCTTTGGAGGATTATTCCAGCCAATCTCAATTGAATTAGGATCGTTAATAGCCAGGTCACTATCAGCATAAGCCATAAAACGATCTTTGTCCTGGCTATCCATAATATTTCCCATAAGATTATTATAGCCAAAAATCTGTAATCCCTTTTTAATTTCTTTATCAAGTTGACTGAAAGAAGCGTTCTGAGTTAAAAATGTAGGAATAGCAACATCATATAAATTGAAGTTAAACTGAGCAGGGAGTTGCCCATTATTAACATATGACTTCACGAGATCGTAACTTCCAAAAGTTTCCCCCATTTGAAAAACAACCTTATGTTCAGGAATTTCCACTTCCTTTTCCAGTTTTCTATTTAGCGCTCTCCAGAAATTATTAGGAATATGCTTTACAGCGTCCTGCCGGAAACCATCTGCACCAGTATGACTCAGCCACCAGATGCAATCGTCAGTAACAGCATTTACAGCAGCTTTAGAATCAATAAAATCAAAAGTCGGCATAAACGGTTCAAACCATGTTGTCAAGCGGTATTCATCCCACATCCTTAAATTTAACCTGCCGTCAGGAAGTTTGAGATGGCCGAACCAATCGCGATGGTTCTTATAATACGGATGTTCAATATGAACGTGATGTGCCACTATATCCAGTAATATTTTGACATTGTGCTTGTGTGCAGTTCCAATTAATTCTTTCAATTTTGCCATTGTACCAAATTCCTCTTCAACAGATCTTGGTTTTATCGGCCAGTAGCCATGATAGCCAGAAAACCACCTGTGAGGTTTGGGGTATTCTCTAAAAGCATGATTTGTATTATCATAAACGGGTGAAATCCAAAGAGTAGTGATTCCCAGTGAGTCAAAGTAACCCTCATTAAATTTGTTTATTATTCCCTGGAAGTCGCCTCCCATATAATTTGCTTTATCAAATAATGAATCCTGTTTTATAGGTTTGTCAATAGATTTATCCCCATCGTTGAATCTATCAATTAAAGCTGAGTAAATTATCGCATCGTGCCAGGTAAAATTTTTATTATTGCTGCCTGCAGGTTTGCCGTTAAATAATATTAAATTTTGAATATTAGTTGATTGACCATCCTGTGTGATAGCAAATCGTAAAGTATTTTCCCCTTCAAGTTCTGATGAAGGCAAAGAAATTTTTATAGTATCGCCGGAGATTTTAATATGCTTCAAAGTTATAGAATTGTTATTTATTAGTGCAATTAAATTCTGCTCTGATATTTTTTTATTTGTCTCGTGATTTTCGTAGACAAAAGAAAACTCATTTTCATCCTTCGAAAATTCACTTCCTAGAATATGTAAAAATGGCTGCGATTTATGTTTTGGATTTATCGTTAAA
Source organism: uncultured Ignavibacteriaceae bacterium (assembly GCA_964412105.1). Taxonomy (GTDB): domain Bacteria; phylum Bacteroidota; class Ignavibacteria; order Ignavibacteriales; family Ignavibacteriaceae; genus JAKAGZ01. The sequence goes on along the minus strand of CAYPNM010000007.1, from coordinate 43,427 downwards.
ACTGAATTATAATCACCCATCCCATTAGGAATTTTATCAGGATTCTCAGGATCAACCAGTTCAGCTCCATCAGCAAAAAATTTGTACTGATATCTGCCCGGTTCAAGAGGGATTGTTATTTCATACTCTCCGTTGCTTTCTTTCATTTGAAGGTCAGATCTATTCCAGCTATTAAAACTTCCAAATAGAAAAACCTTATTATATTTTTTCTCAGGCTTAAATTTAAATTCAATCATTTGTTGCTGAATTACCCTGACTGGTATAACATAATGGTTTTTATAAAAAGAGAACCCAACCAGAAATAAGCCTTCAGCATCTGGCATGGGATTGAAAATAAGTTTACTTTGATCAAAATTAAATTTTACTTCAATAGTTGAGTTATGGTTAATTGTTATACCGGTATAATCATCAACATAAAACATATCGGATAATAATGTGGAATCCATTCTACCAGCTACTAAATTAACCGGTTCAATTAAATCCTTAATTTTTTGAGCTGAAATATTTGTTAGGAAGGTAAAAGCAATTATTACAGCAAAGACAAATAATTTTGTAAAATTCTTTAATTTCATAAATTACTCCAAAGTTGAAGGGCAAGTATAACTTGTTATAATTTAAGTAATTAATAGAATTAAATATATCATCCAAACGGGTGGTTTTGGTGGATTTATTGATACAAATTGACTTGTAAAGCTACCTGTTTTCCACTCTTTACAAAGCTTATTTAGTGCATATGCTCAATTTGGCTTTTACTCTTATCGGAAGGACCATAAATAAATTTTTTGTGACACACTTTTTGGCAAAATCTTATATTAATTCATTTAGTATTGTTTACATCATATTGAAACCAATTTTATATTGTTTTATTCTGAAAATTAGTTTGGCATAAAAATAGACTCTTTATATAAATAAGGAAGCAATTCCTTTAAACTCCTTATAAATTAACCTAAGGCATAGGCGGCAAGTACAGCCGCCTTTTTATTCACCTGCCTTTTTTAACGTTTTGCCATAAATTAACATTAATATTTTTTAATCTAATTTTTAGAATAAATTGAAATGGAAAATCAACAAGATATTATTGATATGATTAAAATAGTTAATACATTAAAGACAAAGAAGATATTCGCCGTAACAAACAGACGCTTTATTTTATTATAGATTCTATTTTTGCTTGCTGAGCCAAATGGAAAAGGAATAAATAAAAAATCCTCCACAATTTGCTTTTGTTTTGCTAAAAAGACTAATTGTCACCATTATATTGGAGAGGGGAGATGAAGATACCACCCATGCGAATGTAATGAGTTAATATTTAAACGCTCGGGTTTTTATAAAATCCTGTTATTTTTTTTCCATTGTTTTAAAAGGTACAAATTTTTTATCCCTTTGCGATAGTGGGCCGACGACGACACATTTACCGGAATATTTTTAGCTTAATAAATTCTAAACTTAAAAAGCTATAACTATAATTAACTGTATAATTTTTAAAACATAACGGTGTTTATTTATTTTCTCCACACAATCTACAGATATCCTGTAAAATTCAATGGCCTAACAAGTTGAGATATATCAGTTACTTTTGGCCTATATCCATTAAGAGATGACCGTTTCATAATGAACAAGCAGTGTATTTTTTGTACCACTTGCCTAAAAATTTAACAGCCTCGATTCGACCAAAATCATCTATGTTTACATCTATAACAAATTTTATGATGATCTTAAAATCTTTATAGAGCAGATGATTAGACTTGGCGACGAATACGACCGCTGGTAGTATTAATGGTTTCAAGAGATTCCTGCAGTATTAAATTTAGACTGTTTTTAATTGGCAACAGTTAAAATAGAGAGGGTGCAGATTTTATATAGGAATAATTTATGGACTCAAATAGATACTAATATTTGGTCATAAAATTTGTTTTGATCTGCGACAGGGCATATTCAAAGTACAAATTTCTTTCAATTTTGGTTTGCTACAAAAATTTTGAACGTATTTAACGGTTGGTTTTTATTTTGTAGGACCCGGATAGTATGGCAGAAAAAATAACCACTAATAAAAAAAACTTATCTAGCAGAAGTGAATTAATTTTAACACAAAGGATTAATCTATTATTATCAGGCTACAATAATGATGTCAATCCTATTGCAATAATTGACACCAATTTTGATTTTGTATTTGCAAATAGTTCCTTTCTGGAAAACTTTCAATTTACTTTAGAAGAATTAAAATCAAGAAATTTTGCAGATCTTTTTCAAAGTGCCGGTGGCAATCAAGAGATAATTGAAATACTTTCAAAAGCTGAGGAAACTATGTGGGAGGGAGAAGTTGTCTGCTTGAGGAAGCATAATGCAACTTTTAATTCAAGGCTGAAAGTTAGTCTAATAAAGGATAGTGCTGATTTACTATGTGGATATGAAATTAAAGCAATGAACATTGAGGAGCTTAAACCAAATTTTAAGAAATTGTTCGAATTCTTCTTAAGACTTGAAAAATCTTATCATTCATTTCCAGATCTGCTTATAATCTCCGATCAAAGAAGGGGTATTATTGAAATCAGATATTTTGATATCGAAAGTGATTACCTTGTCTTTAATCCGGAAGAAAAAACTAAACTTGATGATGTTTTACCGCAGAACATTGTCAATGAATTAGAATTGGCCATGAATAAAATTAAGACGGGTCCACAAACCATTTATCATGAATTTCTATTTGCCATCAATAATAATGATAAAGTATTTGAAGCACAAATAACAAGAATTAACTCGCACCAATTTAGTATAAGCCTCCGAGATATTACGAAATTAAAATCCGAAAAAAGAGGTTTTAATGAAGCGAAGGATAAAATACCTCTTTCAATTGGTTACAAAATTGATAAAATAGGAATGAGTATGATAAATGAAAATATTCAAGGAGATTCTATAAGGACTAAGGACGGGAGGCTTCTATCTCTTGAGGAGAGTTATAGGCCCGTTATTGACGAAAATAATAGAGTAGTTGGCTTTATAGCCAGGGATAAGGATAGTGCTTATGAGAGGGACACTAATAAACTACTTCTTAATTCGGATAAGAAATTCAATTCCGTATGGTTAAGATCCTTCGACGGTATGAGATTGACCGATTCAAAAGGTAATATTATAGCAGTAAACCCTGCTTTTTGTCAAATGTTTGAAGTTAACGAAAGCCAGCTTATAGGAAAACCATTTACAATAGTTTATCAACAGGATCAAGGTGGCAACGAAAGGAGGATGACGAGGTATATAAACAATTTTGAATCTAAGAAGTTTGATATACAAAGGTATACCAAATTTATTTTACATAATGGGAAATCATTATTCTTGTTAGTAAATTACAGTTACATGGAATTTGAAATGGGGGAGCCGTTGGTTCTCGGTATATTTAGGGATATTACTGAGCTCAAGAAAGCACAGGATGAGCTGGACAGGGCTGAAAATCTTGCTGCTATAGGAAGAATGTCCTCATACCTATCACATGAAATCAAAAATCCTCTTACTTCAATTAGAAATTATGTTGAAGTATTATTAAATAATCAGGAAATGCCTGCAAACACAAGGCCTGTTCTTAATATTCTAAGTGATTCCCTTGGAAATTTAAGCAGGCTATTAAATAATGTGCTGCTATTTTCAAGCAACATCAGGCTTATAAAAATAGATTTAAATATCTACGATCTTGTTGAGAAAGTTAAGGAATTACTCAATCATAAGATCAATGGGAAAAATATTCAACTAAAAAATAATATAACCAGAAATATTATTAAGGGTGATTACGTTAGTTTACAGTCGGTATTTTTTAATATGATTGAAAATGCCATAGATGCAGTTTCAAATGGGGGAATAATAGAAGTAAATGATTCCATAAAATCAGAAAATTATTTGGTTCGTATAATCGATAACGGTTGTGGGATTAATGAGCCGGATAAGATTTTTGAAGCCTTTCATTCCGAAAAGAAGGGTGGCACCGGATTAGGTTTGGCCATTGCAAAAAAGATCATGGAATTACATAATGGAAATATTACCCTACTTAAAACTAAACCTGGTGAGACAATTTTTGAATTAAGTTTTCCTTCACTTGATAAAGGATAAAAATGGAGAAAATTTTAATAATTGATGACGACAAAGCATATGCCGAAACTCTTAAAATAGTTCTTTCAGAGTCATTTAATAATGTTGATTTTGTTACAGTGGCAAAGGAAGGATTAAAATATGTTTTGAGTGAAAGTCCAGATGTGGTAATTACAGATTTAAAGATGCCGGAGATTGATGGTATTGAAGTTCTACGAAAAATAAAGGAAATAGATAATTCTATTGCTGTATTAATAATTACAGCATTCGAAAATACTAACACCATTGTAGAAGCCATGCAACTCGGAGCTTATGATTACATTGACAAGACTTTTGATCTTAAGAGGATTCAATATGTAGTAAAGAAAGCCATTGAAAGCAAACGAAATATTGATCAGCTTGTAGTAAAATTTACTGAGGATGAAGAGGAGTCCAAATTAAAACACTATATGATTGGAGATTCTCCTCAAATGAGAGAGATTTTTAAAAAAATTGGGAAGGTTTCAGCATCAAGAGTAAACGTTTTAGTGCAGGGGGAAAGCGGAACTGGTAAAGAATTAGTGACCAGGTTAATTCATAATGGAGGAGTTACCCGTAATTATCCATTTATAGCTGTTAATTGTTCAGCTCTTTCAGAATCATTACTTGAGAGTGAACTATTTGGACATGTACAAGGTGCATTTACAGGGGCAATTAAGAATAAGAAGGGAAAATTTGAGCTTGCTGGTAAGGGAACCATCTTTCTTGATGAGATTTCTGAAATTTCTCCAAATCTTCAGGCAAAACTTTTGAGGGTAATACAAGAAAGGGAGTTTGAAAGGGTTGGCGGTGAAGCTATCATTAAAATGGAAGCAAGGATTGTAGCCGCAACGAATAAGGATTTGCTTGATCTGGTAAAGAAAGGTTTATTTAGAGAAGATCTTTATTATAGGTTAAATATATTCTCTATTAACATTCCTCCTCTTCGAGAAAGAAAAGAAGAAATACCCAAATTTATTGTTCATTTTTTGAAAAAAATAAACCTAGAGTTGCATAAGAACGTTGATACAATCCCTTATGATGTTGTTGAAATGCTTAAAAACCATGATTGGATAGGTAATGTAAGAGAATTAGAAAATACCTTGATGAATGCAGTATTGCTTGCAAAAAGTAATGTACTTGAAAAAGAATATTTTAATTTCTTGCAGGTTGCACCAATGCAAAACAATCCAGATAAGTTGCAAACAATAGCTGAGGTAGAAAAAGAACATATTGAAAGAGTATTAGAACAGCTCAATTGGAATAAGTCAAGGGCAAGCAAGGTCTTAGGAATAACTAAGACAACATTGTACAATAAGATAGCTTTATACAAAATTACTCCTAAAGGTTTATAGTCCAATTTTTATACAATAGAGTATAAGAAATGTTCTATTTCGAAACATATATACCTCAAAAGGTTTGGAATTTCAGCCAAAAACTAATGGCAGGACTTTTGCTTTAGTCGAGCAAATAATAAAGAAGATTATTATGAACGATATTGCAAATCTAATGGAAAACATTTCCAGCTTATTAACGTTTCAACTAGGGGGTGAAATATTTTGCACTGATATGCAGAATATAGTTCAAATAGTTGATCCTGGTGATTTGGATCAAGATGATATTCTTTATTCCCAGGATGCCCACATCAATCTTGATTCAATAAAAATTCCAATTATTGATTTGTTTAAGAAAATAGGGACTAAAAAGATAAATCCTTCCAAAGACAACAGAATACTTATTGTAAATATTGATCATAATAGTTATGGAATATTAGTTGAGAAGGTGGATAATATATATACGCTTGGCCATGATGTGGAAGTTGAAATAGAATTTAATGGAAGTGAAGAAATATTGTTTTTAAAAGGAATTTTAAAGTTCAAAAATAAGAAGATGCTCTTTCTCGATTTAAAAGGATTTAGCCTAAATGAGAAGAACATCAATTAGAGTTTAAATTTTATAAATGCAAAGTGGATGCAAATGACCATAATGCACTGTTTTGAATAGACTACTAATTAAGTACCAAATGAATAGCAGTGAATGTGGCTAACCTGGCGAAGCTGTATATTCAGAATATCGAAATTAAATAAGACATTAAAGGATAAAAAATGAACGTTCCATTTCTAGATCTAAAAGCGCAATATAATAGTATAAAAAATGAAATTAACCCAGCAATTCAGAATATTCTTGACAGCTCTTCCTTTGTATTAGGTAAGGCTGTTGAGGATTTTGAAAGAGAATTTGCTACGCTGCATAATGTAAAATATTGTGTTGCTTTAAACACTGGCACAGCTGGGAATCATGTTGCACTTTGGGCATTGGGAATAAAACCAGGAGATGAAGTAATAATTCCAGCAAATACATTTATTGCTACTGCTTGGGGAGCAACGTTGTGTGGTGCAAAGCCGGTTTTTGTAGATTGTGAGCCGGAGGGATACAATATCGATCCAAGCAAAGTTGAGGCAGCAATTACTAAAAATACTAAGGCTATTGTTGCAGTGCATCTATATGGCCAGCCCGCAAATATGAATGCTCTTATTGAAATAGCTAATAAACATAACTTATACTTGGTTGAGGATGCAGCGCAAGCGCACTATGCAGAATATGAAAATAAGAAAGTTGGCAATTTTGGAATAATCACATCGTTTAGTTTTTATCCGGGTAAAAATCTTGGTGCATATGGTGAAGGCGGAGCTATAATAACAAATGATGAACAGTTAGCCAGGAAAGCTAAAATGTTGCGAGATCACGGATCACTTGAAAAATATCAGCACCACGTTTTTGGACATAACTACAGGATGGAAGGATTGCAAGGCGCTGTATTAGGTGTAAAACTGAAACATTTAGCACACTGGACAGAAAAGCGAAGAGAGGTTGCCAGAAAGTACAGTGAATTTTTAAAAGGGGTCGAATTTATTGATCTGCCTGCTGAAAAACCGAACGTAAAGCATGTGTATCATCTTTATGTTGTTCAGATATTAAAAGGTGGTGGTGAAAAAACAAAAAGTGTAAGAGACAAACTTGCATTAGATCTTAAGGAGAAAGGAATTGCAACAGGCTTGCATTATCCAATTCCGCTGCATTTACAGAAATGCTTTAGCTACCTAAATTATAATTATGGAGATTTTCCTATAAGCGAAACGCTGTCTGATGCTTGTTTATCATTACCAATTTATCCTGAAATCACTGATGATCAGATTGAATTTGTATCAACAAATATTTTGAAATTCTTTAAAAATAATAATCAGTAGTTTTTAAAATCATAATACTGAAATATATAAAACAAATATAATGTCTATTCCATGCAGAATGTAGCTAAATATAAGTACCTTTTTGCTCTATTTGATTTACTATTTTACATATTGCTTTTGGATATTCTGGAATTCATATTTCAAAGAAATCACAAAGTAACGATAGAATTCTTGGGGATCGCAGACATTCATTCGTTCTGGTTATTAATATTCTTGTTGCCGGTATTTTATTATATTTTTTATTATAACAACCTGTATAAATTAAACGTAGTATTAAACCGTTCAGCGCATACAACAGCCCTAATTAAATCATTGCTATATTTTCTCCCTTTGATTCTTATCTTTAAGATTTTCATCTTGAATTATAGTATTCATGGTTCTTTAAAAACAATTCTGATATTTGCATTAGCATTTTTGATTCTGTTTTATTTTTGTCGTGTTGTAATATTAAAGAATGGGTATCTGCTCTTAACTAAAAATGGTTTTACAAGAAATGTGTTGATAGTTGGTAATGGAGGTTCCGGAGAGTTACTGGCTGCTAAACTTTCTTTTGAAAACCCATTTGGAATTAATGTTGTTGGATTTATTGACGAAAGACACAATGTGGGGGAAGAAATTATAGGAGGCAAAAAAGTAATAGGCAAAATAACTGATATTTCTGAAATCGTAAATGTAAATAGAATTAATGAGATCATTGTAGCTGATGATAGTAGTGAATATGATGAATTACTTGACACTGTCGATATATGCAAAAATACTAAAGCACATGTAAAATTTACTTCAAATCTTTTCGAAATAATCCCTCAAAAAGTTTTTACAGAAAGATATGCGGAAATTCCTATAGTAAATGTATCCCCAAATTCTAACAATGAAATAATATTGAAATTCAAATCGGCATTTGACAAGATTGCATCATTCATTGGGTTGGTACTACTATCGCCATTTCTAATTTTCATCGCTATTCTGGTAAAATTATCTTCGGCAGGTCCGGTATTTTATAAACAGAAACGAATAGGTAAAGATGGTAAACCTTTTATGTTCTATAAATTTAGAACAATGAAGACAATAGAGAATGATGATGATGCTGAACGAAGAGAGATGATGCTAAATTTTATGAAAGGAATGGATAATAATGGAACAAATAAAAAGGTCATAAATCCTAAAAGAATTACAAAAATTGGAAAGTTTTTAAGAAAAACTTCTCTGGATGAATTACCACAACTATTTAATGTACTTAAAGGTGATATGAGCCTGGTAGGACCAAGGCCAAGTTTACCTTATGAGTATGAGAATTTGGAAAATTGGCAAAAGAGAAGGTTTACGGTATTGCCGGGGTGTACAGGTATGTGGCAGGTAACTGGTAGAAGCGAAGTTACATTTGAGGAATCAGTAGTACTGGATTTGTACTACATTAATAATCTGTCACCCTGGCTCGATTTGCAGTTGCTAATCAAGACTGTTCCAGTGATGTTATTTGGCAAGGGCGGGGATTAATTATTTAACCAGAAAATGTTATATTTCAGAAACTGAGGAGGGTATTATGAAAATAGGGGTGATTGGACTAGGATATTGGGGTCCAAATTTAATCAGAAATTTTCTTTCTAATAATAGTATTTCTAAAGTAGTTGGTTGCGATTTAAACGATGAAAGATTAAGATTTATTCAATCAAGATTTCCATCAGTTGATCTGACTAAAAATTATAAAGATTTGGTCGAAGGAGATTTTGATGCAATAGCCATAGCAACACCAGTTAATACGCATTATAAATTTGCTAAGGAAGCGTTAAATGCAGGGAAGCATATCTGGGTTGAAAAACCATTTACTAGCAAGGTATTTCAGGCGGAAGAATTAATTAAAATTGCCGAAGCAAAGAATCTTAGGATATTTGTTGATCATACCTTTCTATACACCGGTGCCGTAAAAAAAATTAAGGAATTAGTCGTTGGTGGAGAACTTGGGAATATAATTTATTTTGATTCCGTGAGAATAAACCTTGGCTTATTTCAGCATGATGTTAATGTTATTTGGGATCTTGCTCCACATGATCTTTCTATTATGAAATATATTATTCCTGATAAGGAGATATCAGGTGTAACTGCGTGTGGAGTATCTAATTATTATGAACTTGAAAATCTTGCACAAGTATCATTGCATTTTAAAAATCAATCGTGTTTTGCGCACTTTCATGTGAACTGGACATCTCCAGTTAAAATACGAAAGATGATAATTGCCGGTGATAAAAAAATGTTAGTTTTCGACGACATGGAAAATTCAGAGAAAATAAAAATATACAACAGTAGTGTAGATGTAACAACAGCAGAAAGTCTGCATAATACTTTGGTACAGTACAGAACTGGTGATATGTGCTCGCCAAAAATAGAGCAGGTCGAAGCATTAAGTTCAGCTGTTACGGAGTTTGCAAATAGCATAATTAATAACAGAATCCCTTTGACAAATGCCTATGATGGTCTGGAAATAGTAAAAATACTCGAAGCTTCAGATATATCGATTAAGAAAACAGGGGCTTATGTGGATATTAATGGTTATCAGTCTCCTGCAATTAAGCGTAAGGTTGGAGTTGAGGTATATGCACAAGAGAAAATCTAATTGTAAATTGTAATAAGATTGTTTTCCTTTGGAGTTATAAATGGATAACCAAATAATAAATAATGTTAAGCTGGGTAAAGATGTTAAGATTTTTAACTTTGTAAATCTATATGGATGTTCAGTAGATGATTTTACAAAAATAGGTTCTTTTGTCGAAATCCAGAAAAATGTGACAATTGGGAAAAGTTGTAAAATTTCTTCGCATACCTTCATTTGTGAAGGTGTTCACATCGAAGATAATGTTTTCGTGGGTCATAATGTAACTTTTATTAATGATAAATATCCCCATTCAGTCAACAATCAAGGTCAATTACAAACTGAAGAGGACTGGGCCGTTGTTGAGACCTTTATAAAAAAGGGTGTATCAATAGGCTCTTCTGCTACCATTTTGTGCGGCATTACAATTGGAGAAAATGCAATTGTAGGCGCTGGTGCAGTTGTAACTAAGGATGTTTTGCCTAATACAATTGTGGCTGGAGTGCCGGCACATACTATCAAAGAAATGCCTATTATATAAGCAAAAATGATATTATCTTATGGTTCAAAACTTCATACCATTCGGGATTAGGAATTCAACGGGGTTATTATGAGGAAAATGTTATTAGCTATAGCCTTTTTAGTAGCTTTGTTCTGTTATTCAGGCAGTGGTCAAACTCTACATCCAGGAGATGGATTAAAATTGATATTTTATAATATTTCAGATTCACTCTCTGGACAATACTATATACAAGAAAATGGAAATATTTCCCTTCCTTATTTAGGTATAATAAGGGCCTCCGGCCGGAATATCGATAGTCTTACGCAGGAAATTTATAACAAGTACAGTGATCTTTATAGGAATCCTGAATTAACAATATTACCAATAGTCAGAGTAAACATCTTTGGCGAAGTAAATAAGCCGGGTTATTATTACGTTACCCAGACAGATAAATTAGCAGATTTAATTGCAAAGGCTGGTGGGACTACTGATGTGGCTGATTTAGGGGGCATTACATTAACAAGAAATGGTAAGGAACTAGATATCAATGGTAAACAAATAATTGAAAGCGGCAATAAAGAGAACGATATTACTTTGCAATCGGGCGATCAAATTTATGTGCCTAAGAAATGGTTTAGCGGGTCGACTCAAGCAATTGTTATTGCAACGCTTAGTACGTTAACGGCTATATTAATTGCAATAATTTATCAAAAGAAAAGGTAAGTGTGAAATAGGAAATTTATTATATGAATGAAGAGCACAACAAAAAGTTAGTTGATGTTAAAGCTAGTGGTACCAGTCAGACAAACATTGATGCATTGATTCTTGCTTTTAATAAAAGAAAGTGGGTTCTTATTACTGCATTCATATTAATAATTGTCTGTGGCAGTATTTTTTATCTTACGAAAAGCCCAATTTATGAATCGACAATTTTATTGAAAAAACAAGATCAACCTAAGGATCAAAATGCGCAGGATCAATATCTAAAATTAGTTGCAAATCAGTCCTTGGACGATATTGAAACAGAGATGCAACTAATAAATACCAGATCGGTTTTATCAAAGGTTGTCAATGAATTAAAATTAAATTTTAATGTTAAAAAAATTGAATTTCCAGACAGAAAAAATATTCAATTTAAAGAATCTCTAACAGCTTATAATTGGTGGTTAAATGATCAGGGGACAAGTAGAGATGATTATCCACAAATTCTTGAAACGCAAGTGGATTCAGGTTATGATGGTCGCCTGGCCAGCTATTATGTTATATATAATTCAGGATATATTGAATTATATAATGCAGATACAAATGAATTAATAAATTCTAAAAGATCCGGGAATCCTACAGAAATAAAATCTGATATTTTTAATGTGAAAATTGATTGGCACAATTCTCCTCCGGGGACAAAAGTATATTTTACTGTTTATGGTAGAGTTTTTTCGACTGATATGCTCAATAAAAAAATTACAATTCAACAGGTTGATAAAACTAATGTAATTAAAATTCAGGTAGATGATAAATCGCCAGTGATGGCTCAGCTGATTGCTACAACCCTGACAAAAAAATTCCTGGAAACCAGGACCGAACTTGCAAGAAAGAATATACAGGAATCTTTCAAGTATGTTGATAAGCAGCTTAGTGATATGGCCAAACAACTTAAGGATGCGGAAGATAAAGTCAGTGCATATAAAACAAGATCTGGAATTACCGACCTCGATAAAGGGTCTCAAGATCTTGTTAACTTTTTATCGAATTTGCAAACTCAAAAGATAAGCAATGATCTTGAGCTTAATGAATATGAATCGAAAGTAAAACAAATTCAAAATGATTATAAAAGCAAGGGTTATTTTGATCAGACATTTTTGGCCCCGGATAATTCGAATCAATCAAGTTCTCCTTTCTCACAAATTTTGAATCAATTGTCTGATCTGGAGGTGAAAAAAATAGTTGAACTTCAAAAGAAAAGTGAGAACCATCCTGATATTATTAGCATAAATAATCAAATAGCTCAATTAAAAGAGAAATTAAAATCTTATAATCAGAATACCTTAACCTCTTATAATATTATTATCAATTCTCTTAAAGATAAAAAAGCAAATTTAGAAAATTTAATCGCAAAATATCAAGCAAAGATACATAGTGTGCCAACGCAGGAAAAGGAGTTAGCAGACCTGGAGAGAAATGCGCAAACTGCTGCAAATACTTATAATGTGTTGCTTGATAAAAGATCAGAAATGAGTGTTAAAGAAATTTCTCAGATGCAGGATATAATTGTAGTTGATCCCGCCGATCTTCCGATTCTTCCTGTATCTCCTAATTTGAAAATTATCCTTTTAATATGTTTGTTTTTATGGGGAGCCTTCTCAATTGCTTATGTTTTTATCGGTGAATTCAAGGAACGAAGTTTACTCAAGCTCAATGAAATTGAGGAAGATCTAGATCTACCTATTCTTTCAATAATTCCTAAGTTCCCGAAGGACTTAAAAAAGAAAATTGATCAATCCCAAAATATAGAGGACAAGTTTGCAGTTTTGCAAAAGGAAAATTTTGGAATTATTGAGTCATATAAAGTCCTTCAGACAAAACTTGTCTTTTCTCTTAAAAGAGATAGTAAAATAATATTATTTACCAGTCCCGAGGAAAATAGTGGAAAAACAACTATTGTTGCAAATCTTGCATTAACCCTTGCTGCTGCAGATAAAAAAGTATTGATTATTGATGCTGACCTAAAAAGATGCGGTTTAACAGACTTGTTAGAGGTATCAAGGGAAAATCCTGGATTAAGTACTTTTTTGGACCAAGATTTGAGGAGAATACCAATTTTCAAACTCAATGGCTTTACTAATAATTTATCGACGACAGGTGAGATTAGTTTTCTACCATCTGGTGATATAAGTGAGAAATCCAGTAGCTTGCTACAATCACAAAAAACAATAGATTTGATTAATGATTTAAAATCAAGTTTTTATGACTATATACTAATTGATACCCCTCCCGTGACCAGGGTTGTTGATACATTGATTTTGAGCAGGTTGATTGAAAATATAATAATGATTACAAGATATAATCATACAATGAGAGATTCAGCAATAGCCGGATTACAAGAATTGAGAAATGAAAATATTGATATTACGGGTGCGATTGTTAATGCTTGTGAGATAGAAAAATCAACCCATAAATATAAATATGGCTATGGCTATGGCTATGAATATTCATACAGCAATCAGAACGGTAAAAAACAAAGCTCTAATTTAAAGCAGACTGTTTACAAGAAAATTAAGACCAGCAAAATCCTTAATCGTTTGAATTCAAAAAAACATATTTCTTAATCTGCTTGCTAAAATATTAGTTAATTTAAAGTATTATAATTAAATAATAATTTCCCTTTGAATTGCACTCCATGCCTTAAGTGATATGGAGTGTTTTTTTTAAGCGAACCGTTTAATAGCTTGATAAAGAAGAGCAAACAGTTGATATAATAATGGAAATTAAATGTCCTTTGCTAAAATAGTCGAAATTATAAATCCTTTAGATTACAAAAATTGGAATGAGAAAATAATTGATCATCAGGACTATACATTCTTCCAAACATTTCAGTGGATAAGATTAATTTCGGTTAGTTATAATTATAAACCCGTCTTTCAAGTTATTAAAGAACAGGATAAAATTACCGGTATTCTTCCTTTAATGGAGGTTAATAGTCTCATTACTGGAAAGCGTGGTATAGGCTTGCCCTTCAGCGATTTTTCCGGTCCTTTGGTAAAGAATACTGGACAGTTTAATCTACTACTAGAATCGGCAAAAGAATACGGCAAAAAATCCAAATGGAAATATTTGGAAATCAGGGGAGCACAGGATTATTTGACTTCTGAAATTAATTATTACCTGGAATATACGCACATAATTGACCTTGATGGAAATGAGGAGCGATTATTTTCCTTATTTGATAGCACGATCAAGAGGAATATTCGAAAGGCTATTAATAAAGATGTGAAGGTTTACAAAAGTCAATCTTTGGAGTCAGTAAAACAATTTTATAAATTGAACTCCTTGACAAGAAAGCGGCATGGTCTACCTCCCCAGCCTTATTCCTTCTTTAGAAATATGTATAATATAATATTAAAGAATGACCTCGGAACTATATTTCTTGCTGAACATTCAGGAAAAGTAATTGCTGGGGCAGTTTACTTGCATTTTGGCGACAAAGTAATCTATAAATTTGGAGCGTCCGATAATAAATTTCAAAACCTTCGAGCTAATAACCTTGTTATGTGGGAAGCGATTAGGTGGTATAATTCAAATGGTTACAGGGAATTTTCATTTGGGAAAACAGAAACATACAATGAAGGATTGAGAAGGTTTAAAAATGGATGGGCAGTACGTGAACTTGAATTACGTTCATATAGATTTGATTTACGGAAGGATAGATTTCTTAATTTTTCAACTCATACCTATGGTCTACATAATAAAATATTTAATAACCTTCCACTACCTGTTTTAGAAATCTTGGGATCATTAGTGTATAGGCATGTTGCGTGAATGTTATAATTTTCTTTTGATTTCAGAAATTTAGATAACCTTAATTTGCCAAAAATTAGATTCATGAGAATATCTTATTAAAACTAACTTTTATAAATAATGGAAGACTCCTAAAATACTATTAAGGAAAGAGATGTCGGATTTATTAGGAAATATGGTGTAGAAAAGAGTAAAAATATTTGCAGGTTATATTTTTTGAATAGATAAACTTTTTTTATTTTTCCGAAAAAACCTTACTTATTAAATGGAAAAAATTAAGATAGTATACTTAACAGGATTCTGGTTCAGTGGTGCAACTATTCTGGGCCGAAGTTTAAGAACTTCAGAACAGGTGATATATGTCGGTGAAATTAGAGATTTCTGGGTAAAAGGCTTACAAAGAAACGAACTATGTAGCTGTGGTAAAAAGTTCGATAATTGTGATTTTTGGCAGAAAGTAAAAGAAAATTATATTAGCTCATTTTCTTCTGAAGATTTAGATAGAATAACTGAGGAACTGGCAAAATTTGAAAAATGGACAAATTATTTTAAATTAAAAAAATTTCTAAAAAATAGGAATGATAAAGCATATCAAACATTTTTGTATCATTATCTAATTCATACTGAGAAGTTATATGAATGTATTGCCAAACAGAGCGGGAGAAGCATTATTGTAGATTCCTCCAGAATACCTGTAAGATTGCTTGCCCTTTCACAATCCAAAAGGGTGGATATATTTCCGATATATGTTATTAGAGATCCACGGGGAGTTGTCAACTCTCTAATTAAGAAGGATATAAGGAATTTTGGTAAAAAGAAATATAGTTCTGTAGGACACAGTATTAAATGGAATGTTAAGAATCTTCTGAGTCTGGACGCTATGAAAAGAATAAACACAAATAATAAAATTTATTTGTCTTATACGTATTTTACAAATAATGCAGTAAGAATATTAAAATTCCTAGAGGAAGCGCTAAATTGTAAAATAAATTATGAAATAGAAAACGATAAGGTTTCATTGGATTTGAAACCCGGTCATGTGTTCACCGGTAATAGGAGCAGACACGACACTGGTAAAATCACAATTAGGGAAGATGAAAAGTGGAAAGATGAGCTAAAATGGAACTATAGGATTTTGGTTTCTATTGCTTCTTTCCCTTTGTATAAAAATTTATTGACCAAGTATAGCTTGAAGAACAGGCAATAGTTTAGGAAAATCCCCATTGCTGGTTGATATTTAATTCATTAATTCTTTATTAAAAAGGTCAATACAAAAAAAATAATTGGATATCTTTCAATTTAAATAATTTGTTTCTGAGCACATTTAGATGGATTAAAAATGTCCTTTTCCCCCTATACACTGCATGCCAAAAAATTAGCAAAAATAAAAAGGGGGAGTACACTTTATTCAACTACCATCATTATTACTAAAGTTACAAATTTCAGTTAAAATACCTTATAATATTAGAATGGGGGTAAATTATGAAATTGGCTAGGGAAAATATATTCAAAAGTACTTTACTTGGGATACTAAGTAAAATAATGAATCATTATTATGTCCCTTTATTGTTAATATTTTTATTCATAAATCCTTCCATAATTGCACAGTCTGAACAAATAAGATTATTAAGTTATAATCTAATGACTTATACTTCTGGTGATCGTGATACTTATTTCCAAACGATATTTTCTTCAATTACTCCCAGTCCTGATATAATAAGTACAGTTGAAATTGACGATGCTACATCAGGCCAGGCCATCAATTTTTTGAACAATGTATTAGGCTCGATAGGAACCTATAAAATGGGAACATTTGTGCCGAGTGGACAATCTGACGTTAATGCTATTTATTATAATCCATCAAAATTCACTTTTTTAAGCTCCAGGGTGGTTGTACCAATTCAAGGTAACACCAATCATCCATCCTATGAATATCAATTATATAATAATTTAACGGGAGATAAAATTATTCTATATGGAATACATTTATCATCTCAAAATACTGCTTCGAGAGATACAGATGCAGTTATGTTGAGATCAATAACTAATTCGCTTCCGGTTAATTCTTTTTATATAGCTGCGGGAGATTTTAATTTATCAAATGGTACAGAAGCTGCTTATTCTACTTTGACTGATAATGGCTCCGGTTCCGGTTATTTTTTAGATGCAGTAACTCTTACTGGTAGTTGGAATACTGACTCTACTAATTACATTTATCAAACTTATTCTACCGATAATATGCGTTACAGGTATGATTTAATATTAAATTCTCAATCTGTCGTAGATGCCGGGGGTGTAACGTTTATTGGGAATTATACAGCATATGGTAATGATGGGCTACATCATAATTTAGGCATTAGACAATACGGTACAACAGGATTAAATAATCAGGCTGTTTCCCAGAAAGTAGCAAGTGCGCTTTATAGCGCATCAGATCATCTTCCGGTTTATGCTGACTATAATTTTGCAGTTCCTGCTAATTTTAATCCACCCTATCCAGGAAGTATAGTCTTTACACAGGTAGGAGTTAATGACGGCAGTGGCAACAATTTTATTGAGTTTATGACTCTTTACAATATGAATTTGACGACCTTAAAAATTACAAGTAATGCAATTCAATCAGATGGATCTATTGGCTCGGGAAATGTTTTTGATTTAAGCTTTACAAACTGGACCAACGTACCTGCAGGCACATTTATTCGGTTGGGAGCTAACTTAACAGATGATAATGATGCCAGCGATAGGATTTTACAATATAGTGGAGATAATGGTTATACAGGAACTCTGCCAAATCTAACATCTGGAAGCAATCAGCTGATAGCATATACCGGTTCATCACCATCACCTACTTATTATATAGCAGGCATTCACTGGGGTGATATGACAGGCTGGACAACATCTTCAAACGCACCATTTGATACACCTTCGTCTGCAAATATTGCACTTACCGGTTCTGTAGATGATAATTGGTACTATAGTAGCTCAGTTAATGGTGATTTATACACAACGAGAAATGCCTTAACAACAGCGAGCAATTGGGGCAGTACAACAACTGCCTATCATAATCTAACGGGTAATATTAGTTATGAGCTATTACCAGTGGAACTTTCTTCGTTCTCAGGAAGAGTTGTTAATAATAAAGTTTATTTACAATGGAGAACAGAGACTGAAGTTAATAATTATGGATTTGAAATTCAGAGATCAACAGATCGAATAACCTGGAGTAAAATTGGTTTTGTCCCAGGAAGTGGAAACAGTAATGCACCGAAAGACTATTCATTTACTGATCAGTCATTACCGAATGGAACACTATATTACAGGTTAAAGCAAGAAGATCTTGACGGCAAATTTGAATATTCCAAAGAGATTAATTTGAATTATAATGTTGCTTCGGATGTAGTCTTATACCAAAATTACCCAAATCCTTTCAATCCCACTACAAAAATCGAGTACTTTTTGCCAATAAGTAGCCACGTATCTTTAATAGTATATGATTTATTAGGTAGGAAAATTGTAACATTGAAAAATGAATACCAGACTGCCGGAAAACATTCTGTCGAATTTAATGGAACAAACCTGTCAAGTGGAATATATTTTTATGTTCTAGCTGCGGACAATTTTACAATCTCAAAAAAAATGAGCATCTTACATTAATTCCCTTTCAGAAGTTTGGTTATATATTTTGGTGGTCACCTTATAATGCCCAGTATTTATAAATGAAAAAAATTTTTGCACGGGTTGAAACCTACTAAGTAAAAAGGATATAAATGAATGAATAATATATTCAAAATTATTGCAACAGTCGGTCCCAGTTCTTTAAAGGAAAACACAATTAAAGAAATGGATAGATGGGGTACAGATCTATTTAGGGTCAATTTGTCGCATACTGAAATTAAGGATTTGAAAGATATAATAAATAAACTAAGATTATGGACAAAAAAGCCTATTTGTATTGATAGCGAAGGTGCACAGGTAAGAACAGGAAAATATGTAAATGGAAGTATCACACTAAAAACGAATTCATTAGTTGAAATTGTTGAATATAAAGAAAAGGAAAGTGGAGAAAGGTTGCCTATATATCCCGGCCTCCCTGGAGCAATATTTAAAGTTGGAGATCTTCTAAGAATAGACTTTAATTCGGTTATTGTACAAATAATAAAGATAGAAGGTAAACTGACGCAAGGCCGGGTTATAGAAGGGGGAATTGTGGGAAGTAATAAAGGTATAGGTATTGACCGGATGCCATTTTTGCCTGCATTTACTGATAAGGATTATGAAGCTCTCAAAATAGGGAAAGAAATGGGTATAACACATTACGCTCTATCATTTGCTTATAAAAAAGAAGATATTATCTGGATCAGAGAACAAATTGATTATCCAATTTTTGTTATTAGCAAGATTGAAAGCTATAATGCGCTTAACAATCTGCAGGATATTGTAAAAACATCTGATGCAATATTAATCGATAGAGGAGATTTGTCAAAAGAAGTTCCCCTGCAAAAGATTGGCCTGACACAACGGTATATTATGAATTTTGCTAATAAATTTGATAAACCTGCTTATGTTGCAACTAATCTTTTAGATAGTATGATATCCGGCTTGCAGCCAAATAGAGCTGAAATAAATGATATTACCAGCAATTTATTTAATGGTGCCATGGGACTTGTATTAGCTGCTGAAACAGCTATTGGAAACCATCCTGTTCAGGTTGTGAGGATGGCTGCCGGGATAATAGACGAAACTACTAATTATCTCAACCGTCATACAGATTTAAATATTCACGAATTTATAAATCATGTCTACGAAAATAGTCTGATCCTTCCTCATGGTGGTAAACTTGTGCAAAATTATATTGAAGAGGATATAAATGAAATTAAAAATAAAAATCTACCAAGAATTTACCTAGATGAGCAATTAGTTTTAGATGTTGAACAAATAGCGACCGGCACATATTCACCAATAACCGGATTTATGAATATTAGTGAGATGTCATCAGTTTTAGAATTTAATAAATTAAAAAATGGTATTATCTGGACTCTTCCCATTATGCTCCAGATGCATAAAAAAGACATTAAATTTAAGGTGAACGATAAGGTCCTATTATTTACGAAGCAAGGAGACGAAGTAATCGGAGTAATTGAGGTTGAAAATATTGAAAATATTCCGGATATGAGTGAAGTTTCAAAGAAATGGTTTGGCACAAATGATAGTAATCATCCGGGAGTAAAATATTTTTATAGTAAAGGAGATTATGTTATAAGCGGAGATGTATTTAAATTCAGGCATAACGGCCCTCAAAAGCCATATGTACTAACTCCACAACAAATCAGGTCGATATTAAGGGATTTGAACATGGCCACGGTGGTTGGATTTCATACAAGAAATGTCGTTCATCGTGGGCATGAGTTTATTCAAAAAGAGGCACTGGAAAAAGTTCAGGCTGATGCCCTGCTAATTAGTCCTGTAATAGGTCCGAAAAAGAAAGGTGACTTCATTTCAAAGGCTATTTTAGAGAGCTATGAAAAAATTATCTCAAAAGGCTTTTATGATCCCTTCAGGGTCTTATTGGGCGCATTCAGCACCTATTCGAGATACAGTGGACCACGTGAGGCAGTGTTTACAGCTTTATGTCGCAAAAACTTTGGCTGCTCCCATTTTATAATAGGTCGTGATCACACTGGTGTTGGTAACTTCTATCTTCCAAATGCGTCTCAGGAAATATTTGATGAAATCGGCGATATTGGAATTAAACCCCTATTCTTTGAAACGGCCTATTATTGCAGTGCTTGTGGATCTGTAACAGCTAGTTGTCAGCATCAGGATAAATTCAAAATTAAAATAAGTGCAACTGAAGTTAGAAATTGTCTGTTAAATAATAAAAGACCACCGGAGTATTTATTAAGGGGCGAAATATCAGACTTATTGGAATGTATGATAAAAGAAAGAGAAGAAATATTTGTTGATTAGTAAATAGTTATTGGTACTACTGATTTTTCATATTCTATAGTATCAGACTATTGAAATTTGCTAATCCACTTTTATTTAATAATAATAATATATAATCTTCCCTAGTTATCCAGCTAGGGAAGAACTATTTTAAACATCAAATATCAACATCAACCTCAAAAATAATATATGCGAAAGATGCAGTTTATTAGTACTAAGTATTTATAATTATTGGAAGAACTATAGTAGAAGTTTTAATGTCGAAAGCAAAAATTAAAATAGTATATTTTACAGTAGTATATTTAAGCTATGTAACTAAACTTTCTAAATAGATTAGTGTGCTGCAATAATCTTAATATATAAGAAATGTGGGATCGGTTTAAAGCTTGGATAAAAAGTAATTTTCTTTAAATTTATGTCATGTTTTTTACAATTTTGCTCTAAAGTAATTAATTTATAAAATGTTATGATAATGAATAAAATATCAATAAAGATAAATTATTTGTTTTTGGTGTTATTGTTGTTTTTTCCAGTGGTTATTTTCGGCCAAATTCCTATAACAATAATGACTTATAACACTAGCGATAATGGTAATGTTTGGACAGCAACGACTCCAACTCGAATTTCGAATATGCGAAATGTTATCAATAGTATTAATCCCGATATTTTTATTGCAATAGAAATTAATAATAATAATTCTGATGCCTTTTTGAATTACGTGCTTAATTATGACTCTGCAACATATTCAAAGGGGACATTTATTCCCAATAATGATACCATTAGCCCGAATAGCAATTGCTTATATTATAAAACCACCAAATTTGATAGCGGCAGTTTCAGCAACATACCCATTCCTTCATACCTTGATTCAAATTCAACACCGTCTGAACAATATCGAGACATAAATAAATTTACAATTACGCAGAATGGCGGTAGCACTATAGTAATTTACGCTGCGCATTTGATGTCAAGCGGTCACGTTGGCTTTACAGGGGACGCTGATACGGCACGAGCGAACGAAATCAGCTATTTGCTTTCATATATTGCAAATAATGCTGCTTCTACCGATGATTATATCGTGTTAGGAGATTTTAATGTTGACAATGCTGATGAACTTGCTTATAAAAATTTGCTATACTATCCTTCGGGTGGTTTGAATGGTTATTTTTATGATCCTAAAAACAATCCACCTACAGTATTTGGATCCTGGGGGCAAGGATATTGGAGTAGTTCCAGATCTTTTAGATCTACTGGTTTATACACCCGATTTGATTTTATTTTAATATCCCAAAACATCTGGCAAGGTAATTATGATATTAAATATAATACTGGCTCTTATACAGTATTAGGTAATCCAAGTCCCGATGCAGATGAACAAACTGCATCAGATCACCTACCTGTTTATGCCACTTTTAATTTTATCGATCATACTGTGCCGGTTGAATTAGTATCTTTTACTGGAAAGATCAAGGAGGGTAATACTGAACTTTATTGGGAAACTGCAACTGAAGTAAATAACTACGGATTTGAAATTCAAAGATCTAAAGATAATGTTTCGTGGGACGAAATTGGATTTGTTCATGGAAATGGAAATAGCAATGCACCCAAATATTATTCATATATTGATAAATCCATTCCAGATGGAACAATTTATTACAGACTGAAACAACAAGATACAGATGGAAAAATTGCTTTTTCATCTGTAGTAAAATTATATAATGATATCGCTTCAACAGTAAGCCTATCTCAAAATTATCCCAATCCATTCAATCCGGTTTCAACGATTGAATATTCTCTTCCAACAGCTGGTTTTGTATCATTAAAGGTTTATGATATTTTGGGTAGAGAAGTAACTACTCTAATTAATGAGAAGCAGAGCCAGGGCAAACATCTGGTTAAATTTAATGGAAATAAACTATCGAGTGGAGTTTATTTTTATGTATTAACAGCGAATGATATTGTACTGTCTAAGAAGATGAACCTACTGAAATAAATATCCAAGTGAAGACTTTAGGTTAAATTTGGTCATAAAATTATCATTCTCAGATGAAAGTTGTTAAAAAATTTATGTGATTTTATTGTCATAAATTTAGGAGAAAATGATTTAATTCTAAATGATCTGTTTGTTAAATATTAAATTAGCAATGGGTCTGAATTCTTATATGGTAGAAAAGTATTTCAACTAGGTCATAGTTAGCAAATTGACCACTTTTTAGTCTTTTATGTTATATATTTTAAACATTTATCATTTTGATACACCTCAGAATTATTATAAGCCAAGAATATCGATTTTAATTCAAAATTTCATTTTTTTATCTTGGAACGTAAATTGCGGCAAAATAAAGTAATAGATTTAAAGATAAGCATTTATAAACCTCATAACGGGAAAAATTATGAATATCCTAATCGCTAGCTCAATTTCAAAACCGGCAATAGAAGAATTAAAAAAGAAACATAATGTTATTTGTGCAATTAATGCGTCCGAAGAAGAATTAATATCCCAAATGGGTGATAGAGACCTACTTATCTTTAGAAGTGGTGTTAAAATTTCCGAGCGGGTTATGAAGGCGGGACTGGTGTTAAAATTTTTAATTCGAGCTGGTTCAGGTCTGGATAACCTTGATGTTGATTACGCTAACAAAAGAGGACTTGAACTAAAGCGTATTCCAGAACCAGGAGCAAAAGCAGTTGCGGAACTAAGCTTTGCCTTTATGTTAGCACTGTCTCGAAATTTGCTTTATGTAGACGGCGAATGGAGAAAAGGACACTGGGTAAAGGGCAAGGCAACTGGTTATCTTTTAAGAGGCAAGGTTCTTGGTATTGTTGGTGCGGGTAACATTGGTTCGCTTGTAGGTGAAATGGGTTCGGCTTGGGGAATGACGGTATTAGGATGTGTTGATAATGAGTGTTACACCAAGGAAAATGAGGATTATTTGGCTTCAAAGGGAATTAGATTAACCTCATTTGAAGAAGTTATTACTAAAGCAGATTATCTTAGCATACATGTTCCTTTGAGTGAAAGTACGAGAAATTTAATTGATAAGAAAGTATTGAGTAAGATGAAACAAGGCTCGTACTTAATGAATCTTGCACGTGGTGGAGTCGTTAATGAAAAAGACCTTTTAGAAGAGCTGACAAGTAGCGGGAGATTGAGAGGAGCAGGCTTAGATGTGCATGAAAACGAAGGTGAGGGTAAAATTTCTCCATTTGCATCGTTACAAAATGTGGTTTTAACTACTCATATGGGTGCTCAAACTATTGACTCACAGCGGGAGATAGGCGAAAGGGTTTTAGAAATCGTAGAATATTTTGATAAAAAATTGAATTCTCATATTGAAATTACAGCAACGGCTAATAAATA
This sequence comes from uncultured Ignavibacteriaceae bacterium, assembly GCA_964412105.1. Taxonomy (GTDB): domain Bacteria; phylum Bacteroidota; class Ignavibacteria; order Ignavibacteriales; family Ignavibacteriaceae; genus JAKAGZ01. The sequence goes on along the minus strand of CAYPNM010000007.1, from coordinate 19,179 downwards.
AATAGAAATTATAAAATTATCAGAAATAAATTCCTGACGGGAGAAAAACAATGGTATCAAAATCTACACAATTCAAACAAATGCTAACCTCCAATCAATTGGAATTTATACTTGAAGCACATAATGGAATGAGTGCAAAGATAGTTGAAGAAGCGGGCTTTAAGGGAATTTGGGGTAGTGGGCTTGCAATTTCGGCAGCTCTTGGTGTTAGAGATAATAATGAGGCTAGTTGGACACAGGTACTGGAAGTTATAGAGTTTATGAGTGATGCCACAAATATTCCAATATTATTGGATGCGGACACAGGTTATGGGAATTTTAATAATGTAAGGAGGCTTGTTAAAAAGCTTGAGCAAAGAAAAATAGCTGCAATGTGTATTGAAGATAAACTATTTCCTAAAACTAATTCCTTTATTAACGGTGAAGCTCAGGAATTAGCAAAGATTGATGAGTTCTCAGGTAAGATTAAAGCTGCTAAAGACACGCAAGTGGACCCGGATTTTTGCGTTGTGGCCAGGATTGAAGCATTTATTGCCGGTTGGGGATTGTCTGAAGCTTTAAAAAGAGCTGAGGCGTACAATAAAGCAGGGGCAGATGCTCTTCTTGTTCATAGCAAAAAAGATACTGCTGAAGATATCTTTGATTTTATGAAAGAATGGAAAGATACTTGTCCGGTTGTAATCGTTCCTACAATGTACCATAGTACACCTACAGAAGAGTTTCAAAAATGTGGGGTTAGTCTTATTATATGGGCAAATCATTTAATGCGAAGTAGTATTAAAGCAATGCAGCTTACCGCATCGAAAATATATAATGATAAGTCACTTACATCGGTAGAAAAGGAGATTGTCCCGGTGAAAGAGATTTTTCGTTTGCAAAATGCTGATGAACTTAAGAATGCTGAGAAAGTATATCTTCCATAATAACAACAATTTTTAACTCGTATTAAGTCTTTATGCCCGAATTTTTATAAAGGTAATTATTTAATTTTAATTGTGTTGATATTAAAATTTATTCATTTTCTATTGCCTAAAGTGAGCTAATAAATATTCATAAAGATTATTGTATTAATGGAAGAGATAATATCTGAAAATAGAACAATAGATTATGATCTATATGGCATAGTTGGAATAAGGCTTGTTAATCCTGCTGAAAACGATATTAAAAATATTTCCAGATTATATAATAGATTTAGGAGCGAGTTAAATAGAGAACCTGACATTATAATTCACTTTCGAAAGGATTGGCAGTTAGGAGGTATTTCATATATCGGAGTGGGAGAAGCAGGCTTTAATGATGATGGTTTCTATATTTTATCTAATGGACGCTCATCTTTAAAAGCCAAAATACCTTTTGAGCAAATTGGAGATAAATGTGAATTGGTTTGTGAACAGGGTATTGAAGAAATACCTTTACTTAACCGTATAATCAGCTTAACCTTTCTTAAAAAAAAATATTTGCCTATCCACGCTTCCGCCTTCTTATTTAATGATATAGGTACACTTGTTATAGGTTGGTCTAAAGGTGGTAAGTCCGAATCACTTTTTAGTTTCATGAAAAAAGGTGCAAGGTTTGTTGGAGATGAGACTGTTATAATATCTTCTGATGGGAAAAAAATGTTTGGGATTCCCGTTCCAGTTTCCGTATGGGAATGGCAATTACCCGAAATTGGGGAATTAATACCTCCACTAGATATTACAAAGAAGATTTTATTTGCAACAATTCACTTTATTGATAATATATACAAAGCCTTCAATAAAGGTTTTCTAAAAAATAATTCAATTATCAAATTGATGGGGAAAGCATTGCCGGTTTTTAAGAAATTGCTAAACGTTCGATTAGAACCAGAAGTAATTTTTAACGGTAAAGTACAATGGGCTCCGACTAATTTGAATAAATTAGTAATTATTATGAGTCATAACAAAGATGATATCAAGGTGACTAAATATAATAAAAACGATGTTGCAGATATGATGATTACATCTAACTTATATGAGTTGGATTACTTTTATAATTTTTATAGTAAATTCAAATTTGCATTTCCAGATGTTAAGAATGATTTTCTTGAAAATGTGGGCAAAATTTATAACAACCTTTTGCCATCAGCAATATCTGGTATTGATGTTTACAAGGTGTTGCATGCATATCCAGTATCATTTGAGAAGTTATTTAACGCAATGGAACCGATATTTTCTGATAAAAATAAAATTAATTAATATCAAAAAAGTAAAATGGCAACTATAGCACTAATTGGTGCCGATGGCTCTGGGAAAACGACGATAGCAAAAATGCTTCTTGAATCACCTCCTGCAAAAATGAAGTATCTATATATGGGATTAAATATTGAATCAAGTAATCATGCACTACCAACTTCAAGGCTCATTTTTTATTTAAAATTGTTAAAATATAAAAAGAAGAATAAGAATTTGAAAAACGTTAAGTTAAAAAATATTTCGTTACATGATATTGAAGAAGACCGGACTATAGATAAAAGGGGCAAACTAGGAGCTTTTGTCAGACTGACCAATAGAATGGCTGAAGCCTGGTATAGACAGTTTTTCTCTTGGTTCTTTCAATTTACGGGATATGTAGTTCTATTCGATAGACATTTTCTCTTCGATGCATCCACGGGCCATTTTGGTGAGGAAGCAAAGAGACAAAGATTAACATCTAAAATACATTGGTGGCTGCTTAATAATATGTACAGCAAACCTGATTTGGTATTTTTTCTAAATGCGCCGCCTGAGATTTTGCTAAAAAGAAAAGGCGAAGGAAACATTGAATATTTGAAAATGAGAAGTGAAAATTTTATGAAAGTGGGTAAGGAATTAAAGAATTTTATTATTGTTGATACAACTCAGCCAATTGACAAGGTTTTTTCCGAGGTATATAATATATCAAAGGAATTCTTAAATGGTAAAAAGCAGTTAGCTTAATTGCTGAATCGTGATAAATGTAATAATGGAATTAAAAATTGGGAAAAAGTTTAGATAATAAAAAACCTTATGCGGTTTTAATTAATATGGATTACCTAACGGGTTTACAAACAGCCAAAATTTTGGCTGATAGAGGTATACCTGTTATTGGTATGGCAGAAAACCTCGATCATTTTTGTGCCAAAACAAATGCCTGTGAAAAAGTTATCCCAAGTGGGAGGATGACTGAGGAATTAATTGAAAATCTTACCAAGCTTGGAAAGCAATTAGACCAGAAAGCTGTTCTCTATCCCTGTCAGGATAATAGTGTATTACTCGTTTCACAAAACAGAGAAAAACTTGAACCATACTTTCACATTTCTCTCCCTGCAAAAGAAACTGTAGAATTATTAATGAATAAACCTCGTTTTTATGATTTTGCCAAAACAAATAACTTACCGGTTGCAAAATTCCTTTTGCTTAAAAATAGAAAAGATGCTGAAAATGCTGGTAATGAATTGACCTTTCCCTGCGTTCTTAAACCTCATATGAAAAGTGTCAAATGGGAAGAAAACACAAAATTAAAAGCCTTTAAAGTTTTAACCATTGATAAATTTTTGAAGATGTATGATCAGGTATGCAATTGGAGTGAAACATTGATGTTGCAGGAATGGATTGAAGGAGATGATACAACTCTTTATTCTTGTAACAGTTATTATAATAAAAACTCTGAATCACTTGTTGATTTTACTGCAAAAAAGTTAAGACAATGGCCAATTATTACCGGGAACACGAGTCTCGGTATAGATATAATTGATAAAACGGTTCTTGATGTAACAACCGATTTATTTAGGAAAGTCAATTATATAGGATTAGGATATGTAGAAATTAAAAAGGATATCAGGAATGGCAATTATTATATAATTGAACCAAATATTGGAAGACCCACCGGACGATCAGCGTTAGCTGAAGCTTGTGGAGTGGATTTGATTTATACTATGTATTGCGATTGTCTTGGATTACCGTTACCGGATACCAGAGTGCAAACTTATAAAGGTATTAAGTGGATTCATTTAAGAACAGATTTACAATCTGCTTATAATTATTGGAAAACTGGTAATCTAAGTATTTGGGAATGGTTAAAATCTATGAAAGGGAAAAAATTTTATGCGGTTTGCTCATTAAAAGATCCGTTGCCTTTTCTTATAGAGTTGAAAATGGCTGTACTCTATGGCATTAAATCGTTGTTTGGGAATGCCAACGAGATCAAGAATTAATAGCGTTTATATGGTTTTATGGTTATTTGAAAACCGAGGTAATTAATATTTCAAAGGAACAATCATATATCGTAAAAGAAGTGGAAACCAGCTTTGATGAGAAATGGATTGAATTTATTCTGAGAAACGCTGAGTGTTCCATTTATTATCATCCGGCATGGTTTAAAGTTCTTGAAGAGGAAACAAATCAAAAAATTATAAAACTTGTATCCCTGGATGATAGCGAACAGTTAGTAGGTATTTTACCGCTTCAATTTACAAGAGGTGTTCCACTAGGACTTGGTGGAGGCCCTGGTACAAAACGAATATCTTCTTTACCTAGAACGCCGGTTGGAGGACCGGTTGCCTCAAACAGTAAAGTGGCTGATATGTTGCTTAGTAAAGCGATTGAAATAAGTAATGAAAATTCACAATATCGATTGCAGATCAAATCTTTTAATGATGGTCTAAATGAACGAATATCAGCTTTAACTAAGTACTATTGGCGTGAATTTTATTTTACCGATATACCAAAATATCCTGAAGAATTAAGATTTGGTAACTCAAAGAATCATACAAAAATAAAGTGGGGGGTTAATAAAGCTTTAAAAAATGGAGTAATGATTAGGTATGCGGATGCCGAAAATGATCTATTGGAATGGTATAATTTGTATCTCGACACCATGAAATTTCATACGACACCACCAAGATCATTGCATTTTTTTAAAAGTCTTTTGAAAAACCTAGGACCTAAGGGCCTAATGCAATTAGTTCTGGCAGAATTAGAGGACAATGGAAAGCGAAGAATAATTGCTGGTAGCATTTATTTTACTTTTAATAAAATAGTAGTTTATGCTTTCAACGGAAGTAACAGAAATGATTTTGAATTGAGACCGAACGACTTAATCCATTGGACCGTAATTCATGAAGCACAAAAGAAGGGATTTGAAATTTATGATTGGGGAGAAGTTACAAGAGGACAGGAAGGATTAGCGGCTTACAAAGAGAAATGGTCATCAAAAAAACTAAATATGTACCATTATTATTTTCCTGGTTTTGAAAGTAATAATGAAGATGATATTGATTCAGGAATAAAAGAAGGGCTTCTTAAAAATCTGTGGGATTTACTTCCTTTAAAAGTAACTTCTATAATCGGGACACAAATTTTTAAATACTTATGATTAAAAAGTTATTTTATCTCTTAAAGCCGCTGATACCGAGATCATTTCAGATTCTTCTAAGGAGAAATCTCGTTAGAAATCAACGTATAAAATACAAAGATATTTGGCCAATCTTCAGATCTTCAGAAGCAAAGCCGGTAAATTGGAGAGGTTGGCCTGATGGTAAGAAATTTGCTTTTATACTAACACACGATGTTGAATTACAAGGTGGGCACGATAAATGCTTAAAATTAGCTTTGTTGGAAAAAGAATTAGGGTTTGTATCATCTTTTAATTTTGTCCCTGAAAGATATAACGTTTCAGCTGAACTCAGGAATGAACTTGTAGAGCAGGGATTTGAAGTGGGTGTGCACGGACTGAACCATGATGGCAAGTTATTTTTAAGTAAAAAAATATTTGATGAAAGATCCAAGAAAATAAATGAATATATTAAACAATGGAATGCAACAGGTTTTAGAGCCCCTGCTATGCATCATAACCTGGAGTGGATTCATGATCTTAATATCAAATATGATCTTTCCACGTTCGATACCGATCCTTTTGAACCTCAGGCAGATGGTATGAAGACTATATATCCTTTTCTTGTGGTTAAAAAGGATGGTAGTCACGCATACTGGGAATTTCCTTATACTCTTGTTCAGGATTTTACGCTCTTCATATTAATGAAAGAAAAGAATATTGATATTTGGACACAAAAACTTGACTGGATTGCTGAAAGAGGTGGAATGGCATTAGTAAACGTACATCCTGACTATTTGTGTTTTGAAGGTAAAGAAGCACAGGAAGAATTTCCAGTGGAGCAATACATAAATATGCTAAAATATGTTAAAGATAAATATGCCGGACAATTCTTGAACATTTTACCCGGTAAACTTGCTCTAGAAATGGATATGCTGTTAAATTCGAATTTGATAAAAGACAATCTGCTCCATAGTACTGATTAGTATACCTGGAAAAAAATCTCTATGATAAAAGTTTTGAATTATATATTATCACACTTACAGATGGGGAAAAGGCCCATTTTTATTGTGGGACATGGTCGTAGTGGTACTACGTGGGTTGGGGATACTTTTAAACAAGCGCCTGGTGCAATATGCTATCACGAGCCCTGCAATCCCAAAGTGGTTAAAGAAGGTGATCATTCTCATTGGTTTAGGTATGCCCGTCCTGATAAAGGCGATCCGTATTTTGAAGCTTGTCTTGATAATGCTTTTAAAGGATTGCTTACTAATAGAAGATATTTATTAAAGCAATTTTACCGTAGGTTTTTCCCCGGTTATAGAGTAGTAGTAAAAGGAGTAGCTCCCTTAATGTCGCTTGAATGGGTATATAAACGATTCAAACCTGAAATTCTATTTATAATTAGACATCCCTGTGCCGTTGCTTTATCTGAAATAAATAAAAATACTCCGGTGGAAAGAGTTATAGATGAGATCTTAAAACAACCAGACCTGATAGAAGACCATCTTAAAGCATATGTACCAGTTCTGGAAAAGGCAAAAACTCCTTATGAAATTTATGGCGCAGTATGGGCTGCCCGTAACAGGGTAATTGCTGATTTAATTCCAAAGTACCCGGAATGGAAGATAGCATATTATGAAGACCTTTGTATTGATCCTGGCAGAAGTTTTCGTGATCTATTTGATCATTTTAACCTGGATTGGACGGACAAAGTTCAAAAATATATTAATCAGTCTACGAGTAAAGAAAAGCCGGGTGCTTTCTCCACTTACAGAGTGACCAAAAATCAGATTAATAAGTGGAAGAAAAAATTGACACCGGATGAAATCAATCAGGTTCGTAATTTTGTAGAGCCTTTTAATTTACCTTTCTATAACATGGATTCAGATTGGTTAAATGAATAAAATTTTAATGGAAAGAATCTCTATATGGAAATATTTATTAAACTAATATTAGGTAAAGATATTTTAACTTGTTGTGGTTTGTTTAAGAGTAATTATAAAAATTGAATGAAAAAATTTGCAATTGTTACACCCGTAAAGGATGAAATTAATTATTTTCCCAAAACAGTTAAGTCAATACTAGGCCAGGAACTAAAACCTCAAAAATGGATAATTATAGATGACGGATCTACTGACGGGACCTCAGAAATTATTAAAAATCTGGAAAAAGAATATAGTTGGATTGAGGGAATATATAGAGAACCTAATAAAAGCAGGAAACCCGGTGGTGAGTCTGTAATTGGAATAGGATTGCAAAAACTTAATATAGATGATTATGACTTCGTAGTAAGAATGGATGGAGATCTGGAATTCGGTCCGTCTTATTTCCATGAATTAATTGGAAAATTTGAAAATGATGATAATTTGGGAATAGCAAGCGGGGTTTGTTTTATTATCAGAGACGGGAAAATATTTGAAGAACAACATCCCCGTTTTCATACCAGAGGGCCTATAAAGACTTACAGGACCGGATGTTTTAAAGATATAGGTAAGCTTGAGAGTTGTTTGGGATGGGATGCTATTGATGAACTTAAAGCAAATAAGCTGGGATGGAAAACCTGGAGTTTTCCTGAACTGAAGATTACTCATCTAAAAAAAACACAAAATGCCAATGGTCCTTTTAAAGGAGGTATAAATGTTGGCATAGCGAAGTATAATGCTGGTTATCATCCCTTATTCATAATATTAAAAGCCTTCTACATAATATTATTTAGACATTATAAAACTACAAGTTTTGGTTTATTGTGGGGTTATTTTTCATGCTTGTTCAAACGAAAGCCCCGTCCGATTGACAAGGAATTAATAAAATATATAAGAAAACAACAAATGAACAGAATGCTTGGTAAGAAATCAATTTGGACATATTGATGTAACCACTTAAAAAGTTAAAAATATTAGTTGGTTCTTAATATCAAAACAATTATGTGAATTGAAATTCTTTAAGGGTTAGGAAATGATAAGTAATTTATGATAAATAATGGATAAAAAACTAAAAAGAAATATATTAAAAGGTACAGCAGCTACATCCATTGGAACAGTATCAGGAATGTTTTTTCAATTCTTGACAATAATGATAATGACCCGCTATGTATCTAAGGATGATCTTGGTATATATTTTCTGATAATTGTAATTGTAAATATGTTCAATATCTTTGGTGGATTAGGTCTTGAGCTTACTATGGTCAAATCAATAGCGAGTGATAACGATCAGGAAAGTCGTGATGTTCTAATCCCGGTTTTACTATTAAGAATGTTAGGCTGTATATTATTTGGTGCAGTATTTATTTTTACCGGCCGATATATTTTACATTTTTTTGATGATAGGATTTACCAATATATTTGGTACATAGCGGCAATATTTATACTTGCTAATTTTCGCGATCTGTTTTACAAGTTGATGCAAGGCTTAAATCTATTTAAGCAGTACTCAATTGTGAATGTAGCATCCTCAGTATTCAGGGCAGCAATCATATTTATCTTTATATTGCTGACAAAATTAAATATTAAGTATCTTTTGATTATTGAAATTCTGGCCACCGCACAACCATTGCTTCATCAAATTTTGGTTATTCCGTTTGGAAAGTATATAAAGGTTAGACCCACTGTAGGTACATTTAGACGAATAATTAAATTCAGTACACCACTTTATGCAAATAATCTGGTTGTGTTCTTTAATGGGAGGATAAACATACTTGTTATTGGAGCATATCTCAATCCGGCAAGCATAGCAAATTTTAGTGTGGCAAATAAGCTGCCCACGGCATTTGCTAAGGTATTCTCCTCATTTTTAATTGTATATTTTCCAAACCTAGTTAAACTTTTTGCAGATGGTGATAAAAAAAATGCCGTAAAATTGGTTGAAAAATCGATGGCCATTTTTTCTATTACAGTAGCGCTTGCCGTAGTTTTTTCTTTTTGTTTCAGAAACGAATTGGTGACATTACTATTCTCAGCCAGATATACTGAGGTTTCCATAGCTTTTGCACTTCTCGTTCTAAATTTTTTCATAAAGGAACTTGCAAGTTTGCTGGGCAATCCATTTGTTCCCGCCGGATATCCATCCGTACCTGCAACCGTCAACACATTTGGAAGTGTTGCTGGCATTGGACTTTGTTTTTTGTTTATTCCAATATATGGTTATGTAGGGGCAGTATTTGCATCACTTGCCAAGAATATACTTTCAACTGTCCTGTTTTACTTATATTCTGTGAAATATGAAATTAATCCAAGAATTAATAGTTTCCTAAAACCAGCTGTACTATTTTTGCTTCTACCGATCTCTTTATTAATTACAGGTGAATTTTCAATTTTGTTGAATGCTGTATTGTTTGTAACATCTTTAATCCTTGGGTGGTTTATAAGTGATGAAATGAAGAAAGGAATTAAATTTTTTATTAAAAGTATTAGGGATTTTAATCTGGTGAAAGGTAAACTCTTATAGACTGTGCATAATAATTTGAATATAAATAATGGTAATATGAAAATCTGTATGGTGGATTCTGCTGTCGGAAATGATTATACATTTTATCTTTGCTCCGGGTTAAAAACTGTGGGAATAGATATAAATCTTGTTGTACCTGAAGACCGACAGATTGGTTTTAAGATAGATTTTCCTCTTATTAAACTATCTCCTACTAAGGACCCATCTGTAAGTAAATCTGACAAGTTATTAAAATACATTAATTATTTAATAAGATTATATAAATATATTAAGAAAAACAAATTTGATGTCATTCACTTTCAGTTTCTTAGAAGAATAGAAGCAGAAAGTTTCTTTTTTCTGTTCTTAAGACTGGTAGGTAAAAAATTAGTATATACAGTACACGATGTATCCCCGCTTAATAAAAGCAAAATTAATAATCTGTTAAATATTATTTTATATAAATCAGCAAATATTCTAATAGTTCATTCAGGTAAGAATAAGGGAATGTTACTGGAAAAAGTCTCGTTAAATCCTGAAAAGATTAGAATAGTTCCCCATGGTAATTTCAATCATTATGTTCCTGATAAATTATTAACAAAGGATGAAGCGAGGAAATATTTTGAGCTAAATAGCAATGAAAAGGTGATGCTGTTCTTTGGTTTTATAAAAGAGTATAAAGGTTTGGATATCCTATTAGAGGCGACAGTAATAGCATCAAAAACGGTTGGTAATCTAACTCTCATAATAGCCGGTGCCATGCAGTCTGAAAAATTAGCCGGGAGATATAATAAAATAATTTCAGAATTACCAAAGGAAGTTAGAGTAATTTATCATTCTGAGTTTATACCGCGTGAAAAAGTGGCAGTTTATTTTCTAGCAAGTGATGTTTTAATATTACCATATAGAATAATTTCGCACAGTGGTGTTTTACATCTGGCTTATTCATTCGGACGGGCAATTATTGGAACACGAGTAGGCGATTTTGAAGAGTTTATTGAGGATGGGAAAAGCGGATTTGTCACGAACAGCAATGATTCCGTTGGAGTAGCCGAAGCGATCGTTCGCTTTTATTCTAACCCTGGTAATATTAACAAAATGTGTTCCTATGCCAGAAATTTGAATGATACAAAATTTTCTTGGACAAATATAGGCTTATCGATGAAGGAAATTTATCAGCAGTTGAAAACATAATAGTATTAAATTAGTGAATTGCGATGGGAAACGTTAATAGAGTTATCAAATTGTGATACTTTAGAAATCAGCCCAAAGTTAAAAGCGTAAGAAAATTTTAAATAATTAGATTAATGTTAAATTCTGGTATTCTTTCAATAATACAGTTTTGTTTTGCCAGTGGAAGGTAAAGTTCAAAGAAATATTTACTTCCAAATAGCCATAATTATATTTGTGGTTTATTTGTTTTTTGGATTTTTTGGCACTTCCCTGCCTTTCCAATCAAAGGGAGATAGTGATTATGGAGGGGGTGGGAACATTATTAATCAGGTAGTTTATACCATTTTATTTCTTGCATCCTTAATTTCACTTTTTGTGAGACGTCTTGACGCTATAGCCATTATTAAAAGGGAAAAGGTTTTTACCATATTTTTAGTCTGGTGTTTTTTTAGCACATTCTGGTCGCTTAGTCCAGTTGATACTGCCAAACGATTATTTTTGACCCTTACATTATTTACGGTTATGTTATCTTTGCTTGTGCATACGTCTTCTACCGATGAGATACTTAAATTTGTAAAACCTGTTTTGTATTTATATGTATTTCTTTCAGTCGCTGTTTGTCTTGCAATACCTGGGGCTAAAGACCCAAAATTTCATACCTGGAGGGGATTTTCTTATACCAAGAATACTCTCGGTCAGTGGGCTTTGGTTTGTATAATATTGAGTTATTATATTTATAAAATGGAGAAAGGATTTGCAAAATTTATTGCATCTATGGCTATCCTATTTTCTCTAGCTCTTTTAGTCGGTTCCAGAAGTGCGACTTCAATTTCAACTTTCTTTTTAATAGGGATTATGGGTGCGCTATTTTCAATTGATGAATTATTTAAACCGCTTGGTCTAGGTCGTGCTGCTTCGGTAATTATTTTTTTATTTAGCGTAATAATGATTGTATCTTTTATCATTATTTCCCCTGAGATAATTGGTACATTTACTGAAACTATAGGAAAGGACCCGTCATTTTCAGGCAGGACTGACCTGTGGACAGCTATGCTCATAAGCATTTCTCATCATCCTTTTTTGGGCACTGGTTTTCGTGCATTTTGGGGCGTTAATCCTCCTTCTCAATATCTTGAACATATAAACTCAGTGTTTATCTGGTTGCCTAACGAATCACATAATGCTTATATAGATATAACCAACGAACTTGGTTTTATAGGGCTTGGCATATTTGTTATTATGACTGTAAGGTACTTTGTTAACCTACGCAAATTGAATTCTCCATCTCCCTGGAAATGGTTTATTATTGCGGCATTAATAATCAGTTTGCAGGAGTCTGTTTTGTTTAATGTTGGCAATTTTCTTGGAGTAATGTTTATTATTTCATATCTGATTTTATTTGCGCGGCTCCGGAGACAGGAGGTGGAAGTTGTATAATAATTGTTATGGATTTCTAAATGAAAACGGAAATAGACCTGCAAAATAATAAATTGTCTATTTAGTTCAATATTCAGAAAGCATATCATACATAAATTTAATAAAACCCGTATTCGGTATATCAATTAAGGTGAAAATGAAAATAATAACAGTCGTCGGAGCAAGACCAAACTTCATGAAGGTTGCGCCCATACATAAAGTGTTTCAAAGATATAAAAAAAACATAATGCATCTGATCTGTCATACAGGTCAGCATTATGATGCAAATATGTCGGATATATTCTTTAAACAGCTTGGACTACCAGCTCCTGATTTTTTTTTGGGTGTAGGAAGTGGTTCACACGCAGAACAAACGGGAAAAATTATGATCGAATTTGAAAAATTGGTGCATTCTGAGAAACCCGATCTGATTATTGTTGTGGGAGACGTTAATTCTACTATTGCTTGCGCACTTACCGCCCAAAAGCTTCATATAAAGGTAGCTCACATTGAGGCGGGATTACGAAGTTATGATCGCAATATGCCGGAAGAGATTAATAGAATTTTAACAGATGCAATCTCAGATTATTTGTTCGTTACTGAAAAAAGTGGGATGGTAAATTTAAGAAAGGAGGGTATTAGTAAGGAAAAGATATTCTTCGTTGGCAATTGTATGATAGATAGCTTAGTCAGCATTTTGCCACTTGCTAAATCTTCAAAAATTCTTGAGGAACTTGGTTTAAATAAAGGAAAATTTATTCTCGTGACAATGCATCGTCCAAGTAATGTGGATTCTGAACAAAGACTTAGTGGTTTGGTGAAAATGCTTAATTCATTGTCATTACTTAGGAAAATTGCTTTTCCTATTCATCCTAGAACTCGAAAAAATTTAGGAAAGTTTGGATTACTTGATAAATTGAATGAAAATATACTGTTGACTGAGCCGATAGGCTATATTGATTTTATTCATCTACTTGAAAAATCAGAACTGATTTTAACCGATTCTGGCGGAATACAGGAGGAAAGTACATATCTTGGCACACAATGTATTACTTTAAGAGCTTCAACTGAACGTCCATCAACGGTCCGTGAAGGGACAAATCAACTTATTGGGGAAGAATTTGCAAAAGCCGAAAAAGCAGTGATTAAGGTAATTAAAGGTAAAAAGAAAACTGGTTCCATACCTGAATTATGGGATGGCAAAGCAGCTGAAAGAATATGCAAAATATTAGCTCTTAAGACAAATTGATTCTTTGACAGATGGGTTGTTTGCAAACTATGGTATCAAAATTACAGATTAAAAATAAATTTTCGATTTACACTATAATTTCTAAGGGCTTTTAATGACTGATATAAAACAGAGAATTGTATGGATAGATTTAGATAATTCTCCTCACGTATTGTTCTTTGATCCTATAATAAAAGAACTCCAAGATAAAGGTATTGAGGTCTTAACTACTGCGAGGGACTATGCGCAAGTAATTCAACTTGCTGAACTATTTAAAATAAAATATATAAAAGTTGGAAAACATTTTGGAAAGAATAAATATCTTAAAATATTAGGACTATTAACCAGATCGTTTAAATTGGCCACAATCGTAATGAAAAGAAGGCCGCTGTTAGCTTTATCGCACGGTTCCCGTTCACAAATATTTACAGCTAAATTACTCAGAATAAAAAGCGCAATGGCATTCGATTATGAATTAGCACGGGGATTACCATTTTTTAGACCCAATTTCAAATTATTGCCTGATGTTATCCCTGACAGTAAAATTCATCTTAATGCGGAAAAGATTATCAAATACCCTGGTATTAAGGAAGATGTTTATATCCATAAATTTCTTCCCGATCCTGGAATTGTTGACAAGCTAAAGCTTGAAATGGAAAAAGTAATAGTAACGATAAGGCCTCCCGCTTTTTCAGCTCATTATTATGTGGAAAAGAGCAAGGATCTTTTTTATGAGACAATTAATTATATATCCGTGCTTCTGAATACACAAATTGTTATTACACCCAGAACAATTGATCAAAAAAAAGAAATTTACAATGAATGGAAATCTGATATAAAATCAGGAAAAGTTATAATTCCTGAAATTGCAGTCAATGGTTTAAATTTAATATGGTATTCTGACCTTGTAATTAGTGGTGGCGGAACTATGATTAGAGAAGCCGCTGCTTTAAAGGTTCCTGCGTATAGTATCTTTGGAAGTGAAATAGGATCGGTAGATAAGTATTTATCGGAAGCGGGCAGGCTGGTCTTGATAAGAAATAAGGATGACGTTAAAAATAAAATTAGAATAGAAAAACGCATAAGAAATGATGCGGACATTCATCACAGCAAACAAACCTTAATGTTTATAACTAATTCAATAATGGATTTAATGAATGAGATAGGGAAATAATAATCAGATTCATTTATATTACTTTTATTGAATTGAAAAATAATTAATAGAAATTACGAACATTATAATTAACTAGACCAATTAACTTCTTCTTAAGAATTAAAATGATAAAAATACTTTTTACCCTTGATTATGAAATACATGGAAATGGTGAGGGGAATCCGATTGAACTTATGGTTGACCCGACTAATAGATTAATGGACTTTCTTGATGAGTATGGCGCAAAGCTTACGATCATGGCAGATGTCGCAGAAATATTAAAATTTAAGGAGTACTTTGAGAATTTTGGTAAGGATGATTATGGCTATTTAAGTATTGTTAAACAATTACAGGAAGCAATTAAGAGAGGACACGATGTTCAGCTGCATATTCATTCATCGTATTTTAGTGCTAGGTTTGAAAACGGGAAATGGAAAAAATGCTGGGATGATTATAACCTGGCAAACCTTTCATATGAAAGAATAAATGAAATAGTTAGCATAACAAAGAAATTCCTTGAAAACACTTTGACTGAAGTTGATAAAGAATATCGCTGCAATATTTTCCGGGCGGCCAATTGGGCTATGATGCCATCCGGTAATATAATTTCGGCACTTAAAAATAACGGAATTAAAATTGATACTTCTGTTTTTAAATACGGTAAGAGAAAAGGATTGGTTAGCTTCGATTATACAGAAAGTCCAAGTGATGCAATTCCCTGGATTGCTGATAATACAAATATTTTGATCAGAAATTCTTTGGGAGAAATTTATGAATTTCCGATTTTTAGTGAAAATATGCCTTTATGGTCCTTCTTTTCTTTTAGTAGGATTTACAGAGCTTATTTGTCCAAAAAACATAATTTTAAAGAAGGAATTAATCATCATATAAATAAGGGAAATATCAATTTTGTAAAAAAATCCAAAATCTCGAAAGTGTATTCAAAATTAACTTCTAAAAGCGCAATGAAAGCTGATTTCAATCAGTGTACAGGTTTTCAACTAATCAGGCAATTAAAGAAGGTGGAAAGAAAATACTCACAGTTAAAAATGGATATACCATTTGTTACAATTGGCCATTCCAAATTATTCAGTTTATTCAATCAGCGAAGTCTAAAACCCTTTTTAAAATATGTGTCGCAAAATCCGGATAAATATGAATTTGCAATTTTTCAGGATTTTGATCTTGAACAATATAAAAACAATTAATAATTTTTATTTGGCTTGTTTAAATTAAGATTTAAAATAATTACGAAGTATTTTCCCAATTTTGATTAACCTGATTATCTTTAGAGAAAAGTCTAGTAGCCTTATTTATTCAACTAATATATTATCATCAGATAATTTCTTAATAATAAAAATTTTAATAAAATCAATGAGAAGCCTGAGAGTACTCAATGTACGTTACAAAAGTTATTGAAAAAGTAGAAGACTTGGAGGAGGTTGGTTATCTCTTTAATAGTCGTTCAAAGCGATATATTACTGACTTAAATTTCCTTAAATTTTGGCTGACTAATCCACCAAAGAGGAAACAAAATTTCTTTATCCTATATTCACCTGAACCGGAATCGTCAGGCAGGCTGATTGTTGGCAGAATCTTCAAAAAAAAATTAGGAATTAAATTCGGCTATAAAAATCTTTTCAAATTTAATACAAAATGCCTTGAAATATTTTATGAGGGAATTTTAGGTGATTTTTCTGAATCTCAAATAGCCGATGCCCTTCTGCAGCTCAGAAGATTTATTAAAAAGCACAAAATTGATTATGCTATATTCAACAGCTTGAGGGCAGGTTTACCTTTTTATGACTGGATAAAAAGAAATGTAAATGTGTTTTATCGTAATTTAATGCCTGATATTAAAGACAGATGGGCATTGAAAATGCCCGACTCGTTTGAAGAATATTTTCAGCAAAGATCTAAAAACACTAAATCAAATATTCGTAAATGGCGGAACAAAATGGAAAAGTCATTTTCAGGTAATTATGAAATTCGGTGTTATAAGAAGGGTTCTGATATAAATAAGGTATTAAATGATATTGAGAAAGTTTATTCTAAAGCCTGGAAAGGGGGAATGGGAGTTGGATTTTCAAATACTGAGGAAGAATATCGCCATTGGTCATACTTTGCTTCCTGTGATTGGCTACGCATTTATATATTATATATTAAAGGCGAACCTGTTGCTCACTGGAGTGGTGTATTGTATAAAAGAATTTTTAACTTATTTACCACAGATTTTGACCCAGAATATCAGAATTACAATCCGGGATTCTTTCTGCTGATAAATATGATAAATGATTTTATTTCCGCAAAGGAAGTAGATTTATATGACTTTGGCTTATCTGGCTCACATTACAAAAGGCTCTTTTGTGATTTAACTTACAATGAATCTGATATATTTATCTTTACTCAAACAGTAAGAGGCTTAATGTTTAGCTTTTTATATAATACATCATTATTTGGTAATAATTTGATAAAATTTGTTTTAATTCGGTTGAAAATTTTGGAAAAAATGAAATCCCTTTGGAGAAAGGCTTATACTCCGCGTGCTGCAAGATTATAATAAGCTCATATTAGCATTTGCAATTCTAATATCTAAGGAAATTCTTCAATTATTTTGGCTGAAGCCGATTATTATCAATTCTTTTTAACCAGATTTCTCTCCAATATTGAAATATGCAGCGAGAACAACCCCAGAATCTATAAGCAAAATCGCAGGTGACATCTTCCAATATGACTGTATTTTTTATCTTTAGCATTTTACCACTAGCTTCACTTATCATTTTTTCTAACCTGTTTCTAACCCTATATTGTTTTCCACAGAATTGCATCATATCGTAATGGAATTCTAGTCCTCTATTTCTGCCCTTCTTATCCAGTGTGCTTTTAATCTCTTCAAAAGATTTTACCTCTACAATTTCACCTGGTTGCAAATTTAATTCGGATATTGGTGTTTGTGCTAAACCCCCTATCAATTTTTTGAACCTTAGCCTCCACCATAGGGGAAAAACAATTGATTTTAAGCCCATTAATAAGCCAACTGTATTCGACGTAATTTCTTTTGCAAGTTTTGATATTCTCTGAGTGTGAGATAATTTTTGTGTTGCTTCACTTAATTGGGTAGATTGACAAAAATATTTATCAGGACTATTTTTTGTTATAAGCCTGCTTCTCAGAAGAGAAGCATCTTCAATTATTGGATCTATATTTGTATCATTATCGTCGTCTACTTTCTTTAACCAGGCTTCATTCCAGAAAATCAAACATCCGCGTTGACAACCATCATGGCTGCTGCCATCACATCGTAAATTTTCAAGATATACAACATCGTCATTTATAAACTCTCTCATTTTTCCAGTTACAACACAGGTTTTTTCAATTTTAGATCTAACCCTGTATCGTTTTCCACAATATGCTATCATCTCAGCCATAAAGGGAAGCCCGTGAATAGTGCCCCGTGAATCCAAAGTTTGTATTATTTCTTGTGGTGTTAGAATTTCAACTAAGTCGCCGGATTTAAATTTATCTTCCATATACATCCTATAATAGTTTTTATAATTTACAAAATATATACATTCTTCTAAATATCAAGTAAAAGCGGTCAATTTATTACATGAATTAATATCTTCCTTTAGTAGCATAAGTAAATAATAATGTAAGTTTTAATCGCTAAATCCTTAATTTAAACTCAAGTTTTATTATTGGAGTTTGTTCAATTCAGATTATAATGAGCTGCAATATTAAGATACTATTTACTTTTCGATTTTCTTTCTATAACCTTAACTTTAGAATATTTATACATAGCTTAAGTGTAATTAATTTTTTATTTAACCAAGTTCATTTTCTTTGTCTGTGAAAAACTTCCGGCTGTAAGTCTGTATAGATAGATACCGCTAGCCACCCTTTCACCTCTGCTGTTCTTTCCATTCCAATAAACATTATGATAACCTGCTGTAGTTTGCTCATTAAACAGCGTTATTATTTCCCTGCCTAAAATGTTATAAATTTTAATTGTCACATTTGAACTACTTGGAATATAAAATTTAATAATCGTTGACGGATTAAAGGGATTAGGGCTGTTTTGCAAAAGCTGCGGTTCGTTCAGTTCCGCTAGACTAATCGATACGGGATCATAGTATTTAAAGCCTCCTCCGATATCAATTTGTTTTAATCTGTAGTTAAATAAACTGCCTCCTGTGGGACTATCTTTGAATGAATAACTCTTTGGTGAATTACTATTTCCTGAACCTGAAACAAATCCGATCTTCTGCCAGGTATTTATGTCGCTTGACCTCTCAATATCAAAGCCGTAATTATTTACTTCTGTTGCTGTTGACCAGTTTAATTGAACTGTAAAGCCAATTATTAACTTTGCACTAAATGCTGTTAATTCCACTGGAGTAGGTGATATTGTAGTAAAGTTCCAAACAGGCCCATCAGTAGTTGCACCTTTACTGTCCTTTGCCACTATTTTCCA
>CAYPNM010000006.1:0-109926 GCA_964412105.1 uncultured Ignavibacteriaceae bacterium | reverse complement strand
CATAACGATCACCTAATTGCTGCAATTGTGAATTAGATGTTGCCCATGCATAACGGTCACCTAATTGCTGCAATTGTGAATTAGATGTTGCCCATGCATAACGATCACCTAATTGCTGCAATTGTGAATTAGATGTTGCCCAAGCATAGCGATCGCCTAACAATTCTAATTGTGAGTTAGAAGTTGCCCAAGCGTAGCGGCTTCCAAGAGCTTGTAATTGAGATTGTGAGGTTGCCCATGCATATCTATCTCCTAGTGCTTCCAGTTGTGAAGAGGATTTGCTCTGCATAGCTGGAACATTAATTCTGCTATCTTCCTTAACAGCATTAGCCGAATTAAATGTTACACTAGAATTTGTCGCAGCACGGAATCTCGTAGCCTGCTCTACATTACTCGGTGTTTGGGCAATGCCCGAAAACGAAATGAAGAGTACAGCTATTATAAAGAGAGATGCCGTAGAAAATAGTTTTTGGCACATAACTCACCTTAATAGTTTTTAAGCGAGCTTACAAATGCAATGATTATGCCATGGCCCAAAAATGCCTCTAATTTAAAAATTTTAGAGGAATATTATAAAATCGGTAGGTTTTACCGAATAAAGGCAGTAAAATTGGGGTGACTGTAAAGATATTTTACAAATAAGGTATAAAAATGCTAAATAAAGGCCGTATTCGCTATTAGTATATTTATAAATAACGAATACGGTTAATTATAATGTGCCAAAACTATTTTCAATAATTCTATTTTCTACAAATTTGATGCTTCAATCACCGTACCAATAAAATAATAATTCAAAAACCGAAAAATTGTAACAAAAAAGGGGAATTAAGAGTAAATTATTGGATAGAAATAGGATAATGTCTTAGAACAATACACTATTATTTTAAAAGTTTATCCAGTTTTGGCCTTGAAATTCCTAATAGCTCAGCAGTGCGCAATTTATTGTTATTAGTTTTCTCAAATACACTGTGCGCATATAATTTTTCAAGTTCTTTTAGCTTTGTTTTTGTATAATTTACTTCCAGACCTACATAATTTGGCAGATTTTTTACTTCAACATTGCTTTCTAGTGCAAGCGCTTCAATATTGCCAAACAAATTCGCGAAATGTTTTAATCTTAGTGTAGTATCCTCACTTAGCAGCACAGCTCTTTCCACAGCATTTCTTAACTCTCTGATATTACCAGGCCATGGATAGCTGTACATAAAATCCTTCAATTTTTTCTCAATTCTTTTAATAGACTTGCCAAATTGTTCGTTAAATTCCTTAATAAATTTGTTTGCAATCAATATTACATCATCACCCCTTGATCTAAGGGGAGGGATTTCAAAAGATACAACATTCAGCCTGTGGTATAAATCTCTTCTAAATGAACCAATCTTTAACATATCTTCAAGATTTCTATGGGTGGCCGATATAATCCTTGCATTAATTGGGATATCTTTGACACCTCCTAATCTTCGGACCAATTTTTTTTCTATGGTCCTTAATAATTTTGATTGAATACTTAAGGAAAGATCTCCCATTTCATCCAAAAACAGAGTACCATTTTCGGCTAATTCAAACAGACCATACTTCCGACTTTTAGCGTTCGTAAAGGCACCTGGCTCATAACCGAATAATTCCGACTCCATCAAATTTTCTGGAATTGCGCTGCAGGTAATGTCTACAAAAGGTCCACTGGCTCTTCTGCTATATTCGTGTATCAATCTTGCAATCATACCTTTTCCTGTACCGGTTTCACCCAGTATCACCACATTTACGTCTGATTTATCTGCCACCTTCTTTGCGAACCTAATTACCTTAAGAAAATCACTTGATGTGCCAACAATTGAACGTACATTGTAAACATCTTTACCGACTCTTTCCCCTCGATCCTTTGCTGTTATGTATGTTTTATTGACAATTACTTCGGTTAGATAAGAGCCAAATTTAGGAAGCTCATACGGCAAAACATAAATATCAGTATACCCGATTTTTGCCAGAGAACTTACAAGGAGCGCATCATTAGTATTTGTTACAAAAATTATTACGTTACTAATATTTTCTTTTGCTTTAATAATCCTGTTAAGAAATTTTGAACTTAAACTGCTAATTTGAAATATTAGAATATCGCTTGGATTAATTTCAAATTTCTTTGGAAATAGACACTCTAGTTGCAAATCTCGAAGTTCCAATTGATTTACAACAGATGAAACTGAAGACATATCTTCAGAGTCTGAATAAATCTTTATGACAATTTTTCCGTCGGACATCTCTTACAATTGCTCTGTTAATCTATTTATTGTTTCCATAGTTGTATGTCTTTCTGGCTGATCAAAATAAAGCAATTTAATCCTTGGATCTGATATCTTCCCGGATAGATGATCCAAAACAGATTTTGTATAAATCAAGAATGTTTTTGCCCTGCTTGAATTTCCACGTTCAGCATAATTGACAGTTAGTACAAATAACACTTTCCAGGTCAATTCCGTAACATATAGATCTTTAATAATATCATAAGCATTTATATAATATTCAATAGCAGGTCGTAACCCCTCCATTCCACTTACTGAAGATGAAATTATTCCTATAAAATACAATCTCTCTCCTTCATAGTAGGGACTTTTCTTGCAAAGCCTTACAAATTCTTCTGTATTTAATTCTTCCAATGCATCTTTGTATCTCTCCATATGCAGAAGAATTTTGACTTTTAAAATTACAGCCGAAAAGTAGTTAATATTTTCATCCTGCTTTAAAAATTCATTCTTAATATTGTTAATTTTAATCAGATTTGATTCTGTTTTTTCATAATTCTGTTCAGATAAAATACATAAATATTCATAATTGTACTTGTGTTTATCGACAGATTGAGTCTTCTGCAATTTCTCATTAAATTCATTCATTAATACCCTGTATGTGCTATAATCTCCTATTAGGTAATAAATTTTACACAATTGAAATAAAGCTTCGAAAAATTCATTATAATTCTGTACCGATTCCATTATGGTTTTTGCGTAATTCAAAGAATTTATGGCTTTTTGATATTCACCAATCATTAGGTAATTATTCCCAAGATTAATCTGAGCAAGCCCCTCAAAGGTTTTGTTTCCTAGACTCAGGAATATTGTGGATGCTCTCAAGTAAATATCAATTGCTTTTTCAAACTCATTTTTATCGTGGTTCAATATACCAAAGCTAACTAAAAGTCTCGCTTCCTGATCCAAATTACCTATTAATTTATTTAATTCCAGCGATCTGTTCCAATATTCTACCGCCAGTTTATGGACACCTTTTATATTATAGATATTGCCTATGTTCATTTCCATTTGAGCTACACGCAATTTTAAATCAGACTTTTCATAAATCTTTTCTGCTTTTTCAAAATAGATCAATGCTCCATCTAAATTATTATCACGATATATCTCAATTAATCCCAAAAAATTATAGCATTTCCCTTTATCAGCACCAGTTGAATTTTTGTCTTCTATTATTTGCTCACAAAGGGTGGAAACTTCCGAGTATTTATTCATTTGAAATTCAGCATTAGCTATGTCTAACAACAAATACTGTTTAGTTTTTACATCCTCAATAGAAGGAAGTATAGAATTTAAATATTCCTTACCTGTTTCATATTCACCAAGTCCTATTAAACAACTCCCTTTCAGTACCGCAAGCTTTAGCAGTCTTTCATTATCATTTATTTCTTTTTTGGTGTTTTCGATCAGTTCCAGAGATGATTTATAATCGCCCATCTCATAAAGAACATTACATAAATTAATATTAACATCCGTTTTAATTACATTAGAAATTGGGATTTCTAGAAGATGAGACAACAACTTTTTCTGATAAGAATATGCTGAAATCTTTCCAGCATTAGAAATTTCATCTCGAATTATTAAATAGCTTTCATCATAGTCTCCGATAACCTCATATTGTCTTGATAGTTCAATTTTATTAAAATCAGGCAATTTGCTTTTAATAGTCTTTACAAGGTTGCTGTGAAATTCTTTCTTATTTGGAATATGTGAGTAGATAAATCCTTTTAGCCCTTGAGTTGTGAAGACTGGATCAGAATTAAGTGTTAGTTGTTGCAGGATATTCTTGTATTGAAGACCATTCAAAATTTCAGAGATTTTATCTGCCGACATATCCATTAAGATTGAAATGTTTTTTCTGTCCAATGTTAATTCGAATAAAGATAAGAGATTTGCAAGTCTTAATTCTTCCTCATTTAATGTTTTTAATCGTAATTTATATATCTCTTCGTGTGAGCTCTTAAGTAGAAAATCCGCTTTCTTATCCGACTTTATTATAACTCCATCAGGACTAAACTGAAGCAATTTTAAAAGAATTAAATCTTTTATAAAACTTATAATATTCCCGGGAAGAAGATCTGCGTATTGTAATATTGTCCTTTTTAATTCTTCTGACGGAAAAGGAAAATAAAAATTTCTTTCAATAAATTCAGTCAGCTGTGTATTTGTAAAAGGGGTTAGATGTATTTCTCTCAGATTATTAATAATATCGGTTTTATCGGCCAGATCTATGTTTTCACTAAGTATTACTTTTACCCCATTGACTTGCAGAATAGGGAAAATGTTTTTTAAAACTTCCAGGATGTAATCATCATAAAAATTGAATCCATCAAGAAGTAAAATAAAACTGCACTTGGCAGTAATAAAATTGAAAATAGATTTTAATTCATCAATCAGATTTTCTTCAGGGGTCTTTAAAAATTTCTCAATTCTTAAAATATCATCTCCAGATAGTTTGCCATAAACAAAATCTGTATAAACTATCTCCTTAAAAAGAAATTTTATAAAATTTGCATCGTCTCTGAACTTATTTTCAGTTATATAGACACTATTATCATTTCTTGAATAAAATTCATTTAGTAAAGCTGTTTTCCCGGAACCTTCTGAGCCTTTTATTACAAATATTTCACCATTCCGATTATCAGCAAGATATGTATCTAATATCGTTACTATGTCTTTTCTGCTTGAAAATGAGGAAACTGGGATCCAGTCTTTAGTCAAATCTTCATTTATATTTATATCAAGAGCACCCAACACTTCCAGAGTATTTAAAAACCTCTCATTAGGATCTTTTTCAAGCAGTTTTTTAATAGTGTAAATAAGTTTATCAGAATAGTTCGACGCAGGAAAATCATAATTCTCTTCCAGATGAGCCTTATAAATTTCCATTTCATTTTTTGTCTTGAATGGGAAAGCATCATAAATAATTCTGTAAAGAAGTATTCCCAATGAATAAAGATCAACCCTGTGATCATGTCTTTCCTTGCGTAGCAGTTCAGGTGCAATATATTCAGCAGTGCCCTTTAGAGTATGACCTTTGATATCCGGAATATATTCGGCAAAACCAAGATCAATCAATTTGATCACAGGTTTTCCGTTAATTTCATTAATTAATATATTTTCCTGCTTAAGGTCATAATAGATATAATTAGATTGATGCATGTAATAAAGAACTGAACAAAGTTGTTTTATGACTTCAAATAAAACTTTTTCATCCTTTAACCTTCCATATTTTATTAGCTCGACTCCCTTGAAAAACTCCATAGTCAAAAACTTACTGCCAATTGAAATCTCTTTAAAATCCGAATCCACCTTAACAACTGTACCAAGTTCATTCGATTTGATAATATTCGGATGATTCAGTTTTTTAAGAATATAATATTCACTCTTAAAAGATTGAATTTCTTCTGACGAAGCATTAGGAGATAAAATTTTTATTGCCTGATCTTTATCTGGGAGTTCTGAATCGCTGCATAGATATACCGAGCTTCTTCCCTGACCTAACTTTTTCTTAATTGTATATCTCTCATTAATCATTATCAGGCCTCAATTCTCGGATTAAAATAGGAATTAACCTTTCTGCCAATATCGTTCGCAACAAATAATGTCACGAATAAAATTAATCCTGGGAAAAGAATCATCCACCATGCCGATGTAAGATAATTTTGTCCGGATTCAATCATTTGACCCCACGATGGATAACTGCTGCCGGTACCCAAACCCAAAAAACTCAATGCTGCTTCTGCAAGAATTACATTGCCGTACTGAAATACCAGGTTAACAACAATCGAGGCTATTATAACGGGCAATACTTCATGAACTAATAATTTTAAATTTGAAAGACCAATCATTTTTGCAGTTATAAAATACTGCTTTTCTTTTATCGAAATTACTTCACCGCGCACTATTTTAAAAAGACCCATCCAACCTGAAAAGCCCAAAACAACTATCACCGAAAAAAGTGAATTACCAAATAGAGCTAAAATAAGCACAACTAAAAATATTAATGGAAATGCCAAAAGCATGTCTGTAAAGCGACTGAGTATGGTATCAACCCATCCACCCGAATATCCGGCAAAAAAACCTAAACTGAGGCCAAGGATCATTGTTATTATTACTGCGGAGAATCCGACGAAAAGTGAAATTCTAGCCCCATACACAAGCCTTGAAAAAATATCTCTTCCAAGTTCATCAGTACCCAGAATAAATACTCTTTCCCCGACGTCTGGTTCATTACCAGAATATTTTACCTGAGCACTGTCTATCTGATACGCTATTCCTTTTTGATAATAGGTTACTTTATTTCCCGGTTTGACGCTATCGACAAAAATTATGTAATCATCATATGAATTTTGAATTACCTGATCTTTCAAGTTTAGAAACTTATTAAATGGATTTGATGATGTACTCGGTTTTCTGACTAGGTTCAATATCCTTACTGTGCTAAAAGGTGGCAAGAGCTTTGTTACATTTAAGTTTTTCTCAAAATCAGGATTTGAGGTTGAAACTATTGGAGCGAAAATAAAAAAGGATGATAATATTATAATTACTATGAACGAAAAATTTAATCTCCTTTGCAGAAAAACATATTTGTTCCTTTTAATGAAAACAAAAAGCGGAATTGAAATAATTAAAATTGCGGAAATAAAATTATCAATAAGCGAAAAATTTAAATAACTAAGTGCAAGTGAGACATCTGCAAAAATCAATAAATATAAATATTTAAATAACAGCAGAAATAAAATGTATATTTCTGTTATTCGAACTAATAATATTAAAATGCACAACGCTGCAGTAAACTGCCATATTTTTAGATTCAATTTCACTCTAATTTAGAATTCCCTTAATTAACCTTTTATCAATTTTTGCTTTAAGCAGGTCCGCTATAAAATTGCTCACAATAACCAGTATTCCTGAAACGAATGTGCAACCGATAACCAGAGGATAATCGCGGGAAAATATTGCATTTATTGTCAATCGGCCCATTCCCGGTAATCCAAAAATAACTTCCGTTATTAGAGCGCCTCCAAATAATAATCCCAACTCAACACCGGCTACAGCAATTAGAGGTCCCGTTGCATTAGGTATAATATGTTTTAATAAAATTGTTCTTTCACCTAACCCGTTTGCCCTGAGGTTCGTTATAAAAGGTTTATTATATGTATCTCCCAGATTATCTCTCAGATACTTGTAAAAGACAGCGATTCCACCAAGCGACAAAGTAGCTAAAGGAAGAATCATATGTCTTGCATAATCAAAAAAACTTTGGAAGAATGAATAATCCGCCGAATCAAATGATCTGAGCCCGGAAGAAGGCAATATGTTAAAAGTTGCAGAAAAGATATAAATTAAAAATACACCGATTACAAACGAGGGGATGGCATAAACTACCAGGCTCAATTTTGAAAACATTTTATCAATAAAACCATTTGCCTTTTGAAAAGAAATTATCGCTAGCAAAAACCCTAGGCCAATTTGAATTGCAAAACTTACTAGTGAAAAAATGAGGGTGAATCTAAGATAATCTATAATTACAGATAATACGGGCATTCTGTAACTGTATGAAATCCCGAAATCTCCTTTACATAAATTTACTATAAACGCTTCATATTGACTTAAAATTGAACTATTCAGATTGAACGAATCTCTAACGTGAGCAATCAGTTGTGGACTTAGTTCGGGCGAAATGAATTTATCAGACGGGTCACCTGGAGAAACTCTTAAAAGAATAAAAATAAAAGTTATTAATAAAAACAGAACCACTAAAGAAGAAACTATCCGCTTTAATAATATTTTAAGCGTCTCACTTTTCATAAACTTTTTTCAACCAACTTATATAATTGATAATCGTTATTCGCATTTCTAATTATTAATCAAGTCATTCATTTCCCCGTTAGATTTTTGGAAGTTATAAATTGAGGATGGATATTAATTAACATCGGCCAAAAGTTGAAATAATACTAATAAATATAGACTTAATTTATTATTTTGTTTAACAAATAAAAAACTTGCTTTGCAGAATGCTAAAGGCTGAAATAAAAGAGATTACAATGAAAACTGCGGGGGGAAAAAAGGTAATTCTCAATGATGTGAAATTTGAACTCGGTGAAAATCAAATCTTTACTATCGTGGGCAAGAATGGAACTGGTAAATCCACTCTGGCTAAATCAATAACTGGACTTTTGGATAGTTATACTTATTCTGTAATTGGAAAGGTTTACTTTAAGGGATCTGATATTTTTACTATGGAAGAGGAAAAATTACTGCTGCTGCGAAAGGACAGTATTAAATACGTTTTTCAGGATGCAGCAAATAGTTTTGATCCCCTAAAAAAACTAAAATATTATTTTGAACTTTTGACAAAAGACAGAAACGAAATTGATGATTTGCTCTCATATTTTGTTCTCCCTGATAAAAGCAAATTATACGATATGCACGCTTACGAGGTAAGCGGCGGAATGGCCCAGCGCATTAATTTTGTTTTGATTCTTCTCTCAAAACCGGAAATAATTATTCTCGATGAACCAACTTCTGGTATTGATTCGGCAATTGCTAATTTATTTCTCTTAAAGCTAAAAGAATTTGTAAAACAAAACAAAAATTCGGTTTTGCTTATAACACAGGATATACTCTTTGCTGAGAAGGTTTCTGATAAAATTGCTTACCTTGCAGATAAAAAGCTTTCAAGTTTCTACAATGTTAATGAATTTTTTAACAAAAAAGATGATCCCTTACTAACTAAATTCTTAAATGCTAAAAATCAGATAGAAGTATGAAGAAACTTGTTGAAATAACTAATCTAAGTTATTCTGTCAGGCCCAACTCAATTTTAAGATTTAGTAATGAAAAAATTATATTAAAAAATATTTCTTTAGATATTAGCCCAAACGAAATAATCGGGATAACTGGTGAATCAGGATCCGGCAAAACAACGCTTATAAAACTCATAGCGGGAATTTTAAAACCTACTTCAGGCAAAATCAAATTTACCCCTCAACAGAAACGGGAAAAAGTCAAAACTAATCCTGTCCAGATTTTGTTTCAAAACAATAGTGAAATTCTCAATCCTTTCAGACGAATAGAAAGTACTATTGAAGAGACAATACATATAAGGAACAAAAAGGAAATAGATGTCGCTGCTGAAAAAGAAAGGATACTTGATTCAGTTGGCTTTACAAATGAACTTTGGACTCGGAAAGGATTTGAACTAAGTGGGGGCGAGCAGCAACGCGCGGCACTTTCCAGAATTCTGGCTGCAAAACCCGAGTTGCTGATCTTGGATGAACCCTTTTCTGCTCAGGACGTTGAATCGCAGTTAAATCTATTGAATCTGTTTAAGAAAATTAATGTAGAATATAACCTTACTATGATTTGTGTAGCCCATAATCTGAAAATACTAAGAAAACTTGCTAACAGAATATTTATAATGTATAACGGCGAAATTGTAGAATCTGGTATAACCGAAAATATTTTCAAATCTCCTAAAAATGATTATACCAAATTTCTGCTAAAATGCGAAAATTACGATTTGAAAACTCCTGAATTAAAATTTACAGAAACCCTTTCTGATTAATCTTTCTGAAAAATCTTTTTTGGTTATGTCTAAAACTAATGCGATCAGAATTTTGGAGACTGAGAAAATCCCTCACACGACTCATAACTATGAAGTAAATGATGACCTTACAGGAATAACTGTGGCAGGCAAAATTGGAGCTGACCCTGATACTGTATTTAAAACACTTGTAGCAGTTGGTGATAAAAATAGTGTTTTTGTTTTCTGTTTGCCTGTAACTGCAGAATTAAATTTGAAGAAAGCTGCAAATGTTATTGGTAATAAAAAATTGGAAATGTTAAAAATGAAAGACCTGTTTTCAATTACCGGCTATGTTAGAGGTGGGTGTTCTCCAATCGGTATGAAGAAGAAATTCCCAACTTATATCGATGAAACAGCCAGGCTCTTTGAGAAAATTTTTGTAAGCGCCGGAATTCGTGGAACACAGGTTTGCCTTTCTCCTTTAGACTTGCAGGAATTGATTGGGGCTCAATTTGCAGAGATTATATAGCTGTGAATTGGTTTCAATAATAGAACGGGCTGAGAAACAGACAGCTCATCTCAGGTCTGCAAATTTATCAAACTTTCTCATCGCATATAACAAGAGTGTAAACAGCCTTCAAATAGTATCTAAGTATTCCATAAAAAGTCTGCCAATTTGGCAGACTTTCCATTACCTATAACAAGGGTACAACTAGCCTTCACCTGGCCTTTAAACAGCCTCTGAGCATTACATTATAGGTCTGCCATTTTGTCAGACTATTCAGGCACCATATTCATCACATTATAATCATAAAAGATTGTGTCACTACATTTGGCTGACACAGGCTGGCAATTTTCTATATAAATCATTTTAAGATTAACATATTCTGCAATAAATCTAGGTATTAAAAATACAATACTTGGAATTATGGCCTGTCAATGTTTGTCAAATTCAAATTATCGCGCGACAATAACCAAATCTCTCTTTTATCTATATTTTATCTTTCCTATATTTGCAGCCGAAATTGAAAGGAGAAACTTAAGATGGCTAAACAACAGACCTTTGCAGATAAGGCTAAAGCCAAGGTAAAAACTAGTGGGATCAGCGTAAAACTTATTAAAAGCGTTAAAACTGCAAAAGGGACATATAAATTCAATGAAAGATATGTAAAGATTTCCGATATAAGTAAAGTCGGAGATATTAAATAATTCTGAAAATTGAGCGGTTAATAACCGCTTTTTTTTCACATTTATCCTGCCAAAACAGATCAATTTCAGGGTTTAAAACTTTTCAGGACGCCCTCGCTTGACTAAATAATAAAAATTCTTATATTGTTAACTACTGCTACTAAATACAACCCGAAGACCGAAGTCAGGTTTTCCTTTTTATGATGTAAGTCTTTAGAAGCTTTCATTCAGACTTAATAATTCTAAAATACGGCAGTCTTATCTACTCACAAAAAGGAGGGTGTTATCATGATAACTCCTAAAAAAATGAAGTTTTATGGATTGATGGATATAGACAACATCCCTCAACTTCAGGATTTAAACCAAGAGCAAAGGTTTGCAATTAAAGTTGTATCCCACATTTTGCCATTCAGGGCAAATAACTATGTTGTTGAAGAATTAATAGATTGGAAAAATATTCCTGATGATCCGATCTTTCAACTTACATTTATGCAGAAAGAAATGCTGACCGATGATCAATTCAACAGAATGGCAGATCTATTAAATTCAGGAGCATCAGATGCGGAGATTAAAAATTTAGCAAATGATATTCGCCTCGAACTTAATCCTCATCCGGCTGCACAGATGACGGCAAATGTTCCCTCCATTGAAGGAATTCCTGTTCAGGGAGTTCAACACAAATATCGTGAGACAACTTTGATTTTTCCTTCCAGTGGACAAACCTGTCATGCTTATTGCACTTTTTGTTTCCGGTGGGCTCAGTTCGTTGGGATGAACGATCTAAGGTTTGCAACAGATGAATCAAACAGGTTTCAGGATTATCTTAGAGAACATAAAGAAATAACGGATATTCTTCTGACCGGCGGCGACCCGATGATTATGAGTCTGAAAAAATTAAAAATTTATATTGAACCGTTGCTTGCACCGGAATTCAATCACATTCAGACTATCAGAATCGGAACAAAGTCAGTAGCCTACTGGCCATATAAATACGTAACCGATCATGATGCTGATGGCGTAATACAATTATTTGAGGAAGTGGTTAATGCCGGAAAACACTTGGCAATAATGGGCCACTATAATCACTGGAAAGAATTATCAACAGAAATTTCGCACGAAGCAATTAGGAGAATCAGAAATACCGGTGCACAGATAAGAACTCAGTCGCCTTTAATTAAACATATTAATGACGATCCAGATGTATGGGCAAAAATGTGGAAGAATCAGGTTAAGCTGGGTTGTATTCCTTACTACTTCTTTGTAGAAAGAAATACCGGAGCAAAAAATTATTTTGAAATTCCGCTTATTAAAGCCTATGAAATTTACAGGGAGGCATACAAGCAGGTCTCTGGTTTGAGCAGAACAGTTAGGGGTCCATCAATGTCTGCCTTGCCCGGAAAGGTTGCTATAGAAGGTGTGGCTGAAATAAAAGGAGAAAAAGTCTTTGTGCTGACTCTATTACAAGCTAGAAACCCCGATTGGTGCAAGAGACCGTTCTTTGCAAAGTTCGATCCAAAGGCAACCTGGTATGATCAGCTTCGACCCGCATTCGGAAAAGATAAGTTCTTCTTCCAGGATGAACTGAATCAAATCCTCGTAAGCCATAACGGACAAATCTTTTTCGGAAACGAAAATGAAGAAGAAATAGTTGAGATAGATGAAGATTCTGAAATGGTTGCGTAGTATTTAAAGATAAAAGTGGGACTTGCTTTTTAAGTGAGTCTCATTTTTTTTAAAACAATTCCATACTCAAGCTCCCCTCAAGCTCAAGAAGTTTTTCCTTAATACCCGATCCACCTGAATAACCGCCAAGCTTTCCAGAATGTTCAATAACTCTGTGACATGGAATAATTATAGGTACCGGGTTTTTCCCATTTGCTCTTCCAACTGCCCTTACGGACTTTACATTCCCGATGGCCTCAGCAATATCCTTATATGATACGGTTTTGCCATAAGGTATTTTCTGAAGTGCACTCCATACTTTTTTCTGAAACTCCGTCCCTTCAATATCAAGAGGAACATAAAATTTTTCCCTTTTCAGATTAAAATATTCCTTCAATTGAGTGAAAACACTGAACATATAAGGATCATCTGGGTATAGTTTGATTGCTTCCCTGAAATTTATTTGTGAGGTCTTTTTATTAAGAAATATATTTTTTATCCCCTTTCGTGTAGAGAAGATATTAAATTTTATCCCGGATATAGTGTCTGAAGCATAGTATAAACTTTCAGGTTTTTCCATATAAATTGTCTTGCCGGATAATTACTGGACATCAATTTATAAAAATCAATAAAAAAAAGGGAAGAAATTGAACTAACATCTTCCCTTTATTAACCACAAATTTATTATTTATGCACTTTCAACTTCAATCGCAGGGTTAATATCTCTTTTCAACAGGCTTTCAATTGCCATTAATGTACCGCTAATTGCAGTAGGGCATGTGCCGCAGGCACCCTGGTAACGTATTTTTACTGTGAAGCCTTCAATACCAATAACTTGTAACCCGCCGCCATCCCCCGCTAAAGCTGGTCTGACTTTCTGATCAAGGATATCATTAATTTTAATCATAAGCTCATCAGCATTCTCATCAAGAGGTTTCACTCCTTTTTCTTCAGGGATTAGATTCTTATCAAACGTTTTTAAGAAATCTATAAAAGGTCTTTGTATTTGTCCCCAATTAGCCTCTTTTTTCTTTTCAATTGTAACAAATTTATCCATGTAAAAAACTGAAGCAACTCCTTCAATGTTAAAAATTCCTTTTGCAAGAGGATCTGATTGTGCTTCTTCTATATTGGAAAATTGCCTTGTTTCAACTCTCAATAATTTTTCATTTAGAATAAATTTTAAAGCGTGCGGGTTAGGTGTTAAATCAACATCCTGTACCATTAACATTTTATCTTCTCCTTAATTTTATTGACAATTTAAAAATAATCTGAATTGACACATGGTTCAAGTCAATTATATATTAAAGTGGGGAACCACTTCTGCGCAAATTATTGTTTACCAACCTAAATGCTCCTATATTTTATGCATTAATTTTTTCCGTGTTTACTATGAACCACAAAAAAATATTGATTGTTTTTACCGGCGGAACCTTTTCGATGATGATCGATGAAAAAACCGGCGGTGCTGTACCGCGATATTCCGGAGAAGAATTACTAAAAAAAATCCCACAAGCCAAAGAGTTGGCTGATATTACCTGCTATGATTATGGAAAATATCCCGGTCCGCATATGACTCCCGAATTGATGTTCAAGTTATCTCATACTATTAAAGATTTAATAAATAACGGAAATTATTCTGGAGTAATTGTTACACACGGTACTGATACATTGGAGGAAACTGCTTATTTACTTGATCTCTCTATTAAAACTGAAATTCCCATAATTCTGATCGGTTCAATGAAAAATAGTTCTGAACCTGATTGGGACGGTCCCAGAAATTTAATGGATGCAATACGTGTTTGCCTTGATGAAAATTCCAGAAATCTGGGCGTGCTTGTTTGTCTTAACGGTGAAGTGAATGCTGCAAGCGAGGTCACAAAAACGTACACTGATGAAATTGATACATTCCGCAGCCTTGATTTTGGTGCACTCGGGCTAATTGAAGATGGAAAGGTTACAATTAATCGCCCGCCTTTTAAGCTTGAACACATAGTAACGAATAAGATTGTAACTAATGTGGATATGCTTACTGCCTACGCCGGTATGAACGAAAAGTTTTTTAAGTATTCGGCAGATAGTGGCGTTGAAGGAATCGTTGTTGAAGCTCTTGGCGTAGGAAATGTCCCACCTGCAGCTTTTGAGGGAATTAAATATGCTGTGGAGAAAAATATTCCTGTAGTCTTGGTTTCAAGATGTCCTGCTGGTGAAACATTGGATATCTACAGCTATCCCGGTGCAGGAAAATGGCTTCATAGCATTGGGGTATTGTTTGCGGAATATCTTAATGGGCAAAAAGCAAGAATAAAATTAATGCTCGCATTGGGAAAAACAAAAGATAAAGAAGAATTAAGAAAAATTTTTGAGAGATAAATATCTTAATTGATATTTAAAAGTGCCTGCCTGATTATAACACTTCAATAGCTAAAGTATTTTCTAATCAATCGCTATATGTTCAATCTCCACTTTATGTATGTCTTCTACTGATCTACCTAGAAATAATTCAGCTACTTCTTTAAATGTAACGGGAATATCGCTGACATAAAAATCATGATGACCCGGGACATTTGAATTTGTTTCAAACCCAACTCTGCTTATTTCATTCCTGACAACTTCAGCAGATGCAATTCCTGAATCAACAAGCATAACATCCTTTCCTATAACATTCTGTATAACTTCCGCAAGGATAGGATAATGTGTACAGCCTAAAACCAGAGTATCAATACCACTTTCTCTCAGTTCTTTCAAATAATCTTCAGCGATTTCATAAGTAGCCTTTTCCTTTATCCAGCCTTCTTCGGCCAGTGGTACAAACAATGGACAGGCTTTTTCATATACCTCCACTTTTGCATCAAGCTTTTTAATTGCATGTGAATATGCGTGGTTATTAATTGTCGCCCTTGTACCGATAACTCCTATTTTCCCATTCTTCGTATTACTAATTGCAAAATTTGCTCCCGGCTCTATCATTCCAATTATCGGAACATTAAAAGTCTTTGCAAGCTCATCCATAGCAACCGATGAAACAGTATTACACGCAACAACTATTGCCTTCACATTTTTATTCATTAAAAACCTGGCATCCTGAATTCCATATTCAATCACAGTTGAGTTGGATTTGGAACCATATGGAACACGCGCTGTATCTCCAAAATAAATTATATTTTCTCTTGGTAAAGTTGAAGCAAGCCTTTTTACGACTGTCAACCCGCCAATACCTGAATCAAAAACACCGATTGGCTTTTCCTTTTCCATAAAATTCAATTTTTATCCTATAGCATTAGTGTTATTGTTTTCATTAATTCTGATTTAATAAACTGATAATCGTTTATTGATATCTTTTTTTCCTCCCTATCCAATACATAAAATGAGTCAACTATGTCGTCTCCCCGCGTGGAAATCTTGGCAAAATAAATTATTAACCCAAGTTCATTCATTTTACTGGTTACTTGGTAAAGAAAACCTAATCTGTCAGGAGAATAAATATCGATTATCGTATACCTTTCCTGTCTTTCAAAAACTATTTTTACCTTTCCGCTTTTTTTGAACAGCTTATTTTCAATCCTCCACCATCTGTTTTTCATGCGGGCAATTTCGGTATTTAGTTTTAACAATCCTCCAACTACTGCTTTTAAATCATTTTCAATCTTCTTGTATCTCTCATTTGGGATTTTATTATTAGATCTAAAATCAGTTACATTAAAAGTATCTATTATTATTCCGTCTTTTCTTGTAAATATTTTTGCGTCATGAATATTAAGATCATTAATTGAAAACACACCGCATAGCTTGGACAAAAGAGAAGGGAAGTCTTTGGTGATTACGGTAATGTTTGTATAACCATTGATTTCCTTAAACAACGCGGAGATATTAACTCCTTTTTGGATCTCTTCGATATGCCGGGCTATTTCTTCATCTGAAAAATGATGCGCATATGCGATATCGCTTATTGAATCAAAATGTTCTTGAATATGCTCCTCAGAAATGGTCTGAGAATATTTGCTAATTTCTTTTGGAATTATGTATGTATTTGAAACTAAATATTCCTCTCCGCTAATTTGCTCTTCAAGCATTAATTTTGTTTTTGTATAGAGTTCCGCAAGCAGGTCACTTTTCCAGGAAGTCCATACCGCTTCGTTTACTGCAGATAGATCTGCATAGGTTACAAGATATAATAGGTTTAAATCCTCAATTGAATTAAATCTTGCGCTAAAATTATTAAGCGTTTCTGGATCATTCAGATTTCGTCTGAATGCAACTTGCTCCATTAGCAGGTGATTCTTTACCAGAAACGAAACATGATCAATTTCTTCCTCATCGTACCCAAGTCTCTGCATAATGGCAGAAGCCATTTCAGATCCTATTATTTCGTGGCCCGCAAGATTAATCGGTTTGGCAATATCATGAAACAACAAAGCAAGATATAAAATCTCTTTATTCTTTAGCTGATTGAATATTTTTCCCAATTGAGATTTTTCTTTATCAAGCTTCTCAACATTTTGAATTGTAATAATTGTGTGCTCATCAGCAGTATAGCAATGATATACTCCGTGCTGCATAAAACCTACTAAGTCTTTCCATTCGGTCATAAAGGCACTAAGAACACCTAGCTCGTTCATCAACGAAAGAGTCTGGCCCACATTCCTCGAAAGTTTCAATATTTCCCGGAAAAATACAGAAGACTCAGCCTGTTCAATCGACTTTTCAGAAACTTTGTCTACAATTTCAAGCACTTCGGTTGTAAGTTTATCATCAAAAATTGCAGAGTATAATCCGCAGTAATAAAAACCTCTCAACACATCGGAAAATGTTAATTCCTCTTCACTTTTGAAATAAATTATCTTTCCTTTAATTATAAAATTACCGTCCAGGTCAATTCCTAGCGTATCTGGAATAGGATTCGAGTACTCTTCATTGTATGTTCTTACTGTAAATTTTGTAAATCGATATATGGTATTGGCAGAGTTAAAATAATCCTTCATAAAAGAATTTATAGCGTTTTTCTTATCAAAATATACTTCCGAGATTTTCTGCTGCATAGTAAATTCGAGCCGATCATTTTTCTGTTCGGCAAGGACATGAAGAAGGTTTCTCACACCAAGTAGTAATCTGTAACTTTCGAGCAAACGATTACATTCCTTTACACTTGTAACTTTTTGTTTTTTTAATCTTTCCACAAAACTCTCGGCCTGCGTAATCTCATTTTGTTTATTGAGCAAAGTTTTGTTTTTAAGAATATACATCCATTCAATTTCCTGAAAATCCCTTAAGCCTCCTGCCGAAAGCTTTATGTTCGGTTCGAGTGTTTTTGATGAAGCACCATATTTATTATACCTGTCAGTTATTTCGCTTGCCAATTCTCTGAACAATGCAACTTTGACGTTTTCAGTTATTGAATCAAAAAGAAGAGAGTTCCAATCATTGTAAATTTTATCTGAACCGAGTAACAATCTTGTTTCAAAGAATTGAGTAAATGTATGGAGATCGCTTTTCAAATACTTTTTAATATCTGAAAACTCTCTTACAGTATGCGATGCTTCTATTCCATTATCCCAGAAATTCTTAACAAGTTCTGCAATATCTTCTTCATTGCCGTCAATGGAATCAGTAATAAAAATAATGTCTATATCGGAAAACGGTGAAAGCTCGCGCCTGCTGAAACTGCCGGCAGAAGTAATTGCAAAATTGTATTTTTTATTACCTGCAAGTAAACGAATATGCTCTTCTACCAGAAGGCTATATGCCATACTAAATTTAAACGGCTGAAGCCACAGGTCTCTATCATTAAAAATAGCACTTCTATTTTTAATAAATTCTTTTTTAGCTGTTAAAGTGACGGACATAATTTTATGTTGTCTTTTTAATTAATTTTTGCCCTTATATTCAACCTCTACTGTTGAACCAATTCCCCCTCTTACATTAAATTCTGCTTTAATTGCCATGTGTCGTGGATGACAAGCTTCTACCAGATCGTCAAGAATCTTATTTGTTACACTTTCAAAATAGATTCCATCATTCCTGTAAGAATTCAAATAGAATTTTAAAGATTTAAGTTCAATGCATAATTTATCAGGAATATATTTTATAGTGAGCTTTGCAAAATCCGGCTGCCCCGTTTTGGGGCAGACAGATGTAAATTCGGGGAATTCGTGAATGACCAAATAGTCTCTGTTGGGATATGCATTATCAAACACTTCTAGCAATTTTATTTTTTCGTTCACTATAACCTCAGTCTAAATTTAGAATTTAGAATTATTTGTACTTATAAACTGGCCTCATTTTATAAGGTATAGGATCTTCAATCCCTGCTTCTTGAAACGCTCTTAAACGTAATGCACAACTATCGCATTCTCCGCAAGCTTCATCTTCATTTTGATAACACGACCATGTCAATTCAAGTGGCGCATTAAGTTCAATTCCTTTTTTAACAATCTCAGCTTTTGAAAGATTAATTATAGGGGTTTCAATTTTGATTTTTGTACCGGGTCTGGTCCCTTCCTGTATCATTTTTTCAAAAGCAGAAAAAAAAACTGGCCGGCAATCCGGGTAGCCGGATGAATCTTCATATACTGCTCCTATAAAAATTTTTGAGGCGTTTAAAACCTCTGCCCAGCTTGCGCAGGCGGAAAGAATATTCGCATTCCTGAATGGGACATATGAAGAAGGTATCTCTTTACTGGTCAGGTCGGCTTTCGTTACTTTAATATTTTTATCTGTTAATGATGAACCACCAATTGCTGATAAATGAGTAAAATCAATTATCAGTCTATTTTTTACTTTATAAAAATCAGCAATTTTATTAAAGGATTTTAATTCTCTCTTTTCTGTCCTTTGCCCGTAATTTATATGAGCAAAAGCAAGTTCAAATTTTTCATTTGCAATCGCAGCCGTTACACAGCTATCCATTCCACCACTAACAGCAATAACAGCTATTTCCTTTTTTATGCCCATTTCATTGTCCGAAGATAAAACATTAAAATAACAAAATCGCTCTTCACAATGAAGCCACTGAAAAGGCAATAATGACTATAAGTGCTTATTTTATTGCTTATTATAGGCAAGAATCTACTGGGTTTTAAAGATAAAGAATAGTATTACTATAATAAGACTTATACCGGAAGAAAGAAAGAATGGAACTTGCGAACCGAATTGATCCCAGAGTATTCCTGTTATCATGGATCCCGCCATAATTGCAAAGCTTGAAATCATTGTCAGCAAACCAATAGCTGTTCCTCTTCTTTGATCAGGGATTAAATCAGATACCCACGCTTTTGCAATACCTTCAGTAGCAGCAGCATAAATTCCATAAAGTGCAAATAAAAGCCAGATGATAATTTCATGTGATGTTGTAGCAAATCCGAAATAAACCAATGAAAAAATTAAAAGTCCGATTATAAAAATATTTCTCTTGCCGAATTTATCAGAAATCCTTCCAATCGGATATGATGCTGAAGCATAAATCAAATTATAAAATATATATCCCAAGATTGCCTGAGTTGCAGAGCCGGCAATATTCTTTGATTTGAGAATCAGGAAAACATCACTACTATTCACTAGGGAAAAAATTGTAAAGAGAAAAATTAGGTTTTTATACTGTGGCGATGCAGATGACCAGAAGGATTTATAATCCCTTTTCTCATTTGCTTTAATCTCCAATGGTCTATCTTTGACTGGGATAGTAAAAGCAACTGCTACAAATGAAGGAATAAAGGCCACAAGAAAAATTAAGATGTAATTTTCTGGATAAAAATGAAGAAGTATTAAAGCGCAAACTGGCCCAAGCGCCGCTCCTAGCGTATCCATTCCACGATGAAACCCGAATATAGCCCCAGAATTATTTTCAGAATAACTTGCCAGCAAAGCATCGCGCGGAGCAGTTCTGATTCCCTTGCCTACTCTATCCGTAACTCTGGCAAATAGCACAGTTGATATATGAGGAAAAATTCCCGGCAGTGGTTTGGTAAGTGCAGAAAGACTATATCCAATTCTTACAAATATTGACCGTCGCCCAAGTTTGTCAGATAATTTTCCGAAATAACCCTTAAAAAATCCTGCTGTAACTTCAGCCAGTCCCTCAATTAATCCAACTACTGCCATCGATGAACCGAGCACAGCAGTTAAAAATATCGGTGTAATTGGGTATAGCATTTCGCTTGCCATATCGGTGAATAAGCTGATTAGTCCGAGTATTTTTACCTGACGAGGAATCTTTTTCATTCTACAAGATCATGAATATTAATCCAATATTAATAATCGCTATAAACAGAATGAAGGGCAAATTATTTTTATATATATAGAAATTGTAGCAATGAAACTCATTTAGTAAATTTCATTATTACATTTAACTATCTTTCGGAGAAATAACAATGCGCAGAAAAGTTATCGCCGGCAATTGGAAAATGCATAAAGATCTCAGCGAATCTCAAAACCTGATTTCAAAATTAATTAACGAACTAAGAAAAGAAGATGTTAATTGTGATATTATTATCTGTCCTCCCTTCACCTCTCTCAGTGAAGCTGCCGGTTTGGTAAAAAATACAAAAGTAAAACTTGGTGCACAGAATATGCACTATGAAGACAAAGGAGCCTTCACAGGCGAAGTATCAGCTGCAATGCTAAAGAGCGTGGGATGTGAATACGTTATTCTTGGCCACTCCGAAAGAAGGGCTATCTTTAGTGAATCTGATGAAATGATAAATAAGAAAATTAAAAAAGCTCTTGGTTCAGGACTTAGGCCAATCTTCTGTATAGGCGAAACACTTCAGCAAAGAGAAAGTGGTACAATGAACGATGTAATAAAACGACAGGTAACTGATGGTCTTCAGCACGTTTCAACAGGCGAGATGGAAAAAATTATTATAGCTTATGAGCCGGTTTGGGCAATCGGCACAGGTGTTACAGCTACCCCCCAACAGGCTCAGGAAGTGCACGTCTATGTTAGGCAATTGATTAATAACATTTTCGGTGATGATACGGCAGAGAAATTAATTATCCAATACGGTGGCAGCGTTAAACCTGATAATGCCGCTGAATTACTGTCTCAAAGTGATATTGATGGGGCTCTGGTTGGCGGTGCCTGCCTTGAAGCAGATTCCTTCTTAAAAATAATAAAATCAGCTTAATTATATTTAATTAAATAAGTTACAGGATCAAAAGTTTAGCAGTTCAGCTCCATAATGCCCAAAATTTCCATTGATTTCGCCTCCTTTCTTTAGTATATTTATCGGCTTAATTTCTACCAATGAGGACACAAATTTCGGATGATCTTTCCCAGAAAATTTAGCCTATTAACACTTATAATATTAATCATCCTAACAATATCTCCACAAGCGCAGATAGTTTTCCACGAACTTCCGGGCTATAAAATGAATATAGCTGACAGCTCATTTTTCGAAACTAATCAGTATAGAAAAATAATTCCACTAAATGGCGCCTGGCAGGTATATAAAGCCAACGATCCTGATAAAAAAAAAATTACTGTAAACATTCCATCAGTTTTTGAGGGAAATGGAGAACTGGTTTTTGAAAGAAATTTTTCATTATCCCAATTCGATTTAGAAGGCCATCAGCTTAGCCTGGTATTTTTAGGAGTTAACTATTCCGCAGATATATCAATTAATGGAAAAATCATTTATACTCATACAGGAGGAGAGTACCCTTTTGCTTTCGATTTACCGAGAGATATCCTGCATACAGACAGGGATAATATTCTTTCAGT
The DNA here is from genome assembly GCA_964412105.1 of uncultured Ignavibacteriaceae bacterium. Classification (GTDB taxonomy): domain Bacteria; phylum Bacteroidota; class Ignavibacteria; order Ignavibacteriales; family Ignavibacteriaceae; genus JAKAGZ01. The sequence goes on along the minus strand of CAYPNM010000006.1, from coordinate 87,527 downwards.
AAAAGTAAAATATAAACTCGATTCAGAAAACACAATTCCATTAAAACAGCGATTCCTTTTCCCAAAAGATTTTGGCGGGATCTTTAGAGATGTATTTATTAAATCAAGACCCAACATTTCATTCATAAATTTCTCAACTAGTGATTCCGTTAATCCAAAAACAGGAAAAGTAAATGTCTTAATTCTTGCAGAAGTTTCTAATCAGGAATTTCACACTCCAACTGACACTTTATCTACAATCAATAACCTGAGAGTAAAATCGAAAGTCAGTTCTCCGGACGGCTTAACTAATCAAAGCCCCGCTGATTTTTCCTTTTCATTAAGAAGGAATAAGAAAATTCATATTAATCAGAATGTCGAATTAGCTTATCCGGTAATGTGGAGTCCTGATATGCCGAGACTTTATACTCTTAGATTGGAGTTATGGAAAGACAAAACTTTGATTGATGTCGTTGAAAGAAAATTTGCTGTATATACATTAAGGACCGATAAAGAAAGCCTGAAATTAAACGGCGAGGATTTTACCCTGAGCGGTGTTACATACATTCCCTCTAATCATAGCTACGGTGACCTTTTTTCATATAACGATATGGAAAAAGATATAAAAACGATAAAAGAACTCGGTTTTAACTCTGTAAGGTTTGCTAAATCAATTCCTCATCCATATTATTTATATCTTTGTGAAAAATACGGGCTTCTTGCCTTTATAGAAATTCCTCTTAACGGTTTACCTGAAAAACTAGCCGTTGATCCTGATTTTGTTTTAAGAAGTAAAAACTATCTCTCAAATTTTATAAACGCCTATAGCGCTTATTCGATAGCAGGAATAGGACTGGGTGGATCTTACTTAACAGACTCAGATGATCAAATTTCTTACCTTAAGAATATATCAGAGTTTGCAAAAAAGAGAACTAATTCACTGATATATGCTTCTTTCATTGGATTAAAAATTCCTGAAATAGAAAACCTGGACTTTTATGGGACTGAACTTTTAAATAAATCAGTAAAAAGTGAATCTGAAGGCTTAAAATTATTACAAGAAAATTTAGGTAAAGGAAAAGTTTTCATTAGCGAGGCTACCTATCTTGTAAATTCTGGGAACAGTGACGGCTATTTGAATCCGGGTTCTTTTGAAGCACAGGCAAAATATTATGAAGACCTGCTGGATTATGCTAATAGCAATAAGCTCTCTGGGTTTTTCATTAATTCAATGTTTGATTATAGAGGAGAGTATGCTTCAATAATAGCAGGTTACCAAAGTAATAACCTTTATAGGATAGGTATTTGTGACGAAAACCGAAGTACCGACCGACTTGCTTATAAAGTACTTTATTCAAAACTTCATAACAATGAAAAAGTAACAATCCCAATCGGTACTAGAAAAGACAACGCACCAATTTCGTTTATTTTATTCGGTCTCTTGCTTGCTGTGCTGATGGGTGTGCTGGTAAACTCAGGCAAGAAATTCAGGGAAGATGCGACGCGTGCTTTACTAAGACCTTATAACTTCTTCTCAGATGTCAGGGATCAAAGAATTATTTCCAGCTATCAATCGGTAATGCTTGCAATTATTATTGCTGCAGTGGGAGCCTTAATTACAGCCAATTTGTTATCATATATTAGACAAGATGTTGCCATTGAAAGAATAGTGCTTGCTTTTGGAAGCCATTCACTGATAAAATATATAAGCTACTTTGCTTGGCATCCAGTTGCTTCACTATTGTGGTTAACATTGATATTCATGGCAATAATAGCTTTCCTGACAATTCTGATTAAGGCCGCATCCTTTTTTGTTAAAACGCGTGTTTATTTATCAAGTGTTTTTTATAGCGTCGTTTGGGCATTTATCCCACTCGTACTGCTTATACCTGTAGGAATAATTCTTTATAGAATACTTAATGCTGAAATTGCAAATATTTATATCTATTGGGGAATCATAGTATTTAAAGTCTGGATTTTATACAGACTTATTAAAGGGATTTATGTAATCTTTGATGTGAATGCAGGAAGCGTTTATTTTTATAGCATCCTTATCATACTTTTAATCTTGGGTGGTTTATTATTTTACTTCCAGATTAATGATATGGTAATTTACTACGTTCAGACAGCTATAAAACAAATTAATCTTGGAGCATAGCTGCAAATTGTATTTATCAAAACTGGAAATATTAGGCTTTAAATCTTTTTCACAAAAGACGGTTGTTAATTTCAACCAGGGCGTAACTTCTATAGTTGGGCCAAACGGCTGTGGAAAAACAAATATAGTTGACGCTATCAGGTGGTGCCTTGGTGAACAGCGTAGCAGTGCTTTAAGAAGCGATAAAATGGAGAACGTTATTTTCAATGGAACTAATGATAAAAAACCTATGGGTATGGCGGAAGTTTCACTCACTATAGAAAATACAAAGGGAATTCTGCCCACAGAATATTCTGAAGTTGTAATAACAAGAAGAATTTTCCGTTCCGGTGAAAGTGAGTACTTGTTGAATAAAAATCTCTGCCGGCTCAAAGACATTACTAATCTTTTCATGGATACCGGCATTGGTGCAAATGCCTATTCTGTTATAGAATTAAAAATGGTTGAGACTATCCTCAGTAATAAAGCAGAAGAAAGAAGAGTAATGTTTGAAGAAGCTGCTGGAGTAAACAAATACAAATTGCGTAGAAGATTGGCTCTTAAAAAACTAGATGATGTAAGAAGCGATTTAACTAGGGTAAATGATATTGTAGCAGAGGTTGAGAAAAAAGTGAGGTCTTTGGAACGGCAGGCAAAAAAAGCAGATAAATACAACAGGTTATCAACCCAGTTAAGAGAGCTTGAAATAGAATTTTCCGAACGGGAATTGGCATTATTTAACAAACAAAAAGTGCAATTCAAAATTACAAAGGATGAAAATTTCAGCAAAAAACTTTCATTAGAATCGGAAATCGCAAAGCTTGAAGATGAAATAGCCGCTGTAAAACAGAGATTGGAAGAAACAGAAAAAGAATTAAAAGATAAACGCGAAGAGGTAACCGCTCAGACAGCAAAGGTTTATAATTCCCAAAAATTAATTTCCGTTGGCGAAGAAAGAGAAAAATCACTACAGGCAAACATAGAAAGATACAAACTGGAACTTGAAGAAATAACTAATCAACTAAGGCAGGCAAAGAATTTTATAGAAACAAGTTCTGTTTCAATAATAGATTTCACAAACAAAATTTCTGAGAAAGAAATGGAACTGCTCTCCTCTAAAGAGGAAGTTGAAAAAGATAAAGTTGAGTTAGATGAGAGACGAAATGTTTTAAAATCAAAAGGTGATTCTCTTCTTGAACAATTTAAAGAGTTAACTAATAAAGAAAATGATCTTGCAAATATTGAAAGAAACCTGCAGACAAAAAATGAGGCTATTAGTAAGCTTAACGAAAAAATTCAGGCATTAACTAATAACATAGCCAAAACAGTTGGTTATTTAGAAGATTTAGGAACAGAGAAAATCCAAACCTCAAAAAAGTTATCCGAAGCAGAGGCTCTTTACTCGCAAAAGCAAAAAGAAAAGGAAGACCTTGAAAAAGACCTAAATACAATAAGATCAAAGGAACTTGAAGACCGGGGAATTATAAATGGAATAAAGGATAAAATAAATTTCATACAGGCTCTTATTGATAACTTGGAAGGCGTTTCTAAAGGGGCTAAAACACTTGTAGAAACATCAGAGTGGGCAAAGGGTAATAAAACTCTTCTTGCTAATATAGGTAGCTCTAATAATGAATACCGACTTGCAATTGAAGCCGCCTTAAGTAATAATATCAACAATATACTTGTCGAAACAATTGATGATCTTAAAAGTGGAATTCAATTTTTAAAAGAAAAAGAGGCTGGTAGGGCTTCATTTTTTGTTCCTGCCCTTTTAAGACAAAAAAGTACTGGCTTTCTTGACAAAATTAAAGAAGTTGTTTCAAAAAGAAGGGCTGGTAAACTACAGAAGGAATCTGGTTTTACAGGCTGGGCAAAAGATCTTATCCAATCCGAATCAAAATGGAAGAGTTATTTTGACCTGATACTTGGTAAATCAGCGATAGTAGATTCACTTGACACAGCATATGACCTGAGTATAAAATATGGTGAATTCAATTTTGCAACATTAAATGGCGATTATATAGATAATTCAGGCGTTGTGGAAAGTGGTTCAGAACCTAAACTGAGTGAGTCCTTATTTGGCAGATTGCAATTGCTTGAACAATTAAAAAATGAATTCCCAAAACACGAAGAAGAAGTTTATAAATTAAAAACAGATATTCAGGCAATTGAAAACAAAATAAACCAAATAGATCTAAAACTTCTTTCGGAAAACGAAAGAATGTTATTAAATGACCTTGCAAATGTAGAAAAGCAAATTGCACAGTTTGAATATGAAAAGCAGAAAGCCAATGATGAAATTGAAAAAGCAAGATCTGAAATAAATGATCTGGTTACTGAATCGAATAAAATTGACAACGAAAGAAATGCAGCCTCAGAAAATTTAAATACTCTTAAAGAGAAGAAAGCAATAGCAGATAACGAGCAAAAACAATTGGAGAATGAACATAACTCATTTGAACAAAAGTTTAATTCGGCTGTAGCGAAAAGAAATCAGCTGGATCTTGATCTTGAAAGATTAAATGGCGAGAAAAGAAATTCAGAAAACGCGATAAAACGTGCTGAAGAAACAATTGCGAACCTTAAAAACTCAATTTCAAAAAGAGAAGCGGATATTAATTTAGCAACTACAGAGATAGGCTCCGTTCAGGAAAATCTTTCTGAATTGAAAATTGAATTTGACCAGCTATCAGCGGAGAGAAATGCACTCGCCCTGCAGGAAACAGAAATAGATAAAAAATATAAGTCTATTCAATTGGAAATTTCAGAAAAAGAAGCAATTCAAAATAAGATAAGAAAAGAAAGAGAATTATTATCTGAAGAAATTCATGCATCAGATATGAAGCTGAGCGAGCTCGGAATGAAAATTAGCAATCTGCATGAACATATTAAAGAAAATTATTCAATCACATTGGAAGAGAAAACATTTGATGACCTCGAAACGTTTGATTTTCAAACGAGGGACGAAGAAGTTCAGAGACTAAAACAGCAGGTAAAAAATCTTGGCCCGATAAACTTGCTTGCATATTCCGAATACGAAGAAGAGAAAGGTAGGTATGAATTCCTTAACAAGCAAAGGAATGATTTGCTCGAATCAGAGAAAGATATAGTGAATACAATTAACGAAATTAATACGACCGCTCAGGCACAGTTCTCAGAAACTTTTGAGAAAATAAGAAATAATTTCATAAATGTTTTCAGAGGATTATTTAATCCGGGTGATGAAGCTGATTTAAAAATAGAAGAAAATGCAGACCCATTAGAGGCAAAAATCGAGATTATTGCTAAACCAAAAGGTAAAAGACCAACGTCAATCGAACTTTTATCAGGTGGAGAAAAAACATTAACTGCTATTGCGCTGCTTTTTGCTATCTACCTTGTAAAACCAAGTCCGTTCTGTATTCTGGATGAAATTGATGCACCTCTGGATGACGCTAACATAGATCGTTTTACAAAAATTATAAAAGATTTTAGCAAGGATACCCAATTCATAGTTGTTACACATAATAAGCGGACAATGGAGGCAGCAGAAACCTTGTATGGAGTTACTATGCAGGAAGAAGGAGTATCTAAACTTGTTAGCGTGCGATTCAATGAGGATTTCGACTTTGTTTCTCAATGATTCTTTAGTCTCTGAAATAACACTTTTTAAACATAACAACTGCTATAACCTGGTCTTGCGGCTTGCAATTATAATTGTATTTGGATTTTACAATTTCACTTTTGCTCAATGGGTAAATAATCCTAATACTAATACAAAACTGGTTATAGACACTAATGACCCGGTTAATATTTCTTCAGTAAAAGATTTTATTGGAGGCGCTTATATTTTTTGGCAGGATAAAAAGGAGAACTCAAATAAACAAATTTATTTTATTCATTTTGATGCTGCCGGATTGGTAAGCTTAAGATCTGATGGTAAAGATATTTCTTCATTGACAGGAATGAAGGAACTTCCTGTATGCAGCGAAAATATTCATAATACTGCTGTTGTTCTCTGGAAAGATTTTTCTCTTCACAAAACAGGGAGTCTCTTTGCCCAGCGGCTGGCAGTAAATGGAGATTATCTTTGGAATAGTAAAGGAGTTCAATTAACAGATAGTAACCAAAAAGTTTTCGATTATTCAATAGCAAGCGATAAAAAAGGATATATATATGTTTCTTACATTTCCAATGATCCTGGAACAAGAATGAATTTTGCTGTTGAATATATAAAAATGTCGCCAGATGGAAATTTCATTTTTGATTCTGCATATACTGTGATTAAATCTCAAAATAGAAAAAACATGTCTAAAATTTTACCGGATAACCTTGGCGGATGCTATATTTTTTGGATTGAGATAGTAAAGAATAAAAGCGTATTATTTCTTCAACACATAAATTCTCAGGGCAAAATCGATTGGAAGGAAGCTCCTGTTTCTCTATCCAATATAAATTATAATGTAATTAGTTACACTGCAAGCACCATAAATCCATCTTTTGCTTATGCCGCATGGCAAATGCTTGAGAGGAACAAAAAAATATATCATCAATTTATTACTGATAAAGGGATGCAGCTTTGGGGAATCAATGGAAAATCGATAGCATCACAGGACGGAAATCAGATAAATCCACAAGCAGTTGCAGAAGATTCTAGCATTATATTAAGCTGGACCCGCGAACTAAATAATAATCAGAATATTTTTGTTCAAAAATATAATTTAAGCGGAAAACCGCTGTGGGATAAGGACGGCCAAATTGTAATTGGATTAAACCGGGCTCAATTCGGACAAAAAATAATTTCCGATGGTAAAGATGGGGCAATAATTTCTTGGTACGACAGGAGAAAAGATTCAGCGCTTGCAAACATTTACTCACAAAGAATTAGTTCAAACGGAAATTTACTCTGGGACTCACTTGGCGTTGAAATTTTTGCAAATGACTATTCCCCCAAAAGTTATCTTTCCATGGTTCCGGATGAAAGTGGCGGTGCGATTGCAATCATTAAAGAAAATAGAAAAGGCAAAAATGAAATTTATTCGCAGCGAATCTTTGATTCCGGGACGTTTATTTCGCAGCTGCTTGATTTCAGTTCTACGCTGATTGGTGATAGTGTAAAACTATCTTGGATTTGCGCAAATGATTTACCAAATGCAACATTTGATATTCAAAGATCTGTTAAAACAGATTCGGGATCTTCTCCATGGCAGATTGTTGGCACACTAAAAAATGATGGAAAGATGGGCTCAAAATACTATGAGTACTTTGATAAACCGGATACAATGGGTACTATCTTTTACAGAGTGACTGAAGTAGATTCCACCGGTCCTGGACAAACATCCGAAATTCAGAAAATTAATTATTTTGAAAAAGCTGTTAGCTATACCCTCAGTCAAAACAATCCTAACCCGTTTTCAGATTCAACAAACATAGGCTTTTTCATTCCGGATAGCGCCGAAGTAACATTTGAATTTTTTAATAATAATCTTGAACTAATTCAGTTTTCTACCAGAATCTATCCGGCTGGCGGAAACAATATTACTTTCAATGCAAAGGGGCTTAAACCTGGAATCTATTTTTACAGAATGAAAGCAAATGATTTTATTGATGTACGAAAAATGGTAATAACAAAATAAAATGAGTGAAAAAATTTTTAAGATATTTATTGACTTCGATGGTACAATTACTAAAGTAGATATAGGTTCCGCTATATTTGAAAAGTATGGGGAGCCAAATGCCGTTGCTGAAGTGATCAAAAAATATCTTGATGATAATGTCACTGCTAAAGAATGCTGGCTGTTGCTATGTGACTCAGTAAAGGACCTGGATCGCAATGAATTCGATAAATATATTGAATCATTTGAGATCGACCCTACTTTTCATGATTTTATAAAATATTGTAAGGACAATAAATTTGAACATTATGTGTTGAGTGACGGTTTTGACTATTACATAGATAAAATATTTAAAAAAGAAAAGTTGGAAAGTCTTAAATACTATTCGAATAAGTTATTGTTTGACGAAAATAATAATATGACGCCAGTGTTTCCATACTTAGATGAAGAATCCAAGAGTTCGGCAAACTGCAAGCATAACCACATTATCAGCCATAGTGCAGACGAAGAGTTTACTGTTTATATAGGTGATGGGATTTCAGATAAAGAGACTGCACAATTTTGTGATTTTATCTTTGCTAAAGATGATCTATTAAAATTTTGTGAAAAAGAGAGAATAACATATTTCCCGTATAAAAATTTTCACGATGTGATCAAAAAGCTTGATGAACTAAAATCAAAAAAAAGATTAAAGAAAAGACATCAGGCATCACTTAAAAGGCGCGAAGTCTACTTGAGAGGATAGGAATGACAGGATCTAAAATTTCAGCTGCATTCTTTAAATATAGGAGCTATACTCCCATCCCTTTCCTTGTATTATGCATAGCATATATAAATGCAAACATATGGAGTATAATTGCAGGATTTCTCATCGCTTTTTTAGGAGAGTTAATTCGATTATGGGGAGTAAGCTGGGCTGGTAGCGAAACCAGAACAACTGGAGATGTAGGTGGAACATTTTTGATTGTAAGCGGACCGTTCGCAAGAGTCAGGAATCCTCTTTATGTGGGTAATATTTTGATGTATTTTGGTCTTGGTCTAATGTCATTTGCACTTTTTCCCTATTTGCAGATTGTAGGCCTGATATTTTTTTATATGCAGTATAATTTCATCGTGCGCGAGGAAGAAAATTATTTGCAAAGGACCTTTGGGCAGCAATTTGAAAACTATTTAAAAAATGTGCCGAGATTTTTTCCGCGCCTTACAAAATATAAGTCCGGCAATATTGTTCAGCCACCTTTTAATTTAAAGGCGGGTTTAAAATCTGAAAAAAGAAGTCTGCAGGCTTTTGGAATTGTGGCAATAACTATATTTCTTTTATGGTACATTCGAAGGCTTTAGAATTTACATAATTGGTTTGAACGAATACTATAACCAATGATAAATGACAAATAATAATTTAATGATGATTGCCGGCGAGATCTCAGGAGATCTTCATGGCGCTTCTTTGATAAAAGAACTGAAAAAGCTCGACCAGGAAATAAATATTTTCGGCATCGGTGGAGATAAAATGCAGGATGCGGGAATGCAGATTACATTCCATATAAACAGGATGGCATTCCTTGGATTCGTTGAAGTAGTCAAGCATATTCCATTTATTAAAAAAGTTCAAAGAAAATTGCTTGAGCTTGTTAAGGCAAAAAACATAAATACTGTTGTTCTTATTGATTATCCCGGTTTCAATTTGAGCATTGCTAAAAAGCTCAAAAGGCTTAATGTGAAGATTGTTTATTACATTTCGCCTCAAATATGGGCATGGGGCAGTGCGAGAATTAATAAGATAAAAAAATTGGTCAACAAAATGCTGGTCGTTTTCCCTTTTGAAGAAAGTTTATACAGCAATCAAAATGTTGACGTTGAGTTTGTTGGTCATCCTTTATTGGAAAGATTAAAAGAATATGATTTCCTTTCAAAGGAAAAGCTGTTTGAGAAATATGATCTTGATAGAAATAAAGAAATTTTACTTATACTTCCCGGAAGTCGGGAACAGGAAGTAAAGCATATATTTCCGGAAGTGATAAAAGCTGCTGTAAAACTTGCAGGAGAATTTAATCTGCAGGTCATTACAGCTTGTTCTTCAAATATTGACGAAAATTTATTTTATAAAATTACCGAAGTAGAAAATTTTAAGGTTATAAAAAGTGATACCTATAACCTGCTTAAAAATTCAAAATTTGGAATTGTTAAATCGGGTACTTCGACTCTTGAAGCTGGGCTTTTTCAATTACCGATGGTCATTGTTTATAAAACAAGCATATCAACTTATTGGATCGGAAAAAGCTTAATAAGAGTTGATCAGATTGGAATGGCTAATATTATCTGTGGAGAAAAGGTGGTTCCTGAGCTAATTCAAAATCAGGTTCGTGAGAAGACAATCTATGAAGAATGTAAAAAAATACTGGCGGACAAGAAATTATATGAAACTATTAAAAACAAATTTGGATTAATAAAAGAAAAACTAGGAACAGTGGGTGCTTCAGCAAAAGCGGCTTTATTAATACATAAAATAATGAATGAAACTTAGAAAAGTCTGGCAGAATAGCCTGAGATTTATTGGACATTTTGTATTAGTCCATTTGGTGAATGTTCTTTGTAAAACTTTGCGAATCACAGAAAAAAATAGAAGTGTGATTAATGAGCTTGAGAAAGCAAATAAAAATTATGTGCTTGCCTTCTGGCACGGCTCAATGCTTTTACCTTGGTATGTGCATCGTGGGAAAAAAATGATCGCCTTAATCAGTAAAAGCAAGGATGGAGATCTTCTTGCACGTGTTCTAAAAAACTGGAAATACGGAGTTATTCGAGGGTCCAGTTCCACAGGAGGAGATGTTGCATTGGGAATTATGGTCGATTATGGCAAAAATAAACATTCAATTACAATCACTCCCGACGGGCCAAGAGGGCCTAGACACAAATTAAAAGCAGGCGCCGTAATAGCTGCAAAAAAAAGTGGTTTGCCGCTCATATTAACCGGTGTTGGGATTAAAAACAAAAGGTCATTAAATAGTTGGGATTCGTTCTCTATACCGAAACTTCTTACTAAGGCAACTTTGATTTATTCGGATCCTATTTATATTAGCAAAGACTCGACATATGAAGAAACTTCAAAAATTATTGATGATTGCGAAATTAAAATGAATACGTTACAGGAAGAGGCCGAAAATCAGTTTTAAATTATGCCATTATTAAGAATTATATTATATCCTTTGGTTCCGCTTTACGCGGCATTAGTCAAGGTAAGAAACTGGCTGTTTGATAAAGAAATTTTTAAAGCCAAAAGGGTTGATGCAAAGGTAATCTCCGTAGGTAATATTACGGTTGGGGGCTCTGGTAAAACGCCAATGGTAATTTATCTAACTAATCTGCTAAAAAATGAAAACAGAAAGGTCGGAGTACTAAGTCGGGGTTATGGAAGAAAATCATCAGGATATTTACTGGTTGCGGATAATAAAAACATATTAACGACCGTAGATCAATGCGGGGATGAGATTTATCATACTGCTGCTGAATGCAAAGTCCCGGCGGCCGTTAGTGAAAATCGTGTGCGCGGGGCAAAAAAAATAATAGAAGATACAGGTATAAATACAATTGTTCTGGATGATGCATTTCAACACAGATGGATTTACAGAGATGCAAACCTATTGATTTGTGAACAGAAATTCTTGAATAAACCGGATTTTCTAAATCAAAATCTTCTTCCAACCGGATTTATGAGGGAAAACTTCAAATCAATTGAGCGCGCAGATGCAATAATTTTAAACAGAAAGTTTTCCGAGAAAGAAGCGTTGCCAAAATCACTGGAGAAATATTTGGACAACAAAAAAATATTTAATGCCTATTATTACGCATTAGCGTTCATTGATGTAAAAAGAAACATTAGTCATAATATAGAAGAATTTGAAGGACAAAAAAGTCTTGTGGTTTCGGGTATTGCAAACCCTTATTCTTTTATCAACGCATTGAAACAAACGAAAGTTGATACGCATAACCAGATGATTTTTTCGGATCATAAAAATTATACTTTAAAAGAAATTCAGAAAATAAGAAAGGAATTTTACACCACAAACTCACACTCTGTAATTACTACGGAGAAAGATGCTGTAAAATTATCTAAATTTTCAAAGGAATTGGATGATATAGATATCTTTTATTTGAAAATTCAACTTGCAATGGATGAAGAAAAAGATTTCAAAGCATTCATAATTGAAAAAATTTCATAAATATTTTCGTAAACAAATTATATATATATAGGAGAATAAAATGGCTAAGATTCAAAAATATGTTTATTACTTTGGAGATAAGAAAGCTGATGGAAAAGCAGAAATGAAAGCCTTGCTCGGCGGTAAAGGCGCAAACCTTGCTGAGATGGTAAATATTGGAATGCCCGTACCTTCCGGTTTTACAATAACTACTGAAGTTTGCACCTACTACTTCAATAACAAAAATAAATATCCTAAAGAATTAAAAGCTCAGGTCCTTTCCGCTTTAAAGAAAGTCGAAAAAAGCATGAAAACAAAATTCGGAGATAAGAAAAATCCCCTGCTTGTTTCTGTTAGAAGCGGTGCAAGAGCTTCAATGCCTGGAATGATGGATACAATTCTTAATTTGGGATTGAACGACACAACAGTGCTTGGTTTGATTGAAAAAACTAATAATCCTCGTTTTGCATATGACTCTTATAGAAGATTCGTTCAGATGTATGGTGATGTAGTACTTGGCTTAAAACCTGTTGATAAACACGAAGAAGATCCATTTGAGCTAATACTGGAGAGGAAGAAACAACAATACGGATTTAAATTAGACACTGAATTAACTGCAGAGCACTTAAAAGAATTAGTCGGTGAATTTAAAACAGCTATAAAAGATAGAACCGGAAACGATTTTCCTGATGATCCTATGGAACAATTGTGGGGTGCTATCGGAGCGGTGTTTGGTTCCTGGATGAATGAAAGAGCTATTGTTTATAGAAAATTAAATAATATACCGGCTGATTGGGGAACAGCAGTAAGCGTTGTATCAATGGTTTTCGGAAATATGGGCGAAGATTCCGGCACTGGTGTTGCCTTTACACGCGACCCTGCAACAGGTGATAATAAGTTTTATGGAGAATATCTTTTCAATGCACAGGGTGAAGACGTTGTTGCAGGTATAAGAACACCTCTTCCAATCTCCAAATTAAAAGAGGATGATCCAAAAATTTATAAGCAGTTGGATACTATCAGGAAAAATCTTGAAAAACATTATAAAGAAATGATGGATATCGAGTTTACAATTCAGCAAGGGAAACTCTGGATGCTTCAATGCCGTGTTGGAAAAAGAACGGGTTTCGCGGCAATCAAAATGGCTGTTGATATGGTTAAAGAAAGACTCATCACGAAGGAACAAGCAATTCAAAGAATCGAGCCTAATCAACTTAACCAGTTGCTAAGGCCGATATTTGATATGGATCAGAAGCGTAATGCTGTTGATGAAGGAAGGCTTTTAGCGAAAGGGTTGAATGCGGGTCCCGGTGCTGCTTCTGGTAAAGTTGCACTAAGTGCACAGGATGCTGAAGAAATGGCTGCAAAAGGCGAAAAAGTAATCCTGGTAAGAATTGAAACTTCACCGGAAGATATTAAAGGAATGGATGCTTCAGAAGGAATTCTCACTGCAAGAGGTGGCATGACATCTCACGCTGCACTTGTGGCAAGACAAATGGGTAAAGTCTGCGTTGCGGGGTGCGGATCATTAAAAATTAATTACAGAGAAAGAAGAATTACCATTGAAGGTAACGATAGAATTGTTGTAAATGAAGGAGATTATATCTCAATCGATGGAACTACAGGAGAAGTTATAAAAGGGAAAATCGAGACAAAACCATCTGAAGTTATACAAGTATTAATTTCGAAAACTCTCGATCCGAAAAATTCTCCGGTATATCAGACTTATGCTAGTTTAATGAGTTGGGCTGATAAACTAAGAAGAATGAATGTTAGAACGAATGCTGATCAACCTGATCAGGCTTCGAATGCAATTGCTTTTGGCGCCGAAGGCATTGGTCTCTGTAGAACCGAACATATGTTTTTTGGTGGTGATAGAATTATGTCTGTTAGAAAAATGATTGTCTCCGATTCTGTTGAAGAAAGGAAAAAGGCTCTAGGCGAATTACTGCCATTGCAAAGAAGCGACTTTACAGGAATTTTTGAAGCAATGAATGGATATCCGGTTACAATTAGAACCTTGGACCCACCTCTGCACGAATTTCTGCCTCACGAAGAAAAAGAGGTGAAAGAACTTGCTCGGGCTCTGGATATCTCGGTTGATAAATTGCGCGAGAAAATTTCAAGTCTGCAGGAGTTTAATCCTATGCTGGGTTTCAGAGGATGCCGTCTCGGAATTCTATATCCTGAGATTACAGAAATGCAGGCTCGGGCAATTATTGAAGCAGCGTGTGATGTAGCTGCCAGAGGCATAAAAGTTAAGCCGGAAATAATGATTCCATTAGTCGGACACATTAATGAATTTAAGCTTCAGGAAGATATTGTCAGGCGTGTTGCAAAAGACGTTATGGAAGAAAAAGGAATGAAAATAAATTACCTCGTTGGTACAATGATCGAGCTTCCGAGAGCCGCTTTAACCGCTGATCAAATTGCTAAAAAGGCCGAGTTCTTCAGCTTCGGAACAAACGATCTCACCCAAACAACTTTTGGGTTATCAAGGGATGATGCGGGTAAGTTCCTTCCGCTTTATGTTCAAAATGACATTTTGCCCAACGATCCTTTTGAATCAATCGATCAATCCGGTGTTGGACAGCTCGTGGAAATGGGAGTAAACAAAGGAAGATCCGTAAGGCCGGATCTTAAAATCGGAATATGTGGGGAACACGGTGGAGAACCTTCATCAGTTGAATTCTGTCACAGGACAGGATTAAATTATGTTAGCTGTTCACCTTTTAGAGTACCGATAGCAAGATTGGCTGCTGCACGTGCGGTTGTTTCGGAAATAACAACAGGTAAAAAGCGGAAAGCAACATCAAAGAAAAAATCTAAGAGCAAAGGAAGACCTGTTAAGAAAAGATAAACATTAAAATTAACTACCGTGAGGAAGAATAAGCCCTCACGGTAAAGAATAATTCACTTAGTTAAGAGGTTAACAAGAATGAAATTATCAGATTTCAAATTTAACTTACCTAAAACTCATATTGCGAAATATCCTGCTAGTCCCCGCGATAAAGCCAAATTAATGGTCCTTGACAGAGAAACGCAGGAGGTGGAGAATAAAACATTTTCAGATATAGTAAGCTATATGGGAAAAGGTGACGTTCTCATAGTTAACGAAACACGTGTATTCCAGGCAAGACTTTATGGCAAAAAAGAAAAAACAAATGCCAAAATTGAAGTCTTCCTTTTGAGAGAATTAAATGCAACCGATTGCATCTGGGATGTAATCGTTGATCCGGCCAGAAAAGTTAGAATTGGAAATAAAATTTATTTCAATGATAAGTTATGGTGTGAGGTTATTGATAATACAACTTCGCGTGGAAGGACTGTAAGATTTAACCAACCGGGAAACGTTTATAAGGCTGTTGAAAAAATAGGATATACTCCCCTTCCCCCATACATTAAAAGAGAACCGGAACCTAACGATAAAGAAGATTACCAGACTGTTTATGCAAGAGTGGATGGAGCGGTTGCAGCACCAACTGCTGGTTTACATTTTACTCCAAAGCTGCTTCAGAAAATAGAAAAGAAAGGAATAAATATTGTTCCTATTATTTTGCATATCGGGCTTGGTACTTTTAGACCGGTTGAGGTTGAAGACCTGACAAAGCACAAAATGGACTCAGAATACTACGAAATCAGCCAAAAGTCGGCTGATTTAATTAATAAAGCAAAGCACGGAAAGCGCAAAGTATTTGTAGTTGGTACCAGTGCTTGTCGTGCAGTCGAGACTAGTATAACTGCAGATGGTTTTGTAAAACCTAATGCTGGATGGACAGATAAATTCATTTACCCTTATTATGATTTCAAAATTACTGATAGGTTAATCACAAACTTTCATCAACCTGAATCAACTTTAATTATGCTTGCTAGCGCTTTTGCAGGACACGAATTTCTAATGAAATCTTATAAAAAAGCCCTGAAAGAAAAATATCGCTTTTTAAGTTACGGCGATGCTATGCTGATTAAATGAAAACTTATGTAATTATTCCAGCTGGAGGAAAAGGAATTAGGAGTGGCACAGCCACTCCTAAACAATACCTAAGATTTAAGAAGAAAGAATTAATAGTCTACACTATTGAAGCCTTTCAAAAAAACAAATTAGTAAATGAAATAATTATTTCTGCGGAACCTGATTATTTCAGCCTTCTGGCTAAACTCAAAAAAAAATATAAACTCACAAAACTAAAAACCATCGTCAAAGGCGGAAGAAAAAGACAAGATTCTGTTTATAATGCATTGAAATCAATTAAGGCTAATAGGAATGATTTAATCGTTGTTCACGATGCCGCCCGCCCGCTCTTACCCCAGAAAACTCTTTCTAACGCACTAATCACTGCAAAAGCAAAAGGCAATGCATTGGTTTGTCTTCAGGCAGGAGATACGATAATAAAAGGCCACAATTCAGTGAACAAATATATTGATAGAAAAAATATATTCTATGTTCAGACTCCACAGATATTTAAATATGTGGATATCTTGAAGGCAATGGAAAAAGCTTATAAAGACAAGTTTTATGGTACTGATGAGTCAATGCTTGTAAAAAGGATAGGAAAAACTATAAATATAGTTGAGGGATCATTATTTAACTTCAAGATTACAAACAAGGCTGATTTTGAACTATTTAAGAAGCTTATTTGATGCAAAATCTTTATTTCTTGAATAAATAACAATGTTTATAGGTCTAAGTGTATTGATATTTATTTCCAATATGTATAGGTTACATTCTTATAGATTTAACGGAATAACGCAATGCTAAATTTACTTGCTATAATTACTCTTTCATACCTTATCGGATCAATTCCGACAAGTATAATTGTAAGCAAATTAGCACGGGGGATTGATATACGCGATTACGGCAGCGGAAATGCCGGCGGTACTAATGTAATGCGCGTACTCGGATGGAGGCATGGTTTACTTGTGATAATTCTGGATGCAATGAAAGGTGTCCTCGCAGTAATTGTTGTATCTAGATTATTTATGGGAAATATGCCTTTTAACAATGCTACTCCATTTGATGATTTCACATTAGTTCAGATAATTGCAGGCATTGCAGCTGTTATCGGACATATCTGGACGATCTTTGCAGGGTTCAAGGGGGGTAAAGGAATTGCTACCGCTCTCGGTATGTTATTAATGATAACAACCATTGATATGCTGATTGCAATCGGTGCATTTATTATTGTTGTTTCCATATCAAAATATGTTTCACTTGGATCAATTATAGCAGCTATAGTTGTTCCTGTTGCATTAGTTATCCGCGAAAATGTTTTTAATGTAAATATCCAGGGATATCACATCATATTGCCATTTATAATTGCTATCTCATTACTGGTTATCTTTACACATAGGAAAAACGTTGTTAGACTTCTGAATGGAAGCGAAAATAAAATAAGTTTTTCAAGGAAAAATAAAGCCTCACTTAAGTAATGAAAATATCCGTGCTGGGTGCCGGCGGCTGGGGAACTACCCTTGCTATCCTTCTTCATTATAATGGCCACGAAGTAACCCTCTGGGAATACAAAAAAAACTACTCTAAAATTTTATCCAAAACCAGATTTAACGATACTTACCTTCCTGGGATTAAAATTCCTAAAGAGATTCTGATCACCCATGATCTTGAAGAATCCACATTGGATAAAAATATGATAGTGCTCGCTGTTCCTTCTCAGTTCCTGAGAAGCGTTATAAAACATATTATTCCTTCTCATATTAAAAGTTCAATTTTGGTAAGCGTTGCAAAAGGAATTGAAAACAGCTCATTGATGACTATGTCACAAATGTTGAAGGATGAGATTCCTTCTCTCAGCGGCGATCAGGTTGGAGTGCTTTCAGGTCCAAGCCACGCTGAAGAAGTAAGCAGAAGAATTCCAACAGCCGTTGTAACAGCTTCACAAAATGTTGAAACTACAAAATCCATTCAGGCTGCATTTATTACCTCATACTTCAGAGTTTATGGCTCAACAGATATTCTCGGCGTTGAGCTGGGAGGGGCTTTTAAGAATGTCATTGCTATTGGTGCAGGTATAGTTGATGGAGCAAAATTCGGCGATAATACAAAAGCTGCAATTATGACAAGAGGAATTGCTGAAATATCACGCCTTGGAATTGCCCTTGGGGCTCAACCTGATACTTTTGCAGGCTTATCAGGAATGGGCGATTTGATAGTGACCTGCATGAGCAAACATAGTCGCAACAGGTACGTTGGTGAACAGGTTGGCTCAGGAAAAAGATTAAAGACAGTTTTAAAATCTATGCAGATGGTTGCCGAAGGTGTTGAAACAAGTCGTTCCGCATCTATGCTCGGGAAAAAACATAAAGTTGAAATACCAATCACAACAGAAGTTTATAGAATTCTATTTGAAGATAAAGACCCTGTAAAAGCCACTACCGACCTTATGACCCGCGATATGAAGATGGAATGAATTACCTATTCGGCAATGATATTCCTTTAATCTTCCTGTAAATAGAAACTGCGTAAGAGTCAGTCATCCCGGAAACAAGATCGTTTATTTTCAACAGCCTGGTATAAATATCTTTATCCGGCCTGCCATCATCACTTAAAAATTGCTTCGGAATAAGTTTAATGATTGTTTTATTCTTTGGTGATATTCTATCCTCAGCAGATTCATTTACCGCATTGATAAAAGTATCAAGCAATCCTCCTAAAACTTCGAAACCGGCAGCTTCTCTTTCCACAACGCTTTTTATTGAATAAATCTTTTCTGCCGAAATCCTTTTGATTTCCTCCAACAATTCGGCTGTTGGAAGCAATGAAATCAGATCTTTGTCAAGCTTCCCGCTCATTATATTATTCTCTTCATCAATAAAAACTGTAGATAATGTGTTTACCAACTTGCTGATAACCTTTGCTCTTAGATAGCCAATCCTGTCATTTTCATTTCGCGCATTATACAGATTGAGAGATACACTTCCTTTTAACGGCATTAACAGCTCCTCCGTATCATTAAAAGAAAGAAGGCCAAGCCTGAACCCGTCTTCTAGATCCATAATCCTGTAACAAATATCATCAGCCGCTTCGACCAAAAACGAGAGAGGATGTCTGCACCAGAATAAAGAATTTTTATATCCGGGTTTCTTCGGCAGGCCGGTTTCTTCAGCCACATCATTAAAAAGTTCTTTTTCGGCTTGGAAGAATCCATATTTCTTATAAAGTTTTTCTTTATGAGATTTTGCTTTACTGCTGGTTTCAATCAGTGATTCTTTTGGATATTTTGTAAATGCAGCAAGCGTAGCGCACGATAACCTTAGCCCGCCCTTAATTGTTGGATTCTGAAGTTTCGTAATTATCCTGAATCCTTGGGCATTTCCTTCAAACTTCGTCAGATCAGCCCATTGCTTTTTGTTTAATCGGCTTTTATAAATTTTTCCTGCCCCATTACGGAAATATTCTGAAATAGCATCTTCACCGGAATGGCCGAACGGTGGATTGCCAATGTCATGACCAAGGCACGCAGAAGCTACTATTTCACCAAAATGAAATTGAGTGAATTCATCTTTGAGCTTTTTATTTCGCTCCAATATTTTTTCACCAACAGCGTTTCCAAGCGATCGCCCGACACAAGAAACTTCAAGGCTATGGGTCAACCTGGTGTGAACGTAATCGCTTTCAGGAAGCGGAAAGACTTGTGTTTTGTCCTGCAATCTCCTGAATGCCGAACTAAATACGATTCTATCGAAGTCTTTTTGAAACTGGCTTCTTCCATCACTTGAGGTTTCTTCCGTAAAACCAAGCAATCTTTTAGATAAAAGTTTTTTCCATTCCATATTGGTTTCTATTTTTTATTAAGCAAATTTAACAAACAATAATCAAAAACCTCAGCATATTCTGGATAGTGCTTTCAATCTTAAAAATAGAAAAGTACTCGGCATTTAGGCCAAATTAAAATCACCCCTATACAATAATGGAAGTTGCTCAAAGTTGTCTGATATTTCTCTTCTCTTCAGCTTTACGGTTATCATTCTACCCCCGTTTATATCATCCCGTTAGGTGATTGCTTCGAAGCTTCATTTGCCTGGAAATTTACTGGCTCTTTTAAGAAGTCTGCCAATTTGGCAGACTTTTCTACTTCCTGCTCACCTCCTATACAACTGGTATATACCCCCCATAAAAATCCCCAAAATCAGGACCAAAATTCGTTCTATTTTGACAAAATTGACATACCAAAAAAAGACCTTTTTATATTTCTGATTCACCGAATAAAAGGTAAAATTGCCGGGCTGTATTGTGGTCAGAACAGATAACATCGCTATGGATCAGGGAATTACTCGAAAGCGAAAATCAGTTTTGGGAGATACATTCAGCCTGATAATTCTGCGTTTTGCGGATTTCATAAATTCTCAATCCGAATCGGTCATTTAAACAGACAAAATCAAAATGATAATTTGCTTCATTTCCTAATTTAGAATTAGAATGCTACCCAAGTTTTCGGTTTATTGTAATTGCTTTCTGCTTGCACTATTTTTCACTTTGATGAATAAATCAAATGAAAATATTATTGCTCGATCTGTACAGTATATTAAATCAGTTGGCCCGCGTCGTGCAGAATCTTTTAAGAAAATAGGGATTGAAACCATTAGGGATATTCTTTTTTATTTCCCCTCACGTCATCTTGATAGATCAACTACTCTTACGGCAGCAAAAGCTTACGGATATGTATTAAACGGTTATGATGGAGAATTAACAATTATTGCTAAGGTTGAAGACATTGAAAAAAGAAGATATGGGAGACGAGAAATATTCAAGGTGCAATTCCGGGATTCAACAGGATTTTTTGAGTGCGTTTGGTACCAGGGAATAAAATATTTCCTAAATGTTTTTCACGAAGGAGACACTTTCGCCGTTTCAGGCAGGCCTGTCAAATCCAAATACGGGAATTTGCAATTCACTCATCCTGACTTCGATAGAATTTCGGAGGATGAATCAAAAGGCTTATTAAACACTGGCAAGATTATCCCCTTTTATCGGATTCCAAAGGAATTGAGAAACACCAATATAGGCGACTTTAGCCTTAGAAAAATTATAAATAATGCAGTTGAACTTTATGCTCACCTGCTTGAAGAGACGCTACCTTCCACCATTATTAAAGAACACAATTTGCTCTCACTCATTGAAGCAGTTAAAAACTTTCATTATCCTGAAAACCGTGAGAAGTTCGTTGAAGCACAAAGAAGATTCAAGTTCGAAGAATTGTTCTATATTGAAATGCTCGTAGCATTAAGAAAGCACAATTATAAAACAAGGTTGGCCGGAAGTTCTATGAAAATAAAAACTCATTTGGTGCAGGATTTCCTGAAAACACTCCCTTTTGACCTTACCATGGCTCAACTCAAAGTCTTGGGTGAAATTAAGAATGATATGGAATCAATCGAACCGATGAACAGGCTTTTGCAGGGAGACGTCGGATCAGGGAAGACTATTGTCGCTCTTATCGCAATGCTGATAGCAGTTGACAACGGCTGCCAGGCCGTTTTAATGGCCCCTACAGAAATACTGGCTGATCAGCATGCCAAAAATATTTCAAAGATGATGAAAAAATTATCCGAAATCCATAAAGAAAAAATTGTAAAAGTCAGTCTTTTAGTTGGTGGCCAGAAAAAATCTGAAAAAGAAAAGAGTCTTCAGAAGATAGAATTACAGCAGGCCGATATCATTATAGGAACCCATGCACTATTTGAAAGAAAGGTAAAATTCAACAACCTTGGTTTAGTTATTGTCGATGAACAACATCGATTCGGAGTTGCTCAAAGAGCTAAACTTCAAAACAAAGGGAAAGTCCCTGATGTGCTGGTAATGAGTGCCACACCAATTCCACGAACCTTATCTATGACTATTTATGCCGACCTGGATCTATCTATTATAGACGAAATGCCAAAGAATAGAAAGCCGGTAAAAACTCTTCTAAGAGGCGAGACAAAGTTAAACGCAATATATAAGTTTATTTCAGATAAAAGTAAGGAAGGTTATCAATCCTATATCGTCTATCCTCTTGTCGAGGACTCAGAGAAAATGGAGCTAAAAGCTGCTGAGACTTATTACAAAGAATTACAAGATTCTGACCTAAAAGGTCTTAAGCTGGGGCTTATCCATGGACGGATGAAATGGCAGGAAAAAGAAGAGGTAATGTTGCTGTTTTTAGCAAAGAAATATAATGTGCTTATAAGTACAACTGTTATTGAAGTAGGCATTGACATCCCGGATGCAAACATCATCCTAATTAACGATGCTCATAGATTTGGCCTATCACAGCTGCATCAGCTTCGTGGGAGAGTAGGAAGAAGTCACAAACAGG
Organism: uncultured Ignavibacteriaceae bacterium; assembly: GCA_964412105.1. Taxonomy (GTDB): domain Bacteria; phylum Bacteroidota; class Ignavibacteria; order Ignavibacteriales; family Ignavibacteriaceae; genus JAKAGZ01. The sequence goes on along the minus strand of CAYPNM010000006.1, from coordinate 65,302 downwards.
CATATTGCATTCTCGTTACCAAAGATAATTATGTAGCAGACCATGGAAACAAAAACCTGGAGCTGGAATACCTATCATCCGCACAGATTGAAAAATATAAGGCCAGCGCTAGACTTCAAACAATGGTTAAGTATAATGATGGTTTTAAAGTTGCTGAGGTTGATCTGAAGCTTAGAGGACCGGGAGACATTTTCGGAACTAGGCAAAGTGGTTTACCGGATTTAAAATTTGTTAACATCATAAATGATACGGAGATAATTCAAGAAGCTCGGTTGTCTGCTTTTAAAATTATAAATGAAGATCCGCATCTTAACTCTGAAATAAATTCTATACTAAAGGAAAATTTTTTAAAACACTATTCAAAGAATCTTGAGTACGCCAAGATAGCCTGACAGGTTTTAAATTTAGGTTCAACCTCTCTTCCTGAGTGGATTAGTAACCCCCTTCACCCCAAAAAAAATTTTGCAATTATTGTTTGTAAATAATATTTTTAGTTATAAATTTGAGGTGAATAAAATTTATAACTAATGATTTTCATGTTATCAGAAATATTCTCGAAAGAAGTTGTCGGTTCGATGTCAAAAGACATTCCTGAAAAGTTTTTTAATGTTGTTGACTTAAAAGTATTATTAGTTATATTTGTTATAAACATCGCAAGGAGAAATTATTTTATCTTCTCTCTTTAATGTTCGATTGAAAGTCGCTCTTACATTCAATGTTAAACCAGAAAGTGAAACTTTCCTCCAAGAATTATCCCCTGTTCAAAAAAATGCGCAACATCAACCGGAAAAAGCGGTTGATACATATGCTGAATGGGATACCTGGGAAACGATCAACTCAATAAAAAATGCTTTGGCTCTGTACAATGATGTTAAATTAGTCGAAGCAAATGAACTTGCCTTTGAAAAATTTAAAGAAATTCAACCGGATATAGTTTTTAACTTTGCTGAAGGACTGAAAAACATAAGCAGAGAGGCGCAGATACCTGCTATGCTTGATATGCTCGACATCCCTTACACTGGTTCTGATCCTTTAACGCTTGCAACATGTCTTGATAAAGCTAGAACAAAAGAAATTCTTACCTATCATGGAATCCCAAACTCCAAATTTATCCTGGCCGATAAAATTGAGACGATTAAAAATCACAATTTAAGGTTCCCACTGATTGTAAAACCATATTCGGAGGGATCAGGCAAAGGAATTTTTTCTACTTCATACGTAAAAAGCGATGCAGAACTGGAAAGAGAAGCTAACAGGGTGATATCGGAATACGCACAACCGGCCTTGATCGAAGAATTCCTGCCGGGAAGAGAATTTACTGTAGCAGTTCTTGGTAATGACGATGAAGCAGAAGTGTTGCCAATAGTTGAAATAAATTTTAGTGACTTTCCGGAGGATTTTATTCCAATTTATTCATATGAAGCTAAATGGATACTGGACACAAAAGAAAATCCGCTGGATGTTTTTACCTGTCCGGCAGAAATAAGCAATGACCTGGAAATACAGATTAAAAACACTGTACTAAATGCTTATAAAACATTACGATGCCGCGATTGGAGCAGGATCGATGTGCGCCTCGATTCAAACAATATACCCAATATTATTGAAGTAAACCCAATACCTGGAATACTGCCAAATCCTGAGGATAACTCGTGTTTTCCAAAAGCGGCAAGAACAGTTGGACTCAGTTATGTCGATATGGTAAATAAAGTGTTATACGTTGCAGCTAAGAGGCATAAACTTTTATGAGAACAGATGCTAAAATATTGATTTGTTACAATTCTCCGGCTAGTATTTTCACGATTTACAATGGTAAACCGGCGCCGAAGGATAGCAAAATAAACGACCTTTCTGAAAATGCTTTCGAAAGAGATTTGCATAAAATAATTGAAAGTCTGGAAAAGTATTTCACCAAAGTTGAGACTTATGCAGCAAACAGCAATGTAGAAAGAACAATATCGGAATTAAATAAGATATCGCCTGATGCAATCTTTAATTTTGTTGAATCAATCGAAGGGATTGCTAGCTATGAATATTGCATTGCAGGAGTTTTTGAACTGCTGGGCTATCAATTTACTGGTAATACACCGATAACTCTCGGAAATTGTCTTAATAAGGAACGGGCAAAAAATATTTTGCGGTCATTCGGGATTCAAACACCCAGATCGCAAATAATAAAAAGAAATGATGAAATCCTGAAAAAAAGTTTTAATCTAAAATTTCCTGTTATCCTTAAATTGCTGACTGAAGATGCAAGCATCGGTATTTCAGAGCTTTCGGTTGTTCATGATCATTCTGAACTAACAAAGCAATTAAAATTTTTATTTGAAACTTATAAACAGGATGTCATAGCTGAAGAATATATAGAGGGTCGCGAGCTTAACATCGCTATTTTAGGGGATCAAATCCTTCCCATATCCGAGATCCTTTTTAATGGACTTCCTGACAATCTACCCAAAATTATCACTTATGATAGTAAGTGGATTGAAGAGAGTGTTTATTATCAGCATACGCAACCCAGCTGTCCTGCTGATATTGAAAAAAATACAAGAAAAAATGTTGAGGCTGTCGCGATGGAGGCTTATAGGGCAATGAACTGCAGAGACTATGCAAGGGTTGATATTCGACTCAGCAATGATGGATCGCCATACGTAATCGAAGTGAACCCGAATCCCGACATTTCGACTGATTCAGGTTTTGCCCGTGCGGCTTCCGCAGCCGGCATTACATACGGAGAATTATTGTATACAATTGCAAATTTTGCCTTAACCAGAAAGAGAGATGATACGAAAATTAAAGCAGGCTGATGCAATTGAAATTGAAAATATTTTAAAAAAGATTCCGATCTTTAATAAAGAAGAGGTCGATGTCGCAATGGAACTCGTGAATATAGCAATTACGGTTCCAAAGCAGACCGACTATAATATTTTTGTTTATGAAAATAACGGAATCATTCTCGGTTATCATTGCACCGGGAAACGTCCTTTGACAGATGCTGTTTATGATCTTTACTGGATTGTTTCTGATCCAGAATCCGGTATTAAAGGTATAGGTAAGCAATTACTTGATCATGCAGAAAAATTCGTAACAGGAAATAACGGAAGATGGCTTCTGGCGGAAACATCTTCAAAAGATAGTTACTTAAAAACAAGAAATTTCTATTTAAGAAATAATTATTCGATAATTGCAGAAATAAAAGATTTTTATAGAGTCGGGGATAGTTTAATGATATTTGGAAAATATTTTTATCAATAAGTATAACAAACTGAGGGTCAGTCATGGAACTATGGCAGCAAATGGTACGCGACAGTATTCATACTGTTGATCAACTTGTCGAAAAATTTAATATAGATCGGAAGGTCGCTGAAGATCTGGATGAATTTTTCCAGGCAAGAATTAACCCATATTATTTCAGTTTGATCAGATACCCAGGGGACCCTATCTGGCGTCAATGCGTACCCGATAAAGTGGAACTTGATGACTTCGATGGAGAAGAAGATCCATTGATGGAAGACTCAATGAGTCCGGTTCCCAATATAACACATCGTTATCCCGACAGAGCTCTTTTTCTTGTCACCAGTCAGTGCGGGCTTTATTGCCGGTTCTGTACCAGAAAAAGAAAAGTTGGAGACTATGAAAAGATCTCAATGAAAGGTCTTGAAAGCGCCTTCAAGTATCTCGAAGAGCATACAGAAATAAGAGATGTAATTATGTCGGGCGGAGATCCATTAATGCTCACGGATGCAATGCTGGAAAAAATCCTGCAAAGGCTGAGATCAATTCCACATATTGAAATTATCCGTCTTGGATCGAAAATGCCCTGTGTTCTCCCCCAGAGAATCACCCCGAAACTTTGTAATATGATAAAAAAGTATCATCCTGTTTACCTTAATACTCACTTTAATCATCCTTGGGAAATCACTCCAGAAAGCACAAAGGCTTGTGAAATGCTGGCAGATTCCGGCATCCCGGTTGGTAATCAAATGGTATTAATGAAAGGCGTAAATGATGATCCTGCTGTTGTTAAAGAATTGATGCAGAAGCTATTAAAAATCAGGGTGCGTCCTTATTATATGTATATGGCTGATGAAACTAAGGGAGCAAATCATTTCCGTACCTCTGTAGAAACTGGAATTAATATAATTGAAAACCTCAGAGGTCACACAAGCGGTCTGGCTATTCCTCACTTCGTTATAGATGCTCCTGGCGGAGGAGGGAAAATTCCTATCCTGCCTGAATATGTAGTTCATCACGATGAGGACAAAATTATCCTTCGTAATTACAAAAACAAAGTATACATTTACAAAAATTACAAAGATAAAAACAACCCAGACACCAGGAAGACCGGTAAAGCCACTGGCAAGAATGGTAAATCAAAAGTTAAGGAGATTGATATTTCAAAAATCGAACTGCCAATCCTGGAAGAGGTTGAAAGCTAAATTAAAAAGGCGCTCATTGAGCGCCTTTTTAATTTTAATGCATTCTTAAAAGTTACTCCTTATTAAGAATGACTACCATATCCTTTTCAAGAGTCTCCGCTGGCGATTCAACTATCCTTCCCGCTTCTTTACCATCATGATAAAAAATAAATGTGGGCACTAGATGTATATTTAGCCCGGCAATTTCATCATCCCTCCCCTTTTTATCCCGGTCAACACTAATTAATTTCACTTTATCTGAAGGATAATTTAAGTAATCCAAAATTTTATAGAACTCGGGGACCAGTGTCCTGCTGTCGCTGCACCACGTTCCCATTACAATGGTGATATCAGTATTCTTAATCTTATCCGATATTTTAGCAAGAGATGTCGAGTCAACTTCATACATTTTATATTCTGAATTAAACCACCACGAAAAAGATGTATCATTAAATGCTTGACGGTTACATATTCCTAAAAGCATTGGCTTGCCATTAAGGGGATCCTTACTGATAAAATTAACGTCCTGCCCAAAAACCGGCAAAGATGCCAGTAGTAATAAAACACCAAGATATATTTTCATATTATTCCCCATTATTTTCGAAGTTGTTTCTAATATCTACGCCCCAGAGTAATTTTTGTCTTAGAGTTTCGAAATAATTTGTAAGGTTTGTATGAACGAGTTTAGCTGATCTTTTACATTTTGTTATTTTAAGTTCAAGTGGCGGGGGAAAAGAGAAGACTCTCTGACCGTCACAATTTACGTGAATTTCTTTATGCAACGAGCTGGTTCTGATAATGATTTCCTGACTGCTTGGCAGAACTAATGGTCTCATCGTCAGACTATGTGGAGAAATCGGACTCAGCGTAATAACATCAGCTTTAGGACTGACAATCGGTCCTCCTGTAGAAATAGAATATCCGGTTGATCCTGTCGGAGTCGCGATTATTAATCCATCCGCGGAAAAAGTTGTAACATATTCTTCATCTACATTTATTTCAATTTCGATCATTTTAGGCCAGCCGCCTTTATCAATCACAATATCATTTACTGCAAAAAGATGATCCATTTCGTGACCAATACATTCACCCCGTATTATCATCCTTTCATCAATTGAATACCTTCCCGCCTTTATTTCTTTTATCACTTTGTCAATCTGGTCAACATTCGTTTCTACCAGAAAACCAAGCTTGCCGAGATTGACACCCAACACAGGTTTATCATAAAACTGTGCATTAAAAGTAGTATTCAACATTGTACCATCGCCGCCTACTGAAATAATTATATCGCTCTTTTTATAAAGCTCTATTTCCTCAAGCAAATCTGTTTTCTTTAAAGTTTCCTGAATGTTATCCTGATATTCAGAAACTTTGTTGCTAATGTAATATTGAAAATTATTCTCTTTTAATTTTTTCACAAAATGAGAAATAACTCGAAATGCTTTTTCTTTATTTGTATTTGCAATAATTCCAATTACGGGATTTCTTTTTAGCTTATTTTTAACTGATTTTTCTGCCATTCTAAATTATCTACCGTTTTTTTTCAATTCCCAAAACTTACAATATTTTGTAAAAACATACGCTGCAGAAAATATTGCTAGTATAAATCCCTGAATGCCGTCTAAAAAACCCAATTTGAAAAGATACATTTTCTTAAAGATAAAGATTGGCCTGATAATAAGATCAGAAAGCTTAAAAGCTTTCTTTTGTTTTATCATTTCTTCGGCGGCAAGTGTAGTATATTGATTAAATTTTTCGAAATAGTGACGGATCGTTGGATCCGTATAATGTTCAATATCACTTTTCAGTTTCCCCGTTAATCCGTTAACTATGAGATGCTCATGTACATCATTATCACTGAAACTAACTTTGTTTTTGTCAAAAATCCTTGTAACCCTCCCGGGATACCAGCCGCTGTGTTTAATCCACTTTCCAAGGAAGTAAGCTTTTCTTGGAATTGAATACGCCGAAAACTCAGGGACAGCCTTTTTGAAGAGTAACATTTCCTGAGACAGTTCCTTAGTCAATGCTTCATCTGCGTCAATCCAAAAAATCCAATCATTAGAAGCTATCGATACCCCATATTCTTTGGTTCTGGAATAACCCATCCAGTTAACTGCCTGAACTTTCACACTCGGATAGGATTTGGCAATCTCAAAGGTTCTGTCAGTTGTGGTTATATCCACAAGTACAATTATTTCATCGATGCAGTCAAGCTGACTTTCGATACATCGCCCAATATTTTCTTCTTCGTTTTTCGCTATTATAATTGATGATATTTTCATTCACGGCTCATGGAATCACCACAGAAAGTTTAAATTACAATATTAATATTCATATATTTTGGGATAATTGCTCGCACTATAGTGCCCCCAGATACGTTATACCGACAAAGACAGCACAACATTTTTTCAGTAACTTAAGAATAATTTAACTACTTTAATGCTTAATTTAGAAATATTTTCACATAAATTATTGTTAGACTTACTTAAGAAACACCCGGTCACGATTAAAAATTTTATTTGGCGGGCAATCCAAAATGCCAGCAGACAGGGGATTACTTTCTTAATTTTAGTTGTTTCAGCAAAGCTTCTTTCCTCCGAAAATTTCGGAATTTACAGTTATACAGTGGCAATTACCTATTTCTTTACTTTGCTTGCCGATTTTGGAATATCAAGAGCAGTTACAAAATTTGTTGCCCAATATAACACTGAAAGCCCCTCTAAAGTTAAATTGATTTATTTCAATTCAGCTCTTATAATTTTGACTCTGATAATTATTTTCAGCTCTATATTTCTTTTGTTTGCAAAAGTAATTGTCGGAGAGAATTATCATTATGTTTACTATCTCACACCTGTTTTTATTTTTTTGCCTCTTACATCTTTATTCGATGGAGTGTATAGTGGATTAAAACAATTTAAGAAACTTTCCATAATTTCATTAATTGCCGGAACAATTACTGTCGGAGCGACTTATATTCTTATATCTAGATTCGGAATAATCGGAGCATTTTTATCCTTAAACTTCTATTATATTACTAGTTTTATTCTTTTTAGCTCCAGCTTCAAACTATTTAGCTTTAAATTTGATAAAAAAATAATATCAGAGGTTGGGAAATATTCATTTATTATTGGTATCTCAGCTATTGGTTATTTTCTTTATTCAAGAGGAATCACTTACATCCTTGGTCAATTCAATTATTTCACAGAGGTAGGTTATTATGAAATAATTGATAAAATATTTGTTATGCTTTCTTTTCCCTTTATTATTTATGGCCAAATAATTGCCCCCGGAGTTACAGAAAAAATCACTCTTTCCAAATATGATAATGTTCTTAGCCAATTTAAAAAAAGTCTGTTAATCGCTTTCCCGTTATCAATAATTATAACACTATTTCTTTGGCAGCTTTTTCCTCCTTTAATAAAACTTTTCCTCGTTAAATATTACACTCCCAATTTTATTAAAATGTTTAATTTGCTGCTTGTTCATCTCCCTTTATTACTTATTTCTGGATTTATTGTTCAACCATTTATTATTGCAACTGGAAAAGCCAAATATAGTTTGTTGACAATTCCTTTCGGATTTATGAATATTGGGCTTGGAATTCTATTTATAGGATATTATGGATTTATGGGAGTTATTTATTCAACCTTGATTACGTCAATTACGAATAAAATTATAACTTTTTATTTAATTTATAACGGTTTGAGAAAGATGAGATGAAAATTCAGGTAGAAAAAGCTCATTACGATTTTGAAACATATATCACTAAAGAAAGATTTGCATCTTACTATTACCAGTTAAAATATGTTGAGAAATTAAATCCTAAAAGTTTTCTTGAAATTGGTGGAGGAATCGGATTCTTAAGGAAATTAATACCTGAAAATATTAAATACTTTAATGTAGACCTAAGTAATGATTTAACTCCTAATGTAATTGCTACTGTTGAGCAACTTCCATTTAAAGATAATGAATTTAATCTGGTCGGCTGCTTCCAGGTTTTAGAGCATTTACCATTTGAAAAATTTGCTAAACTGCTTGATGAATTGAAAAGGGTTAGCTCGAGGTATGTTTTTATTAGTTTGCCGTATGCAAATCATAAAATATTGTTCGAAATATGTTTACCAATATTTGGCACAACTACCATAAAAATTCTTATTCCAAAGCTTTATAGATCCCACGAGTTTGATGGGCAGCATTACTGGGAAATTGGAAAGAAGGGTTATCAAGCAAAAAAAATTAAGGGTATAATAAAAAATAAATTTAAGATAGCTGCGTCTTTTACTCCCAAAGAGAATACCTATCATACTTTTTTCTTATTAGAGAAACGATGAAAGGAAAACGTAAGACTCTTTTCATAACTGCAAATTATTGGAATACTCCGTACAGAGTTGGTTCTCATGAACTTGCGTCGTTGTTTGCTGAAAATGGGTGGGAGGTTGGTTTTGTTTCCGATCCTGTTTCCCCTCTACATCTTCTCAAGATAAATGATAAACAGATAAAAGATAGATTTAAGTTGTGGTTATCAGGAGGCGTAAATGACAAAATAAACAATGTGTGGAGTTATGTCCCTTTAACTTTGCTTCCTCCTCAAAATTTTCCCATACTTAATACTAGGTTTGTTTTTGAAAACTGGTACAAATTTACTGTCCCCCGTATATATTATAAATTGAAGAATAACGGATTTGATAAGGTTGACTTGCTTTATTTTGATAATGCCACCCAAGGTAGTTGGTTAAAAATAATTAATTATAAGAAATCCGTTTTTCGGATAGCTGATAATTATGCCGGTTATAAAAAATATACCGACTACACGAAAGTAATGGAAGAAAATCTTGCTAAGAATGTTGACCTTATACTTTATACAGCAAAAAATCTTGAACACTATATTGAAAATATTAAGGATAAGAAGTCACTTTATTTTCCAAATGGAGTGAACTTTGAAAAATTTGCAAATGGACGCAGAGAAGAACCGGAAGATTTAAAATCAATTCCGCATCCACGAATTATCTACATAGGGGAAATGGAAACAAGGTTCGATTTTAGATTGATTAAATATGCTGCAATTGCCCTCCCTCAATTCTCGTTCGTCTTAATCGGCAATGATATTATTGCAAAAAGGGAATTCAGCAACTATCCAAATATTCACGTACTGGGAATTAAAATAAGCGATGAGTTGCCTGGATATCTTCATAATTCTGATACGGGCATTATCCCTTTTGATATAAAAAATTCTGGAAAGTTGATTGAATATGTTAATCCAATAAAACTCCATCAATATTTTGCGTGCGGGTTGCCCGTTGTTTCTGCACGTTGGAGTGAGCTTGAGAAAATGAATACAAAGGCATTTCTATATAATACATATGATGAATTTGTCCAACTTCTAAAGAAGGCTACCAAAAATCAAATAAACAAAAACGAGCTGGTAGAATCGGCAAGACTGAACGATTGGAAAATCCGCTACAAAGAATTAATCAAGGCATTAGAATTCTGAAAATGGAAACTGGATTTTAATCCCGGAATGTTTTTGTATTCTCATATTAATTAAGGCAGTTTATATGTAGCCGCGAAATAAATTATATAAGTATCCTTCAAATGATAAATGTCTAAGGAAAAGAAAATAAAAATATTATTGTTGACTGTAAGAGCCGATCATGGAGGTGGGCCAAAACACATATATTTATTATTAAAAACATTATCAACGGCATTTGACTTCTTTGTTGCCTGTCCAAAGGAAGAGCCTTACTTTGACATTTATGTAGATATCGTTGGGGAAAAAAGAGTTTTTACAATCCCTCACAGGAAATTCAATATTTTTAAGCTCTCAAAACTTAAACACATTATTAAAAAGAACAATATAAATATTATACATTCACACGGTAAGGGAGCCGGTATTTATGGAAGACTGCTATCCCGTTCAAAAGGAACTATTAGCATCCATACTTTTCACGGAATTCATTTAGGGGAGTACAATCCCTTAAGCAAATTTCTTTATCTTACCATCGAAAGATATTTGTCGAAATTTACGAACAAATTTATATGTGTGTCTGAATCCGAAAGAGCTACTGTGATTTCGTTAAAACTAGCTAAAAGTGATAAAATACTAATTATTCACAATGGAGTTGAATTAACCAGCAAAATTGTGAATTTCGATTATTTATCTAAAACGAAATTGAAAATTGTTACAATAAGCAGATTTGATTATGCAAAAAATTCTGAACTTCTAATTCCCATTTTTAATAAAATAAAAACCAATGGAGCATTACATAAATTTGAAATCCAGCTTATTGGTAGCGGCCCCGAACAAAACAAGGTCCGATTGCTTGCCGAAGAAAATGGATTATCAAGTATTTTCAAGTTTTTGGGATTTAAGACAAACCCTATCGATTATTTAATCGACTCATTTTGTTATATTTCTACATCAAGATGGGAAGGGCTTCCTCTCGGCATAATGGAAGCAATGTCAGTTGGACTGCCCGTAATTGCAACTAAAGTTGATGGAAATTATGACTTGGTCAAACATTCTGAAAATGGTTACCTATTTGATATTAACAAGCCTGAAGAAGCAGCTTTTTATCTATTAAAACTTTCCGAAAACAAGGAAAAATGGAAACAATTTTCAGAAAATGCAAAATCAAAAATAGAAAAAGAGTTTACAGTTAGCATTATGGCTGAAAAAACAAAACAACTTTATTTATCAATACGAAGGGAAAATTGAAAACAGCAATAGTACACGAATGGTTGACTACTTACGCAGGTTCTGAAAGGTGTGTTGAATCATTCACTAACCTTTATCCCGATGCCGATTTATTTGTGCTGTTTAATTTTTTAAATAAAGACGACCTGAAACTTATTACCAAAGGCAAAATGCCCACCACATCATTTATACAAAAATTGCCTTTTGCTAAAAGTAAGGCGAGAAAATATCTGGCACTTTTTCCGCTTGCTGTTGAGCAATTTGATTTATCAGAATATGATTTAGTAATTTCCAGTTCTCACGCTGTGGCCAAAGGTGCTCTTACTAACTCTAATCAATTGCATATTTGCTATTCACATACACCAATGAGATATGCATGGGATTTGACTCATCAATATCTTAAGGAGTCAAATTTAACAGGCGGATTGAAAGGAATGATCGCAAGATCAATGCTGCATTATATCAGGATGTGGGATATATCAACAGCTAATAGGCCTGATTATTATATCGCTAATTCAAACTACATTGCAGGAAGAATTAAAAAAATCTACAACCGGGAAGCCACTGTTATAAATCCACCGGTTGATATTAGTAAATTTGAATTTTGTGATGAAAAGGAAGATTATTACTTAACAGCTGCACGCTTTGTGCCTTATAAGAGAGTAGACATAATTGTAGAAGCATTTTCTCTCATGCCTGAAAAGAAATTAATAATTGTCGGTGATGGGCCTGATGAAGAAAAAATAAAAGCAAAAGCTGCAAAAAATGTTCAGTTTGTAGGATATCAAACCGGAGAAAAGTTAAAAGTTTTATTTAAGAAGGCTAAAGCTTTTGTTTTCGCTGCAGAGGAGGATTTCGGCATAACAGTCATAGAAGCAATGGCTTCCGGTACGCCCGTTATAGCCTTTAATAAAGGCGGAACTGCAGAAACTGTCATTGATAGTGTTAATGGAATTCATTTCAACGAACAAAATGCTCTTTCAATTAAAAATGCAGTGGAAAGATTTGAAAATAAAAAAGATTCTTTTAACCATGCCTCCATTGCAGAATATGCAAAGCAATTTGAAAGAAAGGTGTTTGAGACTAAAATAAAAGACTTTATTGAAGAAAAACTTAAGGAAAAATACAAGTAATTTTAGTGACTAATAATTAATTCTGGAATGTTTGGCAACCAAAAATCTATATATTATTTAAGACTATTTAGTGATCTTATTGTAATAAATTTTTCTTTTTTACTGGCCGCAGTTTTAGCGCAATCCTTGCACATATTTCTTTCCCGTCCCTATATGCTTGTTTTGATGGTTGCCCTTAATTTCATTTGGTATTTTTTTTCAAATGTTACCGGATTTTATGAAGATGCCGCTACCAGATCATTTTCATACCTTTTTTCAGGATTAGTGAAAAATATATTTGTTCAGAGCATCACTGCCGTTCTTTTCATCTTCGTAGCAAAAGAAGATTTGTTCACTAGGAATTTTATTCTTTATTATTCGTTTTTCCTTTTGGTGCTTGTAAGTGCAAGGATTCAGATAATAAAGCATATTGTAATAAGCATAAGGGGAAAAGAAAAAAATTTAAAGAATGTTTTGATCATCGGTGGCGGCGAGCTGGGGCAAAGTTTTCGGGAACTTATTGACAGTCGCGAGGATTTCGGATACCGGTTTGTTGGATTTTTGGATGATACTCCCAATAAAGAAAACAAAGACATACTGGGAAGTATTGCTGATTTAGAAAAAGTGATTAATCAAAGTAAAACAAATGTAATAGTTATAGCCCTCCCGATTTATGAATCTAGCCAGCTCGATAAAATTATTAAAATTTGCAACCGAAATGCACAAAGAGTACATATCATACCCGATTACTTTAAGTTTCTTTCAAAAAAATACCAGATAAACATGATCGGTGATTTCCCGATAATTACAGTAAGAGATGAACCTCTGGCAGAAGCACATTGGAGATTTGTTAAAAGAACTGTAGATATTATTTTATCAATCTTAATTATAGTTCTGATTTTACCTTGGGCTTTTTCAATCCTTTATCTTATAAATCTATTTAGTTCAAAGGGTAAGTTATTATTTGTTCAAGAGAGGGTTGGAAGAAACGATGAATTCTTCAAGTGCTATAAATTCCGCACTATGATAGAGGCTAAGACAAAGGAAGGATTCAATCCAACACTGAAAAATGATCCTCGCGTTACAAAGCTTGGTAGATTTTTGAGAAAATCAAATATTGATGAACTCCCCCAGTTCATTAATGTTTTAAAAGGAGATATGTCGGTGGTAGGGCCTCGCCCGCATTATATTACTTTTCATAACTTTTATAAGCAAATGGTTGATAATATCAAAATAAGATCATGGGTTAAACCAGGTATTACAGGGTGGGCACAAGTTCACGGATTAAGGGGTGATGTAGACGATATAGAGGAAAATAAAAAGAGAACAATAAAAAGAATAGAATATGATTTGTGGTATATTGAAAACTGGTCACTTTGGCTTGACTTGCAAATAATTCTTTTAACAATTTGGCATATGGTTAAAGGCGATACAAAAGGTATTTAATACATTTATATTCCCATTTTTAGAACAGATAATACTTTTAAAATGAAATAGCTCATCCAATCCAAATTGAATGAGCCCTTCCATATTTAAACGAACAGTGTATTCAAAATCTAAACCGTTGCTGAAGCTTTAGGTTTATATATCAATGCAGCAACTACGCCAATAATTACATTAGACAACGTCCCATAGATAAACCACTGAAATGCAAGTGAGTATGGTATTGGTTGTGTGGCATATGCTATATAAGCCATTGGTACAGACACCATTAATCCAACATAAAGACCAAATCGTACCCCTTCCATCCAGCCTTTATTCTCAAAACCTTTTGAGAAAATGAAAGTGAAAAAGAAAGCATAAAAAAGATGGCTAACAGCAATTATCCATAAATTTGACATTATGACATCAGGAGGTCTCATCATACCGGCGGGAAGCAATTGATAAGTTGAAGCCAACAAAACCTCATTCACTAACCAGCCCAGCAAAAAGTATACTATAAAAACCACAATAAAAGTGATCCATACTTTTTTATTCATGGCACTCCTCAGAACTTATTAAATAAATGATTTAGTTTAGGCTGGGAAAAAACTATTAATCAGTAATCTTAAAGTCAATAAGATTAAGCGAAAACTGGAATTAATGTCCTTTTCAATCAATTTAGGAGATTTTATTGGAAATATATTTTAATTTAGAAATAGCAAATTATTATAATTATTAACATTCGGGGTTTATTATGTCAGATCTTATTGCGCACGTTGAAATACCTTCCACTAATCTTAATAGAACTACTGAATTTTTTATGAAACTCTTTAAATGGGATTTTAAACCATTTGGAAAAGGCTATTTACTTTATAATACATATAAGGGTTTGACTGTGGGGTTAAGAAAAGTTGATTCCGTTAAGAGCGGTGATACTACCACTTTTCACATAAATGTAAAAGACATCGACAGCCTGCTGGTAAAAGCTAAAGACATTGGTGGTCAGGTATTCAGAGGAAAAACAATAATTCCCGCAATGGGTTATTATGCCTTAATAAAGGACCCTGATGAAAATATGATAGGGCTGTATCAAAAAAATTAATTTAAACCTAAATAGCAAAGCCCATCTTTTTGCTAATAGATGAGCTTTGCATAAAATAATCATTTCAGCAAAACCATTTTCTTGGTCTCAATAAAATCACCTGCCTCGATTCTATAAAAATATACCCCGCTTGCAAGATTTGTTCCTATAAATGGAACTTCATATTTTCCGGCGATCTGTTCATTATTTACAAGGGTCTTTATTTCCCTGCCAAGAATATCATATATTTTCAATCTTACAAAACTGCTTTTAGGTAAATCGTATTTTATTATAGTTGACGGATTAAAAGGGTTGGGAAAGTTATTATATAAATCATATTTCAATGGAACAAAAGCATTCTGTTCAACTGGAAGAGATTTATCTGCAGCAACTATTGGTCTTATCCTAAGATCATATGGATATGCCGCCCATAAACTTGTAGAATTTGAGTACTTTGACGAACGATTATCAATGTTTCCGTCGTCAAGAAAAACCCCGGTTGCAGAGCCGGATGAAAAATAAGCGATAATATGATAATCAGTCCCACTAGTGACACTAACATTTGCAGTTTGAAGATCAATAAAATTCCAGGTATTGGGATTTATATTACTCGCATCATAATTAACAGTATTTCCCAATTTTGAACCTGGTAGCCCACCATTATCAGACCAAATTTCAAAACTTATATTTCCTACAATATTATTATTGTATAGATCAATAAATCCTCCAACGACCGTTCCACTAAATCCTGGTGTAAATCTGACAGCAATTTTATCGTTTGGGTTTAGGTTTGTATACCCGTATTGAACATTGTTCCATTGATCATAAATAAAAATTTTAAAGTTCTTCGGCCCTCCAGGATTTAATAAACTCACCATTGAACTAAAAATATTTAATTTACCGTACCCCCAGCTATAATTGGGCACAGTGCTAGTATAAGAATCAGTAGAGGCATTGTTTATAATGTAAGATTTTACTTGGCCGTAACTTAGGTCGGGGTTTTGCTGCAGAAGAAGTGCAACACATCCTGCTGTCATTGGCGAAGACATACTTGTACCTTGCTCAACAAGATACTTTCCACCAGGAATAACCCAGGTACTATCTGGAGATGAATCGGAAGATTTCACTGAAATAATTGCCTGTCCTGGTGCAGCTATATCTGGTTTCTGTACCCCATCTCTTCTGGGGCCAATACTGCTGAATGAAGAAATATTATCAGAAAGATTTGTGCCTGTATATTCATATGAACCGCCATTAATACTTTTCCAACTCCATCTTGTTACAAACGAACCAACTGTTAGAGCATCAGTAGCCGTGCCTGGTGAACCAACCGTATAATTTGCGTCACCATTTGTTAAAGTAGCGGGCATAGAAGCATCATTTAGCCACCCATGATAAATCATTGATGAGCCAGAAGTATTGGTAACATAAAATTTCCAGTTTCCTTGGGCGGGAGGTTTAGTAGCATCCTGATCATAAATGTAATATTCAACTTCCCTATTATTATTGTTACCATCAACAGCATTCCCGATGAAGACATCTCCATCGTTGGTACTGGTCGAACTGCTAACCTGAATAGCGTTAGGAGTAGTTACTGTAGCACTTACCCCTCCGTTGGTATTAAACCAGAGATCAAAATCAAAATTATCATTATTATTACCAGCTTGGGGCGTATATGACGGAACATTAATATCAAACTCGATAGTGCTTGAATTTGGAATTGTACCAGTTATATGAATATTACTCGCGCCACTATTACCAGCAGAAATAACGCAAACTCTACCATTAGCCGATGTAACAAAATTATCCACAGCCTGTTCCCTAGTTGTTGATCCATCGTGTGGACCCCCGTCTGAGCCTAAACTCATATTAACTACGATAGGTTTTCCTAACTGGGCGGCTATCTTTCCTGCATAAGTTAATGCATCAATTACATTATTATCCGGAAAAGAACCGTTGCCAGCCTTCACTATTAATAAATCTGCTTCTGGCGCAATTCCTGCATATTTTTTATCCAATAGCGTTGCTCCATTTCCTGCTGCTATACCTGCAACGTGAGAACCATGGCCATTAATATCTTTTTCCCTCACAAGGCCTACGGTTGAGCCATTAAGTTCATTATCAATATCCAATTGAGAATATTCAACTCCATAGTTTAAGCCGGCTAAATTAACACCATCTCTGTCCTGTGGCGTTTTTTCAATACCTGTTTTAGTCAAAGTTTGGTCCCAGATATATACTATCCTGCTTTTAGTTGTATCTGTGGGATCTCGGAAATCAAGATGTTTCCAATCAATTCCTGTATCAATAATACATAATAAAACACCCTGTCCTTTATATTGAGTGTTGTTGATATAGCCTGAATTTAATAATTTAGCTCCCACAGTTGCGCCACCAACATCATTCGTAGGATAAGTAACATGTCCTGCAGAAATAAACTCTACGCCATTAATTGATGCCAGTTTAGCAAGATTCCATGGATTCATTCTAATAGTTGAAAATTTTTGAAATGATGAGTTTACATTAAAACCTTCCGCTTTTAATTCTGAAACATTATTGGTCTTTACTATAACTCTCAATACATCGTTATCTATCTGAATTGAACCAGGCAATGTCAAGCTGGCGGATTTCAAAAGATTAGGAGGCGTATTTAGTATTGAGATCAATCTAGGATCAATTTTTTTAATTATATTTGAACTTATGTTCTGACTGAATAGGTTTACGTTAAGAATCGTAATTAATAAAAAAACAAATAAATTTTTCATTATCACTCCAGTATTTCATTAATAACAATTTTTGATGTAACGTTGAATTTGCCTGCTGAGGCTCATTAAAACTTTCTTAATTTATAGAATGTGTTTCTCTCGGTGTCTCCAGCCATTTTATGTAATCCTTTATGACTATTTTTAAGATCGATTTATAATTTCCGCTACCAGTAAAAATATCTTTACTTACTGTGTGTACACTAATATCAGATCGCTCAAGATCTTCTTTTATCTCTGGGCTTACTTCAGAATTACACTTCCCGATGAAATTAATAATTTGGTCAGAATGATTTTGCTGTAGTTCAGTTAATTTTCGTATTAGTGTCGGTGCTACTTTATCCTTAGGAATTTCCATAGTCTGAGAGCATCCAATTAAAAGTGACAATAATATGATAAATAAATAAATAGGAAATTTCTTCATATGTAAATGCCTATTTTTTAGAGATGGTTTTATTATTTGATAATGAGAAATTTCATCAATATCTAATTAGGTGAAGTCAAAAATATTTAAAAGGTTACTTTAAGATAAAGACAAATATTATTTATGAATATGGAAAATTACTTCAAAACTATCAATAATATAATAAATTCATCCTTTCCTGAGGAAGGCATTTCTGTGAAAGTAAATATCTCCCATAGTTTAATTCATTACTTTATTATCCGTTAAATATAGTAATTAAAATACATGGAGTATTTATCACATATCATAAATCAGCTTAAAATACTGTACATTTTAATATTTAATATATAAAGCACAGAATGGGCCATTTGGTATATTTATTTCTAGAATAATAATAATTCAAATGTTTCTAATCTCAAAATTGGGAATTCTAATTTAACTACACTATGAAAAATGCGAATTCTGCTCACATAGTAACCTTTTTAAGGTTGGCATATATGTTGTTTTTGTAAATAAAGAAAATTTATTTAATTTAGACTTAATAGTGATAAAAAAAGTATCCACATTAACCTTACTCTTTTTGTTCTTCGTTTCAACAACGGGACTGCCATTCTCTGTAGAATTCTGTAATATCTTGAATAAAGCGATAAAAACTGAATGCTCTCTGCTTACATCCGGAAAGGAAACAAATGAATTGAATTGTCCTTTTGAAATGAAAAAAGCAGCCGAAAAAAGCATTACATTTAAAGATGAAAACTGCTGCTCACAGGAATTTATCACTATTGGTGTTAAAGATTCTTATATATCAAATAAAACAGAATCTCAAAATCAATCAGTTAATATAGTTCTCCCTGTATCTAATAATATCTCTTCAGAAACAGAACAAGAAATTTCCACTTATACATATATTGATACTTCTCCTCCTCTGCTTCAAAGCAACACCCTATATTTAAACAACTCAGTCCTTCTGATTTAATACTACCTAAAAATATAATTCGGGTTCCAAGGATAATTCTATCCTTCCGGTATCCTGCTGTTATATCCTTTTTATTCATTTGATTTAGAAGATTTTGAAAATATGACCGTATAAAACTATTGAGGATAATAGATGAAAAAATTAATTCTTATAGGCTTGGCAACTTTTGCGCTGACATGCATAAACAATCTTTATGCACAGACGGCACAGTTGGATTCCCTTATTAATAAAGCCATCCTGGTAAGCCCAAAACTTAAAATGCTGCGCGCCAAAAGAAATGTTGCGGAGAATCAAATCCCGCAGGTTTCTAATTTGCCGAACCCTATGCTGATGCTCGGTTTGATGAATATGCCGACAAATTCCTTTTCATTCGACCAGGAACCCATGACACAAAAAGTAATTGGCCTTCAGCAAACAATTCCATTTCCGGGCAAATTATCTGCCATGGAAGATGCAGCTGCAGTAGATACTCTTATAATTGATAAAGAAATACAGGATGCTGAGAACGAAATTAAAAAAAACGTTTGTGAGAAATATTATTCACTAAGCTTTTTCAAAAAAAGCATCGAATATGCTGGAGAAAGTAAAAATTTACTTGAGAAAATTTCACAGGTGGTAAGCACAAAGTACTCTGTATCAACAGCAAGCCAGCAAAACCTTATAAAAGTTCAATTAGAAATAACAAATATTATAGATAAAATAGAAAATCTGAAAAGCATGGAAGGTTCCGTACTTTCAGGCTTAAATGCGCTGCTTTTGCAGGATGCGGGCACACCCGTTTATACTGAAACTTTCGATTCAATAAAGACGATCAATGTTACTGTAAAACAGCTTGATTCATTAGCAAGGGCGAACAGGCCTTTCCTGCAGGGAATCCAACTTGCGCAGCAAAAAGGAAGGCTAAAACAAAGAGTTGCTGAAAAAGATTATCTACCGAATTTTACTCTCGGTGTTCAATATGGCCAAAGAGGTACACTCGAGAAAACGGGTATGGATCAGGCTGATTTTCTTTCATTCTCAGTGGGTATTTCGTTGCCAATAAATTACGGTGGAAAAATTTCTTCTAAAGTCCAGGAAGCAACTTCTATTCAGGAACTTTACTCGGAGCAGTATTATAATGCAATTCAGAACCTTGATGGAATGTTCGGGACTGCTGTTACTGATCTTAATTCAATAAAAGACAGAATCAACTTATTCGAAACAGGTCTGCTTCCACAGGCACATCAAAATCTGAGTTCAGCGCTTTCCAGCTATCAGGTTAATAAAGTCGATTTTATAAATGTAATAGACGCACAAAATCAGCTATACAGGATTGAGACTAATCTATACAAATTAAAAACAGATTATCTCAAAAAGATAGCTGAATTAGTATTTTTAACAGGTACAGGCCTGCCTGCCGGTAGGTAGAATTAAGTAAATAATTTTGGAGAATAATAAAGTGAAAACGCAAAACATTATAATCGGAATACTCATAGTAATAATAGCAGTGCTGATGTTTCTCTGGCTAAATAAATCGGGTAGTAGTACAGCCAATACGAATAACAATATAAATCAAACGGCTCAAAAAGAAAGAAAGATACTACACTGGCGTGCACCGATGAATCCAAGCGAAGTTTATGATCATCCCGGCAAATCAAAAATGGGAATGGACTTGGTACCTGTATATGAAGATGAGGCTTCAGGAGGTGGAATTGTAACAATTAGCGGAGCTGTTCAGCAGAACATGAATGTTAAAACTGCAAAAGTTGAAACGAAAAATCTAAGCTCGCAGGTAATTACAAACGGTATTCTTCAGACTGACGAACAGAAAGAATATATAGTTAATACAAAAGTCAGCGGATGGGTCGAAAAACTTTATGTTAACTATACCGGGCAAAAGGTTAAGAAAGGTCAGAAGTTGATCGACATTTATTCACCGGAGCTTGTTGCTGCACAGCAGGAACTGATTACCGCCCTTTCTTACGGTTATTCAGTAATGAATAGCAGCGATAAAAGTATCGCCGGAAGCGGCAAAGATCTTATAGATAACAGTGTAAGAAAACTCCAGTTGTTGGATGTCCCTGATTCTGAGATCAAAAGAATAGAGAACACAAAAGAAATAAAAAAATATGTTACGCTTTATGCTCCATTCGACGGAACAGTAATTCATAAAAATGTAATTGAAGGACAAAAAATAGGCGCGGGTACTCCGCTGTTGAAAATAGCAAACCTGGATAATCTATGGTTGTTAGCAGACATCTACGAATACGAATTACCAAAGATACAATTAGGATCGCCTGCTGACATTACATTTACATTCCTGCCTGGAAAAACATTTAAAAGCAAAATATCTTTTATCTATCCTACTCTTGATGATAAAACAAGGACTGTAAAAGTAAGATTTGATATGCCGAACTACAATGGCCAGCTAAAACCTTCGATGTTTGCTAATATAGTTATTAACGGAAAAAACCTTGGTGATTATCCGGTTATTCCTGAACAGGCCGTCCTTCGTACAGGGCAAAAAGATATCGTAATTCTTGCTCTGGGCGACGGGAAATTCAAACCCGTTGAAGTTAAGCTTGGCGATTATTCAGATGGTTACTATCAGGTTCTTAACGGAGTAAATGCTGGTAATACAATAGTAACTTCAGCCCAATTCCTGATCGATTCCGAAAGCAATCTTAGAGCAGCATTATCGCAGTTCGGTGCAGAGAAAAAAGATACAACCATGAAAATGGATTCCGAAAAATCAGGTTCTATGAAAGATATGAGCAAAAAAGAAGATTCCGAAATTAAAGATCAAAGGATAAGAAAAGGCGTTATTGATCTTTCTGCAATCGATAAAAATAAAGATGGAAAGCTTTACGAAGACATTATGGACTGGAATGTTATTTCGGATAAACCTGGAGAATGTCCGATTTGCGGAATGACATTAAAAGAATTCACTATTAAAGAAGTTGAGAAGAATTTAACCGAACACGGTTTTGAATATAAGAGATGATAAGACGAATCGTCATTCCGAACCTGTCTGCTAATAGGCGGGCTTGTTTCGGAATCTTTCTTAAAAATTGATGAGACCCTGAAACAAGTTTAGGGTAATAGTTACTGAATAAGAAATTTTGGAGAAATTAAATGACAACAAATAATCCAGCAAAAGACGGAATAATTGCCAAAATAATAGAGTGGTCAATTAATAATAAAATATTAGTTATCCTCTTAACCACAGCATTGATATTCGGCGGGATATGGGCAATTAAAAACACAGCAGTAGACGCCATACCTGATCTGAGCGATGTACAGGTAATTATATTTACTAAATATCCGGGACAGGGTCCACAGATAGTTGAAGATCAGGTAACATACCCGCTTACATCTAAAATGCTTTCCGTTCCTTACGCAAAAGATGTAAGAGGTTACTCGTTCTTTGGGTTTTCGATGGTCTACATAATTTTTGAGGATGGAACTGATCTTTACTGGGCTAGAAGCCGTGTTCTTGAATATCTCAACTCAATGAGAAGTTCACTTCCTGAAGGTGTATCACCTGAACTTGGGCCCGATGCAACAGGACTTGGCTGGGTTTATGAATACGCTTTAAAGTCCAACACTAGGAGCTTACAGGAATTAAGATCCATCCAGGACTGGTTTCTAAAATATGAACTTTCTGCAATCCCGGGTGTCTCTGAAGTTGCAAGCGTAGGCGGTTTTGTCAAACAGTACCAGGTAAATGTTGATCCGACCAAATTAGCTTCTTACAACATTTCTCTTAGTAAAGTTAAAATGGCAATAAAGCAAAGCAATAACGATGTTGGCGGCCGTTTAATGGAAATGGGAGAAACTGAGTTTATGGTCAGAGGGCTGGGTTATATTAAAAACGTTGATGATCTCAAGGACATTGCAATTGGCACAAATCAAAGCACCGGTACGCCTGTTTACCTTAAAGATGTTGCCCACATTGATATCGGTCCCGAGTTAAGAAGAGGTATAGCAGATTTAGATGGTGAAGGAGAAGTGGTAGGGGGAATTATTATTCAACGTTACGGTGAAAACGGACTTGCGGTAATTAATAGAGTAAAGCAAAGATTAAAAGAGTTGCGGGCTTCTCTCCCCTCCGATGTAAAGATCGTTCCTGTTTACGATCGAAGCGAACTTATACACAAAGCTGTGGACAACCTCAGCGACAAACTTCTTGAAGAAGGTCTTATCGTTGCTCTGATAATTATTCTCTTTCTTCTTCACTTCAGGAGTTCCCTTGTTGCAATTTTCACACTGCCTACGGCTGTACTTGCGGCACTTCTCGTGATGAAATTTCAGGGACTGAATGCAAATATAATGTCTCTTGGAGGAATTGCAATTGCAATAGGTGCAATGGTGGACGCAGCAATAATTATGGTGGAAAACTCGCACACACATATTCTGCATAACCAGCTTTTACCTGAAGATAAACGAAAACCCCATTGGGCAGTGATTCTTGAATCTTCAAAAGAGGTCGGTCCTTCAATCTTCTATTCTCTCCTTGTGATAACAGTTTCATTTATTCCTGTATTCACACTCGAAGCGCAGGAAGGAAGATTATTTAAACCCCTGGCCTTTACCAAGACTTATTCGATGGCAGCAGGTGCTATTCTTGCAATTACAATTGTTCCTGTTTTAATGGGCTATTTTATTCGCGGTAAAATGAAAAAGGAAGAAAGCAACCCTATTACCAGATTTTTAATGAATGTTTATCATCCAATCGTTGACTTTGTTTTGAAGAGAAGATGGTGGGTAATAATTCTTTCATTATTAATTGTTATCGGCAGCTATATACCATTTTCAAAATTGGGCTCTGAATTTATGCCGCCTTTATACGAAGGCGACCTGCTTTATATGCCTACAACACTACCGGGAATTTCTATAACCAAAGCAAAAGAATTGCTGCAGCAAACAGATAAAATTATAAAAACATTTCCTGAAGTTAAAACTGTTTTCGGGAAAGTTGGTCGTGCAGAAACAGCCACAGACCCGGCACCGCTTTCAATGATTGAAACTACCATTCAATTAAAACCCGAAGATGAATGGCCGGAAGGAATGACACGCGAAAAACTCGTTGATGAACTGGATAAAGCTGTAAAAATCCCTGGCCTTACAAATGCCTGGACGATGCCGATCAAAACAAGAATTGACATGCTTTCAACAGGAATTAAAACTCCTGTAGGAATTAAGATTGCAGGTCCGGATCTAAATGTACTTCAGGATATTGGGAAAAGAATTGAGGAAGTAACCAGAACAATACCTGGTACGCGTTCTGTCTACGCTGAAAGATCTGCCGGTGGGAATTACGTAGACTTCAACATAGACAGGAACGCAATTGCGAGATACGGACTCACAATTGCCGATGTTCAAAATGTATTTATGTCAGCTGTTGGCGGAATGAACATTACTCAAACGGTAGAAGGACTTGAACGCTACCCTGTTAATCTGCGTTATCAGCGGGATTACCGTGATAATATCGAAGCATTGAAACGGGTATTGGTCCCATTGCCCGGAGGCGGAAATATTCCACTCGAGGAACTTGGCGATGTTATAATTCGTAAGGGTCCGCCGGTTATTAAATCAGAGGACGCGAGGCCGAATGCATGGGTTTATATCGACTTGAAAGATATAGATGTCGGAACTTATGTAGAGAATGCACAAAAAATTATTGCTCAAAAAATTAAACTTCCTCAGGGGTATTCACTAATATGGAGCGGACAATATGAATATATGGAAAGAGCTGCAAAGAAACTTGCTATGGTTCTTCCGCTTACATTATTGATTGTATTGCTTCTCCTTTACTTCAATACAAAGTCATTTATTAATACGGGTATAATCGTGTTGGCTCTCCCGTTTTCAATGGTCGGTGCGACCTGGTTCTTATATCTTGCAGGATATCATTTGAGCGTTGCTGTCTGGGTCGGTATAATTGCATTACTTGGTGTGAGTGCTGAAATGGGTGTAGTGATGTTATTATACCTTGAAATCGCCTATGAAAATATGAAAAAGGAGGGATTGCTCACTTCTCTTGAAAAATTAAAAGAAGCAATCTTTCAAGGCGCTGTCAGAAGAATACGCCCTGTTGTGATGACGGTTTCTGTTCTGCTTCTAGGTTTGTTGCCGATCCTTATCGGGCACGGTTCCGGTTCAGATGTAATGAAAAGAATCGCGGCACCGATGTTCGGGGGAATAATTACTGCACTTATAATCCAACTGGCCTTCTATCCCGCGATATTTTATGTGATAAAGAAAAAACAAGTATTAAAACTTATCAGCAACAATCAGGAGAGGGATTAAAATGAAAGAGATCACAGCATATATCAGGCACGACAAAGCCGATATAGTAATTGAGAAACTGGAAGAAGCTGGCGTAAAAGGTATGACTCTGCTTGACGCTAACGCATTAGCAGAATGGGCCGATTCAGAAGCATTCAGTTTTTCTATTGAATATGTTCAGAAGTACTCTAAGGTTGTTAAAATTGAGCTTATATGTAATGCCGAAGACAGCGACAAATTAGTAAGTGTAATTTCAAAATACGCTCATACTGGCCAAAGAGGTGATGGCTGGATATTCGTTACTCCTGTTGAAAAGGCTGTACGAATTAAAACCGGCGAAGTAAATGATCTTCAAAATCTATAAAAATATAACAAAAGGAATAACAAAAATGTCAAACAAAATTGGAAAGACTTTAATAATAACATTTTCCCTTTCTTTCTTTTTAACTGCGTTTTCATTTGCGCAGGAAAAGGCAGATTCCACAATGAATCACGAAAAAAGGAATATGGAAACTATGAGAGACTCTGCACATAAGATGCAAGATGATGGGAACTCTATTGTACGCAAAGGCGTAATAGATCTTAATGCTATTGATGAAAATAAAGATGGAAAGGTTTTTCAGGATATGATGGATTACAATGTTATTTCCGACAAACCAGGTAAATGCCCCCTGTGCGGAATGAAATTAAAAGAGGTTTCATTAAAGAAGGCAAAGGATACTCTTATCAAGGCGGGATTTAAGGTAAAATAGTGAGAACATTTCCTAAAGGATTAAGAGTAATGAAGTGTCTATGAATGAGATACAAATTATATGAAAGAAAAATAAAAAAATGTAACGCGTAAAATACTTGTTGAAGTTAATTTAATTATATAAAGAGAAAGTACGTTTTGATAATAAACTATAAGAAAAGCTCATTGATCACTAGAAGATTGACACAGATATTTTTGTATCTCATTAAAGGATATATAACTAAATAATAACATTACAAATTTCAGGATATAGTTGATAAAGTAATGCAATCAGTAATATTAAAAGGAGTTGAGACGATGTTACAGCAATTTGTAAAAAACATTTTCAGTAAACTGTTCATTGCAATTGTTTTTGCTTTTGCATTTACACTCACATCAAATGCACAGGACAGCACCAGCGGAATGATGAACGGGGGAATGATGAACCACCAAGGTATGATGGGTGGACATATGATGAACATGCAGAATATGATGACTAATATGAACCAGATGTACGGTGAAATGGTTGCTATGATGGCACAAATGAACCAGAATATGGGACAAATGCACCACTCACAAGCAATGATGTCCTATATGAATAATATGGAGCAAATGGGAAAGTATATGAATTCAATGGCCGGTCAAATGAATGAGATGATGAACAACAACGAATTAATGGGAAACAAAAGTCTGCACGGGCATATGAATTCCATGATGAAAAACTTTGGCTCAATGATGAACAATTACCAGTCGATGATGAACTACCTTCAAAAGGAGAATAATCTTAAGCTGGACAAAAAGTAATTATTCAATTAAATAAAGCCCGGTCTTGATGGTCCGGGCTGATTAATTATCAACTTCTAATTAATCGGAGTGCGAATAATGAAATGTCATAAATGTAATACAGATAATTATAAAGAAAGCAGTTTTTGTACAAACTGCGGTTCTGAATTAATACAAAACAATAATTCAATTTCATGTCCCAATTGCGGAACTGAAAATGAAAACACAAGTAATTTTTGTGTGAAATGTGGAAATAATTTAACACAGAGGCATAACAACCACTCACATAATTCTTCTAGTAAAAACAGAAACAAACGATCCAAAAGAATCAGGAACAACATAAACGTACAAAATAATCTGAATTTGTTTCATGAAATAAAAAAGCATAAGATAGTTGTTACTGCTGTTCTTGCATTATTTGTGTTTCTTGTTTTCAAATCTATGCCAAAGACAGAAGGATATAATAATGTTAAACTCCCTTCACAGAATAATTATAATACCCTGGCCGCAAACGTAAATACTGACAGTAGAGTGACTGATATTGCAAACAAGTTTGTGTGCTCATGCGGTGCTTGTAAAGATTCGCTGGAAATCTGCAACTGCGATAAAGCTAATGAAGAACGAAATTTTATAAAAGATAAACTGGATAAGAAAATAAGTGAAGATGGAATTATAGTTGCAGTGGCTAATAAATATGGAATGCTGAAACGTAAATATGAGGCAAAATATAAAGTGGATCAAAGCAAAGTTTATTATGGATTATAAATAATTAAATGCTTAAGTCTCAAGGAATTACTATAACATTCATTTACAGGAAATAAAATGATAGGTGACATTTTAATTTTACTCGCAATTCTTGCAGGGCTTTTTACAATAACAATGTATTATTATACATTCAAGGGCTATTCAAATACTTTGGCTTTAGCAAGGAATGGTTTTCAAATCATGAGCATGCTGGTATTCCTGGCAAGCGCATTTTTGCTTTATCTTATATTTTCTCATCAGTACCAATACAATTACGTTTTTGAATACAGCAGCGGGGACTTATCACTGGGTCTTTTGATCTCAACCTTTTATGCAGGACAGGAAGGGAGTTTTTTGTTATGGCTTTTCTTTACAGTAATAATAGGAATTTTTCTTATAAAATATCTTTCAGGCGACTCAAGACAAGAAGCTTCTTTTATGATTTTTTTCACATTAGTCGCTGTATTCCTGGCAATACTAATAAGTCCTCTATTAAAAAATCCATTCTCCTATCTCTGGTCAGATACAAATTATTTGCCGGCAAAATATTTTAATCACAGTTATCTGACTATTCCTGACATCCAAAATTTCATCTTTACTAATAAGGGGGGTGAACAATTCGTTAAATTTAGTCCCCAGTTAAAAGCATTACTCTCCGGTTTAAATATACCTGTGAACAATTTCCTGATTGCAGGTAAGGGGTTAAATCCTCTTCTTCAAAATTTCTGGATGCAGATACATCCGCCCCTGTTATTTGTCGGTTTTGCGTTGTGCGCAGTTCCTTATTCTTTTGCTATGTCTGCAATTACAATGAATGAATACAAAGACTGGACCAACAAATCACTGCCGTGGTCAATAGCGGCAATGAGCGTACTTGGCCTAGCGTTAATGATTGGTGGTTACTGGGCTTATGGCGTTTTAGGCTGGGGTGGTTTCTGGGGCTGGGATCCGGTGGAAAATTCAAGTTTGGTTCCCTGGATTATTGGAATTGCCTTAATTCACACGTTAATAATTCAAAGAAATACACAGGGCGGTGATAATGAAGGAAAATATGTAAGGACAAACCTTGTATTATCTATACTAACTTTTGTATTTGTAATCTATAGCACTTTCCTTACAAGAAGCGGAATTCTATCAAACGCATCCGTCCACTCTTTTGAAGCGCCGGGAGAGACTACTTACCTATTTCTTCTGGCTTTTATATTAACATTTACTGCTATAGGAATCGGAGGTGTCTTTTTCCGGTGGAAAAAATTAAAGAATAAAAGCACAATAAAAGAATCATTTTTTAGCCGCGAAAACGGACTGATTTATGGCTCTGCTTTATTACTCGGTTCAGCAGTAATTATCATTGTCGGAACATCCGCCCCGATATTCGGAAGATCGGTTGAAACAAGTTTTTATAATGAGATGAATTTACCTTTGGTAATTTTAATGGCCTTCTTGATCAGCATAACTCTTATTCTTCGCTGGCGCTCTACTCATACCGATAGTATGCTAAAAGAATTGGGATTGCACTTATTAATATCAGCTGCAATCACTGCTATAATCGCTTTTGTTGTTGGTATTGATACCATCGCAAATATTTTGCTTGCGCTTGGAATTTCATTTACTGTAGTTACTAATATGAGTTACTTTACTAAAAACGTGAAGATAAATCGATTATTAACAGGTGGGCAGATAGCACATATCGGTTTCGCACTTTTTTTACTGGGTGTTTTAATATCCGGCAATTTTTCAAAATCTCAGGAAATAAAACTTCCAAAGGATAAAATCGTAGAGGCCTTGCATCACAAATTTGAATTTACCGGATACCACGCGATTGATAACGGAAAGAAGTATGCTTTTAATGTCGTCATAAGATATAATAAATCATCTTGGAATGCAGCACCAATAATGTACATTTCGAAATACAATAACAGCCTTATGAGAGAACCGGACATATTAATGGGATTGAGCAAGGATTTTTATATATCTCCAACTGAATATATTGATGACAATAAAACCGGACCAAAAGAGGTTTTAACAATCGATGCAAGTATAAAGCCAAATATTAATCTTGTATGGCTGGGGATAATTATTATAACAATTGGTATGATAATATCTGTCCTTAGACGAAAGCGCGAAAATAAAATGCTAAAATAGTAAGATATAATTTGAGAATAGATTCATCAATTAAAATATTATTAGCCGTTTGGAAAAGGGAACTTTAATATTAAATAAAATGTAATATTTATTATATTATTATGATTCTTTAAATGATTTATTTAATCAATTTTTATCATAACAAGCTCAGCTATTTATAAAACTAAAAGGTAGCCTAATATGAAAAAGATAATTCTGAGTATAGTATTCACTTTAGTCGGTTTAGCAGTAATAGGATTGATAATTATTCTCACAGGCGTATATAATGTAAGCGCAATGGAACCGGATGCAGGGATAATCCACTGGGTGCTTGAAACAACTAGCGATCGTTCAGTTGATGTACGATCCGATGATATTAAAGTACCCGATCTGGAAAATCCTGGGATGATTAATGCAGGAATTTCACGTTATAAAGAGCTGTGTGCCCAATGTCACCATGCACCCGGAATGAATGAAACAGATTTGGCAAAAGGCCTGAATCCGGATCCACCAAATCTTTATAAATGGGGATATAGAATGAATCCTGCACACTTATTCTGGGTTACCAAAAACGGAATAAAAATGACAGGTATGCCTGCATGGGGTAAAACTCATTCCGATGATGAAATATGGACTATTGTGGCTGCCGTAAAAAAGCTGAACAATGTAACTCCCGCAGAATATGACTCAGTAAAAGTTGATAAGTAATAATTTTATTATTATGTAGGGGAGGATAAAGATCCTCCCCTGCAATATTTTTTTATTCTAAAGGAATTTTATCTGCATACTTTTTCAGCCAATCTTTAAATGACATTAATTCAGGGTTTAGTGATTTTGAAAACTCCCTGCTGCGGGGTCCACAATAATCTGATTCAAAATCCCTTTTGAACTGAAGCATGTTTCCGATGTCATCTGCACCAGGAAAACCAAATCCCCTAAACACTTCCGGAGGAATGTCTTTATAAACAATTTTCCTGCCTAAAGCTTCAGACATTGCCTCAGCTAGCTGGTAACCCGTTAGGTTCTCTCCTGTGATCCAGACATTCTTATTTATAAACTCAGTTCCCCTTTGAAAAATACTATATGCACATTTTCCGATATCCTCAGCTGCTATTGCTGGAAGTTTTTTATCTCCTAAAGGGAACATAAGCGCATATTTTCCGTCTTCTCCCTTTTTAGGACCTGATCCAAAGTAAATAAAATTATCCCAGTAAAAAGCCGTATGCAAATAAGTGGTTGGTACTCCGGCATTTTTAAAAAATGCATTCGCCTCCCCCTTGGAATCAAAATGGGGAACTTTGTATTTACCCATCAATGTCGGCATCCTGTCATCATTAAGCGGAATCCACTTTCTCGTGTCTTCTAATGTTGACCAGATAACATGCTTCAGGTTATTTGCTTTGGCAGCTTCAGCCATTGCCTTGGCATGAGCAAGTTCTTTTTCAGGAGAAAGATGGTGCCAGTAAAATGTAACACAGTATGCACCGTAACATCCGGCAAAAACTTTTTTCAAGCTTTGTATATCATCTATATCAGCCTCAACAACATCCGCACCAAGTTTAACCAATTCTTTAGCCTTATCTGAGGAAGAACTTCTTGTAACCGCCCTTACTGCAAATTCACCGTTTTTATCATTTAAAATTGCTCTTGCCATTCCCCCGCCCTGTGCACCTGTCGCACCCATAACAGCAATAATCTTCTTATCAGACATAATTGTCTCCTTCTTAATTATAATTAAATGTAGGATTTATATTCTTTTAGGTTTTAGCAATATGCCGAATCTTTGATGCAAAACAAAGCCAATAATATTGAAGAAGTCTCATTTACAGTACTTTATGCTGGGCCATGGCTCAAAATGAAGAAAAACGCATGTTAATTAGCAAAGTTCAGAAATTATATGGATCTGTCTTGCACTTAAAGGCTTCCATTCTCTTCCAGATACACTTCAAATGGCCTCTGAAAACGCTTTGAAAACGCTCTGAAAACGCTCTGAAAACGCTTCAGATATATCAATATGTCTTAACTAAGCCTTGGTAGCCTGGAACAGTCAGTTATTAAGGTATTTCTCAATTTCATACCGAACATAAGTACCTTTTTTCCAATAACGGAAAAGTGTACACAGTTAAGGATTTGTAAATTGCAGGCTGGAGAGATCTGGGTCTATCAAGCATATTCCTGCTTGTATTCTGCAGGCTGCTGAATTTAATTTAACAATTAAGGCCTTCGTCCACACTATAATATTACCTTTTAATTAAAAATTGAGATCTATATCTTATTATATGGTTCAGGCATTAATAATAATCGCGTTTATTTGTTTGATCGGCTTTTTCGGCTACAAAAAATTCAAAGATGCTGGGAAAAAAGATTGCTGCAAATGATATCTCTCCCGCTTAATTCATTATTCACAACCAAACCACATTGACAAAACACTAATAAAAGGTTATATTTATATATGTACAATTATACATATATAAATATGCAACAATTTACAGAAGTTTTTAAGGCATTGTCGGATCCTTCACGGAGAGATATTCTTCAGAAATTAAAGGATAAAGCAAAAACTCCATCTGAATTGCTTGAGGAGATGGAGATCACACAACCGACTCTTTCTCATCATCTGGATATTTTGAAGAGAGCAAACCTTATTGAAGGAGAACGAGAAGGTCAGTTTATAAGATATTCATTAAATATGACGGTCTTCGATATGGCTCTGGAGTATTTAATGCAAATAAAAAAGAAGAGGTAAAATTATGAAATGGAATTTTAAGAGAGATATTTTCCCTTTATCAATGATTTTGATTCTTCTGGTCATTTGTGGTTACTTTTACGGTAAGCTACCGCAAATAATCCCTTCGCATTTCAACGCAAAAGGTCTGCCGGATAACTATTCCTCAAAAGATAGCATGATACTTATAAGTATCGCTTCTTCGATTGGTCTTTATCTTATCCTGACATTCATTCCAATGATAGACCCCTTCTGGAAAAGGATAGAAAAGAAATATGACATATTTCTACTTTTTCGAGACTTGACCGTAGCATTTATTGTTTTCATTTTCTTTCTCACATTTATTTCCGCAAAAGAAGGAACATTCCGGAGCGATCTCTTTGGTTATGGCTTTGGTTTGTTGTTTATCCTTTTGGGGAATTACCTGCCAAAACTCCCCAGAAATTTTTTCTTCGGAATAAGGTCGCCCTGGACCCTGGCATCTGAAGTTGTATGGAAAAAGACTCATAGAATTGGAGGCGCCTTTTTTGTGGTCGGGGGTATATTATTAATCCTCTTAACCCTTTTAAATGTGGAACTAATTATATCCATTTTTGTCATACTTATACCACTGGTGCTCTACACAGCTTTTATTTATCCATATATGCTTTTTAAAAAGCTGCAAAAGCAAGGGGACATTAAAACACCTGATCTTTGAGAAAAAGATATCAAACTTCACCGAAGTTTATACTAAGGAATTATTATAAACGGCATTTATTATAATTCTTTTTTACCTATTTTTTAATAGAGCTTCTTCGATAATTGAATAACTTAATATTATTATAAATTAATCTAGAAAGATATGAAACATCATAAATCTATTGGTCTATTAATTTTGCTTGTGTTTTTACTCAGCACATTTCTTTTCCCTCAAAAAAAACTGAAAGGTGATTTTTTAACTCAGGCAATGGATACAACTGTAAATCCGGGAGTTGATTTTTTCAAATACGCAACAGGGACCTGGATGAAAGAAAACCCTATTCCTCCTACTGAAAGAAGCTGGGGGCTTGCTAATCTTATCTACGAAGAAAACTACAACAGACTGAAAGGAATTCTTCAGAATGCGGCCTCATCCAAATCACCAAAAGGAAGTAACCAGCAAAAACTTGGGGATTTTTATTTCACCGGAATGGATTCTGTTGAAATTGAAAAACAAGGAATATCCCTGCTGCAACCGGAACTTGATAAAATAAATTCTATTCGAAACAAAACTGACTTATTTGAAACCGCAGCCTA
This sequence comes from uncultured Ignavibacteriaceae bacterium, assembly GCA_964412105.1. Lineage (GTDB taxonomy): Bacteria > Bacteroidota > Ignavibacteria > Ignavibacteriales > Ignavibacteriaceae > JAKAGZ01. Next base: position 31,780 of record CAYPNM010000006.1, on the reverse strand, counting down.
CCTTATGCGGGAAGGTACAGGTTTAATGTTCAACATTTTTGTTGATCAGGATCAGAAAAATAGTGAAAAAGAAGTTCTTTACCTGTGGCAGGGAGGACTTGGACTGCCCAACAGGGATTATTATTTCAGAGATGACGCCCGGACACAAAACATAAGAAAAGAATACAAAACGCATCTTGCAAATGTTCTGGAATCACTTGGTGAAAACAATGCGGAAGCTATGGAGGGCAGCAAAGATGTATATGAAATCGAAAACTTTCTAGCCGATTCCTCACGAAAGCTTGAGGACCTGAGAGATCCTTACGCAAATTATAACAGAATGACTTATGCTGAATTTGATAAACTTACACCTGCAATTGACTGGAAATTAATATTCAATCAAATGAAAATTAAAGATCAAGATTATATTATTGTATCTCAACCGGAATTTTTTAGAGCATTAAATGTTGCTGTGGATAAATTTAGCCTTAACCAGTGGAAAGAATATTTTAGAACTCATCTTCTTCGCTCATTTGCCAGCAAATTAAGCAGCAAATATGACAACGAACATTTCCATTTTTGGAGTACGGTTATGTCGGGGATAAAAGAACAAAAACCAAGATGGAAAAGAATCCAGGACGCAACAGAAAGAGCTATGGGCGAATTGCTTGGACAAATTTATGTCAAACGATACTATTCTGAAAAGACAAAAAAGAGATATGAAAAAATTGTGGACAACTGTATTGCTGCTTTTGCAAACAGGATTAAAAATCTCGACTGGATGAGTGAAGCCACAAAGAAAAAAGCGCTTAAAAAATTATATGCGATTACTAAAAAAGTCGGATACCCCGATAAATGGAAAGATTTTTCAAAACTGGATATTGAAAGGGATTCATTTTTAAGGAATACTATAAGGGCAAACATTTTCTGGTTTGATCGGGATATTAATAAACTCGGTAAGCCGGTTGATAAAAAAGAATGGAGTATGACGCCGCAAACCTGGAATGCTTATTATAATCCATCAAATAATGAAATTGTGCTGCCTGCTGCAGCCTTTATAGTTCCGGGAGTTCCTGATTCACTGGTTGATGACGCCGTGGCCTATGCTTATGCCGGCGCATCTACCATATCTCACGAATTAACCCATGGCTTTGATGATGAAGGGAGACTATATGACGCGAACGGAAATCTTAAAAACTGGTGGACAAAAGAAGACGAGGAAAAGTTCAAAGAAAAAACGAAACTCCTAGTCGAACAATTTAACAACTATGTTGTACTGGACAGCATGCACATTAATGGTAAGGCAACCCTTGGTGAAAATCTTGCTGATTACGGTGGAGATCTAATTGGCTGGGATGCTTTCAAAAGGACAAAACAATACAAAGAAGGTAAAAAAATAGCCGGACTCACGCCCGCTCAAAGATTCTGGATTGGTTATGCTTACTCATGGCTGGGTCACACAAGACCTGAAGCACTTGCTCAACAGGTTTTAACAGATGTTCATTCTCCGAACTTTTTAAGAGTCAATGGACCATTTAGTGACATTCCGGCATTCTATAAAACTTTTAATATTAAACCGGGTCAGCCTATGTGGAGACCACCAGATAAAAGGCCGCATATCTGGTAAAAATAATTTTATAACTAGCCCTGTGGAAAAGATAATCTGCAGGGCTAAAACTTATTTATTATGCTGCAACTCTAAGAGGTCAAATCCCAATCCAAAATTAAATTGAACTGCAATATTGTAGAGCTTTGCTTCGCCATCTGCTACAGGTACCTTTGCATATGATAAGTTAATTTTGGTGTCCAATTCAAAGAATAACCTTTGAGTTATGTTAAATCTTTTACCTGCTGCCAAATTAATAGTCGGACCTGTTAGCTGATAAGCAGCATCAAATATGCCGCCTGACTCATCGTATTTTTTGCCTCTTATAATGCTTTCGGGATGTGCAAGCACAAGTCCAAATCCTGCACGAAATACAAAGCCATAGTCCTTCCAGGCATAATTAAAAGTTATTGTGTTAAAACCGTGAGAAATTGAGAATTCCTGTATCTCAGGAGTAGTATTCTTAAGAAAGATTTTGTGATGAGTTGCTTCAATCTCAAAAGCATGGTTATCATCCCAATAGCTTATTCTCCAATTCCAGTATATAGGAATTTCAAATGGATCTGATCTGTAATGAGCCGTTAAGCTTATATCCTGTTCACCAACTTGTGAAATAGTCATTGGTAAAGGAACATTATATGGTAAGCCGGAATAAAATTCAATTGCTATAAGTTTTTGTGCCTGCGCGGTATTTAAAGCAAAGAGTATAATTATTGACAAGAATAAGCATTTACCCTTAATTTTTCCCCGACACATCATTAGCTCCCCATAACTGAAAAAATATTATCAGTGTTTTCGCAGTGTTCCAAGATAGCAATAATTTTCACCGGAAAACACTGACAAATCGGTCGCTCCAATGAATGAGCTTTTAAAAGTAATTACTTCTTTCTATTCCTCCAGCAAAAACGGTTTCATAGAAATCCATTTTTCTTTCCATTCTCCTGGTACAAGTTGCTGAGTAACAACAGGTGGCATATGTCTGTAGAAAAATTCGCGGTTCGGTTTAGCTGTATTAAAAATCATAAATGGTATAACATAATACTCTGGTTTAGTATTATCTTTTGCGAATTCAGCAAATTTTTGACTTAGCTTCAATTGTTCTTCAAAATTAATAAGACGTGCAACATTTTTGTCAGAAAAATGCTCCTCTTCAATTTTTATATGAGGATGCCATAATTCGTTTAGACTAATTAACAGGGATTTCACGTTATTTAATGATTCCTCTAAGGCAATGTCCTTTTGATTAATTATTTTCTTAATTTCCAACAAAATGTTCACAATTTCCTCGTGCTGCTTTTCAAGCAAATCATATGGTGCGTTCGGGATTTTTTCTTTCAAACCGGGAAAAGCAAGTTCATCCTCCAGTCGATGATGTGCGTCCAGTACAGTAACTAGGCTGTTTACATAATTAATAAAACCATCCTTTGTGGATGAATCAGGAAAGCCTTTCCTCAAATACTGGTCAGAAAAATCAATAGATACCGCCAGTCCCCTTGTAATTATCAGGTGTATCAAGTTTAAATCACTACCAATATTGAGAGTTGTTTGATCAGACATATATATAACTCCATTATATAATTAATGTTTATTGAATTTTTAATATGACAATACAGGAACTGGTTGGTTTAGGCGTAGTAAATATAATCCTTTTTGACAAATACCAAACAATAATTTATTTAAATGGTTGTAAATTAATCAACAGCAGCGGGATTTTGATGAATTAAAGCAGAGTTAATATCAAACCGGAATAACTATTTGATAAGCGGACATTTTTTAGAAAAAATGATCAATAAAAATAAAAATCCCGCTATGGCCTATTCCATAACGGGATTTATAAATACTAATAATACTTTAAAACAGGAAGCTAAGGCTATTCTGTTGAAATAATTTTAATTTCAACTCTCCTGTTTCGCGCTCTCCCTGCTTCAGTATTGTTGGATGAGATAGGATCAGATTCTCCGTGTGCTCTGATTTCGAGTCTGCTCCTGTCTATTCCCTGACTGATCAAATAATCCGCAACCGCTCTGGCCCTTTTTTCAGATAAAATAAGATTCCTTTCCTCGCTCCCTCTTGAGTCCGTGTATCCATTAACTATTGCTCTATAGTCAGGGTGCTCTTTCAGCGTAACTGCAAGCACAATCAGATTTTTGTAAGCTCCCGGCAAAAGATCCGCTTTGCCTACGTCAAATGATGCATCCACTCCAAGGATGAAATTGCTCACTTCCCTTTTAAACCCTTTAGGACAACCAACTGAATCAACTTTTGTCCCGGCGGCAGTATTTGGGCACTTATCTAAATAATCAGGTACACCATCATGATCTGAATCAAGCGGGCACCCATTATTATCTACCTTAAAATATTTTGGTGTTCTCGGACATTTATCCAGGTAATCCGGAATTCCATCACCATCTGAATCAAGCGGACAGCCATCTGAATCAACCTGAACTTTTAAAGGAGTATCCGCACATTTATCCAAATAATCAGGCACTCCATCACCATCTGAATCTAATGGACAACCATCGGCATTAACTTCAACACCTTTATATGTATTGGGGCATTTATCCAGATAATCAGGTACTCCATCACCATCAGAATCGATCGGGCAACCTAATCGATCGACTATAACGTCTTTGGGAGTGTTTGGGCATTTATCCTGATCATCAGGTACACCGTCAGCATCAGAATCAATTGAACATCCAAATTGATCAACTTTTACTCCGGGCGGAGTATTTGGACACATATCATCACTATCATAAACTCCATCACCATCTGAATCCTTATTTCTCCCTATAAAATATGAAACTCCAATACTGCCGGTGAAAATCCAGTCTTTATGCGTTCCCTTAATATGACCATCAAAATTATCGTCATTTGCATCTTCTACTCCTGTTATTGCACTGCCTCCAACATTGAAACTCCACTCCCTGTTTATCATAAAGCGTACCCCAATGCCTCCATTTAGCCCAATTATCTTAAACATTGGTACAATATTATTACCATTTTCATCTCTGGGATTAACCCACATATAGGAAGCTCCCAGTGATATATATGGAAACACATTATCAGACACCTGTGTAATAAAACTTAACCCGCCACCAATGAGACTAAACTTTGTATTTAATTCCATTGGAATTAAATAAGTACTGGATCCGGACAAGTACCCCATCCCGGCAAATAAATCAAATGCTAAATTACTTTTTGAATCAGATGGCAAAACATATTGCACGGATCCTTTGCCAAGATAATTAACTTTTGTACTGGAATAATCAGTTTGGCCAATTGTGATACCACCTTCACCGGTAAGAATTACAACTCCTGAAAGTGAATTATTCACTTTAATGTCATAATTCTGGGCATATGATAAGTATCCAAACCCAAAGACAAATAAAAAAAGTATAAGTTTTTGTTTCATAAACTAACTCCCATTATGTAAGAAATTCAAAATCGGAAATAGAGAAAAATATCCCTGCCTGCGGCTAATTTTTAACCCCTGTTTAAGGATATAAAATTGAAATGGAATTAATAGTCTATTTTTTAATCAATAAGCCCTCTATTTTGCCCAAATTAAGCTATTAGTAGTAAACAATTTAGACGCATTATTTTACTAAAATCCGCTTTAAAAGTCCATGTAACTTTTATTTTTGTTGTACCCTGAATTCAACTATAATCAAGGAATATAACGCTACTCTGAACATGCCCATAAAAAAAGCAGGTTCGGGTGAACTTTTATGATATTAGAATATAAACAGGCTTTTTAATTGAATACACATTTCCGGAATTGTTATGGTTTCTCCCATTTTCAAATGCATTATTTACTATTCAAACATATGTAATAATAGGCGCTACTGATTTTATTGTACTTCGATTTTTTACAATAATCAGTTATCAAATTCAGAGTAAGGTCACCTCCTCCAACAAAAATCTAGGAATCCTTTTTAATTATTGTGAATCCAATTATGCGAACAAAAAATAAACATTAATATGAATTCACAACCAAAAGTAATTGTATTTTCGACACCAACCTGTAGTTACTGTAACGCTGCCAAAAGATACTTTAAGGAAATGAACATACGTTTTACAGATGTAGATGTTTCCCGTGATCAGTCGGCCGCCAGAGATATGATGCGGAGGACAGGACAAATGGGAGTCCCGGTCATTCTTATTAATAATCAGCCGATCGTCGGATTTGATAGACCTAAAATTCAAAGATTATTAAACCTAAAAAATTAACGGAGCCTTTATGACTATAAAACCATTGGATGATCGTATTTTATTAGAACCGGAGCTAGCCGAAGAAACTACTGCATCCGGCATTATTATTCCGGACACGGCTAAAGAAAAACCGAGAATCGGCAAAGTTATCGCCGTTGGAACAGACGAAGATCTGAGAGAAAAAATCAAAGAAGGAAATAAAGTTTTGTTCACTAAATACGGCGGGGACGAAATTGAAATGAACGGAAAAGAATATAAACTACTTCAGCGCACGGATATTCTTGCAGTAGTAGAAGATTAAATAACTATCAATTCAAACTAAAATGACGGAAAACCTATTATGTTAAAAACGAACTTAACACACGTACTTTCAGAGAAAGAACACACCGAATTATTAAATGATAATGAAAATGTGATGATCTGCTGCGGCAGAATGGGACCTATGTGCATCCCGGTTTATGACTCCATGGAAGAGTTAGAGAATGAATATAAGCATGTAAAATTTGCGGATATGGCATTTGATTCGCCCGATGCCAAAGTTATTAGAAATTTACCTGAATGCAGGAGCTTCGCTGGTCTTCCTTTTGTAGTTTATTACAAAAATGGAAAAGTTGTTGAAGCCACAAGTAGCATTCAATCAAGAGAGCAAATAACTAAAATTCTGGATACAAATTTTTCCGATACAGAAGTTAAAGCCAAAGCATCCTGATTTATTATATGTCATAAAGAACCCGCCCTTAAACGAGCGGGTCTTAATAACGATATAAAATGGTCCTAATTTTTACAAATTTAAAATTTTACTATTAAGAATATTTATGGATAATCATTTTGATGTAATTGTAATTGGGGGAGGCGCCGCAGGTTTAACTGCAGGGATTTATTTATCACGTGCTAAACTTAATACGTTAATACTTAATGAAGGTGCTGTCGGCGGACAAATGGTATTAACGCACGAAATTGCAAATTATCCTGGTATAGAAAAAATCAGCGGATATGAACTCGCACGCAATATGAAATCGCAGGCACAGAAATTTGGATGCAGGATAAAATCAAATATTAAAATTACCTCACTGGATCTGAAAGAGGAAATCAAAAAAGTTACCGTAAATCACAATGATGTATTTACATCAAATGCCGTTATTATTGCAACAGGCGGCAAATCCAGGATGGTTGGCGCAAAAGGTGAAAAAGAATTTAAGGGGAAAGGAATTTCTTACTGTGCGACCTGTGATGGTGATTTTTTTCAGGATAAAGAGATTATTGTCGTAGGTGGTGGAAACTCTGCGCTGGAAGAGGCTGTTTCTCTGACAAAGTATGCCTCGAAAGTAACAGTCCTTCATCAATTCGATCACTTCCAGGCGTTCGAATATTATGTAAATGAAGCTAAAAATAACAGCAAAATAGATTTCATAATGGAATCTAAAATAATCGAGTTTATTGGTGATGAGAAGCTTTCTTATGTTAAGATTCAAAATCAGCGAACTAAGGAAGTTTCTGAAATGAAAATCGATGGTGTGTTTATATTTATAGGTTATGTGCCAAATACAGAAAGCCTTGAAGGGATCATTGAACTGAATGAATCGAAGGAAATTATTGTCGATAAAAATCTGATGACCAATTTACAGGGTGTTTATGCAGCGGGAGATTCTATTCAAAAAAGATATAGGCAGGTAACAACTGCCGTTGGAGATGGAACTATAGCTGCCCTTGGAGCTGCAGAATACATTAATAATATGAAAAAAATTAATGAGGTAGCCGTTTCAATATAGAAGTTTCTTTATAAATTTTTAACTAGAACCGGCTTTTAAAACCTAACCATTAAGGTAATTTTTCAGAACACTTTTTTGTTTTACCCCCAACAACACCTGACTTATTGTTCCATTTTTAACTATCATTGTCGTTGGAGTTGCTTTTATCCCGAATATTTTTGCAGTGTCCATATCTTTTGAAATATCCACATCAAAAATATTTCTGTTCGATGATTGTAATTCTTTAATTATCGGCGTCTGTGCTTTGCATGCATGGCAGGTCGGACTAAAGAAGTAAACGAGTCCTTTTGAACCATCTTTCTCAAGTCCTTTCAGTTGCCCTTGAAGTCCTTTTAATTTTTTCCCTTTGGATTTTTTGGCGGCAAATACCATTAATAATTGAAGCGCTAATATCAAAATGACTACAGCAAGTATTATATAAACGATTGTCATCATAGTAATATTTTATTCCTTTTTATCAGATGTACTAATATTTAATCGTAAATAACAAGGACAGAAACTTGATATACTGGTAAATAAAAGCACTAGAGCAGCAATCCCGAGTAAAATGGCTGCCTGTCCCTGGATCACATTAGTAAAGTAAAGTATCAATATTATTATAGCTGAACTTCCCCTAATTATGCGGTCAATATTTCCAACATTTCTTTTCATTGAAACTCATCATTATTTGTAAAAATTGGATTCAAAACCACGAAAAAAGATTCAATCGATGAAACCTGAAAGGACAAGTTAGCTATATACTTTCCTACAGCGAAAAAACCTTGTTTCTGTAGGTTTACAGTTATGTACTTGGATGGCTTTATAGAAGGAATTAAATGCGTTCCTGCTTTATATCAATTGCCTAAATCATCTGCGAAATAATAAAACGATTGTTAACCATAGGGAAAGTTTACTTCATCAATAAAATCTGAATTTAAAGTCAAGATTTATCAAGATGAGACACAGCGTAATGCCAAAAACATCAATTATTGCTCAAACTAAAAGCATTTTTATGGAACGATAATTGTTTTATTGCCTCGAAAGAGTTGAATATATTATTCAGCTTCCGGTTAAACAGGTAGGATTAAAATATTGTTGAATTAGCATAATAAGCTGATAACTAGTTCCGGTATTCGCTAAATAAATTTATTATTAATAAATCTCCAGAGGGCAAAATGGAAGATTTCAAAGGATTTCTTATGGGTGATATAGTTATAGAAAAAGTAGACATTACACGTGCTACTTATAAAGAAGCCGGGGAACTGAAAAAAATCCTGAAGGAAGACATTAAAAAAGGCTTCAAAAAAATAATAGTTGATTTAAGTATGTGCGAATTTATGGATTCAACATTTATTGGTGTCCTTGTATTAACCTTGAAAGAAATTGGAGAAGTAGGTGGGGAATTAAGGCTGGTACGTCCACCATCATTGGCTCATACAGTGTTGGCCGGAACTCGGACTTTAGAGCTTTTTAATATTTTGGATACAGTTGAGCAGGCCATAAAGAGCATTCAATATATGAATAAGGTACATGACCGTCTGGAAAAATTAGAAACCACAATTTAAATTTAGAGCAGCCCCGAGTATTAAATTGCTTCGGGGCTTACTTATAAATATATCAATAATCAGAGCTACAAAAGAATCAACTTTTTTCTGAACCAAAGCATCAGTTCTAATTTAATGACAAAAAGTCCAGCTTTGGAACTCCCCTAATTCCTTGCGGAAATTCTATAACCTTATGAAAATCCTTCTGCTTCCTAATTTCAGCACACCTCTGAATCATTCCTTCTTATCCTTTAAAAGATCATATTTCCATAATTTTTATCAAGATATTTTTTTACTTCTGGAATGTCTTCTTTCGATGTAAGGTCAATTACGTGTTCAGATAACGGATAACAGAAAAGACTTTTAAGTTTTTCTTTTACCATCATACTAATAGCAACCGGTAATTCTTTTTCTTTTCTAACTGGATTCAGTGGGGTTTTTTCAAGAAAAGGTAATATAAAATCATAGTGGAGACTAAAAATATTCATACTAACACCTATAATACCATTACTATCTTTTGCTTTCTCCAGATCTTTATAGGTAGGTTTCTCAATAATATCAATCAAGTACCCTTCACTGTCTTTTACCGTTACCCCAAATTTCATAATCTTGGATGTTTCAAATTCCAGGGCATTGCGGTTGTAGTCAATCATTGAATTTGGATGCTCATCATTAAGCATTATCTTAAATGCTTTTTGAGAATATAGATTATCAGAGTTGCAAACCGTAAACCTACCTCCCATCCATTCTTTTTTAACGCTTAAGGCTTGCTGCAAAGCATCTGCCGTTCCGAGAGGCTTTGTTCTGTTATCAGGGATCTTTTGTATTGCATAACTTATGTTCAATCCTTCAAATTCATTGTCATTTGCTTTCTCACCATAATAATTTCTTATACTATTGTCTTTTTCACTAATAACTATCACTATTTCTCTGTACCCGGCCTCCCGCGCATTATAAAGTAAATAATCGAGGAAAGGGCGTTCATTTTTCCCAACGCTCAACATCGATTTAGTTTTTATCTCACTTTGTTCTAATAGATATTCATCAATGTTCAGATCCATTTTAGACGGTTTTTTCATTCTTGAAGAAACACCACCGGCTAATATTACCAATCTCCCGGTATTCATTTTGTCCTGACTCCCGAATCGATTTTAATTATATAACTTTCGCCGCCTGCTCTTTCAATTGCTCTGCTGACTTCTTCATAATATTCAGGAGCATATGCAAACATACATCCACCGCCACCTGATCCATTAATCTTCGCACCCAAAGCTCCTGCATTCAATGCCGCATCAATCATTTTATCAATTTTAAAAGTTGAAATATTCAACGATTCTCTTAATATATCCTGATGTTGATTGATTAAAATACCTAATTTATTTAGATCAACATTCGAAGCTTCAAGAAGTTTTTTTGCCTCTCCGGTAATGTCACGATTTTTTATGGTTGCAGCTATTAATTCCTTTTGATCATTATTCAGCTCCTGAGAGTATTTTTCTATATCTTCTATTTTGCATTTCTGTAAGGAAAAATCGGAATATTTCTTACCTAAATTCTTAACAATATCCAACACCTGAAATTTTACTCTTTTTAATATTGTTTTAGTGTCTTTTGGCTCACCTGAGTTACCGAGCACAAAAACGCCGGGCAAAGGTTTTATCTTTTGAACCTTAATTGAGGGAAAAGATTCAAGATAAATTACTCCGCCAAGAGCCGCTGAATAGTGGTCCATCATCCCGCCCGGCTCCGAAAATTCCAGAACTTCAGCTTTATAAGCCAGCTCTGCAATTTCCTTATCAGTTAGATTTTTATTTTGATCACTAGCTTTAACAAGAAAATTAATCCAGCTTACTACAAGTGCGGAAGAGCTCGATGCTCCGGCATTTATCGGAATTGTACCCTTTACACTGCAATTTATTCCTTTTGAAAAAGTAAATCCGTTACGCTGCAAAATTTTTATACAGCTCTTAAAATAGTCTCTTTCTTTTTCATACCTGATTTCGTCATTCATACTAAAACTTTCTTCAGAATTTATATCAGGCAAGTTGATATTGATAGATCTCTCATTAGTAAGCTCCCCATCAACTGAAATTCTCAGAGAAATTCCAGCTGCTATTACCGGTAAGCCCAGATAATCCTGGTGTTCACCAAAGAGACAAATTCTGCCGGGTGCAGAACTTATGATTTTAGTTCTGTTCATTAATAGGAATAAATTAGTTAGTGTAAGTACGCATTAAGCCGCCCGCGAAGTAAATTATCATTCCGGTCACGCTAATAATACTGGCGGCTTCAATTCCCTCACTGCCAGCAAATACTCCAGCAAGAAAAATTAATAGCCCCGCAAATAATATCCCGAGACTAAATTTGCCGGCAAAAGTTTTGGGAATAATATTATAAATGTTATTTTCTTTTGCTTCTTCGTCGCTCGTTTTCCTGGCCATCCAAATTTGATCAAGACTAAAGCTTTGTTCGTCTTTAGTAATCATGCTAATAATTGGAGTGACAATGAGAGCAGTGCCCGCAGAAATAAAAGTAGTAATATTAAAATTTAAAGCGAAAAAATACTGCCCTATAATACCGGCAATTGCCCCGCAAATATAACCAGCAATTGCTCCCTGCCAGTTTACTCTTTTCCATAATAATCCATATACAACTGCAATAATGAAAAGCGGCATATCCATAATAGCTATCACTGTTAGATAGGCATTTACAGCCCCGCCAAGGATAGGAACAAGATAAACGAATAGCATCATGATTATTCCTGTTAGAATTGTAACTATTCGCGCAACAAATATTAAATCTTTCTGGCTCGCCTTACGTTTAAGAATATTCTCATAAATATCGCTCGTAAAAATGGTTGCCACACCATTTAGATTTCCTGAAATTGTTGAAAGCTGAGAGGATAATAAACCCACAACTATAAATCCCAATAAAACATTAGGTATAAGCTTTGCAATTAATAGGGGCACTGCAGTATCTTGATTTGCTAACGCCGGGAAAATAACTCGTGCGGCCAAACCCGGTAAATTCCATAAAAGGGCAAATGGCGTAGTAATTATTCCGGCTAGAACCAGTCCTTTTGCGACTGATCTTGTACTGTCTGCCGCGAAAGCTCTTTGTAATAATCCTTGATCAACACATGCCCATTCAATTCCGAGAAGAAATATTGCGAGGATAAATTTCCAGTCGTAAGTTCCTGACTGCTTAACCAATGTTAGTGCTCCCTCCGGCAGTTTTGCGACCATACCAGGCCACCATCCAATATAGCTCATAGCAAGTGGGAGAAGTATCAATGCACCACCCAGCATCAGCACAAATTGAACAACATCCGTAAAAGCAACTGACCACATCCCCCCCAGCATTGTATAAATAATCACAACTACTGAAAAAATTAATACCCATGCAGTAAATGAATGAAGGCCTGTTATGATCTGTGCAGCAATCACAGCAGTGTAAAGAACTACCCCCAACCAAAAAGCCAAACGAAACATCCAGATAAATGCTACAAAAGTTCTTACTCCTTTGCTATAACGAAGCTGCAGGAATTCCGGGATCGTTCTTATTCTAAGCCTTCTGAAAATAGGTATTACGAATAACCCGGAAATTACCAGAGCCATATCGCCTGTCCATGTTTGCCAAACAATAGGAATTCCCTCCTTGTAAGCAATCCCAGCCTGCCCAATAAAACTGTACATATTTATATTAGTTGCGGCTATAACGGCGGCGAGAATAAACGGAGATAAATTTCTTCCTGCAAGATAGAAATCGTCAGCATTTCCAATCCATTTGTAAAAAACAGAGCCAACGAAAAACATAGCAACAAGAAAAACAAGGACAATCAAATAATCAGCAAAATTCAAACCTAAATTCCTCTTGAATTAACTTTTATTGTTATTTTTCATCTCACTATGTTTCTTCTGCAGCAGCTTTTTAAATTCCCTCACCGGGACTAAAATCCAGAGAATTAAAATTATAAAGCCGATCAGCCAAATCCCCCATGTTCTCCAGTCTATGTACATATTTCGCTCTTACTTGATTTCATAATTATTAACAGGGATTATCTCTTTCTGAATATCTGTCGGATAAGGTTTCGCCGGTAATATTTCTTCTTCCTGCATCTCTTTATTGCTGATCTCCTTTGTAATAAGTTTATTATCAGTCAAAACATACGTGCCGATTTTCCCTTTGATCTTAAATCCAAAATTAAAGTGGCATTCGACAGTATTTTCACCAGGGACTAAATCAGAAATTACCCAGAACCATTTGCCGTTTTCCTGCTCTACCCTAAAATCTTTTTTCTCACCATTTATTTTTATTTCGAATTCAGGCTTAACTTTCTTCTCTGTTTTTTTATCGGGAAAGATCAAATAAGCAAACTTTGTGTTTACATAATTTGATGGCACATAAACTTTCGATTTAAGTGAAAATGAATCACCATTATTATGCAGATTATTTTCAGTTGTTTTAATTTTATGCTTTGAATCAGGCGTATAGACATAAAGACTTTTGCCTTCTATTGAATATTTAATCCCTTTAGGGATATTGTTATCCAGTTTATCTTCCGGAATTAGTTCTGCAGTTAATACTTCATATCCGTCGAGATTTATGTTCAAATTACCATTCAATATTATTGGAGTCTTTAAAATCATATTGTACGGATATATAATTTTGACAAAATATTTTTTATCTGGATCCATATCCCCAAGATCCGCAGTGAGTTTTATTTTTACATCTTTCCCGGAAACATCTGGATTTCTTAATAATAATATCCCCTTATCCTTTGTTAAATGAATATAACCGTAAGTTTCCCTTTTTAATGGGTTACCCAGAATCATTTTAGTTTTTTCAAGAGTTATATTATTTGCCTTGGCCCATTTAACAGAAGATGCAATTGCTCTCCATTCTCCATCTGATAGCAGATCAGGTGAGATATAAAGTTCCCACATCATCACTCCTCTGCCAAAATACATCATAACTTCATTGCTGAAAGAATCAAGAGATTCATTTTTTCCTCCCAGAAAATTCAGCCTGCCTTTTATAATACCGTGAGTCATTAAACTTGAAATCGGAAAAAGCAAATGCTGCCCTTGATAATCATCCCACAAGACGGCATCGCGGTATGTAATCGATTTATCACGGTCATTAATCGAAGGAACATCTTCAGAATAAGCATAATCTTCTCCCTGCATCCAGATACAATCAGCATATTTAAGCCACCAGGGCGAAAGCCAGGTCCCGGTAGTTACATTCAGGTAAATTTTGGGATTGACTTTTCTTACTGCCTCCATCATTTCAATGTAAGTTGAAAGAAGATCCTCCCTGGAATAAATTCCTACACGATGTCCGTGATCAGGTTCGTTGCAGCTTAAAAGGAAACCATCCCATTTGAAGTAACCGATATTGTATTCTCTTGTATACTCTGTCATTATTTTTTTGTAAGCAGCTTTATAGTGTGTCCCTGCAAAACAGAGAAAGTCTCCTGTTTTTTCATAACCGTGCTTATACCCCCAATTAACCCTAACGCTTCTCTTGGAATATCCGCATAAAGGGGATGCCCATATACCAAAAGAGGTTCCCATCTCTTTAAGGGATTTCAAAAAAGGTGTGAAACCGTTTGGAAATCTAGTCGAATCAATACCCCAAAGACTTTCATAATTATCCCATCCATCATCCAGAACAAATGCATCTAGTGCAATTCCATATCTATCGTACATATATTTTTTAAAAGTGGAAATTCTGCTAAGCACGTGCTCTTCATTCATTATGCTTGCCGTGTCTTTCACAATTGCAGGATTTCTGAAGTCATACCATGAGTTATACAAAAGATAAGGACGTGTTCCTGCAACTTTTATTCCTTCAACATAATTCATAAAAGTCTCTTCAATTTTTATCTTGGAAGGTGCAACGCCAAGAACTGAGGTATGAGTTATATAAGGACTCTTTTCAATCTTATAGCCTACCAGGTAGCCAGTCTTCGCTTCGTTTCCGTTTATTTCATTTTCAACACTCGGATATTCAACTGCAAAGAAAATATCATTATTTAAAACAGGCTGTCCGAATTGGCCATGAGAAAATTTCACAATATCAAATCTCATTGACTCAAGGTAAATTTTAGAAAGGAACTCTAAACCCTGAGCAGAATCGGCAACTTCAATCCATTTCCGCATATAATCATTATGAGGATATATCTCGTAGCAAACCTTCAAACGAAATTTCGTTATATCGTAATTGAAATTATATTTAAGTGTTAACTTTTTTCCGCCATTATTCAAATCTTCAGTTTTATACCCAGTATAATCAAAATCTTTGCTCGTAAGATCGACGGGATTTTCGCCATTCTGATCTTTACCATAGGCGGGGCCAATCCCTGTAAAAACAACCTGCAGCATAAACTCGTCCGACTTAACTTTATAATGTGTGCCTGATGATTTGTTAATAATTTCGGTTGTAGCGGCTTTATCTGAATTTATAGATATGATTCTTTCAAGAAATTTATTCCCGATCTTAATTTCGTTATTGCCTTTGGTAATGTATGCATTACTTTGAGCGAAGGTAAAACTTAATCCTATTGTTAGAATGATAATTATTTTTTTAAACATTTGATAACCCGGTTAGTTTTTAGTTTAACTGATATATTCTTTATTTTAATTCTGGAACTGCTGATAATGTTGCAGGTAGTGTTTTTATCATATCGAAAATAATAATCTTGTTTTTGCCTTTGTTCAGGTAAACTCCAGGTAGAAATAACCTTTGCTGAGGACCGATATTCCAGTAGCGTCCAAGATTATGCCCATTCACCCACACAACTCCTTTACCCCATTTACTCATATCAAGATATGTATCACCTGTTTCCTCAAGATCAAAATTTCCCTCAAAAAACACACCTGGTCTTGACTGACCGGAAACATTTTCATACTTCAGGTTTGTAAGATATCCTTCATCCATAGGAAGGTTGAAAACCTGCCAGTTCATTAGAGTCATGCTATTAAGAGTCACTCTGTCGGTTATTCCCTTCCTGTCAATCATATTGGGACCAAAATTTATTCTGCCCATTGCTTCAACCAGTATCTGTAGGTTTTGTGCCGGAGGATCTGTTTTAGGAATTTCTATTGCATTTATTTTTTTAGTCCGATCAAGTGTTCCGAGAAATTCCCCATCAACATAAACATTTCCATAATCGTGCAGATCAATTACCATCAGCTTTCCCGAGTGTCTTCCCAGAAGTTTAGTCTGGTATAAAATAAAACCATGATACTGATGGTAAGCTTCCATCGGTTTGGGTTGAACTGATTTAAGAGGTGCGGGTAAATTAGCGAATACAGAAGCACTCTTATCTATTTTAATTTCCGGAATTTGAATTACCGGCAGCGGTTTTGGAAGCTCAGGCAGTTTTTTATTTTTAGGTAGGTAGGAAGCAAATAGATATCTGATCGCGAAATATTTTTCTGTTGGTTGTCCCATTTCATTTATTGGGGCATCATAATCGTAACTGGTTATATGCGGCTGATAAACATCATAATAATTTGCTCCAGCCGTCCAGCCGAAATTCGTTCCTCCATGGATAACATAAATATTAAATGATTTTTTATTATCCATCAACCATTTAAGATCTTTTATTACATTTTCGGTTTTTGTTACTGCCCACTTTTCTCCCCAGTGGGTAAGCCAGCCGGGATAATATTCGCTACAAAAGACAGGAACACCAGGCTCAAATTTTTCCGCAACTTCAAATTCTTTTTCACTTGTAGCAGGATCCAATCCGATTACCGCCCCTTTAACAGTTCCCGCTTCCAGCATATAATCAGTGGCTCCATCTGCAGTATAAAATGGAATCGTAATTCCTGCACTTAGCCATAACTTCTTCAAGGTTTCAAGATATTCTTTATCGTTTCCATAACTGCCATATTCATTTTCTATTTGCAACATTAAGATTGGACCGCCGTTTGTGTTTTGCAAATCTTTTATTTGTTCTGCTATATTGATTATGTATTTCTTTACGGCCGCCATATACCTTTCGTCCATACACCTGATTTTAATGTCTGGTATGGCAAGCAGCCAGTCAGGCAACCCGCCAAAATCCCACTCTGCACATGTATAAGGACCGGGACGCAGCAATACAAACAAACCGGTTTTTTTTGCAAGCAATATAAATTTTCTCAGATCATTATTTCCGGTAAAGTTCCACTTATTTTCTTCAGGTTCGATCGCATTCCAGAAGACATAAACCGCTATGGTATTTAAGCCCATTGCTTTTGCTTTTAATAGTCTATCTCTCCAGTATTGATAAGGGATTCTCTGGAAATGCAATTCGCCCGACATAATTTGAAATGGCTTATTATCCAGCAAGAATCGGGTTCCCTGTATAGAAAATCTCTGGGGACGAATGTTAACTGAAGTTAATAAAAGAATGGTAATCAGAATAGAAATTCTTTTCATCATTTTCCCATAAAGTAAAATGATATTTATTTTTGTCTACCTAATATATGGATAATTAAAATTTTGCGGGAAATTTTTTATAATGACACTAAATGGATTTGGGGCAGTTTCAGTTTTCTGATTATCCGAATTTCAAAACTTCGCTCAGGCAGGCAAAATATCATGTTTGAGCGGATTTAAAACACTATCTGTATCGCATGCGGTGTATTTAAAAACCCTTTTTTGCGCATGATGCCTCTGGAATATTGAAAGCTTAAAGTATACAAATGAAATAACAAATAACTTTAAAATGAATGCCGGCACGTTTTCCATTACTCTCTGTTTTTTCATAAATAGGAACCATCTTTTAATAATTTTATTCCACGAATAAAATATCCTGTTAACATTTTTATAGGCAGAATATATTTCTGTTTCAGTTAAATAGTTATGCCTGAAAACTAGATGATCTCCTTCGTAGTGAGAGATGTCATAGTCAGTTATTCTGTTTTCTTTTATCATTTTATGATAAAGCGGTGTACCGTACAATGGAATGGCAATAGACGACAATATAACACAATTACCAACTTCATCAAGTGCCTTGGGTAATTGTTCATAATATTCTGCTGTATCTTCATCAAGAGCAAACATCAAACCCGTGAAGGTTAAAATCCCTCTTTTATGCAGTTTATCAAATTCATTTTTATATTCTTCAACTTTGTTTTGCTTTTTATCAACACTATTTAAGCTTTTAGTATTTAGTGATTCCATGCCTATGAAAGCCATTCTGCATCTTGCTTTTGCAAGCAAATCAACAAATTCCTGGTCACGCAAACACTCAATACTAAATTGAACCCCGACAGCCCAGAATTTTAGTTTAGCAATTTCTCGTAAAAGATCCTTTGCAAATTTCAAATTACCTCCAAGGTGATTGTCATGAATCATTGCAAACTTTCTCTTATGCCAGGGGAGATTTTGAGATCTTTTTAGATCGTTTATTACATCTTCAACCGGCCTTGTTCGGTAGGGTAGTTTCTTAATATTTAATTGACAATAAGTACAACTATGGGGACAACTTCTGGAAGCTTCTGTAACGATCGGAACAGTAAATTTTGATTCCACAAGATCATACCTTGGAACAGGAATATTTTCCAATGAAAGAGATGGATCAGCAAAATATCTTTTTTGTAATTTGTGATTTACCATGTCATAAACCATCTGCGGCCATACATTCTGGGCTTCGCCAATTAATATAGAATCAAAATGACCTTCAGCCTGTTCGGGAAAAGTTGAAATGAATTTTCCACCACCCACGACTACTTTACCCCTTATCCTGAACATTTCAGCTACCTGGTATGCATGAGGAGCAAGATAATCCATAAAGCTTATTGCTATAAAATCAGCGTTAGTGTTGTAATCAATCGGCCTTATCATTTCGTGTAAAACTTCAACATCCACTATATCGGGAGTCATCCCTGCAAGTAAAATTCCCGGCAAAGGCGGAGCTGGTGTTAAGGCATAGTATGGTTCTTCGTCAATTAGATTCTGAAATAATACTATAATAAGTAATTTTGGCTTTTGCTTTTGCTTTTTCATTTTTGTTTCCTCGCTTTTCATAATTTTATTTAGGCAGCAATAACATTTTCATATGAAAATTCATTTTTAACTGATGGATCTGACCAGACTTCTTCAATTATATCAACAAGTTTGTTAATATCCTCCTTCCTGTGCGTTGCCATTAAACTTACTCTGAATCTCTGTTGGGATATAGGTACTGCCGGATATTCTATTGAATTCATGAATATTCCCAGCTCGTAAAATCTATGAGCAGCTTTCCGGATATTCATCCACTCAGGAACCTTCAAAGGAATTATTGCAGATTCAGGATTAACATCAAAATTTTTACTTTTGAAGGCAAATGCTGCATATTGTACATTATCCCTTAAATTTTGAATTAACTCCGGCTCTCTTTCCATTACATCCATTCCTGCAAGAACTGTTGCGACCGTAGTAGGAGCCAGCGAAGCAGAAAACATATATGAACGTGCAAAAAATCTCAGGTAATTGATGATTGACTTCGAAGAAGCAGCAAATCCACCTGTAGTTGCAAAAGTTTTGCTGAATGTACCGACTGTAACATCAATTTCGCCTTCAACTCCTAGATGTTCTGCTGTACCGTGTCCGGATTTGCCAAGCATACCTGTTCCATGCGCATCATCTACTATTAGCAAACTTCCACTGGTTTTGGAAACCTCAATCAGTTCTCTCAAAGGAGCAATATCACCATCCATAGAATAAACTCCTTCAACACCTATAAACTTCTGTGTAGAAGAATCGTTACTAACGATACCTAATCTTTTTTGTAGCTGAGCTAAATTATTATGCGCAAAACTATATGAATGTGCGCCTGACATTTTTATTCCATCACAGAAAGATGCATGGCTGTAAGCATCGTAAAGGACTGAATCACTTGAATTCATTAGGGCTGTGACTACACCGACATTTGCACCGTAGCCGCTTGAAAAAATGCAAGCATCTTCAACGCCTTTTAAGTCAGCTAATCTTGTTTCAAGCTCTCTGTGCAGGGAAGTATAGCCATTTAACAATGGAGGTCCACCCAATCCAACACCATATTTATTAATTATTTCTTTTACTCTTGCTTTTACATAAGGATGATTAGCCAATCCGAGATAGTTATTAGATCCAAACATTAACATTTTCTTTTCTTTTCCCGTTGATGGGTCAATTAAAGTTACTTCCCTGTCAGCGGCTGAAGAAATACATCTCAGATGATTAAATTCCCCGTTGCTTTTCAGATTATTTATAAATTGATCAAATAAGTCCAACCTTTCGTAGAATGATAGTTCTCTTCCCCTTATCAGCATCTGTTTAAGATCAAAATTTTCACCGCCTTTATATTCATTCGTGTTTGACATTTTCTCCTCTCCTTTCAATTTTTTTCTTTTCATTTAACTTTCAAGAGAAAATTACTCTAAAGGAAAAAAAGGGGTGTCACCGGATGGTCATAGAAATGTCAAAGTTTTGTCACTAGAAATACCTTATTTTTGAATCAATTTTCAATAATTCATCGATATATTTCTTCACATTACCATTAACTTCAAAAAAAAGGTTCCGGATTTTAGCTGCATCAAGCTCAATAATCCTATCATAGAGTTTTATTTTAATTGAATTTTGTTTTGTAATTCTACCAATTTTATATGGATTCCATTCCTGCTTGTTGGCTTCCTTAACAAATTCATCAGCACGATTTTCAGGAATGGCAAATACAAGTTCAAATTCACCGTGTTGACCTGCAAGTAATAACCACAGAGGAAAATTCAGCTTTTCCGCCAGCTTTTTTGAATCTTCATCCGATATATTTTTCCAATTCTCTATAAATTCTACACCCACATTATTTAGTCTTGATATTTGATCAATTGTTGAAATCAGTCCATCACTGGTATCCATACAGCAGGTAGCAAATTCCTTCAATATTTGGCTTTCCTTTAATCTTGCCACAGGTTTATAGTTGATTACGCTTTTATCAACAAATCTCGATAAGGCAAAAGCATTACCTCTTCCTGCCTTACCAGAAATGAATAATAAATCCCCTGGCTTGCACGTTTTTCTCATAATAACTTTTTCGCCGCGTATTTTTCCAACAGCAGTGGCAGTTAAAATTAAATTACTTCCCTGATTAGTATCACCACCTAAAATAAACGTATTATAGTAATTACAGGCATCATTAATTCCCTCATTTAAACTATTTAGAAATTTACTGCTGGTGTCAGGAGGAATAATTTCAGATAGAAGTAATCCCATAGGTTCGGCACAAACTGCTGCGAGATCACTCAGGTTGATCGTAATAATCATCCACCCTATTAAATATGGATCATTATAAAGTTTAGATTGGATTTCCTCCGCTATACTGTCAGTTGTGATCGCAAGGTAATTATCACTTCCCGGAAGCTTAATAATTTCTGCATCACTTTCGTGTAATTTATTTATCTGTGAAGGCGCACGATTAAATTTCCCTACGATTGAATTAATAAAATCATTTTCAAGAATATTCTTCATCGACATACCTGCAATAATTTTTGTTTGATAGATATAGTAGCAAAATCTGTTTGAATCACTTCTCCATCATATTCAATATTAAATAATTGATCGGATTTCAATCTAATAGAGTTGGCTTCCCAAGACCTTGTTTTAAGCATCTCATAGAACTTTCCATAATTTAATGCATACAATAACTTAATAATTTCATATTTATTCATATTATAGCATAAGCGAATTCCAAATTCGCCGTTACAATAATCCGGTTCTCCTCCGTAATTAAGATTTCCTGAGAAATTCGGATTTTTTACTATCCCAATGTTTGTAAGTTTAGATTTGAATGTTCCCGTTCCATTCGAAGAAATGATCAATTCAAAATTTTTATGTCTTAAAATTGTTTTTATTGCAGCATAAAAAATTGACAGTTCTGTATTTATCCTTTTGGTATATCTTAAGAAATAATCTGGAAAATTGAAAAAATGGTTTGCATCCGCAGTAATTCCAACAGAAGCATTAATTAGAAAATACTTTTTTACCACATTTCCATCAATAATGGCCTCAATGCAACCTACATCTCTAAAAGTACTGTTTTTAAAATCCAGTTTTGTTGGAATTCCATTGCAACGATCTGAATTAAATGGCTTGTGAAAATCATTGCTGGATCCAATTCCTATTGCACCAAGTTTTATACTGCGTAATTCAGAAACGGACAAATTATTTATCAGAAGATTCAATAAATAATTAATTGTCCCGTCGCCTCCTGCTGCAACAAATTCAGTCTCCCCTTTACTGAGTGCAGCAAGTACTAACGGGACAATTTTAGATTCAGGAAGATCACTATCCAGAATATTTAGTGATCCACCAAGCAAATTTTGAGAGACTAAATTATCCCATTTTTTTAGTGCATTACCGCCCGATGCCTTTTTATTTAATAAAATTAACATAGTAGACCTATATTTGGCTTTTTTCCGGCCTGTTATTCATTACAAGATTAAATGCGACGTAGAAAATCATAAGCGGAAAAATCAGTGCCGGTTTTTGTGAAATGCTTATTGCGGATAAAATTAAAATATAACTATGAACATCCAGAACAATAGCAGGATGAGAACCTTTGTCTGTTTTTACACTATGTAACTTGAATTGTGATAAAATAAGTGCAAAAATGCCCGCTGAGATGTAAAGCATAACTGCAATTGATTCAAATACACTCTGGAAATTATAAGTAATATTTTTAAGTGATAGAAAAGCGCATAAAATTGTCAGGACTGCAAAAATGTCACTTACTTTAGCCGCTGCTTTTCTTCCAAAAACTACAGGTAGAGTTTTATAGCCGGTTGCTCTGTCCGCTGAAATATCTTTAAAGTAGCCACTTAGCACAAAATTAGAATAACCCCAGAATACACATCCTATGCCAAAATAAAATCTTATTGAATAGATCCCTATAAATTCTTCGGAAGCAGCGAGAAAGGATATTAAAAAAAGCACGCAAACAATCCACGCATTATAAAATGGTCCGGACCACCATTTCTTCTTAAAATAAGTATATGTGCCTAATCCAAGACCAGCAAGGATTCCAAGCAAAATATTAGGTTTATAATAATAGGAGAATACTGCTACGCAAATTGTTAACCCGATTATACTAATCCAGAGGAACTGCCCTCTGTTTACTACTCCTTGTGTCAACGGCCTGTAAGGAGATGAAATTGAATCAGTATCTGTTTGAAAACAATCTGTCAAAGCTTGACCGAAACCATAAGACAAAAAGGCTGCGCAAAAAACCAGAACAGCGGTAATGCCATTTATATTTTCAACAAATGATATACCCGTAATCCCAGTAATTCCGGAAACAAAAAGAAGATAAGGACGCATTGTAATAAGATATGCTCTTACAAATTCCCAACTGAAAAATTCATACTTTCTATTTGTCGCTGTTGCTTCCATTTTTATATCTCCATTCTTCTAATCTCGTAGCAAAATTATTTTTATAGGAGAAAATAATTGTCATAAAATTGTCAGAATTTTGTAAAAGGATTGACAGAGAATTTCAAAACTTGATTGGAAAAACGGTTTTACTTTGAGCCGATTTATGTTAATATTTTATTGATTTAAATTTCAAAGGAAAGCGAAATGAAACTAAAGGATAAAATCGCAATAATAACAGGAGGCGGAAGAGGAATAGGAAAAGCTGTTGCAGCAGAATTTTCTAAAGAAGGAGCGAGAGTTATAGTTACTGCTGCACTAAAAAAAGACGAAATAGATAATGTTGCATCATTAACTGGTGGGAAAGCTATTCTCTCCGATATCTCTGACAAAAAAGATGTTGCTAAACTCATAAACAATGTTACTTCTGAATACGGGAAAATAGACATTCTTGTAAATAATGCCGCACGCGGGATGAAATTTGTAAACGAAAGTTTTATGAATTTACCAAAACCATTCTGGGAAGTGAACCCGGATATGTGGAGCATGGTGATTGATACAAATGTGACCGGAGTTTTTTTAATTACGCAAGCAGTAATCCCATATATGCTAAAGCAACGATCAGGAAGGATAATTAATATTTCAATTAATTATGAAACGATGAAGAGAAAAGGATTTTCTCCGTATGGGCCTTCAAAAGCTGCACTGGAATCCATGAGTATTATCTGGGCCCAAGAATTAGTAGGTACTGGTATTACTTTGAACGTTTTGCTGCCGGGCGGGGCTACTAATACAGGAATGATTCCCGATTCATTTACGGAAGAACAAAAAAAATTATTGATTGATCCGGCAGTAATGGGACCGCCGGCTGTTTTTCTTGCTTCGGATGCGGCATATAGAATTAACGGCCAGAGAGTGATAGCTAAGGAATGGAAAGATAACTTAAGGTCAAAAGGGATTGAATTGCCATTTGAAGATTAACAGTAATAAACTAAATTTATCAAATAATTATTTGTTTAATAAATATAGTGTAGATTAAACAGAACTGATTCTATAAAATCTTATCCGGTTAAATCCAGGATTGTAAAATTTCTTTTCTAGGGGAAGGAATTACTACTTTCTGCACAAGCAGACCTTTTTTCGAAATGGCAGCTGCACCTGTATCAACCGCCGTTTGCACGGATGCAACATCACCAGTGAGCATAACATAACCTTTCCCTCCGATAGCCATAGCGAGGTAAACAGTGATTAATTCCACAGAGGCAGATTTTACTGCCGCATCCGCAGCTTCAATAATTGATGCCACTGAAAAGGATTCTATCACTCCAAGCGCCTGCAAATTCACAACAGGATTCATCCCGCTTATTGCCGGAAATATAGATGGATGCACATTTGGAATTATAAAATTATCAACAAGTTCATCAGAACTTATTTCAATTCCAGTTTCAATGCTTGAATTAACAGACTCAACTTCACCTCCGATAAGTATCATATATTTACCGGGACAAATAGTACGGTTAACGATAATTTCTATATCTGCACGCTTTAACATAGCGTCCGAAACTTCTATTCCTTTCGCAATGCTTGATAATTCAATTAATCCTATTGCTGATTTCATTTAAAAATCCTCTGTTAATAATTTGCAGAAATTAAAATCCCTTTTCCAGTTATGGCTTTTACAACTCCGTTTATTCCAGAATGAACAGGAACGCCCAGATCATTTCCATCTAATGAAGCTATCATTTCGCCTTCTTTTACCCTGGAGCCTATATTTACAATGGGCTTAGCTGCCTTCCCAAAATTATATTTGAGGGGGACATATAACTCATTAATTATGTCATTATCAAAAGTTTTAAAACCTGCTTTTCTGTCGTATGATTTTAAACCCAGCCTTTGATATAAATTCGATATCGGGATTTCTCTGCCTTCCCGGGCAGGATGAATATCTCTGAAAGCCTCATCCATTTGCTCCTTCGTAAAAGCTTTCTTTTCCTCCTTTAACTTTATTTTTATATCCGTACAAATATTCTTTGGATCTAGCTTTTCAGGGCAGGCAAATAAAGAACAAACATTACATTCACAGCAGCTAGCGGCCCACAGATTTAATGCTTCTTTTGCTTCGCCTGTCATTTGAAGTGAACGCATAACCAGATGCGGTTGAATAGGATATCCCAATATATAACGCGGGCATAATTGAGTACAAAAAGAGCATTGATCACAAGTGCTATGCCCTGTTTTGTTATAAACCTTCTGAGGAGATGATTTTCTGACCACAAGCGTGTGATCTGACGGAAGAACAATTAATCCACCCAAGGTTTTGCTCACAGACTGAGTAAAATCAGTTTCAACTCCTCCCATCATAACGCCACCTGTAAGTAATACGGGGTCGTTGGTTGTAAATCCTCCGGCAAACTGTATACAATCTTTGAAGCTCGTGCCAACCGGTACTGAAACGGTAACGGGGTTTTTAACAGCGCCCGTAATAGTTATAAATTTTTGCGTAACCGGTATGTTTTCAACTGCATTGGAAATGTTTACCAGAGTTTCGACATTATTTACTAGACATCCTACCATTAGAGGTATTCCATTCGGAGGAATTCTTCTCCCGGTAATATCATAGACAAGTATATACTCATCGCCTGCAGGGTATACGTTTCTTGTTATACAAACACTATAATCCTTTTTTGCTGCGATAGGCTTAATAAACTCTGCGACATCCAGGTTTTTTTCTTTAATCGCTATCGTAACTTTCTTTGCACCGGTTAGTTCTTTAACTATTTTAAGTCCGTTCAGCATTTTATCAGTCTCTCTCAACATGACTTCCCGATCTTTATAAAGAAGCGGTTCACATTCCACACCATTTGCAATAATATGTTCAACTTTAGCTTCAAGCTTTTTATGGGACGGAAAGCCACCACCACCCGCTCCTATTACGCCAGCTTCACGTACTTTATTGAGAATTTCCTCTTTGTTCATTGATTATTCAAATAATAATAAAACTTTAGCCCAAAATTAGTGAAAAATATCAGTGTTTGCGGGAAATTTTGAAAAATATTTAATATGCAATAAAACCATAATTTAATTTGGATTAGCGGTATTGACTTTAACTGAACCTTGGTTAAATTAACACTTTAAACACTGCACCAAGAATAATTTTTACCAACCAATAAAATGAGGGAGATATGAGACAAAAGACATTCTTATCAATCTTGATAATGTTTTCATTATTTCTGGGATTCATCAAAGCTCAGAATTTTGATAACATTGACATTCCATACAAAAAATTCGTTCTGAAAAACGGCCTTACTCTTATTGTGCATGAAGATCATAAGGCTCCAATCGTTGCTTTTAATGTCTGGTATCATGTTGGTTCCAAAAACGAAAAACAGGGAAAGACGGGCTTTGCGCACCTATTTGAACATTTGATGTTCAACGGCAGCGAAAATTACAACGACGATTATTTCAAAGTGATGGAGAAAATCGGTTCGACAGATTTAAATGGAACGACGAATGAAGACAGGACAAATTATTTCGAAACAGTTCCTACTTCTGCACTTGATCTTACGCTCTGGATGGAATCTGACCGAATGGGACATCTTGCCGGAGCAATTGATCAGGGAAAGCTTGATGAACAGCGCGGTGTTGTTCAGAACGAAAAAAGACAGGGCGAGAATGAACCGTATGCTATTTCGAGTGAGTTAATTACTCACGCAACATATCCCGAAGGTCATCCTTACTCGTGGACGGTTATCGGATCAATGAAGGATCTTAATGCTGCCTCTCTTGATGACGTGCATGAATGGTTCAAGAGTTATTACGGTGCTGCTAATGCAGTAATCTGTATTGCGGGTGATATTAATACAGAAGAGGTTAAACAAAAGGTTGAAAAATATTTTGGCGATATTCCTTCCGGCCCGCCTGTTGCAAAATTTCAAACCTACGTTGCAAAACGAACGGGTACAATAAGGCAAGTAGCACAGGACAGGGTTCCACAAGCAAGAATTTACATGGTATGGAATGTCCCTCAATGGGGGAGTGAAGAACTTGCACATCTCGATTTATTAAGCGACATACTGTCTTCCGGTAAATCATCAAGATTGTATAAACGCCTCGTCTATGACGAACAGATCGCAACAAGTGTATATGCATATTACTCACCCGGCGAGATCGGCAGCCAGTTTCTTATTATGGCAGATGTAAAGCCAGGTGTGGAAGTATCAAAAGTCGAAACGGAAATTGATGAAGAGCTTGCCAAAGTTCTGAAAGAAGGTCCGACCGAAAAAGAACTGAAGAAAATGAAGACACAATATTTCGCAAGGTTTGTAAGAGGAATTGAGAGAGTCGGCGGGTTCGGTGGAACATCTGATATCCTCGCACAGAATATGGTTTATGGAGGATCACCCGACTATTATAAAGTTTATAACAAATACATAGCCAACACAACTGCAAACGATATTAAAACTACGGCGGAAAAATGGTTAAGTGACGGAGTATATATTCTGGATATTATGCCATTTCCACAATACGCAACAACCGGCAGTGATGTTGACCGCACAAAATTGCCGGGAACAGGGACACCTCCTGCAGCACACTTTCCAAAATTAGAAAGGGCTGAGCTTTCAAACGGCATGAAAATTATACTTGCAAACAGAAAATCCATACCTGTTCTAAATTTCATTATGATGGTAGATGCAGGCTATGCTTCGGATGAGTTTTCATCAGCCGGTACCGCAAATATGGCAATGAATATGCTGGATGAAGGAACAAAGACGATGGATGCACTGCAGCTAAGCGACCAGTTGCAGATGCTTGGCGCCACTTTGAATACTGGTTCCAACCTAGATAATTCATTTATCAGCATGTCTGCACTAAAGGCAAACCTTGATCCTTCGCTGGATCTTTTTGCTGATGTTATCCTTAACCCTTCATTCCCGCAAAAAGAACTGGATCGGCTAATTAAAGAGACTGTTGTAAGAATTCAAAGAGAAAAAGCCAGTCCGATTAATATGGGACTGAGGGTTGTGCCGGGCCTTGTTTATGGTAAAGATCATCCTTATGGTAATCCATTTACCGGTTCCGGCTTTGAATCTACTGTTACCAAGATGACACGCGACGAGATGGTCAATTTTCATCAGACATGGTTTAAGCCGAACAATGCCACGCTTATAATTGTCGGAGACATTACAATGAAAGAAGCTAAACCGAAGCTGGAAAAACTATTTTCAAACTGGAAGGCCGGCGATTTCCCTAAAAAGGATATTAAAAAAGTTGCCTATCAGGATGAACATGTAATCTATATTATGGATCGTCCCGGTTCACAATCATCAATAATTTTTGGGGCAGAACCTGCACCGCCATATGGAGATAAAGACAACGTTGCAATTGAAATAATGAATGACATACTGGGCGGAATGTTTACCTCAAGAATCAATATGAATCTGCGGGAAGACAAACACTGGTCATACGGTTCCGGCAGCTTCATTCCAAGCGCTCGGGGACAGCGCCCGTATCTATATTATGGCATAGTACAAACCGATAAGACGAAGGAATCCATTGCCGAAATGATAAAAGAAATTAATCAGTTTGTCGGTGAAAAACCTGCTACTGATGCAGAGGTAACGAGAGTGAAGGAACAAAATAGCCTTTCTTTGCCTGGACAGTGGGAAACAAATGGCCGTGTTGCAAATTCTTTGATAAATATGGTTTCATACAAACTTGCAGATAATTACTACGATACTTATGCCAGCAAAATTAATAGCCTGAATAAGGAAGAGATTATAGATGCCGCAAAAAGAGTAGTAAAACCTAAGAATCTAATCTGGGTTGTAGTGGGAGACAAATCAAAGATCGAAGCAGGCATAAAAACTCTTGGCTATAAAGTTAAATATATTGACGGCGATGGAAATGTTATTATGTAGTTCTTGACGACATCTGTCACAAAAAGAAAGCCGAAGCGATTCGGCTTTCTTTTTGCCATATAGTGCAAGTAAATATTTCACCTAAAATAATTAAAAACCAAAATACAATCCCGATTTCACATTGACCCGTTTGTCAGGTTTGGATGTACAGTTGTACTCTATGGAACCTAAATCCTCTATTTTATGTTTACTTTTTTAACTGAGCCTAGTCACATCTCACATTACCGTTTTTTTATTCTAAACTAGTAGAACAGCCTAATTTTTTATATTAGTATGTAAACACCAAAAGGAAATGTGATGAGAACAATTATAACAAAATTCGTAATGCTGGGATTTCTGGTTATGTTATTGATTAACACTTCAGCCGCGCAATCACCTAAGGTAGTCTCTTTTCCAACCGCCGACGGCGGAATGATTGATGCGGACCTATATGGACAGGGATCTTACGGTGTGGTATTTGCACACGGGGCCATTTTTAATAAGGAGAGTTGGGAACCACTTGCAAAACGTATTGCTGCTCTGGGATATCGAGCTTTGGCTATTGACTTTCGTGGTTACGGTAAATCTAAAAAAGGAAGCAATACCCCTGGACTAGACCAGGATGTTCTGGCTGCAGTGCGTTGGTTGCACAAGCAGGGGATAACGACGGTGTCTGTAGTTGGCGCCAGTATGGGAGGCGGTGCATCGGCCAAGGCTGCAACTGAGGTCAAACCAGGCGAGATTAACAAACTGGTCTTGCTTTCTCCGGTTCCCATCAAAAATCCGGAACAAATCAAAGCGGCATCGATCCTTTTCATCGCCAGCCGTAATGAAGCACTTGCACCAAAGATTCGTAAACAATTCAAACGTGCGCCGCAGCCAAAACAGATAGTTCTGCTGGATGGCAATGCCCATGCCCAGAATATTTTTGCCACAAAGGAGGCACAAAAACTGAGCGACACTATAATCCAATTTTTAACGGGTAAAAAATAGTGTTTGCTAAAGTCGTTTTACGGGTTGATTACTTAGCTGTGAATTATTAGAGGGAAAAAAGACTATACTAAAGAAAGTGTATGCTTTCCTAGTAGCGGGGGCAGCCCACCGAAAGCGGAAAGCCCATAACCTTAATCTTCACCTGATTGTTTCTTAAGAAATTTTCTTTCAACTCCGGTTTTTACCATTTTTCCCGCTACCAATCACTTCAACATGCTAACTTCTGCTTTAATCATAAGCAGTATTTCCATTTCTCTTTTTAATTTATCCTTGGCCGTTTCCGATTGTCTGAATATAGATTCGTGCTTGGAAAAATCAAATACACGCACATCATAAATTTCTGGCCTGATATAAATATTCGGCTTTATAAATTTCATCTTCTGTTGATTTATAGAGTTCTGCATTGTTTGATAGGTAGTAAAAACTGATTCAAAGGTGGGGGGATATTTTTTCCCATTGCTTGTTCTATATGCTGTAACATCTATTGCAACCGTAATGTCACAATCATTCATAAGAATATCAAAAGGAATTGGATTTACAACTCCGCCATCTATTAAAATTCTGTTTTTAATTTTAACAGGAGTTAATAATCCTGGTAAGGAATAACTTGCTCTTATGGCTGGTAATAATTCCCCTTCATCAAAAATAACCTCCTCCTTTTTCCAGTAATCTGTCGCTACTATCTTTAAAGGTATTTTCAATTCTTCAAAAGTATTGGCGTCGAGCTCCGCCTGTAGGAAATTATAAAATCTATCGCCTTTCATCAGTCCGCTATTAAAAAACTGCGGATCAAACATTGAAAACATTTTCACAAAATCCGATTTCCAGAGAAAGTCGAACGGTTTGTCGTTTCTAGGGAAAAGCAGGCGTTTTAACATTGCTTTCATTTCTCTGGATGAATATCCTGCTGCATAAAATGCGCCGATTATTGCACCGATACTGGCACCCGAAATAACAGATGGTTTTATTCCAAGTTCTTCAAATGCTTCTATCATTGAAATATGAGCCAGGCCTCTCGCACCGCCACCGCCGAATGATATCCCGATTTTCTTCATTCTTCTTAGTTATCCTTTTGTAGAGTATATACATTATAATATATTAATACAACAATAATTTATTACCATGGATTCCAAAATTAAATTTTCATTATATATAGATAACAACGGCTCCTATTTCATTAGGATTTAGTCCTCAAAAGTCGGGCTCAACTTACCACCAACACCTATTTCGATCACTATGTTAAAGGTAAGCGACTTTATCCTTTGCGGTTAAATACTCAATGCTATTAGAGCAAAGTAGGTCTTACTGACATCTGTCACATAAAGAAAGCCGAAGCAATTCGGCTTTCTTATTATTATTCAACAGGCAAACCCTCCAACTTCATTATTTTTAACGCATTTGTAGTGGGACAGG